>CAYOBQ010000036.1:0-57857 GCA_964402225.1 uncultured Nannocystaceae bacterium | reverse complement strand
GCCGGCGGGCACGCACATCACTTGGTCGCTTTGTCTGCCGCGCCGTCCTAGAACGGGGCGGCAGAGTCGCGACGCGGCGCGCTGCACGCGCCCGCCAACCGATCGGTGCCTTTGCGAGTCCCGTCCCGCGAACGAGGTAGGCCCCGGCACCCCCAAGACGATGGCCACCCGCGCCTCAACGTCGTCGACACGTTCCGCCCTGCCGTCGCCTTGCTCAGCCTGCATCGAGGGAGTTCGCTCGCCTTCGAGTCTCGGAAACCGTGGGATTCGAGCTGCCCTCTGGGCACGGCCAAACGCGGTCTCGATTCGTTTCGCCGGCACCACGAGCTGTCACGTTCACGCTGAACCAGTACACGAGCGTGTTGACGACGATGGGGCTCGCCTGCTGGTGGAGGACGACGGCGCGGGCTTCGAGCCCACCTCGGCCTCCGCCGGACGCCTGGGGTTGCTCGGGATGTGGGAGCGCGCGGAGCTGCTCGGCGGCCACTTCACGGTGACCTCCTCGCAAGGGGAGGGCACGCGCATCGAGGTGGCGTCGCCGTGGGGATGGGACGCTCACCCGCAGCGTCGTAGCCAGGGCACGCCACATTCCTTTTACAGATCGCGACGCGGGTTCGTCCGTAGGGTGTCTTTAGGAGGTGCCCAGTGGACGACGACCTGTTGGCGGAGATCAAGGCGGAGGCCGAAGCGGCGGGGCGCGTCGAGCTCGATCGGATCGCGGCGCGGCGAACAGCGCGGTCGGCGGAGGAGGCGGCGCTGGCGGCTCGGGCGCACGCCGCGCGGCAACTGGAGATCGACGCGCTCTTGGAGGCGGAGCGGGCGCGCCAGCGGGCCGCCGAAACCCACCGTCAGGCGATGTTCGCTTCGCAGGCGCCTCCCCCCGAGCCGACGCCCGCGTGCGTCGCTATGTCCTCGGGCCCGGTGCGGACGGTGTTCGAGTCGGTGCCTGCGACAGCGGCGCCCCCGGCGGTCGGGCGCGGCGCGGTCTTCTACCTCAACGTCGTCGCGCTCCCGCTCTTGTGCGTCACGGGGATCATCCTCGCGCTGCTCTACAGCCAGCGTCCCGTCGTCGAGCCGCTACGCTTTGTCGTGGCGCCCCCGGTGATCGAGGTGGCCGACGCCCCTTACGTCCACGTGCCGGAGATCCGGGTGGTCGCCCCCGCGCCGGCCATCGAGGAGAGCCCCAAGGCCACGCCCGTCAAGCGAACCCGCGCGGCGGCGCGGCGCGAGGCCCCGAGACCGACGCCGAAGCCGAAGCCGGGGCTGGTCATCGAGTACGACGGCGCGACCCCCTGAACCGCCGCCGCAGCCCGAGCAGGAGCCAGAGCCAGGAGCCCCCGGTGGTGGTGGTCGAGCAGGAGCCGCCGAAGCGCTCTCCCGGGGCGAACGACCCACCGTCGCCGCGCTCCCGCGATCTTGGCTCGCCCTCGAGGGGGGGGGGGCCGGTGTCGTCCGTCGCGTCGGGGCCCCCGTCGGCCGCGGCGTCCACGGTCGCGTCGGTGCACCTTGGGCAGCCCGCGTCCGCCGGGGTCGGGGGCACCTCTGGGACGGGGCCCTCGAGCACCCCGCGCAGCCACTCGACGATCTGGTTCTCGGCGCGCCCGTACTTCGCGGCGAGGGCGGGGTCGTGCAGCGGTCCCGCGAGCTCCGCGTCGCCGTAGAAGTCGGCGGCGAGCTGCCCGGCGGCGACGAGCTCCGCGTGGTTGAGCCCGGTGAAGAGGTGCGACTCGATGACCCGCGCGCCGGCGCTCGTGACGCCGCTCTCGTCGAGGGCGCTGTCCACGAAGACGAGCCCGTCGGACGCCCCGCTCACCTCCCCGAGGAACGCCGTCCCCGCGAAGAGCCGGGGCAGATCGTCGGCGAAGGCCTCGGACCACCACGGGAAGAGATCGTCGAGGGCCGCCGCGACCAACGCCTCCCAGGCCTGGCGCCTCGCCGTGGCGTCCGCGTCCCCCCACCACGCCTGGTAGAGCCCGTCGCCGAGGCTCCCCACGCTTGAGATCGGGTTGCCGCCGGCGACCAGGTACAGCTCGACGCTCGGGTCGACGCCGTTTCGCTGGACCACCTCCATGGTCCGCAGGCCCGCGTCGATCGCGTGCTCGATCCCCAGCGACTCGCTGACGAAGCCGAGCCCGCCGACATAGGTCGTGAGGTAGTCGGGCTGGTTCCCGTACAGACCGAAGGCGGCGTTGCCACCCGGGAGCGTGTGGAGCCCGCGCAGATCGGCGATGAGCTGACTCTGCCCCGGGAAGTGGTCGGCCGCCGAGATGTTGCGCGCGGTGAGATCGACCGGGACGCCCCCGCCCCAGTAGCGGGTCCAGGAGGTGGGGGCGTCGGGCGGTGTGGCGCCGACGGAGAGCAGGTTCGCGGTGGGCCAGCGGAAGATCGTGTCGACCCCCGCGTTGGCCGCGCCGAGCAGGACCAGGCGTCCGATATCCCCGCGGTAGCGCGTCGAGTGGGCCTCGTAGCCGGCGTGGGGCCACTCGATCCCGGGGGCGTTCGAGGCATAGATCCGCGCCGCGAGCCCGCCCTTCGAGTAGGCCACGACATCGACGCGCACGCCCGGGTGGGCCGCCGAGATCACCCCGAGGGCGTTGGCGACGTGCTCCGCCTGCTGGAAGTTGTCGCCGTGCCGGTGGGCGAAGGTGAGGGCGTAGGCGTGGAAGCCAGCCCTCGACAGCGTCACCGCCAGGAAGCTGAGGGAGCGCAGGGCGTTATCTCCCGCGCCGGGGACCAGCAGGACCGGGCGCACGCGGGGCGGGGTCAGGGGGGCGGGCGGGTAGTGATGGACCAGGACGTCGCGGCTGTGGGGGTCGCCGACCCCGAAACAGTCGGCGACGAGGCGCGCCCCCGTCACGTCCTGCGCCCCCGCGCGCCACTCGGTCTCGGGCAGAAACGCCTCGTGCTCGAAGAGCCCCTCGCCCCCGTCACGATAGAGCCACGTCTCCCACCGGAGGGGCTCGATATCGTCGCAGGGCCGCACCACCTCGAAGCGCGGCGAGGCGAGCACACCCAGCGCCAGGAGCCAAGCCGTCAATCCTCGTCCTTCTTGCGGCCGCCCATGAGGTTGCCCAGCGCGCTCATCAGATCCCCCGGCACCGGAGCCATGTTCCTGAGCAGCTCGAGGTTCTGCTCGACGGCCTGTTGAGCGACCGCGAAGGA
Organism: uncultured Nannocystaceae bacterium; assembly: GCA_964402225.1. Classification (GTDB taxonomy): domain Bacteria; phylum Myxococcota_A; class Bradymonadia; order UBA7976; family UBA1532; genus CAYOBQ01. The sequence goes on along the minus strand of CAYOBQ010000036.1, from coordinate 54,695 downwards.
GCTCAGCGTCATCCGCGTGTAGTGCGCGAAGAGCCGCATCAAGGACCGGTCCTCGAGCTGGATCAGCGTGCGGAGGAACTCCTCGGGAAGAAAGTCGAGCTTCTCCACCTGGGCGTCCGTCAGGAGCACCTGCACCAGGGTCCGGCGCGTGAGGTCGGCGCCGCTCTTGGCGTCCATCACCTGCACCCGGCGCCCCGCCGCGATGTCGCCCGCGAGGTCGTCGAGCGTGATGTAGGCGCTGCGGCCCGTGTCGTAGAGGCGTCGGTTCGCGTAGCGCTTGATCAGCGTCGGCGCCGCACCGTCGGCCCGGGGAATGGTCACGGTTTCACCTCCAGGATGGCCGCGGCGACCCGCTCGGGTGCCTCGGTCTGGATCATGTGGCCGACGCCGGCGACCACCTCGACGCGGGCGCCGGCGGGCAAGGCTCCGCGTGCCTGCGCCGCCACGTCTGCCGGCTCCCCGCCATGGAGGACGGGGTTTGGTATCAACCCGTCGGACGCGCCGATCAGCACCGCGACTGGGGGCCTGAGCGTCCCCAGCTCATCGACCACCGGCTCGTCCAGCATCCCGTGGATCCCGCCGACCACGGCTCCCAGATACGCGTCGAAGTCCCGGGCGCGCCGGACGCGCACCCGCTCCTCCAGGTGGTGCGCCGCCTCGGCGCTCCAGCGCCCGAAGACGTACCGTCGGAAGTGCGCGTCGAGCGCCGCCGCGTCCCGTCGCGCGAAGGCCGCCGGCGTCGAGACCCGCTTCAACCACCGCGCCTCCCCCGGCGTGAACCGCTCGACCCCCGCCGGCGCCAGCAGCACCAGCCGCGTGACCCGCGCGGGCCACGTCAAGGCGAAGCGGATCGCGATCTGCCCACCCATGGAGTGGCCGACGAGCACCACCGGAGCGGTGATCCCCAGCGCGTCGAGGAGCCCCGCCGTGAGCGCCGCCTGGGCTCCAGGCCCGTACGCGTTGACGGGGCGCCCCCTCGCGTCCGTGCTCGCCCCCACCGCCGGCTTGTCCGATCGGCCGTAGCCCAGCAGATCGGGGACCACCACCCGTGCGCCCCCGGCGACCAGCGCCGGCACGTTCGTCCGCCAGTACCCGGCGTGTTCGCCCAGCCCATGCAGCAGCACCACCGTCACCGACGCGTCCGCTGGCCCCGAGTCGTGGACGGCGACCTCGTACGGCCCCACCCGGGCCACGCTCATCGCACCCGGCGCCGACAGCTCGGCGAACTCGAGCGGGCGGTACCCTTCGCTGACACCGCCGCAGGCCGTGAGCAGGAGCGCCATCGCCCACCTCATATCTGCAACCACGTGAGGCTGAGGTACGTCGTCCAGGGTCGCGCCGCCGGTGAGGCGCGCTCATCGACCCTCCCCTCGAGGAAGCGGCCCCATCGCACCACCGCGCCGTGGGCCCCCAGCCAGAGCAGCGGCATCGGTCGCCAGACCAGCTCGAGGTTGCCCTCCAGGCCGATCATGCGCTCGCCCCCCTCGGGCTTCGCCGCCGCCCCCGCGAGGGCCGCGCCCAGCTTCACGTTGAGTCGGTGCGGGATCACGTCCATCGCCGCGTTGGCGAACCCCGCGGCCACCCCGTAGCCGAGGTTCGCCGGGTCGTAGACCAGCGCCACGTGTCGGTTCACGGAGCGCGCGTCGGGGAAGAGCAGCAACGAGCGGTGCGTCGCGTGGAGGGCACCCGGAGCCCCCCAGCTACTCCCCGTCAACACGTTCGACAGCACCCGGTCGTCCGGCCGGTCATCCCCGCTGGCGTAGAGCCCTTCGAGCGTAACCACGTCCCCGTCCGTCCGGCCCCAGCGCCAGCCCACCTCGAGATCCGCCATCAGCCCGACCAGATCCGCGTCCGCCGCGTCGTAGATCCCCGCCTCCGCCGAGCGCTGGGCGTCGGGCACCCCTCTCTCGACCTCGAAGCGGGCGTAGTTCGCGATGGCGAAGCCGCTCACCGACACGGGACCGCCGGCCAACCACCGCTCGTAGCTCGCGTCCACGGCGAACCACAGGGCGTCCCCCTCGGAGACGTCGGGGCCCAAGGGCAGTGGGCTCGCTCCGTTGTGCGTCGCCAAGGCGCTCCCCGGCCCCGTGCCCGCGCCGCGAGACCGGTCGCGCAGCCACCACGCGTGCAGCCCGACCCGCGTGGCTCGGAGCACCTCGGCCTCTGCGTCCGCCATGAAGAGCTGCGCGTCGTCGTCCCCGCTCCCGTTGGCGTAGAGGTCGAACCACCCGAGCCGCGCCGCGACGCCGCCCCAACGGCCGAACAGGTTCGCCCCCGCGGCGTCGGTCCCCCAAAAGGCGAGGTGGGTGCCGCCGTGCAGCAGCGTGTTCGGGTGCGCGCGGGCCGGGTCGTGGGCGCTGTCGGCCAGCGGTTGCAACCCCACCACCAACCGCACGCCGCCACCCAGCGCCACGTCGACCGCCAGCCGCTTCGTCTGAAGGTTGACGGTGTCGCCGTTGATGGCACCTCCCCGGTTCGCCCCCGACGTGTTGCTCGCGTCGCCGAACGTGAAGTCGACCTCGGCGCCGAGCCGCAGGACCGCGCGTCCATCGAGGTAGGCCGGCGCGTGCTCCAGGAAGCCGAGGTAGCGCTGCTCGGCGTAGGTGTGCCCGCCGTCGTCGGTGGTGCTCCCGTTCGGTCCGAAGAGCCGACCCACGAGCTGGCCCTCCGTCAGCCGGCTGGTGCCCACCACGTTGGTTCGCGTCCCCCGCGCCAGATAGAGCCCGGTGTAGCGCCACGTCTCCAGCGGCGGCTCGACGGCCGCCTCCGCCACGGGAGCGGCGGGGAGGGACGCCTCCATCAGGGCGAGCATCAGGCAGACGTTCATTGTCTCCGCTCAACCGCCGCCAGGCTCACGGTGTCCTCCGCTCAATCGCCGCCAGGCTCACGGTGTCCTCCGCTCAATCGCCGCCAGGCTCACGGTGCCCTCCGATAGGTCTGCACGTTGTCCCGGCCGTAGGCCCCGTGGCTGGTCGATCCGAACCCGCCCGCGGCCGTCGGTGGCGTGACGTCGGCGATCGGCGGCTCGGTCTGCGCGACCTCGTACGTCAGCACCGCCCCCTCGACCCGCCAGATCCCCTCGAGTCGAGCCGGCTCCGGCTCGTGCTGCACCACCTCGATCCCGGCGGGGTCGGTGGACGAATCGAGGGTGTAGCGTGCACCCAGCTCAAAGCGCTGCGACCGCTCGTTCGTCAAGGCGACGCGCAGCGCGCCGTCGGCCCCGAAGTGGGCCTCCAGTCGAATCAGGTTCGCCGGCGGGCCGGCCAGCAGCGGCGCCACGTCGCCCCCTTCGCTCACCCACGCCCCCACGAGCGCGACCGGGGCCGCGTCGGGCCCCGCATCGAAGCCGCCCGCGTCCCCCGCGTCCCGGACCCCGGCGCCGTCGACCTCGGGGGCCGCGTCGGAGAAGACGGCCGCCGCGTCCGGCTCCACCGCCTCCGTGAAGTCCGGCTCGGCGAAGCAGCCGCCGAGCGGGAGCAGGAGCCACCCCAGTCGCCAGGCCCTCACGTGAGCTGCGCCTTCAGCGTGGGCCGTAGCACCTTCCCGCTGGCGTTGCGGGGCAGCGCGTCCACGCGGACGACGCGCTTGGGCACCTTGAAGCGCGCCAGCCGTTCACCGCAGAACGCTCGCACCGCGGACGGGTCGATCTCACCGACCACCGCCGCCACTCCGACCTCGCCCCACCGCGCATCGGGGACGGCGACCACCGCCGCTTCGATCACGCCGGGGCATCCGAGCAGGACGTTCTCGATCTCCGCCGGGTACACGTTCTCCCCGCCGCTGATGAACATCTCCTTCTTGCGGCCCGCGATGTAGAACCAGCCCTCCTCGTCGACCCGCGCGTAGTCCCCGGTGTGCATCCACCCGTCACGGATGGCCGCCGCGCTGGCCTCGGGATCCTCGAAATAGCCGCTGCACAGGTGCGGACCCGCCAGACATAGCTCGCCCACATCGCCAGCGGGCACCGGCCGCCCGGACTCGTCGACCACCCGGGCGTCCCCGTGCAGCACGGGCTGGCCGACGGAGCCGCGGAGCCGCCCCACCATCCAGGGCGGCAGGCTGAAGCAGTTGGGGCCGACCTCCGTCATCCCGAAGCCCTGCCGAAAGCACAGCCCGCGGTCGAGGTACGTGTCGAGCAGCGCGTCGGGGCACGGGGCGCCGCCGCACAACAGCGCGGTCAGGCTCGACAGGTCGTGGGCGTCGAGCCCGGCGTCGGCCAGCATCCGGTACATCGCCGGGACCGCCACGGTGGCCGTGACGCGGTGCTGCTCGATGGCGTCCAGCGCCCGCTCGGGCTCGAAGGCCTCCATGAGCACCACCGTGCCGCCGCGGTACAGGGTGGGCGTCGCGAGGCAGTTGAGCCCGCCGGTGTGGAAGAGCGGGAGGAACGCGAGGACCCGGTCTGCGGGGCTGAGGTCGCAGGCCCAGACGGTGTTGACGGCGTTCCAGAAGAGCTGCCGGTGGGGGAGCATCACGCCCTTGGGCTGGCCGGTGGTGCCGCTGGTGTACAGCAGCATCGCCGTGGTCTCCCCGTCGTGAGTCCGTGGGCGCCCCACCTCGCTCGCCTCCGCGAGCAGCCGCTCGTAGGCGTCGCCGATCTCGATCCTCGGCAGGTCGAGGGCAAAGGCCCCCTCCGCAGACGCGCCGTCGTGGAGCAACAACCGCGGCGCGCAGCGCGCCACGATCTCGCTGAGCTCGACGTGGGAGAGGCGCCAGTTCAACGGCGTGAACGCGGCGCCCAGACGAAGGCAGGCCACCAGCAACTCGAAGCTCTCGACGCGGTTTCGCGCCAGCAACGCCACCCGGTCGCCAGCGGTCACGCCCCTCTCTGCCAGCGCGTTGGCGAGCCGCCACCCGCGGGCGTCCAGCTCGCCGTAGCGCACTCGACGACCCGTCTCCACCTCGTGGATCGCCACCCGCCAGGGCGCCGTCACCGCCCACTGGCCCACCCAGTCCGACGCCCCGGTGATCGAGGCACTCGAGGGATACCCCTTCACCCGTCCCGCTCGACCAGCCACTCACTGATGGGTGGCCAGAACGTCGTGGGCGCCCTGGAGCTCGTGCTCAGCCCGATGTGTCCGGTGGGGAACTCGAGCACCGTGGGCTCGCGATCGACCACGTCCAACAACGCCGCGGAGCTCGCTCGAGGCACGATGTGGTCGCGCTCCGCCAGCACCATCAAGAGTGGGCACTCGAGGCGTCCGAGATCGACCCGCTCCCCCCCCACACGCATCTCGCCTCGCACCAGCGCGTTTCGCTGGTAGCAGTCGCGGATGTATTGCCGATACACCTCGCCGGGGAATGGCACGTTATCCGACGACCAGCGCTCGAGCGCCCGCCAGGTCTCGACGAAGCCCTCCTTCTCGCGATTGCGCCAGAGGTCGCGCCACTTCGTCAGGTTGCCGATCGGTGCCAGGAACCGGAAGCCGCCCTCCATCAGCCACGTGGGGACGTTCCCGAAGGTGTCGACGATCGAGTCGACATCGAAGGTGTCGGGCCGGGTCCAGCGGCTGAGCAGCCCGCTGTCGTGGAAGTCGACCGGGGTCGCCATCGCCGTGAAGGTCGCCACCCGCTCCGGGCGCAGCGCGGCGTACGACAGGGCCATCGTGCCGCCCATGCAGTAGCCGTAGAGGTGCGCTTTGGCCACGCCGCTGAGGTCGCACGCGGTCCGCATCGCGAGACCGATGTAGCCGACCGTGTAGTCCTCCCAGGTCTTGAACCGTTCGCCGGCCCCCGCGAGCCCCCAGTCGATGACGTAGCAAGGATGCCCCCGCGCCGTCAGCGTCTCCAACAGGCTCCGCCCTGGCAGGAAGTCGAGGATGTAGTAGCGGTTGATCAGCGAGTAGGCGAAGACCACCGGCGTCCGCAGCCGGACGTCGCCGCGCGGCGCGTAGAACAGCACGCGCATCGGCCCCCGGGCCGCCACCACCTCGTAGGGCAGCGCGCCGCCCGTCCGCTCGCTCCCGCGAAGCTCCGTGGGCAGCACCCGGCCCGCCGCCTCCCGAAACGCCCGTGCGACCTCCAGCATCGTCCTACCCCTCCGCATCCGTCGCCTCGAGCCTCGCGTCGATCGAGTCGAGGCGGCGCTCGAACTCGTCGAGCCTCTTGTGCACCGCAGCGAGGTCGCTCGCGACCGGCAACCGCAGCGTCCTCAGCCATCGCTCGGCCACCCGGTCGAAGAGCCGAACGAACGTGAGGCTCCTCTCCATCCCCCGCGCGACCTGGCCGAGGAAGACCTCGTTACGCGCCAGTTGGTCGAACCGTTCCCCCGCCCACTTCTCCCAGCTCTTCGAGATGCTCATCGTCGATGATCGCGCTCCAGTGTGCCCTCGACGAGTAGTGGGGGGTCGCCGATGGGTCAAGAGATTTGTGCGGTGCACAAATCCCGGGGCCGACATGACGACGGGCTGGTCACCGACCCGCCCACGATGGATGATCCGTTTCGCGAAGACCCCAGCCGCGGAAGATGGAGGCCCCATGATCGAATGGAGCGAGCAGCACCGACAGATTCAGACGATGTTTCGCAAGTGGGTCGACGCCGAGGTCGTGCCGCGGCGGGAGGCCCTCGAGTTCGGGGACGAGCCGCCCTACGAGGTGCTGCGAAGCATGATGTCCACCTTCGGGGTGGGCGAGATGGCGTTGGCGAAGTTCCACCGCGACCTCGAGCGTGAGAAGGCCGGGACGTCTCGACCGGAGAAGCCCAAGGCGACGACGTACAACCAATCCGCGGCCGACGCGGCGGCCATGCGGATCATCCCGACCATCGAGCTGTCGCGCTACAGCCCGGGAATGATCACCGCCCTGGGCGTGAGCATCGGGCTCACCGCCAACGCGATCCTGCGCCGCGGCACCATCGCCCAGAAGGAGCGCTTCGTCCCCGACCTGCTGACCCTCGACAAGGTGGGGGCGTGGGCGATCACCGAGCCCGGCAGCGGCTCGGACGCCTTCGGGGCGATGCGGGCGACGGCCGTTCGGGACGGCGAGACCTACGTGCTCAACGGGCAGAAGACCTTCATCACCAACGGCCCCTACGCCGACACGATCGTCTATATCTGCAAGCTCGACGACGGCTCGCCGGCGGAGCGCCGCAAGATCGTCTCCTTCGTCCTCGACGGCGACACCCCCGGCCTGGTGCGCTCGAAGCCCCTGCGCAAGATGGGCCTGCACGCCTCGCCGACCGGCGAGCTCTTCCTCGATGACGTCCGCGTGCCCGCCGACCGGCTCCTGGGCGAGACCGAGGACGTGCCCGCCCGCGGCGCCGCCAAGCAGACCTTCAGCAGCGAGCGCACCGGCGTGGTCGGGATGGCCCTCGGCATCGTGGAGCAATGCCTGAAGCTGAGCACCGACTACGCCGCTACGCGGGTTCAGTTCGGTCGGCCCATCGGTGAGTTCCAGCTCATCCAGCTCAAGCTGGCGAAGATGGAGGTCGCGCGGATGAACCTGACGAACCTCGTCTTCCGCCTCATCGAGTTGGCCGGGTGGCGCCGCCGGATGGACCTCGCGGAGGCGTCGGCGTGCAAGCTCTACTGCGCCCAGGCGGCGATGGAGAGCGCCCTCGAGGCGGTCCAGCTCTTCGGCGGCAACGGCTACATGGCCGAGTACCAGGTCGAGCAGCTCTGCCGGGACGCGAAGGTGCTCCAGATCTACGGCGGGACCGACGAGATTCAGACCTCACAGATCGCCCGCACGCTCCTCGCCGCCCGGGTCGACTGACCCCGGGACGCCTGGGTCTCACCTCCGCGCGGTGTGAGGCCAACTGACCCCGATCGCGGCAGAACCGGGGCCGCGGCGCCCGGAACGATGCTTGCGTAGATCCCGGGCGTGCGCCGTCTGCTCCCGTTGCTTCTGCTCGCCGCCTGCGCCCCCGCGGACCGGGGGGAGGTCCGCCTCGCCCGTGCGCAGCACGCCATCCGCGGCGGCGCGAACGACTTCGACCACCCCAACGTGGTGGGCATCATCGCCGAGCTCCCCGACGGCGTAGGGCTCTGCTCGGGCTCGCTCATCGCCCCCAACCTCGTGTTGACGGCCCATCACTGCGTCGCGCAGCTCCCCAACGAGGCGGTGGACTGCGACGTGGCGCGCTTCGGCGCGACCGGCGCCCCGGGCGCGTTCTTCGTCACGCCCGACGCGACCCTCAGCGACCAGGGCCGCTACTACCGCGTACGGGAGGTCCACGTGCCTCAGCGGCGCTCGGGCGTCTGTGGATACGACATCGCGTTGCTGGTTCTCGAAGCCAGCGTGGCCGAGGCCTCGCCGCTCACGCCGCGGCTGGACGACTACCCGCGCCCCGGAGAGCGCTTCACGGCCATCGGCTACGGCCACACGGGGGCCGGCGCGGGCGCGGGTCAGCGGCGCATCATCACCGGCCGCGAGGTGTTGTGCGCGGGGCCCGGATGTGCCGGCATCGAGGGGGTGACGGGCACCGAGCTCGTCGGCGACGACGGCACCTGCCAGGGCGACTCCGGTGGCCCGGCCATAGACGCCCAGGGCCGCGTCCTCGGCGCCCTCTCCCGCGGCGGCGAGGGCTGCGTCTATCCGGTCTACTCGACCGTCGCCGGGTGGGCCGACTGGGTGAAGGCGCGGGCCTTGGACGCGGCGCGGACCGGTGGCTACGCCCCCCCCGGATGGGCCGATCCGCCGACGCTCGACGCCGATCTCGACGGCGCCATCGACGACATCGACAACTGCCTGGGCGTGTCGAACCCCGACCAGGGCGACCTCGACGCCGACGGCACGGGCGACGCATGCGACCGGTCGGTCGACCGAGACTGCGCCGTCTGTCGCGCCTGCGAGACCGCCAGCGACTGCGGCCCCGGCGCGACCTGCGGACCGGATGGGAGGTGCCGCCTCGAGTGCCGCACGCACGACGACTGCCCCGGCCCTGGCTCCACCCGCTGCGCGGCCTCCGGTGGCGCCTCCGTCTGCGTCAACATCGACGTCGACGTCGCGGGCCTGTGCCCCGAGGCCTACACCTGTGGCGTGGTCCCCTCGGAGCCGCCCGTGACGGAGCCGCCCGCCACCGAGCCCGGCCAGACGCCCGAAGGAGAGGCGCCCGCCCCCGACGCGAAGCCCCCCCTCGACGAGCCGGGGCTGGTCGTTCGGGTCGTCGGCGACGGCGCCGAGACCGCCCGCTTCGAGGGCGGATGCGACACGACGCATGGGGCGGCGGGCTCCCTGTGGATCCTGCTCCTGCTCGGCGTACGGCGCCGCTACTCCACGTAGATCGGGTTCGTGTAGAGCCAGATCGTCGGTCGCACGAAGGTGTCGGCGACGATCCCGAGCTCGGGGGCGAGGGAGACCGGCGTTCGATAGACCTCGACCCGATAGGCCCCCCGGGCGAGGGGCTCGTGGACGAAGGGCCCGTCGGTCTCGAGCACCAGCGTCCGGCCCTCCTCGTCCACGCGGAAGAGCCGCACCTGGATCGGATCGGGAGACGACACCTGGAAGGTCAGCCTCGTCGTCGCGTCGAGCGGCGTCGCGCCACCCATCTCGACCCGGGTCCCGTCCGCCCTGACCGCCGCGAAGTCCACGCCGTCGGGGTGTCCCAGGGCGTCGAAGGCGACCAAGACCCGACCCTCCTTCAGCGCCGCCCGCAGCTCGGGGAGCGTGCGGTCGCGGACGAGCAGGTAGTTTGAGAACCAGCCGCCGAGGCGCCGGTAGCTGTCGAGCCGCTCGCCGTCGTGGGTGGGCAGGATGTTGGTGTTCTGGTGGATGTCGCTGCCCGCGAAGCCCGTCAGGCGTTGGTGGGGGAGCAGCGCGTCCCAGGCATCGACGGAGGGCGCGATGGGCCGCACGACGGCCAGGAAGGCGAGGTCCGGGTGCCCGCCCTCGAAGCCCGCCGGCAGCCAATCCCGAAGCGCGGCGACCAGCTCGTTCCAGTACATCCCGTCGGGATCCAGGTTGGCGTGGAGGTTGTAGATCTCGACCCCGTCGAGGCCGATCGCCCGGAGCTGCTCGATGTCCCGGGCCTCGAGGTGGGCCTGGAGCACCAGCGCGCCGTGGTCGTCGCGAAGCGCCGCGGCGGTCTCGGCGTCGTCGTGCCGATGCAGCTCCGGCGCAGGCTTTCGCGTCAGCATCACCGGCATGAGCGCGGACTCGAAGCCCGCCGTCAGGATCACGCGGTGACCATCGGGGCACGCCCAGCGGCTCGCGATGGGCGTCCCCTCGGCCCCCAGGATCGCGTCGTCTGTGGGTCGCAGCCAGAGGGTCTCGGCGAGCGTCTCGTGCTCCGCGAAGGAGTCGCTGTGATCGGTGAGGAACGCGAAGTCGTGCCGGTCGAAGCACAGCCCGAAGCGGAGATCTGCGAGGCACTCCGCGTCGTAGACGCCGCCCGGACGGGGCTCTCCATCACAGGCGTCATGGCTCAGCGGTGAGTGCAGGTGGATCAGGCCCCGCGCCCAGCGCCAGCCTTCGGGCGCCGCGATCTCGTCGGTGCCCCGGGGGGCGGGGCGCGGCGGCCAGCGGCGGGCGTCAGGGTAGATCCGCGCGTCGGAGGGCGGACCCGCGTCCCGGAGGCGCCGGTCGAGGAGGGGGCGGACGTCGGAGGCATGGGGCCCGTCGAGGGCCTCGGCGTCGACGGTCGCCGAGGCGCCGTCGTCGCAGGCGGCGAGGGTGAGCAGCAAGAGGGCACGCTTCATGCCTCGAATGTAGAGCACCACCGCGCGTACGTCGCCGACCACGCCGGCTCGACCTCCGCTGTGACGTCTCGCACCACCTCGATGGCGACCGCCTCGAGGGCGTGGTGCAGCGCGAAGCCGGGGTGTCCGGGGCGAGTATCGGGCACGCCGCCGATGCGGGCCCGCACCGCGCTATCGGTGACGGCGTGGCAGGCCTCGTGGGCGATCTGACAGAGGGCGTGCTCGGGGTCTGCCAGGGAGACGGCGACGATCTGGACCCCCTCGAGCATCGTGGCGCGGCCATGGGTACCCAGGGCCGGCGTGTCGAAGACCCGCAGCGGTGGCGGCGCCGAGTCCGCGAGCGCCCAGAGCGTCGTGTGGATGCGCGCCAGCGCGGGCGCGATCGCCTCCGTCGTCGGCGGTGGCGGTGGCCAGGGATGCCGCGCCGCCGCGGCCCTGAGGGCGTCCGCCCAGGGGGCCGGGGAGGACTCGCACAGCGCGTCGAGGTCCGAGGCTCGCAGCGCGCGCACCTGGGCAGGGAGCCCGTCGTAGCCGGCGCGGGCAGAAGAGGTCCAGGCCGGCGTTGGGTGTCGCGGGCGGTAGATCGAGGCCGCGTCGCGGCCGAGATCGAGATGCGAGAGCAGGTGGTAGTGCAGCTCGACGTGGAGCGCCGCTTCGAAGTGGATCATCGCAGCCAGCCCTGGGCGCCCCGCGCCGGCGTCGACCGCGCGACCGCGAGCCGCCGCTCGCGCACTGAGTCGCCGTCGCGCGTGAGACAGACGAGGTCCATCGGTCGGAAGCGCGGGCCCAGATACGTCGCGGCGCGACCACCCTCGGGGTGCATCCGATCGCGCAGCGCGCGTGGCCAACGAGGCAGACCAGCGTCGAGGAGCAGCACGTCGAACAGACCCTCGAGCCCCGCCCCGGCGGTCCCGTCCCCGTCGGTGACGCGCACATTCGAAAGGCCGGCTGTGTGGGCGCCAATGGCGAGGCGCCGCGGGGGGCCGCCTGGGCAGACCGCCATCACCGTACCGTTCGCGCCCACGAGGCGGGAGAGGATCGCGCTGTTGTAGCCGGCCTCGGCGTAGAGGTCCGCGGCGCGCTCGCCGGCCCCGGCGCCGAGGGCCTCCAAGGCCAGCGCCGTGAGGCGAAGGCCGCCCGTGAGCAGCGCCTCGGTCGCGTCGGCGCCCAGGTAGCGCTCGGGGGAGACCTCGAGCAGGGCGCAGACGACGGCCTCGGTACGCAGCACGCCGGTCTCGAGCAGTTGGCGGACGGCCTCCTCCCGGCGTCGGACGGCGGGATCTTTTATCTGCATGCCGATCGGGGATCGGACGATCGCCACGGAGGCCCGTATGTCAGGCCGCTGAGCGTCCTGGGCGGCGCGTCGTCCGCGGGCGATGAGCGCGTCGCGACGCCGGGGTGACATCTGCTCCGCCTGCTCGGCGAGGCTGCGCGCGAAGACGCGGTCCACGCCGCGCCCCTGGCCGCGGAAACGCGCGGCGACCTGACGGACGAGGGGCGCGTAGGCCTCGTACATGAAGCGGAGGCGGCCCTCGTAGTCGAGGCTCGCGCTGGGGTCGATGTGCTGGGCGCGGAAGGGCCCGTCGTACCAGGACTTCCACCACTCCGGGTGGTGGAAACGGGCGCCGTGAGTGGCGCTCCAGGCGTGCATTTGCTCGTGGACCTGGGCGCCTGGATAGAGGCGGAAGGGGTCGATCGAGAGCCACCCGCAGGTCTCCGGTGCCGTGGTGAAGAGGCGGGTGAGGAAGGCGTGGGTCTCGCGGCATGTCTCGGGCGTCTCGCCGGGGTGCCCGACGATGATGTTGGCGGCCCAGTTGAGCCGGTGCTCCTTGCTCAGGCGCATCAGGCGCTCCAGGGACGCCAGGTAGCGCTCGGGTGTGTTGCCCTTCTGCATGATGCGCAGCATCTCCGGGCTGCCGGACTCGACGCCGATCCCGATGGAGAAGCGCGCGCGGGCGAGGAGCGAGACGTCTTCCTCCTGGAGGTCGTCGGCGCGGGTGAGGGTCCAGAACTGCCGGGGCTGGATGCCCTCGCGCACGATGTCCTCGAGGACCGTCCGTCGCCAGCCGCGGTGCAGACCGAAGAGCGGATCGGCGATGTTGACGATCCAGCGGGAGAGATCGGTGCGTCTCGCGAGGCGGCGCAGCTCGTCCGTCGCCCGCTCGGGGCTGAACGCGCGCCACGCGTAGCCGCTCTTCGAGCGCTCCATGCAGAAGGTGCAGTGGTAGGGGCAGCCTCGGGAGAGGTAGATCTGGAGCTTGCGCCCGATGTCGCCGGCTCGGGGCCAGTAGCGATCGAGGAGGTCCCAGGCGTAGGGGGGCAGCTCGTCGAGATCCGGGACGACGTCGCGATCGATGATCCCCCGCTCGATGGACCCACCGCCGAGGATCTGCTCGACCAGGGCGGTCAGGGGGCGCTCCCCCTCGCCACGGAGCACGGCGTCGAAGGGGGAGCCGTCGAAGAGCAGATCCTCCGGGACGGCGCTGGCGTGGTAGCCGCCGGTGACGAGCGGGGTGTCCGGGAGGAGGCGGCGCAGGAAGCGCGCCAGGGTGAGCACGCGCAGAAGATCGAAGCTCGAGTAGCAGCTCAGCCCGACGAGGTGGAAGGGGCCCAGGTCGTCGAGGGTGCGCTCGAGGTGCCGGTGGTCGCCCCCCTCGTAGTTGAGATCGAGGATCTCGACGCGCACCCCCGTGTGGTGGCGGAGGTAGCCGCCGAGGCTCACGAGATGCGGCAGCCCGAAGTCCATGTCCGTCCACTTGAGGATGCCCGGCGAGATGAGGAGGACGGCCGGCTCGCGGCTCACGTGATCTGCACCAGACCAGCGTTCGTCGCGCCAGTGAGGGCGCGGTGAAGGAAGGGCTCTGGGTGTCGCAGATCCCCGTACGTCGCCAGCGCGCTCTCCTTGCAGCCCCCCTGGCAGGAGCGCTCGTAGGCACAACCGCGGCACGCATCGGGGACCTGCGCGCGGAAGCCCTGGAACCAGGCGTCGGCGTGGATGTCTGGCCAGGCGTGCTCGAGGGCGTTGCCCATCACGTGGCTCGAGAGGTTGCACGGGCGCACGTTGCCCAACGGGTCGACGACGATGTTCGGCGAGGCGGTGCCGGTGCTGCACAGGCCGAAGCGGACCCACGGGTAGCGCTCCATGCGGATCAGGCAGGGCGGGATGGGCATCGCGGTCGCGACGCGGATGCCGAGGGGCTTCGCGACGCCCTCGGCGGTGGCCAGGTTGTGCTCCACCTGCTCGACGGTGGGTAGGAGCCGGTCGATGTGATCGGTGGCGAGGCCCGCCGGCGACATGCGGTTGTAGGTGATGGAGGGGACGCCGAGGACCGCGCAGAGCTCGACGACATCGGCGAAGTCGCTCCAGTTCTCGCGGGTCGCGACGAAACAGACCTGCACCGAGACCCCGGCGTCGCGCAGATCGAGGGCGGCTCTGAGCGTGTCGTCGAAACAGATGGCGCCCTTCAGCGCGTCGTGTCGGTCGCGCTGGGCAGACAGCAGCGTGAGCTGGACCGATCGGAGCCCCCAGGCGGCGAACCGTGCGGCGCGCTCCGGGCCGACGTGACTGCCGTTGGTGATGAGCGCGACGGTCTCCACCAAGCCGCAAACGCGCTCGATGATGTGCATCGCGTCCTTGTGCACCAGGGGTTCGCCGCCGGTGACCGTGATGTGTTCCGCGCCGCTGCTGGTGACGAGCTCGCCCACCATCGCGAGGTAGGCGTCGGTCGGGAGTGTCCCCCGCGGGTAGTCGGCGCCACTGGCGTTCCACACATTGTAGCAGTGGCCGCACCGGTGGTCGCAGCCGTGGTTCAGCTCGAGGTCCAGCCGCGGGACGCGCGGGGTGGTCATCAGGAGCGGCGCTTCAACCGCTCGGCGACGTCGTCCGGCAGCCGGCCCTCGTCGATGAGACGGTCGAGGATGCGCGAGCGAGGGTCGGGTGTCGATGCGTGGGCGTACGCCGGCGCGGGCCGGTCGAGGGACGCAGAGCCGGCGTCGGGCTCGATGTCGAGGCAGGGACCGAGGGGGGCGTCGGGCTCGGCGTCGATGACCGGCGGCCCGAAGTCCTCCTGGGGCGGCTGGAGGCAGGGCCCGAGGTAGGCGTCGGGCCCGGCGTCCTCGAGGAGGGCGCCGAGGCACGGGGTGATCGAGGCGTCGTCTTCGATGCTGAGGCAGGGGCCGATGTAGGCGTCGTAGGGCCCGGCATCCGTCAGGCATGGGCCGACCATGGCGTCTTCGGGGTCGGGGTCTGGCTTGTCTTCGATACACCCGGATTGGGCGCCGCCGACGAACAGCAACAGGAGCAGCAGCCCGATGCCACCGAACACCCCGGGGCCCGACCACGCGGTGCAGGCGCCCAAGAGCAGGGCCGCTGCAACGACCGTCACCAGCTTCGTTCGCGTCATCGTGACCTCCACCTCCTCCGAGACACCGGCACCTCCTCCGAGACACCGGACGCACCAGCCTGGAGGTTCTCACACGGTCCTACCGATCCACCATCGGGTCCTCGGGCCAGGCGGGCAGATCGGCGATGCTGTCCAACGCCTCGGGGGACGCGGGGAGACCCCAGGCGAGGTAGAAGGGGCCCAGATTCATGCCCGCGCGTCGGGCGCTGCGGACGACCCAATCGTCGATGCGGGCGGCGTCGTCCCGGGGGCGTTGCGCGTCATCGAGGTCGCGGTACTCGACGAACAGGTCCGTGAGGTAGTCCCAGCCGAAGGCCTCCTGGAGCTGGAGGTAGGTCTCGAGGGCGGTCCAGACGCTCCAGTCGACGAAGTCGGCGCCGCCTGCGAGGTAGCTTGCGAGGCGCTCTGCGCGCTGTGCGGGGGCGATGGCGCCGTGGGTCATGTCGCGGTGGCGGCCCACGACCTGCTCGTAGATGTAGACCGACCAGAGGTTGCAGGTCGCCTCGGTGGTCCCGGGCAGCACCCAGTCGACCCATTGGTAGTTGTGGCCGATCTCGTGGAAGGGGCCCCAGCTCCCCTCGGCGCGCAGGAAGTCGACGTCGATGAAGTCCCGCGTGCTCTCCAGGTGCGCCATCAACGGGTAGCCGCTGTGCATCCAGCCGGCGCTGATCTGGCGGTCCGTGACGAAGCGTTCGGCGCGTGGGTGGTCGTCGATGCCGGCGAGGGTGTTGGCGGCGTCCATCACCTCTTGCCAGAAGTCCAGGAGTGGACCCGGATCGAGGTCGCGGACGACGCTCGAGGGCACGGTGAGGATCATGCCGTCGCAGGCGAGCTCGGCCCAGGGGGCGGGGGCGTCTCTCAGCGTGGCCCAGGCCTCGGCGGTGGTCTCGCCCCGGACATAGCGGGGCATCTCGACGGCGCCCTCGATGGTGATCTCGATGGGGCCTGTCGTGGCCCCGGGGGGGACGCGGATGGAGATGGGGCCGCCGAAGCTGCTGGCGACGCGGTTTCGCGCGGCGTCTGCGGGCCAGACGCGGGTGATGTCCGGGGCGCGCTCCCAGGTGTCGCGGCGCCAGAGCGTGTCCGTGTGCGCGCCGATGAGGATGTCGAGGCGGCCGCGGGCGTGCGCGGGGACGACGACCGTGAAGACCTCGCCGGGGGCGGCGTAGAGCCCGGTCGAGCGCCACACCGGCGCCCCCGCGTTGGAGAAGGCGAACTGGGCCGAGCGGCCCGCGTAGCTGCCGTCGACCGTGACGGTGCGCGTGACGCGGGGGGCGTCGTCGGGGACGGCGCCGGGGAAGTCCGCCGCGGCGCGCAGGATGGGGAGCTCGTCAGGGGGGCTCTCTTTGGCGAGCTTCGACTCGAGGGTCACGACGAGGCGCTCCACGGGGTGCTCGCCGGGGCGGATCGGCGCGTCCTTGGTCGGTACGACGGGCTCGACGGCGTCAACGAAGGCGCGGGCGTCCTCGAAGTAGTCGTCGAAGCTCAGCGGGAGCACGCGGATGGCGTTGGACGCGGTGTTGGCGGCGGTGACCTGCGTGTCGAAGGGGACGTCGCGGCCGGCGAGGAAGGCGCGCATCAGGTCGAGGGCGCGGGCGGCGTGGCACTCCGGGCCCGGTGGGGCGTCGGCGACGAGGTCGGTGCCGGCGCTGATCTCGCCGGTGCCTGCGAGGACGATGCCCGCTGGCGCGAGCAGGCGGTTACCGGGGAAGTCAGTCGGCGCGTTGCGCCCGGTCTGGGAGGCCCACCACCAGGCGTGGCCCCCGCTGAGCAGCCCACCGCCGGCCGCGATGAAGGCGTGGAGCCGGCGGGTCTCGGCGGGGTCGAGCTCGGCGTAGGTCGTGAGGCCGACGAGCCCGACGCCGTCGGTCGCGGCGAGATCGAGGGGGCGGATCTCGAGGTCCATGCCCTCGGTCGCAGCGATCAGCGCCTCGCGCAGGTCCTCCTCCACGGCGAGGACGCGCGGGCCGTCGGGGGGGAGG
Organism: uncultured Nannocystaceae bacterium; assembly: GCA_964402225.1. Lineage (GTDB taxonomy): Bacteria > Myxococcota_A > Bradymonadia > UBA7976 > UBA1532 > CAYOBQ01. The sequence goes on along the minus strand of CAYOBQ010000036.1, from coordinate 37,673 downwards.
AGCCAGGCGATGGCGTTTCGCAGGAGGCGGTTGGCGTCGTCCTCACCGTCGGGCGGGCGGGTGAGCAGCGACTCGTGGGCGGCGTGGAAGACGCGGCCCACGCCGACGCGGGCGGCGCTGACGAAGGGTCGGTGCGCCTCGTCTGTGACGACCGGGAAGGCGCGGTCGCCGTGGACGACGTGCATGTCCGGCTGGGCGTCGCCGAGCTCGAGCCGGTGGACGCCCTCGGTGAGCGCGAGCCAGTCGTCGCTCCAGTCGAAGGCTGGTGGCGCGGGCTGCGCGTCGGGATCGGGGCGCGCGTCGGGGAGGCCGAGGTCAGTGGTGTCGGCGGGGGGCGTCGCGTCGGAGGGCGTGGCGCCGTCCTGGCTCGCGACGACGGCGAGATCCAGGCCGGCGTCTGCGAGAACGGCTCCATCGGTGGCGGGACCGCAGGCGACGAGGGCAAAGCAGAGCGCGCAGGTGTTTCGCATGGCGCCAGCCTAGCGCACCATAGGCCCGTGTTGACCCGAGGAACCCTGGCGGTCGTGATGTTCGTCGGCTGCGCCGAGACCGAGGCGGATCGACCCGACGCGTTCCCGCCGCCCTGCGTCGCGACCTCGAGCTGCGTCGACACCGGCGTGGTCGAGACGACGCCGCGGCGCGCGATGGGAGAGGCCTGCGAGGCGGACTCGGAGTGCACCAGCGGGCTGTGCAGCGAAGCGCCCAGCGACCGTTACTGCACGGAGGCGTGCGAACGCGCGTGCCCGGCCGACGAGCTCGGCGCGGTCTACGATTGCCGGGAGGGGTGGTGCGCGCGGCGTGATTTTCGGTGGCTGGTCCTGGTGGACACCAGCGAGGAGAGCGAACCCCTACGCCCCGGGGCCGATGTCTGCGGCGTGACCTTCGACTGTGGCGACGGGCAGGCGGTCGCGGAGGCGGCCTTCCTGCGGGAGGGGACGGGGGAGGTCTCGGCGACGCGCGGCGACGCACAGGCCGCCCTCGACGACGGGGTGCGCTGCGTCGACGAGTCGGCGCCGAGCGACTTCGTCTCGTTGGGGGTCGAGGGGGAGCTGGCCCTGCGATTCCCCCGCGGTCTGCGGGGGTGCGAGGTGGCCGTCACCGATCGGGCCGGCTCCGTCCCGGAGTCCTACGCCGTGTACGTGTGCCGCGACGAGCTGCGCGCGGATTGCCTCAACGACGGGGCGCCGCTGTGGCACAACGACTCGGGCGGCCGACATCGATTCGAGGTGCCATGAGGGGTGGACCTGATGAACACCTACGCCGGTGACCGCTACCTGGACTTCGAGGAGGTGCTCTCGTGGTGCCGTGACGCCGCGGCCTCGATGCCGGATTGGGTCGCCTACGCCGAGGTAGGGCGGAGTCGCCGCGGGCGGGCCATCCCGTTGCTCACGATCGGCCGCATCGACGGGCACCAGGACGACCGCCCGGGGTTCTGGCTCGACGGGGGGACCCACGCGGCGGAGTGGGCGGGCGTGATGGCGGCGCTCTTCTCCGCTTCGCGTTGGATCGAGTCGATCGGCGCTGGCGCCGGGATCGAGTTCTTCTCTCGACACACCGTCTACGTGATGCCGTGCCTGTCGCCCGACGGCTTTCAGGCGATGATCGACGGCGCCCCGTTCCTGCGCAGCACGTTGCGACCGCCAGCCCCGGGGGTCGCCCGCGGGGGCCTCGATCCGGGGGACGTCGACGGCGACGGCGTCGTGCGGCAGATGCGGTGGCGACACCCCGCCGGGCCCTTCGTCCAGGACGCGCGCGCGCCGCTTCTGATGCGTCCGCGGCGCGTGGACGACGACCCCGCGGAGGCCTACTTCGTGTCCGCCGAGGGGGAGTTCGTCTCCTGGGACGGGCACCGCTGGACCACCGCGTCGCGGGAGTTCGGTCTGGATCTGAACCGCAACTTCCCTGGCCATTGGGCGCCGTTCACGATGTTTGGGATGGACGGCGGCACCCACCCGATGAGCGAGCCCGAGAGCCGGGCCGCTGTCGACACCTTCGCGGCGCGACCGCACATCGCGTGTGCGATCACGAATCACACCTACACCGGCTGCGTCCTGACTCAGCCCTACCGAGCGGACAGCCCCATCCGTGAGGCGGACGCGCGCTTGATGGAGACGCTGGCGAAGCAGGCGGTCGAGGGCACCGGCTACGCGGTCTATCGCACCCACCCGGACTTCACGTACGACCCCGACCAGGCGATTCGAGGCGTCTGGTCCGACACGCTGAGCACCGTCTTCGGGATCCCCGGCTACACCCTCGAGCTGTGGGACCCCTACCGTTCGTGCGGCGTGGAGGTCGACAAGCCCGCGGAGATGTTCGTCGAGCCCGACGTCGACAAGCTCCGGCCCCTCTTCATGCGCTTCGGCGACGCCGCCTACGGCGCGTGCCCTTGGCGCCCGTTCGACCACCCGCAGCTCGGGCCCGTCGAGATCGGCGGGATCGACTACCAGCGGACGATCCGCAATCCGCCCGAGGCGCTGCTCGCCGCGGAGTGCGAGCGAGGCTTTCAGGTCGCCGACCGCTGCCGTCGAGCGATCCCCGACGTGCGAGGTCGGTTGGTCGCCGCGCCGCTGGGGGAGGGCGCCCACCGAGTCGAGCTCGTCCTCGAGAACCGCGGGTTCCTGTCGACCTCCGGGCTCCGCCACGGCGAGACCGTCGGTGCGACGCCGGGGGTCTCAGCCGCCCTCGAGCTCGACGGCCCCCAGCGCATCTCCGGGGCGGAGGTGCAGGGCCTGCATCACCTCGACGGCTGGGGCGCGATGCAGGTCCAGGGCGCGGGCCACCCGGTCTATCCGGCCCTACCCGCGCGGGGCCATCGGGTCGTCGCGACATGGACCGTCGGCGGTCGCGGCGTCGTGCGGGTGCGGTGGCACGCCGGTCGAGGCGGGCGCGGTGGAGCCGAGGTCTTCCTTTGAAGTCCGCGTGAGCGCGTGGACCGGGCGCAGCCGTGGGAGCGCGGTGGGCTACGCCATCGTCTTCGGCGCGCTGCGCCATCTCGGGCGGCGCGCGGCCTATCTACTGGTCGACATCTTCGTGCTGCCGTACTTCTTCCTCTTCGCGCGCGCTGCGCGCAGCGCGAGCGTGGCGTGGTCGGTGCGGGTTCGGGGACCACGCGGCTGGTGGGCCACGCAGCTCGGCCTGTGGCGACACCTTCGCGCCTTCGCGCGTTCGATCGTCGATCAGGCATCGGTCCTGGTGCACGGCCGGGAGAGCTTCGAGTTCACGCGCGAGGGCGGCGAGCATCTACATCGGGCCTACGCCCAGGGCGCAGGCGTGGTGCTCCTGTCGGCTCACGTGGGCGCGCGCGCGCTCGCGGGAGATGCGGTACGTGGCCTGCGCCTCAATATCGTCGCCTGGGAGGGCGAGGCCACCGCGATTCGGCGGGTCTTCGAGACGCTTCGTGCGGAGCGGACGTCACCGGAGGCGCAGGCCTCACCAAAGGTGATCGAGGTCAACGACGGCGCCTTCGCCGCCATCGACATCCTGCGCGCGCTGCGGCGGGGAGAGGTCGTCGCGATGCTCGCGGACCGCCACCGTGGCGGAGAGACGGTCACCGTCGACTTTTTCGGCGCGCCCGCGCGGCTACCGAAGGGTCCATTCCTGGTGGCGGTGCTCTCCGGCGCGCCCGTCGTGGCGAGCTTCACGGCGCGGACCGCGGGGGACGGCGTCTTCGTGCGTGCGTCGCCGGGCCCTGGCGGCCCGGTCGACCGCGGGGCGCGGGAGGCGGCGGTTCGGCGCCTGGCGGCGTGGTACGCAGCCGAGCTCGAGGCCTTCGCGCGCGCGCACCCCGAGCAGTGGTTCAACTTCTTCGACTTCTGGGAGCCGGGCTGAAGAGAGCTACCCGAGGGCCGCCACCCCGGCCTCGACCTGGGCGAAGACGCGGTCGAAGGTCGCCTGCGTGCAGCCGTCGGGATCGGGGATGTCGTCGTCGCCGAGCAGGAGCAGGCCGGGATGGTCCCCGAAGCGATCGCGGATGGCGATCGCCTGGTCGATGGTCATCGCGAAGACCAGGTCAGATTGGGCCATCAGGTCCTCGGTGAGCGGCGTGGCCCCGTCTTCCGCCAGTCGGATGCCGTGCCGGGCGGCGCGCTCGAGCGTGCGTTCGTGGGGTGACCGGCCGGGCTGGGCAGCGAGCCCGGCCGAGGTGACCCTGAGGCTCGGCCGCGCTCGGTGGAGCAGGGCGGCGCCGTAGACGCTGCGGATGATGTTCCCTTGGCAGACGACCAGCGCGCTGGACGCGTCCCGCCACGGTCGCTTGCGACGGCGGGCCCGGAGCTGGGCTCGGACCAGTCGACGGCGGGTCCTCCGGCGGAGGGTCGCCGTGAGGTCGGCGGTGATGTCTGCGAGCTCGGCGACCGCGGGGAGCGGATCGTCGAGGGCGAAGTCGTCCCAGCGCTCGCGGGGGTCGAGGGCGCGCGCCGTGTCGGCGGCGACGGAGGCCAGCGACGGGGTGCCCGGCGCGTGGCGAGCGATGGCCTTGAACCAGGCGACCTCCTTGGCCATCGCGCGGCAGCGAACGCCGACGCGGTAGTCGGGGAAGTCGCGGCGGCCGTCGAGGAGGAGGTCGATCAGCCACGCGGGGAAGTCGGCGCCGCTCGCGACGGGGAGAGCGAGCGAGCCCCACAGGCGACCGTTGACCTCGATCATCCAGATCTGGTCCCCGTGCACCTTGAACTCGAACATCGCGAGGCCAGTCCAGTCGAGGGGCCCGAGGAACGCCGCGACGTGACGCTCGAGGGCTGGATCGAGGGCTTCGCTGATGCGGTAGGAGCTCGCGCCCCCGCTGGGAGGCACCTGGTGGAGGCGGCGGTACTGGAAGGAGGTGAGGAGCTCGCCGCGGTCGGCCAGGGTGGCGATGGCGACGATGTCCCCCGGGACGTGGGCTTGGACGAAGACCGGGCCGAAGCGACTCAACCGGGCGATCTCGCCCTCGAGCTCGGCCTCGTTCGCGGCGTGTCCAACCGAGAGGTGCTCGGCCCCCCGGGGCGTCCACACCTTGGAGATGTCGGGCTTCACGACCACCGGGAATGTCGCTTTTTTCGCTTTCTGCGCAACACGCTCGGCGTCTGTCCGATAAAGGCCTATGGAGGACGGGATCGGGATGTGGTGTGCGGTGGCGTGGGCGGCGGTGGCGCTCTTTGACAATGTAGTTCGGACGGCGGCGGTCGTCGGCGCGACGAGGCGCGCGGCGAGGTCGTCGCGGACCTCGAGCAGCGGGACCAAGGAGAGATCGGTGGCCGGTAGGCACAGGTCCGCCTCGGATCCTCGGGCCCACGCCACGAAGGCGTCGCGTTCGCGCCCGGGATCGGGGCAGACGTGGGCCGCCGCGCAGTACCGCGAGCGGGTGGCCCTCGCTCCGGGCACGGCGGAGGCCACCTCTACGCGCAGCCCGCGCCGGCCGAGGGAACGGGTCGCGGCGAGGGCGGCGGGGCTCTCGCCGTCGGTGATGAGGATCGTGGTCATGGGCTGAGTGGTTCGAGCTTGGGGAAGCGGGGCGGGCGTCGCGGCAGCTCGCGTTCCAGCAGGTGGCGTGCGTGACGCTCCATCGGACCGACGTCGAAGGCGCTGCACATCGCGGTCAGCGCGGACTCGACCAGCGCGACCTTCTTCGTGGCCGAGGTGCGCATCGCCGGGAAGAAGTCGAGGGCGCTCACGTCCTCGGCGCCCAGGAAGTCGAGGGGGTGCAACAGCAAGGACATGCCCACCCCGGTCGCGCGACAGATGCGGACCGCCGCGTCGAAGTAGGTGCGCGCGGCGAGGGGCGCGTATTGGGCGAGGTAGAGCACGTAGCTCAGGTGCACGGGCACCTTCGCCAGCGGCATCGTCGTGACCGGGATCTCGAGCAGCGTGCGACCCTCGAGGTCCCAGTGGTAGGGGCGGTTGGGGCGCAGACCCTCGGTCCATGAGCCGAAGAGCGTGGCGCGCTCCTCGCGCTGCTCGTCGTCGAGCTTCGCGGTGGCGAAGTAGTAGGCGCGCGCCAGCGGCCCGAGCACCGAGGGGAAGGTCGAGCAGTCGTAGAGGTATCCGCGGCGGAGCAGCACCCGGAGCGTGGTCTCCGACAGAGCGTAGCCGGGGCCGCGGAAGCCGATGGGTTGGCGGCCCGTCGCCGCCTCGATGGCGGCCTCGGCGCGGGCCAGCTCGGCCTCGGTGTCGGCCTCGTTGTACCGGTGCATCCAGGGCTCGTGGTGGAACGAATGATTTCCGATCTCGTGGCCAGCGTCGGCGATGGAGCGCAGCGCCCGATGGTTCGACTCGATCTCGGCGTCCTGACCCACGACGAAGACGGTGATCCGGAGCCCGAGCCGGGCCATCACCTCGAGGAAACGCGGCACCACCAGGTCGAGGTAGGAGGGGAGCGCCGCCCACGCCGGGTCGCCGTGGGTCTTCTGGTAGGACCACTGGTTGTCCAGGTCGAGGGAGAGGCTGGCGATCGGACGGTTCATGTGAGCACGGTCGCCAGCGCGCGCTCCGCGAGCCGCACGGTCTCGTTGACGTTGAGCGTGCCGTTCACGATCTGGGATGAGTTCACGGTGTAGAGGCCGGGGACGGAGGTCTGCATCGGTGGGACGCGCTGCGAGTAGCCCAAGGTCGAAACGGGGAAGACGTATCGCACCCGCGAGAGGCCGAACGCCAGCACGTGCTCGGCGTCGAAGTGCGGGTACATGCGTTCGAGGGCGGCTACGAAGCGCTCGCGCACACAGGCGTCAGTCCAGCCGACGACGGGATCGTCCGGCGCCACGTACTTCGGCAGGTAGACGAGGTGGTGCCCGCCCACCTCCGCCGGATCGACCAGCGCGGTCATCTCGATGACGCCGGTGAAGGGGGCCTCGTCGGTGATATTCGTGACGTAGTAGCTGGAGAGCGGCGCGCGCAGGAGGAGGGAAGCGCAGACGATGCCGTGGTAGTCGACCCGGGCGAGCCTGGCACGCTCCGCGGGGCGCAGGTCCGGGCACAGAGAGGCAGCGACCGGGGCCGGGGCGGTGACGACGACGCGGTCGAAGCGCCGCGGCGTGCCATCGATGAGCACCCGGGGTCCGGCGCGGACGGCCTCCACCTCCGTGTTCAGCGCGATCTCGACGCCCGCCGCCCGCAGCCGCTCACCGAAACGTTCCAAGACGTGGGCGTAGCCGCCGCTGACGTAGCCGAAGGCCTCCTCCTTCTGGCCGCCGGAGCGCGCCGCGTACATCCGCGCGATCGTCGCCCAGATGAAGGCCGCCGAGACGTGGTCGTAGCGGTCGCCCAGCTTGGAGCGCAGCAGGGGCCTCCAGATGCGTTCGAAGGTGCGGTCGCCGGACCAGCGTCGGAGCCAGGCTTCGACGGGGATCTGCTCCAGCCGCCGCCAGTCATGGAGGCGAGAGGCGGCGAAGATGTTCGCCCCGAGGCGCAGCTTGTCGAGCAGACCGAGGGGTGGGAAGCGCAGGAACTCCAAGGTCGTCGACATCGAGAGCAGGCGACCGTCGGTGTAGAAGCCGGTCTTCGTCTGGCCCCACCGCAGGGCGTCGCTCAGCCCGATCTCCTCGAGGATTCCCCGGGTGTAGGCGTCGCTCGGGAGCGTCACGTGGTAGTGGCGGTCCCAGGTGACGTCGCCGATGCGCCAGGCGCTGGCCAGCCCTCCGAGCTGGGGCGCTCGCTCGAATACGGTGACCGCCCGGCCCCGCCGCGCGAGCCGCCACGCGAGGGTCAGACCGAGCATCCCTCCGCCGACGATGGCAACGCTGGGTTTCACGCTGGCGGCGTCAACTCGCGGACCACGCGACCGGTGACCGAGTATTTCAGCCCGCACTCGCACGCGATGTCCTCACGGGCGCCCTCGTCGGGGAAGCCTCGCCGGAGGATGTGGCCGCAGCGGCAGACGCAGCCGCGGCTCTTGGCGGGGTGGCCCAGGGCGAGGTGGAAGTCGGGGATGGACTTCGTCACCAGCGAGCCCATCCCGACCATCGCCCAGCGCCCGATGACCAGGTCGCTGCCGATCGTGGTCCCCGCGCCGATGGTGGCGCCCTCTCGGACGCGCGTGCGCCGCGTGTGCTCGTCGGGCTCGGAGCCTCGGAGGGTCTTCAGGTCGGGGGTCGTGGCCCGCGGGAGCTTGTCGTTGGTGAAGACCGTGCCGGCGCTCACCATGACTCCGTCCTCGATGGTGACCTCGGCGCAGATGTAGACCATGGCGTTGATCTTCACTCGGTCGCCGATCTGGACGTCGTAGGCGATGTAGGTCTTCTCGCCCACGATGCACTCCTCGCCGACGCGGGCGCCGTGTCGGATGTGCACGTTGTCCCAGACGCTGGTGCCTGCGCCGAGGACGACGCCGTCTTCGACGAGCGCGGTCGCGTGGACGCGGACGCTCACTCGGCCTCCACCCGGGTCCATCGATCCGCCTTGATCGACGCGTAGGCGGCCTCGATCACCGCGACGCTGGCCAGCGCGTCCTCCTTGCTGATGAGGGGCCTCGCTTCACCCCGGATGGTCTGCGCGAAGTTCACGAGCTGGCTGCGGAAGGCCTGGACCTTGTCGTAGCCGTCGCCGAAGACGATCCAGTCGTCGCTGCCGTTGCGCTTGTACTCGGACTTGCGCCACCCGACGTGCAGCACGCCCTCGGTTCCGTAGACGGTCACGAAGGTCGGCAGCGGCTTGTGGATGCTCCAGGAGAGGTCGATGCGACCCACGACGTGGTCGGCCGTCCGGGCGAAGAACTGCACGGTCTCGTCCACCTCGAGCCCCTGGAGCCGAGGGCCGTCGACGGCCTGGACGGCATGGACCGGGCCCAAGAGGTAGCGCATGACGTCCACGGAGTGGGTCCCGTTGTCCGCCAGCACGCCGCCGCCGCTCACGGCCGGCTTGGAGTTCCAGCGCTGGGTCATGTCGACGACGCCGGTGAAGGTGTTCTCAAAGAGAACCGGTTGGCCGATGGTCCCCGAGCGCAGCAGGCTGCACGCCTTCACCATGTCTCCGACGTAGCGGAACTTGGAGGCCATCATGAGCAGGACGCCCTTGCGGTCGGCGACCTCGTACATGCGCGCGGCGCTCGCGCTGTCGAGGCTCAGCGGCTTCTCGCAGAGCACGGCGATGCCCCGCTCGAGGCAGTAGGTGGCGATCGCCTCGTGGGTGCTGGGCGGCGTGCAGACGATGACGGCGTCGGGGTCGACGGCGTCCACCATGGCGACGTGGTCCGGGAAGTGGCCGGCCCCCAGGCGCTCGGCCAGGGCGGTGGCGGCGTCGGCGCGTGGGTCGGCCACGCCCACCACGGATCCGTGCTCGAAGTCGCCGTTGAGGGCCTGGGCGTACGCCTGCGAGATGGCGCCGGCGCCGATGATGCCGAAGCGCAGCGTGCTCATGACTTGTCTCCCATCAGCGACGCGTGGGCCGCGCGGATCGAGGACACGAGGTGGTCGGTGTGGGCCTCGGTGTACTTCTCGTTGAACGGAAAGACCAGGATGCCTTCGAGCCCCGAGAACGCTCCCGGGTAGCGGTCCTCGCTGTAGTCGACCGCCTCGGGGCGCGCGAGGGTGAACGGCCACCGGCTGTCGCCGAAGGTCCGCTGCTCGGCGAAGACCTGGCAGCGGAAGGCCGGCTTCTGGACGTAGCGGGGGGCGGAGGCGACGTCGTAGTGGCGGAGCTGCTGGGCCATCGCGCCGGGGCCGCCGGGGACCACCTCCGGGTCGACCCGCAGGCAGTAGCGCCAGTAGGAGTGCGCGCCCTTGGGCAGCGCGGTCGGCAGGGTGATGCCGGCGAGGCCGGTCAGACCCTCGTCAAGGCGCTTCGCGTTGCGGACGCGGGCCGCCACGCTGCCCTCGATCTCGTCCAACTGGGCCAGCGCGACGGCCCCCTGGAGCTCGCTCATCCGGTAGTTCAGCGCGAGGAAGTAGTGGTCGGGCTTCGCGTCGCCGTAGCCCCACGCCTTGTTGATGTAGAGGAACATCCGGCGGGCGTGGTCGGCGTCGTTGGTGGCGACGATGCCGCCCTCACCGGTGGTGATGTGCTTCCCCTGTTGGAGGCTGAAGCAGCCGATGTCGCCGATGCTGCCGACGCGCCTTCCACCCCAGGTGGCGCCGTAGGCCTGGGCCGCGTCCTCGATGACCGGGATGCCCCTCGCCTTGGCCAGCGCCCCGATCGCGTCCATGTCGCAGGGGTTGCCGAAGAGGTGGGTGACGATGATCGCCTTGGTCCTCTCCGAGAGCACCGCCTCGATCGACTCCGCCGTGACGTTGCAGCTCACCGGCTCGACGTCGGCGAAGACCGGGATCGCGCCCTGATAGACGATGGGCGCCAGCGCCCCCATGTCGGTGATCGGGGTCGTGACGATCTCGTCGCCGGGCTCGGGATCGATGGCGGCCACCGCGCAGTGGACGGCGGCCGTCCCCGAGGTGCACGCGTAGGCGAACTCTACGCCGAGGTGCTCGGCGAACCGCTTCTCCAGCGCCTTGGTGAACGTGCCCTTCGTGCTGGTGAGCGTGCCGGATCGGATCGCGTCGGCGACGGCCTGGATCTCCTCATCGCCGAGGGTGCGGCCGTCCGCTCTCTGGTCTGACGGAAAGTTGATGTCTGCCACGGTGATTACTCCTACGTGGTGGGTGAGCCTGATCTCGGAACGTCGCGTTGCTCCATTGACAGGCGGGTCAACAAGCGAAGGTGGCCCAGAATGGCGCGCACCGTCTTCATCTTGGATTGTCCGAAGACGCGAACCTTGAGGGTCGCGGGGTGCTCCACCACGCGCCCCCCGTTGCGGAGCACTCGGGCGAGCAGCTCGGCCACGCCCAGGAAGCCGCCCTCGCGCAACTCCAGCTCCAGCATCGCGTCGCGTCGATAGACGCGGAAGCAGCTCGTGAAGGTGTGCAGCGGCTGCTTCAACGTCCGGCGATAGAGCCAGGAGGCGCCGCGGCTCAGCACCAGGCGCCAGGCGGGGACGCCGAGCACCTGCCCGTCGGGGTGGTACGGCGAGCCGGTGACCAGGTCGACGCCCTCGACGAGGCGCGGGATCATGTACTTGAGCTCGACGGGGTCGTAGGTGCAGTCGCAGTCGATGGAGCACACGACCTCGGTTCGGGCGGCCTCGATCCCCGCGAGGATGGCGCGGGCGACGCCCTGGTTCTCACTGAGGGGCAGGATCCGGTGCTTGGGTGAGGTGCCGAAGAGGGTGCGGAGCTGCGCGAGGGTGTCGTCGGTGCTGCCGTCGTCCACGAACAGCACCTCGACGTCGTAGCGCCGCTGGAGCTCGAGTTGCAGGTGGGCGAGGTTGTTGGCCAGGAAGCGCAGCCCAGCGGACTCGTTGAAGCACGGCACGACGATCGTGACCGGGGTGCGCGGACCGCTGACGTCGTGGACGGCGGGCACGGGCGTGGAGGCCGCGGCGAGCACCGCTTGCGGCAGCTTCGCCTGCTCCAACTCCAGGTGGCGCGCGATGCTGGTGCCCTCGTAGCGGGTCAGGTAGTGCTCCAGGATCGCCGGCATCCGCTCCAAGTTGCGGTAGTGCCGCTGACGCATCAGCCACGGCGCCCCCTGGATTCGGGGCTGCTCGGCGTCGAGCTCCCACACGTGGAAGTACATCACGAAGGGCTGCGACTCCCGGTCCATCCACCGCGCGACGGAGCCCGCCATGAACGCATCGGGGAGTTGTCGGAACCAGTTGCCGCCGGCCGCTGGGAACGAGAGCCCCGCGACCTGCCGGCTGGACACCGGGACCTCGGTGATCGCCTGGCCGGTCGCCGTCCGGTGCGTGTGGATGCGCCGTCTCTCGCCCGAGAAGCGGCGTAGCAAGGGACGGATGCTGGCGTCGTAGGCGTAGCCCTCGTCGGCGAGGACGTCGAGGGCCCAGAGGTCGTCGGGCCCGAGGAAGTGCGGGACGCGGTGCCCGAGCACCTTGCGGCCCGTCGCGCGCTGGGTCGCGTCGCGCGCGCGAACGAGGTCTTCGCGGAAGGACTCGGGGGACATCTCGCCGATCGTTCGGTGCAGGTAACCCTGGGTCGCCACCTCGTGCCCTCGGTCGACGATCTCACGCACGAGCTCGGGCACGTGGTCGGCGACCCAGCCCATCACGAAGAAGGTCGCGTGGACCCCGAACTGCTCGAGCAGGTCGAGGGTGCGGCGCGTGTTCTGCTCCACGCGTCGCTCGAACATGGACCAGTGGCCCTGGGTGATGACGGCTTGGAAGGCGCGCACATGGAAGTAGTCCTCAACGCCCACCGTGACCAGGAAGCGGTCGCTCATCGGCACTGCCACGCACGCAGGTATCGTGCCACCGCGGCGCCCATCAGCCGGTGTTGCTCGGCGTTCGCGTGGGGGTCGCGCCCCAGCGTGAGCCGCGTCGCCAGTGCTTGCGCCCGCTCCGCGACGGGCACGGAGTCGAGATCGAAGGCCCAGGGGCCCAGGCGCAGCGTCGGGCCGACCTCGCGCAGGTTGGCGTCGAGCAGGCGACCCGCGGCGGTGTCCAGCGGGTCATAGACCACGAAGAGCACCTTCCCAGGGGCGTCGCGTGCGATGCGCCGCCAGGCGGGGGCGTCACGGGCCCACATCACCTGCCCCGCGGCGGCGCTGGTCGGGTCCTCGGCGACCCGGGCGCGCCACGGCGTCAACGCCGCGCGGATCGCCGGCCACTGTGCCCGTGCCTTGTTGGCGATGTAGGGGAGGAAGCGCGTGAATCGCCGGATGGCGGCCCGCCGCTCGCCCGAGGCCCGGCGGGTCGCCGAGTCGCGCGTGTCAGGCCCGAAGTGGCGGTCCTGCATGGAGACGCGGACGATCGTCACCGGGTTGTGGTCGACGTTCGGGTACTTCGAGATTGCGCGCTGGATGAGCGCGTGCCGCTCGGCGTGCTGGTGAGGGCCGTGGCCGGGGTGGCTGGCGTTGATGACCCGCCAGCTCGCGTGAGCGCCCAACCCAGCGGTCCAGACCTCGGCGTCGGAGACACCCACGCCGAGGCCCTCGGAGTCGCCGAGGACCATGACGGTGTGGGCGCCCACCGGCAGCGCGCCCCGTGCGCCCAGGGCGTTGAGCGTGATGGGCGCGCTCCGCAGTGACTGGTTGGCGAGCCACAGGTAGCCGGTCTGGTCTGGCTTCAACACCCCATCCGTGTCGTACTCCAGGCGCTGGGGCCACCAGGGCGCACGCAGATAGGCTTCCCCCGCGACAAGGACGAACACGCCCGCGAGCGCCAGGGTGCCCAGTCGCTGCTTCCACCATCGCCCCCATCCGGGCTGGGTCTCGATCTCGCCCATCAGAACTGGAAGTAGATGAAGGTCGAGCCGGCCTGCACCCCCCAGAACATCATGGAGAGCGCCAACGCGGCGTAGAACGCGGCCCGCCAGGGGCGCGCGAGTTGGAGTACGAAGAGTGGATCGCCGCGGCGCTGCTGCGCGATCTGCATCGCGACCAGTGGGCCCGCGAAGCAAGCGAGCGTCACGAGCGTCGAGCCCGCGCCCGGCGATGTCCATCCGTTGGCGGGCGCGCACAACATCTCGATGATCTGCGCGAAGCTCTCGTCTCTCCCATCGACTCGGCGAGTTGCCCGGAATAGGAGCCAGCCGAAGAGCGTCAGATGCCACATGAGGAACATGTCCCGGGCGCTGCGCCAATACGACTCCGCGACCACTCGCCCGCGGGTCAAGAACCGATGCAGCCCCAGGATGGCACCGTGGTAGACGCCCCACCACACGAAGTTCCACGAGGCGCCGTGCCACAGGCCGCCGAGCACCATCGTGAGCATGAGGTTGCGGTAGACGAACCACGACGGACCGCGGTTGCCACCCAGCGAGATGTACAGGTAGTCGCGCAGCCAGGTCGAAAGCGAGATGTGCCACCGCCGCCAGAAGTCGCTCGGGTTCCGGGCGAAATACGGCAGGTTGAAGTTGAGCATCAACTCGAAGCCGAGCAGCCGCGCGAGGCCCCGGGCGATGTCCGTGTAGCCGCTGAAGTCGCAGTAGATCTGGAAGGCGAACGCCACCACCGCGAGGTAGGCCATCGCGGCGCTCACGTCCGCGCTCCCCGCAAAGACCGGGTCGACGATCGCCGCCAGATTGTCCGCGACCACGACCTTCTTCCACAGCCCCCAGGCGATCAGGAAGAGCGCGCTGTCGACCGCGGCCGCGCCGATCCTCCGCGGGCGCTGGATCTGAGGCAAGAGCCGCTTCGCGCGCTCGATCGGGCCGGCCACGAGTTGAGGAAAGAACGCCACGAAGAGCGCGAAGTCCAGGGGGTCGCGGGTGGGCTCCAGGCGCCCCCGGTACACGTCCAGCGTGTAGGAGAGCGTCTGGAAGGTATAGAAGGAGATGCCCACCGGGAGCACGAGATCGAGGCGCCAGCCCGTGGCGTCCAGCCCAGCGGTGGCGAGCAGTCCCGTGAGGCTCTCGACGAAGAAGTTGTAGTACTTGAAGAAGGCGAGCAGCCCCAGGTTCGTGCTCAGGCTCGCGACCAGCACCCAGCGCCGTCGCCCCTGCTGCGTCCACCTCTGCAGCGCCACGCCACAGGAGTAGTCCACCGCCGTGGACAGCAGGATCAGCGACAGCAGCTTCCAATTCCACCAACCGTAGAAGACGTAGCTCGCCGCCAGCAGGAGCCCGTTCTGGACGCGGCGGTGCCGAGAGCTCGCCAGATAGACCGCATAGACGAGCGTAAAGAAGATCCAGAAGGTCCAACTGTTGAAGAGCAGCGGTTTCTCCCCACTTCACCCACGTACCGTCCAGGCCACGTGGCACGCGACGTGCACAACCTGAGACTGCTTGATGGTTCCGCTGTGCCCCTCCAGGCGATGGAAGAATGCACTATTTTTGTAAGAAGAACAAATGGAAGCGAGAAAGGGTTTGCAGGTGTGGCGCGACACCGCTAGTTCGCTCCAGCGAGAGAGTGATGTGCTTCCGAAGCTTCGAAAGCTCTACGTGTCTTAGGTATGTGGGAGTTGTGAGCTTCGGATTGTCGGGGGAACGAGAATGATCAGGCTGACCCAAAAAGTCACGCATACGCACAAGGTTGACCGTCAGCTCGTGGGCGACGAGGCTTTCGAGTGGCTCGCGGAGCTGTCGAAGCTGCCTCTGCAGAAGGCCGCCGCCCTCGTGATCTCGATGGAACGCGTCCGCGCCGTCGACGCCACGGGCATCGCCGCCCTCGTGCGGCTCCACGGCTATCTCGCCTCGCGTGGCGGTGAGCTCGTCCTCGAGCAAGTCGATCCGAGCCTCACGCGTCGCCTCGTGGGCATGGGCCTGAACCTGGCCGTCCCGATCCACAGCACAGCGACCCCGGTCCCCGTCGCCGCCCCCACCCGCGCGCGCCGCTCGCTGGCCTAGGACAGAACGTCCTAGGACGGTGCGGCAGAGTCGCGACGGGGCGCTCAACGGGCACCTCGCCCGCTCCACATCACCCCGAATGTGCGCAGGATGATAGACAACTCCATGGGGAGGTAGGTCCGCAACCGGTACAGGCTCGCCAGGTACGTGAGATCGTGCTCGAGCTTCGCGGCGTGTTGAACCGTCGAGTCCTCCCCGTCGATGGACGCGTACTCGCAAGTCACCTGGGCCCAACCGGTGATCCCCGGTCGTAACACCCGGACCCGGTCGCCGAACCCGGGGATCCGGTCCTCAAGGTCATGCACGAACTCGATCCGCTCCGGTCGGGGGCCGACCAGGCTCATATCACCCCGGAAGACGTTGATGAATTGAGGCAGCTCATCGAGTCGGTGACGTCTGAGGAAGTCGCCGAGGGGCGTGATCCGGTCGTCGTCGGCTCGCGTCATCTGTGGGCCGTCTTCCTCCGCGTCTTCGCCCATGCTGCGGAACTTCAGCATCTCGAACTCGATGGCCGCCCCGTCGGGGCCGGGCCGCAGACGCCGCTGCCGGTAGAGCGCGGGACCCGGGGAGTCACGGCGCACGAGGGCTCCGATGACGAGCATGATTGGCGAGAGCAACAGGAGCGCCGCGCCCGACGAGACGATGTCGATCGCGCGCTTGCAGACTCGCACCCGTCGAGGAATCTCCGGCGGCCGCGTCAGATCCGCGACCTCGTTGCTCTCGTCCCTTCGCCAGAGCCCCTCTCGATGCCCACCGACGTAGCGCACGAAGCCCCGCAGGTACGCGAGCTGTGCGAGGGCCGCGAAACGCCCGAAGCGCAGGGGCCCCAGGAGGAGCCGCTCTGGAGCCACCAGTAGGAGGACCGCGGCCACGAACCCCGTCCAGGAGGCGGCGGCTACGAGATCGAAGGCGGACGATCGCCAGGTGGCGACGCTGACGCACACCATCCAGGCGATGATCCACAGGGGGCCAGTGGTCCGCAGCAGCTTCCGCAGCAGCGGCCAGAACAGGCGCCCGGCCAGGAACTGACGGCGGTGGCGCCAGAGCATCTGGTAGTTGCCGAAGGCGATGCGCACCCAACGGTGGTAGAGGCCGCCGGGGCTGCGGGTCGGCGACTCCGTGGCGACGGCGTCGGGGACCTGCACCACGCGCTTGCCCGCCGCCCTGATGCTCAGCGGCACGACCCAGTCATCGTTGACGGTGTCGGTGGGCAAAAGCGGCATCGCGTCGCGTCGAACGAGGTACGCGGCTCCAGACGCCGCGACGAGCATCCCCCGCTCGCTCTCGAGCACGCGCACGCGGCTCTCAGCACTCCAGTAGCCGGTCTCCGTCTCGCCTTCGCCCGCCGTCGACCGCACCACATAGCGCGAGCCGGCCAGGCCCACATCCGGGTGAACGAGCAGCGTGGAGAGCCGCCGGAGCGTACCTGGCCAGAGCTGCGCCGAGGCGTCCGTGAGCAAGAGCGCCTCGCCGGTGGCCTCGCGCACCAGTCGGTTGATGCAGAACGCCTTCCCGCTGCGCTCGTCGTTTCTCACGAGCCGCACGTTGTCGAAGCCGCGAACGATCTCCTCGGTGCGGTCGCGGGAGCCATCGCTGCAGACGATGACCTCGAGGTGGTCGTTGGGGTAGTCGAGCTTGAGCGTGTTTCGCAGCTTCCGATGGATGTGCTCGGCCTCGTTGTGGGCGGGGATGAGCACGCTGACGGTGGGCAGATCGCCCTCGGGGGGAGCGGCGAGCGGCCGGCGCGAGAACAGGCGCACCACCGCCGAGTGCAGCAAGTAGGGGTACAGGAAGGCCGCCGCGATGCACGCCAGGGCCGCGGCCAAAGAGAGCGTCACGCCGCCTCCACGACGCGCCGGAGCGTCTCCGCCCGGGCGCCCCAGCCGTGGAGCGCCACGGCCTCGCGACGCGCGCGGCGAGCGGCCGGGTCGTCGTTGACCTCGACGTCCGCGAGCCAGGCCGCGACCTCGGCGGCGCCGCGCACGACGCTTGCGGGGACGTCCCGGGCCTCCGGCAACGGCGTACACGCGGTGGGTATCCCCGCCGCGAGGTACTCGCGGAGCTTCAGCGGGTTGACGGCGCGGGTCAGCGCGTTCACCACGAAGGGCACCCACGCGGCGCGCCAATGCGTCACCGCATCGGGGAGCCGCTCATACGCGACCGCCGGGCGCAGGTGGACGTTGGGCAGCGCGGCGACCGAGGCGGGGAAGTGGCGCACGTCGCCTACGAACTCCAACGTCCACTCGGGGCAGCGGCTCGCTACCGCCGCGACGAGTTCGAAGTCGACCCACTCGGCGAGCAGCCCGAAGAAGCCCAGGACACGGCCCGGAGGGACGCGCGCCGGGACGCGTCCGAAGTGGGCGGTGTCGACGCCCTGCGGGAGGTAGTGGTAGCGACCGCCCGCCCCCACATCGGGCTCCAGCGCGCGGGCCGTCACCACCACCGCGTCGGCCTCCGCGAGCAGGCGGCCCTCGATCGGCGCAACGAGATCGGCGTCGACGCCGGGAAGGCGCGCGTAGTCATCGAGTCGGAGGTACACCGTCTTCTCGATCGGCAAGTCGCCGAGATAAAGCGAGCCCACCGGGTTCGAGAGCAGCGCGACGGCTCGCGAGACACCGTGGCTGCGCAGAGCGCCGCCCAAAGAAGCGCGCAGGCTCGCGCGATTGATCGCGACCGCCGCCGGGTGCCCATGCCAGGGCAGGACCCGGGGCGCGACGACGCGCACGTGGTCGGGAGGTCGGCGGCCGCTCTTCGGCTTCCGCCGCACCATCGAACGCAGCTTCGCCGCGCTGCGCCGTAGATCCGCGACGTCGAACCGCGGCGCGCGCATTCCGAGGGAGTCGACCCAGACGACGCGGTCCCCCTCGGGCAGGTGGCGCACGAGGTGCTGGGTGGTGGAGGGATGAGCCCCCCAGTCGTCACCGAAGACCAGCCAGTCCATCAGCGCGGCCTCGCCCCTCGGTAGAGGGCCGTGGTGTGCGCGGCCCAACTCGCCGGATCGAAGTCACGGCGCACGCGCTCGCCGACCCGGGCGGCGGCGGCCTGGAACGTCGGCTGCGCGGCGGCGACGTTATCGATCGCGCGCGCGAGGGCCGCGGGATCCTCGGGGGGGACGAGCACTCCGTTGTCGCCCACCAGCTCGGGGACGCCGCCGACGGCGCTGGCGACCACGGGCCGGTCGCTGGCCGTCGCCTCCACGAGGGCCATCGGGAGCCCCTCGCGACGTGACGGCATCACCAGCGCGTGGCAGGCGAGGAGGTGGGGTCGCACGTCATCGACGCGACCGTGGAAGCGGACGTCACGACCCCAGGCGCGGCCCTCGAGTTTCCTGCGCTCAGAGCCGTCGCCGACGACATCGAGGGAGACCGGCGCGCGCACCTCGGGCAGCGCCTCGAGCAGCACGTCGAGACCCTTCTCCGGCGCGAGGCGGCCGAGGAAGAGCAGGCGCAGCTCGTCGCCGAGCGGCGCGGCTGGGGTGGGCGCGCGCAACGGGAGGGAGAGCGGGTTGTTGACCACCACCACCTTCGCCGGGGGCAGCCCTCGGTCGAGGAGCAGCGCTCGCACCGCCTCGGAGACGGCGACGACGCGGTCCGCGCGGGTGTAGAGGCCCGACTGGACACGCTCGTAGAGGCGCACGGTGCGGGTGTGCGAGGTCTCTCCATGATGGGTCGCGGCGAGTCGGACGCCCTTCGGGCGGCCCGTGGCGACATAGGCCAGCGCCTTGTACCCGTGGGCGTGGGCCCAGCGGAAGCCGTGCAGCTCCCGTCGCAGTTGGCGCAGCGCCCCCAGATCGAGTCGGCCGCGCACATCGAGGCGCCGCGTTGGGACCCCATCGACCGCCCGGAGGAAGGCGTCGGCGTGTTCGGGGGCGCGCGCGTCGCCGAGGACCATGAGCGAGACGTCGAGGCCGCTCGCGCGCAGCGCGCGGGTGCCTGTCAGCACGACCCGTTCGGCGCCGGCGATGGGCCCCGGCGCGATGAGGTGCAGCACCTTCACGCCGTGAGCCGCCGGTAGATCCGCGCGTACTCGGCGCTCATCTGCTCTACGGAGTAGCGGGCCTCGACGGTGCGCCGGGCCGCTTCGGCGAACGGGGCTCGGCGTGCGGGGTCGACCATCGACTGGATGGCCGCCGCCAACGCCCCGGGATCGCCGGGGGGCGTGGTGAGGCCCGCGCCGTCGGCGAGCAGCGCGGGGACGCCGCCGACCGCCGTGGCGACCACCGGCAGACCATGGGCCATCCCTTCGAGCAGCGCCATCGGGAGCCCCTCTCGGGTGCTCGAGAGGGTGACGAGATCGAAGCCGGGGTAGAGCGCGTCGACGTCGTTGACCTCGCCTGTGAAGCGAACGTTGGCGGTGGGGCCCGCGTCGGCGGCCAGGCGCTCCAGCGCCTGTCGCTCCGGGCCGTCGCCCACCAAGACGAAGACCGCCTCGGGCACCGCGCGAGCCGCCGCGATCAGCGTTCGATGGTCCTTCTCGAGGGCCAGACGCGCGACGCAGCCCACCACGAAGGCGTCCTCCGAGACCCCGAGCCGAGCGCGCGCGGCGGCACGGGCGGCGTCGCTACGGACCGGGATCGGCACGCCGTTGGCGACCACCTCACCGGCGTGCCCGAACTGCTCCAGCCGCCACGCGGCGACCGCCGGCGAGACGCTCACGACGGTGGACACACGCGGCATCAACCACCCGAGACGGTGCCGGCGTGGGGCGTCGTAGAGCTCGACGGAGTGTTCGGTGTGCACGTGCGGAACCCCTACAATACGCGCGGCCGCGCCACCGTAGAGGAAGGGACCCACATGATGCGAGTGGCAAACGTCCGCCCCGACTCGGCGCAGCCAGCGGGCCAGACTCAGCGGCAGGGCCGGGCGCAGACCCCCACCGCGACCGCCGATCATCTCCGCGGGCGCACCAGCCGACGCCAGCGCTGCGCGGATCGGCCCGTCGGAGAGGTAGGCGGCGGCGCAGGCGCGGACCCCAAGCGCGGCGCCGCCCCTGGCGAGCGCGACGACCATGCGTTCGAGGCCGCCGATCTCGAAGGACTGGACGATGTGCGCTACCGTCAGCACGGGACGCGCCGCCGCACGCGAGGGCTTCGGATGGATTCTTCGATTCAACTCGGCTCAAGCTCGCCAGGTGCATGCGTCGATGTAGACACCGACGCGGACCTGGGTGACCCTAACCCGCTGTCGCATCTGGAGGTAGCATTGCAGTTCAAGCTGCGCGCCCTGTTCCTGGCGGGCCTGTTTCTGGTCGCGGGCCCTGCCCTGGCCGTCGAGCCCGAGCCCGAGATGATCGAGCCGGGCAACGAGCTCCTGGTGGTGATCCCGAGCCCGAAGCCCGAGGAGCACAAGGTCACAGTCGACGCCGATGGCTATATCGTGCTCGGGCGCTACGGCCGCGTGCAGGTGGCCGGGCAGACGACCCAGCAGGCCGAGAAGGCGGTGCGCGCCTTCCTCGGCAAGTACATCGTCAACACCCGCATCATCACCCTGGTCCGCACCGACACCAAGCGCCTGGTCTTCGTCTCGGGGCAGGTCAAGGAGTCGGGCTTCGTGCGCGTCGGCCCCAAGGACAACCTCTGGCAGGCCATCCAGCGTGCCGGAGGTCCCCTCGACGGCGCGGATCTCGCCCGGGTCCTCCTGGTGCGCGGCGGCGGCGAGACGTTGGTCGACGTGCAGTCGTGGCTGGCGCACGCGACGACGGAGCCGCTGCCGAGCCTGAAGGTGGGCGACACCATCTTCGTGGCCGCCTTCGGGGTGCAACCCAAGGGCGAGAACACCCGGGCCGTCTTCCTCGGGCAAAAGGCGCTGGAGGGGAAGCTCTTCGTCCTCGGCGCGGTGCGCTCGCCGGGGCTCTTCGATCACGCGCCGGGGCTCACTGGGCTCACCGCGATCGGCCTGGCCGGCGGCCCCGACAAGGACGCCGATCTGTCCGGTGTCCGCCTCCTGACGCGCGACGGTAGTCGCCAGATCAACATGGTCAAGGCGCTGATGGGGACCGGCAGCGACGCCGCGATGCCCCGGGGTCGTACCGGCGCGATCCTCTTCGTCCCGCAGCGCCGCGACGGCAGCCAGCAAGCCCTCGGCTCCCAGATCAACGTCCTCGGCGGGCTCAACCGCCCAGGACGCTACTCGGTCGCGCATTCGGTGAATCTAGCGGAGGCGATCGCCCTGGGCGGTGGGCCCACGCAGAACGCCGATGTCGATGAGGTGCACCTGCTGCGTCAGGGGCCCGGCTTCACCTTCGGCACCGAGTACGATCTCGAGGAGATGCTCGAAGACGGCGGCCTCGCGGCGCTGGTCCGAGTCGCCGCGGGGGACACCGTGTACATGGATCAGTCGGATCTGGAGTTCTGGCCGACGTTCGTCCGGGTCCTCTCGGACCTGGCCATCGTCAGCGCGGCGGTCGTGATCTTCGTCGGCATCGCCCAAGCGCAGGACTCGGCGAACAGCGACTCCGGCGGCGGCACCGAGCCGGTGATGGAGGGCATGTGATGAGGATCTTCGCCTTGCTCGGGTGCGCGCTCTTCCTCGCGGGCTGTGGTCAGCATCTGATCGTGCGCAACCTCGACCCGACCTACGAGCGCGCCGAGATCGTGATCGACGAGCAGTCGGTGGGTGAGGTCGCCTACCAGGAGACGATGAAGGTCCCCCTCGAGCCGGGCCGCTACCAGGTGCGCGTCCGCTACCCGGAGGACGCGAAGCCGTCGAAGGTCAAGCCGCCAGCCCTCGACGTCGTCATCATCAACGACGCGGTGCTCACGCTCTTGCCCTTGCCCTCGAAGTAGATGTCCTCGATCCGCCTCAATCGCGAGGGGCGCAAGCTCGCCACCCAGGTGGCGGCGGCCATCGAGCGGTCGGGCGCGCGCTTCGTGCTGCTGACCTCCGTCGACGCCAACGACGGGAAGAGCTTCCTCGCCGATCTCCTCGCCGAGGAGTGGGCGAGCACCGCGATGGAACGCTTCGACGTCTTCGACTGGTCTCGGCTCACGACGCTGATCCCCGCCGACTTCACCCCCGGCGCCGATCGCGTCTTGCTGACGCCCGACGGTCACCACGATCGCATCACCCAGGCCGACGACGCGGTGGTGGTGGTCGACGGACCGCCGATGCTCGCCGGCGACGAGGTGCTCGACATCCCACCGCTGTGGATGGAGGCCTTCGATGGGGCGGTGCTGGTCGTGATGAAGCGCCGGACCATGGCCACCAAGCTCGAGGAGGCGGTGGCGTGGCTGGAGGCCGCGAACATCCAACCCCTCGGCATCGTCTGGAACCAGCACCACTTCCCGCCGGTCCTGGATGTGCTCGATCGCTGGCGCGAGAAGGTCGCTGACTGGGTCGCCTCATGAACGCGCCGGTCCGGACGTCCTCCCGAGATGGGGTCGAGCCCGCGCGCCGCTACGTCGACGCTACGCTCGTCGCCGACGCCCTCTGGAAGCACCGGTTGGTCATGTTCCTCTGTGTGGTGCTGGTCCCCGCCGCCGCGGTGTGGGCCCGACACGTGCTCGGCGTGAAGTACAAGTCGAGCGCGCTGGTCCTGGTCCAGGAGAAGGTGAAGCTCAGTCAGGCGCTCAAGGAGCTCAACCTCGACTATCAGGTCTCCAGCCGCCTGCCAGCGATCACGAGCCTGGTGAAGAGCAGCCGCAGCGTCGAGCGCGTGCTTCGCGACATGGGCGAGCTCCACGACGACCTCACGCCGGCGCAGCGGGCGGGGCGGATAGCGGGCCTCAAGGCCGGCATCCAGGTCTATAGCGAGGGCGGCGGGCTGATCAACATCTCGCTGAGCGCCGGCTCCGCCGAGTTCGTCTCTGCCGGGCTCGTGCGGCTCACCGCCGAGCTCATGGAGGAGCTGCTTCGGCCCGAGCGGGAGGCCCTCGCGAAGAACGTCGCCTTCCTCGACGAGCAGGTCGTTCGCGTACGAGGAGAGCGCCGCGATCTCGACGACCAGCTCCATCGCTTCCGGGAGCAGAACCCGAACCACGACCCGGAGGTGCAGAAGCTCAAGATCGAAGGGCACCGCACCTTCCTCAGCCAGCTCATCAAGGCGGAGTCTGCCCTCGCTGGCGCGACGGGGGGCGGCGCGACGCGGTCGGCAGGCATGAGCCGCGCCGCACGACGCGTCCAGGAGTTGCGCGAGGTCTACACGCCCACCCACCCCGAGGTCCTCGCCGCGGAGGCGGCCCTCCGGCGCGCGAGGCAGCGGGGCGGCGGTGGGCCGAGCAAGGCCGCGCGGGACAAGAAGGCCCTGAAGGAGCAGGTCGAGTTCCTCACCCGTCGCGTAGATGCGTCCCTCGAGGAGCTGCGGGGCTTCGCGGCCCTCGCCCGCCAGTCGAACGACCTCATCGCGGCCCGCGACGCGAAGGCGAACCTGCACCAGAAGCTGCTCGAGCGGCACGAGGAGGCGGTCGTGAACCGGGCTCTGGTGGTGCAGGAGAAGTCGACTCAGATTCGGGTGGTGGAGTCCGCCTCGAAGCCTCAGATGTCGCTGAAGTCGCGCCTGTTCTTCGTCTTGCTCGCCGGGCTCGTCGGCGGGCTCGTGCTGGGGCTCGTCTTCGTCTTCGCCTTGGAGTTCCTGGACCGGACGGTGCGCCGCCCGTGGGAGGCGGAGCAGCTCACGGGGGTGCCGGTCCTGGGTACGTTGCCCCACTTCGCCGAAGAGGAGCTGGCGGCGCGCTCGGCCCCGACGTGACGGCCCGCGCCCTGCCGCGCACCGGGAGCGGCCTCATCCCCGCGCTCATCGCGGCGCCGATCGCGGTCGCGGTGGGTCTGACGGCGGGCGCCGTGCATCCGCTGGCGCCGGTCGCCGCCGTGTTGGGCGGAGCGCTGGTCATCGCGTGCCTCCGCAGCCCGTTTCTGTGCCTGCTCATCTTCACCGCGCTGCTCTACACCCGCGCGATGGACTTCCTGCCCGCCCTCGCGCCCTTCAACCTGGCCCGGTTGGCGGCCCTCGGGGCGTTGGGGCTGACGTTCGCCAACAAAGCGCTGGGGCGTGATCTCTCGTGGGCCTACTCACGCCAGAACCGCTGGATGGCCGCCTTGGTCCTCGGCGTCTTGCTGTCGTGCCCCAAGAGCTCGATGCCGGTCTGGAGCATGACCGTCTTCAAGGACCTCTTCGTCAAGATCGCGATCCTGTACGTGCTGATCCTGAACCTCGTCGACGACGAGCGGCGCGCGGTGGTCCTGCAGACGGTGCTCGCCGCCTGCACGAGCTTCCTGGGGGGGTACGCGATTTATGCGAAGTACGCCGGCCTCGCCACGATCGAGGGCTCGCGAGCCGGCGCCGCGGGGCTGCTCGGGGATCCCAACGACCTGGCGCTGGCGCTGTTGACGACGATGCCGTTCCTGGTGCTCGCGGTGCGCTACACGCGCGGCCTCAAGCGGCTCGGCTTCGCGCTCATGCTCACGTGCGGCTTCATGGGCCTCATCTTCACGCAGTCACGGGGCGGCATGCTGGCGTTCTGCGCGGGCATGTACATGCTGTTTCGCACGCGCATCAACCGCGGCGTGCTCATCGTCGGGGTGGCTGGCGCGCTGCTGGGGATGGCCGCGATGGCGGGCGTCTCGAGTCGGGCGACGGTGGCCACCCATGGCAAGTCCATCGACGCCTCGGCCCAGAACCGGCTGGACGCGTGGCACGCCGCGCTGCGCATCTTCCGGCACAAGCCGCTGCTGGGCGTCGGCTTCGACACCTTCCCCATGAACTACCCGAACTACGCGGTCAACGCGATCAGCTACCGCATGGTGCACACCCACAACACCTGGCTTCAGGTGTTGGCCGAGACGGGCCTCGCCGGCTTCGTCCCGTTCATGGTCCTGCTCTGGTTGACCGTACAAGCGGGCAGGCGCGTCGAACGAGCGACGGGGCCACCGGGGGTAGCGCGCGCGATGCGGGAGTCACAGCTCTCGAACTTCATGGCGTTGCTCGCCGCGGCGTTCTTCTTGTCACAGGCGTGGAACTGGTTTCTTTACGTCCAGATTGGCCTGCTGGCCTCCCTGGATCGGGTGGTCGAAGCGAGGCTGAAGGAGGAAGAAGATGCCGCTGAAGGTGCTGTGCTGTGTGGGGACGAGGCCGGAGGCGATCAAGATGGCCCCCGTGATCTCGTCGTTGCGGGCAGCCGAGGACTTCGAGGCCCGCGTGTTGTTCACCGGGCAGCATCGAAGCCTGCTCGACCAGGTCGCCGAGTTCTTCGACATCCGCCCGGATCGTGACCTAGCCCTGATGCAGCACGGGCAGGGGCTCCCGGAGCTGACGGCTCGCCTCATCACCAGGCTCGACGCCGTGCTCGCCGACGAGCAGCCCGACGTCGTGCTGGCTCAGGGCGACACCACCACCGTGATGACCACCGGCCTGTGCTGCTACTACCGGCGCATCCCCTTCGGCCACGTCGAGGCGGGGCTGCGTACGGACGACATCTACAGCCCGTTCCCCGAGGAGGCCAACCGCCGCTTGGTGGGCCCCATCGCCGCGTATCACTTCACGCCGACCGAGCGCTCCCGCGACAAGCTGCTCGCCGAGCAAATCGACCCCGCTCGAATCCACCTGACGGGGAACACCGTCGTCGATGCGCTCCACTCCATCGTCGACCGCGATCTGCCGCTGCCCCTGTCGATCGCCAGCGACACCCCGTTGATCCTCGTGACGCTGCATCGCCGCGAGAACTTCGGCGAGCCGATGCGTGGTGTGATGGGGGCCATCCGGCGGGTGCTCGAGGCCCAGCCCGAGGCGGTGGCCGTCTACCCGGTTCATCCCAACCCGAAGGTCCAGGGCATGGCCCACGAGGTCCTGGGGTCGGTGCCCAACGCGCACCTGATCGATCCGGTGGGCTATGGAGAGTTCATCGGCCTGATGAAGCGGGCGACGCTGATCATGACCGACTCGGGGGGGGTGCAGGAAGAGGCGCCCTCCCTCGGTGTCCCGTTGCTGGTCCTACGAGACACAACGGAGCGCCCCGAGGGCGTCGAGGCGGGCGTGGCGCGGCTCGCGGGGACCGATAGCGACGCCATCTTCGGCCACGCCATCGAGCTGCTCACCGATCCGGCGGCGCGCGAGGCCATGCGCGGCGCCGGCAACCCCTACGGGGATGGCCACGCCGCGGAGCGCATCGTCGAGATCCTGCGGGCGGGCCGGATCTGAGGTTCAGTCCGCGGCGGCGGGGCGTCCCTGCTTCGATGGATCCGAGGCGCCCGCCATCCCGCGCGCGTCCACCACCACCGCCTGTACCGCGTTGTAGCGCGGCCAGGTCTTGGTGGCGTGCCCCTTGCCCTCGAGGGCCTCGCGGGTCTCGTCGCCGATCGCGGCTTCCGTCACCAGGGCCTCGGGGACCCACTGGTGATGGATACGGGGGGCCGCGACCGCCGCGTCGACCTCCATCCCGAAGACGAGCACGTTGAGGAGGACTTGAAGCGTGCCGGTGATGATCATCGGGCCCCCCGACGCGCCGACCACCATTCGAACGCGGCCCTTCGGGTCGAGGACGATGGTCGGACTCATGCTCGACAACGGTCGCTTCCCCGGCGCGATCGCGTTCGCCCCCCGGCCGATGAGGCCGTAGGCGTTGGGGACGCCCGGCTTGGCGACGAAGTCGTCCATCTCGTTGTTGAGCAGCACGCCCGTATCGCCAGCGACGAAGAGGCTGCCGAAGCCGGTGTTGATCGTGGTCGTGAGCGCCACCGCGTTGCCGCGCGAGTCGACCACGCTGAAGTGCGAGGTGCCGCCGTCCGTCGGGATCGCGTAGTTGCCGCCGTAGGCGGCCCGGGGGAGCGTGGCCTTGGGGTCGAAGGCGCCGCGCACCCGCTTCACCGTGGCGTCGCTGGTGAGGTCTGCGGTTGGGACCCGGGAGAAGTCCGGGTCGCCCATGACGCGCGCCCGGTCGGCGAAGGCGTGCTTGAGCGCCTCGGTGAGGCGGTGCAGGTAGGCGTCGGTGTTGTGGCCGAGGGCCTCGAGGTCCGTCGGTTCGAGGACGCGGAGCACCTGCCCGATCACCGCGCCCCCGCTGCTCGGAGGCGGCATGGACAACACGCGGTGCCCTCGCCAGCGGACATCGACGAGGGGGCGCCTCTTGACGCGGTAGCCCGCGAGATCCGTCTCCGAGAGCAGCCCGCCTGCGGAGCGCGTGGCCTTGGCCATCCGCTTGGCGACCTCGCCCTTGTAGAACGCGTCGGCGCCGTGCTCCGCGACCGCCGCGAGCGTGCGTGCCAGGTTCGGCCGACGGACGGTGGCCCCGACGGCGATCGGCGCACCACCCGGCAGGAAGACCTTCGCGAGCTCCGGCACCGCGGCGAGACGCTCGCGCTTCGACGTGACCCGCTTGTTGAGCAACGCACCGGCCGGAAACCCGTCGCGGGCGGCTCTCAGCGCGGGCTCAACGACTCGCCTCCAGGGGAGCTTCCCATGTCGGCGGTGGAGCTCGTAGAGCCCTGCCAACTCGCCGGGCACCCCCGCCGCCTTGGGGCCCCGCGTGCTGGCGTGCTTCACGACCGCCTTGTCGGCGTCGAGGTACATGTCGCGATGCGCCTTCGCCGGGGCCATCTCGCGGAAGTCGAGGGCGTAGTCCTCACCTCCGGCGCGATGAACCACGGCGAAGCCACCGCCGCCGATCCCTGAGCCGAATGGGTGGACCACCCCCAACATCAGGGCGCAGACCACGGCGGCGTCCACCGCATCACCGCCGTCGCGGAGCGCCTGGGCCCCCGCGTCGGACGCCGAGGCGTTATCCGCGGCGACCATCCCCTTGGTCCCGCGGACGGGGGTCGCCGCGCCGAGGGCAGGCACGAGCAGGAGCAACAGGAATCGCCTCACGGGACATCGACCTCCACGGCCTGGGATGCTGCGGTTCGGAAACCCGGGCCGACGCCCTCCAGCGCGTAGCGATGGGTTCCGGCCTCGGGTGTGTCGGCATAGACCGACGCGTCCGCGCGGGCCTCCCCGATGGGGATCCCGTCACGCAGGACCCGAACCCGGGCCGCGGCGGGCGGCAACCACGTGATCTGCACGGCGCCAGCGGTGTCGACGAAGACAATGGGCCGCTCCGGCGCGGGTGGCGGCGGTGACCAGCGCAACTCGATGGCCACCGAAGGCTCGCCCTGCCTGTCCTCGATAGCCGCCACGACTCGGGCGCTTCGGACCTTCGTCTCGCGGGTGGCGAATCGCAACGGTGTGCCCGCCAGGGCGGTCGCTGCGGGCCGCCCGTCACAACGAGGCTGGTCGAGGAAGAGCAACAGCGTCGGCGTCGAGGTCAACGCGCGCCCATCGATGTCGACCTCCGGCGCCGCCGCCACGATCTCCAGGCCCACGGATGTACGGACGACGGAAGGCGTATCCGGCGCCGCCGGCGGAACAGGCCCCGGAGCGACGGGCATCCCCGCCACTCCGCACCCCCCGAATACAAGTGCGCACAGCCCCGCCCAGGTCGATTTTTCTATTTTCTGCGCAACAATCGCCGCGTTTGTCCGATACCCCCCAAGGGAGGGTGGGGGCTGGGGATGGGGCAGGTGATGTTTTGTCACTCCGAGTGACGAGCGCGCGCCGCAGCCAGGGCGGCGCGCACGCGGTCGGGGGCGGTCCCGCCCAGGCTGGTCCTGGCGGCGACTGACGCCTCCACCGTGACCGCCTCGCGGATGTCGTCCTCGAAGACGTCGCTGAAGCGGCGGAACTCGTCGAGCGTCAGCGATGGCAGCGTGCGCTCCTCGGCGATGCACCAGCCGACGAGTCGGCCCACGACGTGGTGGGCCTCGCGGAAGGGCACGCCTCGGGTCGCGAGGTAGTCCGCCACGTCGGTGGCGGTGACGAAGCCGGCGTCGCAGGCGGAGCGCATCCGGGCCGCGTCGAACCGGCAGGCCGGGAGCAAGCGGGCCATCGCCGAGACGCAGTCCGTGAGCGTGTCGGCGGCGTCGAAGAGCGCCTCTTTGTCCTCTTGCAAGTCCTTGTTGTAGGCGAGGGGGAGGCCCTTGAGCTGCGTGAGAAGCGCGACCAGATCGCCGAAGACCCGCCCGGTCTTCCCGCGCACCAGCTCCGGGATATCGGGGTTCTTCTTCTGCGGCATGATGCTCGAGCCGGTCGCGAAGGCGTCGCCGAGCTCCACGAAGGCGAACTCCTGGCTCGACCAAACCACCAGCTCCTCGGCGAGGCGCGAGAGGTGCACCATCGCGAGGGCCGCGGCGGCGGTGAACTCGACGGCGAAGTCGCGGTCAGCGACGGCGTCGAGGCTGTTGGCCATGGGCCGGGTGAAGCCGAGGGCGGCGGCGGTGGCTTCGCGGTCGATCGGAAACGGTGTGCCGGCGAGGGCGGCGGCGCCGAGGGGGCACTCCGAAGTGCGCCGCCGACAGTCCACGAGCCGCCCCCGATCGCGCTCGAGCATCTCGACGTAGGCGAGCAGGTGGTGGGCGAGCAGCACCGGCTGCGCACGCTGCAGGTGCGTGTAGCCGGGCAACACCGCCTGCCCGTCGCGCTCGGCCACCGAGAGCAACGCCTCCTGGAGAGCGTCGACCCCGGGGAGCAGCGCGTCGATGGCCCGCATCAACCACAGCCGCATATCCGTGGCGACCTGGTCGTTTCGGCTCCGCGCCGTGTGCAGTCGGCCGCCGGCCTCGCCGATCCGTTCCGTGAGCCGCGCCTCGACGTTCATGTGGACGTCTTCCAGCGCCGTCTGCCACTCGAGCTCGCCCCGCTCGATCTCGCCCCGGACGGCCTCGAGGCCCTCGCGGATCGCGGTGGCGTCGGCGGCGGAGATGATCCCCTGCGCCGCGAGCATGCCGGCGTGGGCGATCGAGCCGTCGATGTCCTCGCGGTAGAGGCGTTGGTCGAAGCCGACAGAGGCGTTGAGCCGGGCGACGAGGTCGTCGGTGGCCTCGGAGAAACGCCCACCCCAAGTCCGCTGCTTCGCCACGCCCCTAGAACTCCATCCCGACCTGCATCTGCAGCGTCTGGGCGATGCCCGGCTCGTGCACGACCGAGGACTCCTGGTCGTCGAGCAGGTCGAAGGCGCCGAAGGGGAAGAGGATCCCGTAGGCCAGCGACCAGCGGAAGCGGTCGAACTCGTGGACGTAGAACTCCAGGTCGAACTCGAGCCCCAGGGGCGCCTCGTTACCGGGCGTCGCCTTCTCCTCGAGGGCCATCGCGTAGATGGCCGCGAACTGCATGCCCCAGGCCTCCTCCGAGTTGAAGATGAAGTCGTACCCCACGTAGGGCTTGAAGTACGCGGCGTTGGTCACCGTCCCGATGATCTCGCGGAACAGGATCATGTCCACGATGAAGTCCCGGTCGAACTTGAAGCTGGTGACCTCCTGGTCCTTCGGCTCGCTGGCGTCGATGGCGGGCTTGTCGAGCACCCCGAAGCCGTCGGTCTCGTCCCCCGAGGCCATCCCCTGGTGGAAGCCCCACTTGAGCTTCTCGTTGCGCGCGTCGAACTGTAGCGCGTAGCCCCACTGCTGGATGTCGCGCTCGCGGGGCTTGATGACCTTCCCGGCGCAGTCCTCCGGCGCGATCGCCGGGTTCTCCCGCCCGTTCTCCTCGATGCAGACCTCCTTGGGCTTGCTCACGAAGCCGAAGGGCACCTCGCGGATCACGCCGAAGATCCCCGTCGCCTCGAAGCCGAGCTTGTAGAAGACGTTCGCCTGGGGTCGCACCTCGTAGCTCAGCCACAGGTCGGGGATGTAGGCGAAGGCCTTGACGTCCCGGAGCTTCCCCTCCTGGTCGTGGGTCGCCGCGATCCCGCCGTTGCCCTCGGTGGTGAACTCCTGGGTGCGGATCACGTTGTAGACGCCCCAATCGAAGGCCGGCTTGCGCTCGGAGTTGAGCAGCCGGTGCCGCTCGTCCTTCTCCTGGGTCGTCAGCGGTCGCTGGAAGATGGCGACGACGTACTCGTTGACGTCGTCGCGCTGGTCGAAGTCGTGCTGCTGCCCAAAGGGCTGGTCCGGGTTCGAGTGCTGCCCCGAGAACCCGACGAAGCCCTCGGAGGGGAAGTCCCACGCGAGCGCCAGGTAGGTCCCGAACAGCTTCGTCACACCCATGATGCGGTCGACGGAGTCGCCAAAGTCGCAGTCGAGGCACCCGCCGTTGTTCGCGAGGACGCCCAGGCCCCAGTGGCTCGCCGTCCGCCCCATCATCAGCAGCCCGAGGGGCGTCGTCCACTCGCCCCACAGGTGCTTCACCCGCACCGCGTCGCGCCAGTCGCTGACCCGTGACTCCTGCGGGCGTTGGGAACCGCTGAAGGTCTCGAAGGGGGAGTCCGGTCGGTCGTAACCGAGGCGCCGCGAGCCGTCGGGCGTGCTGCCGAGGACCAGGTTGTCGAAGACATCGAAGGTCGTGCGCACGCGCAGCGATTCGCTGATGTGCAGCGTCGGCTGATACCGAAACCGGATGTTGGTCGACGCCACCGAGTCGGCGCCGCGCCGGAAGGTGTGCGGATCGTCGGGGTTCTCCTCGTTGATGTGGTCGGACCCGTCGGTGTCGAGCTCCGTCAGCGGCGGGAGGAACGGCGACGATCCGCGCCCGAGGTCGAGGTCGTAGGTGTCGAGATCGAGGTTGTGGAACAAGTCGGCCCGGGTGCGGAAGTAGCCGTGCTGCTCGATGAATGGATAGGAGACCTCGGCCACCGGCCCGGTCGCCGCGTCCCAATCCGCCGCCATCTCGTGGCCCGGCGCCGTCGTCGGCGACGTGCCGCCCGCCTCGGGCCAGGACGGCAGCCCGTCCTCTGCGGCCTTCGGCTTCGGCTTCTTCTTCAGATTGGCCCCCGGCTTGGTGGCCTTGGACAGATCCGGCTTCGCCGCGGCGGCCTTCTTCGCCGCCTCCGCCGCCTTCTTTGCGGTGTCGAGCTGGGCGTCTTCCTCGCCCGCCTCGTTGGTCGGCTGCTCACCGTCCTGGGCGAGGGCGGGCAGGGCAACGAGCAGGGGCAGCAGGATGCCAATGCGCATCAACGTCGGCCTTTCGGTGTCGAGGGGTGACGTGCCCGCGAGTTAACACGGCACGACCCGATCAAAACAGGCCCTTGAGGCGCTTCTTGGCTTCCTTCTTGGCCTTGGCCTTGGCCTTCTTCTCCGCCTCGCGCTTCTTCTTGCGCGCCTTCGCCTCGAGCTGCTTCCTCTTCTTACGCGCGAGGTCCTGCGCCCGCTTCCTCGCCTGGTTCGCGCGTCGGCGCGCCTCGGCGGCCTTCTCGCGGGCCATCGCGACCGCCTTGCGCTTGGCCTCGAGCGCCGTCTCTTTGGCTGCGGCCACTTTCTCGAGCCCCAGCGATTTCGCCAGCTCACCGCCGAGCACCTTCACCAGCCCGTCGATCTCCACCCCGGTGATCTTCGGTGAATCGACCGTGCCGCCGATGGTCAACCCGACGGGCACCGGCTTGCTCGGCTTGACCTTGTTGGCCGTCATCTTCGCCACCGCGGACTTGGTCAGCTTCAGCGTCCCGGTCAGCTTCAACGCGCGGTCGAGCCCGATATAGCCGTCCAACTCCAAGGGACCCTGGGGCGTCTGGGCGACCATCGGCTCGACCAACGTCGCCTTGCCGTTGGCGATGCTGAACTTGGCCACCAGCGACCTCAGCGCGGTGCCGCGCACGCCCTTGGGCTTCTTCACCAGCCCGCCGGGGATCTTCGCGGCCACCGGCGCGACCACCGCCTGGTTCACGTCGGCCCCGTGGAGCCGCCCCTTCGCGAGCTGCGCGCCGAGGGCGCCCGTCAGCGTCTTCGAGAGCTTCTCCCACTCGTTGCCACGCCCCTTCACCTTGAACTGCGTGTTGAGGCGCCCGCTCAGCGTGTCGGGCAGGTCCGCCTGTTCCGCCAGGAGCTGCTGGGCGTTGACGTTTCTGAAGTTCACGTTCATGTCGAAGGAGCGCTCCGCCGCGCCGATGTCCATCGTCGTCGGGGCCGCCGTGAAGTGACCCCCGTAGGCGTCGAAGTCCAGGGCGCTGAAGCGCAGCACGCCACCCTTCATCGTCAGCTTGGCGACGAAGCTGCTGAAGGCGGCCCCGGAGGAGCGGCCCTTGGCGACGCGCAGCCCACCCGCCGCGTCGATCTTCTTCACGATCGGCGGGAGTGGACCGCCGCCTCCCTCCTCGGCCGGTGCCTTCTCGCCGCTGGGCGGGAACAGCTCGTCGAGGTCCAGGTTCGGCGAGCGGAAATCGAACCGGATCTTCGGCGCGTCCAGGTTCGACACCGTCGCACGCCCCGTCAACGAGCTGCGGCCCTGGGCGAAGTAGAAGTCCTCGAGCTCGGCGTTGATGGTGCTCTGCTGCTTCGGGCTTCCCCGGAGGCCGAGCTTCATCCCCAGGGTCGCCGCCGCGATGGGCGACTCCTTCAGCGCCGGCAGCATCGTGGCGAGCTGCGCGACGCTGAAGCGCCCGATGTTCGCGCGCACGTCGATCCCGCCCGGCGAGACTCGGCCGGAGCCGGTCACCGAGAGCGGCCCGAGGTCGATCTTCAGCGAGCCGATGTTGAGCGTCTCTCCCGAACGGCTGCCGTCGAGTCGAACCACGAAGGGCGTCCCCGCCGGCTTCGCGAAGGCCTCCCCCGCGCGCACGCCCAGCCCCGTGAGCCTGGCGTCGACGTTGACCGAGACGGCAGCCTTGGGGTTGCCCTTCGCGATGATCGCCACGCGCCCGCCGCCCTTGATGGTCGTACCGGGCACCGCCAGATCGGCGCCAGCGAGATCCACCGTGACCCGGCTGTCGACGTTGTCGGGGCTGCCGACGAGGGCCACGTTCACGCGCATGCGCCCCGCGACCTTGACGTCCGGTGGGATGGCGCTGGCGACGTTGGGCAGCAAGCGCACGAGACCGTTGATGTCGAAGTGACCGGTGTCGCCCTTGATGTCGAAGGTGGGGTCGTCGAAGTTCCTGACCTGCCCCGCGAGGCTCAGGCCCATCGGACCCAGCGCCAGCTTCAGGCTCTCGAGATCCAGGTCCTTCGCCTTCCGCTCCGCCTTGAACTGGGTGTTGAGCGGCGTCCCCTCGGGCTTCGCGAAGGCCCCCGGGATCAGGATCCCCGCGGCGTCGAGGTTCACGTCGGCCTCGACCTTCTGGTTGGTCGGATCTCCAGATGCGGAGATCTGGAGCTTGAAGAGGCCGCTGAGCTTCGACCCCTTCGGGAGCGCGTCGTTGAGGTCGGGGAGCATCGCCGTGAGCCGCCCGAGGTCGAGGCTGTCGGTCTTGATCGAGAGGTCCGAGAACGTCGGCTGATCCCCATTGAGCCCCTCGACTCGCCCGTTGGCGGTGATCTTCATGTCGTCGAAGGAGACCGCGAAGCCGGTGAGGTCGACCAACCCCGCCTTGCCGTCGAGCTCCACGTTGGGGGAGAGCTTCAGGTCGAAGGGCTGGCCTGCTTCGAGCAGCCCGACGGAGAGCTGGTCGACCGAGACATCCCCCTTGACCTTGATGCGCCCCTTGGCCTGCAACGGGTCATCGACGCGCAGATCCGCCCGGAACTTCGCGCTGTTGATGGACAGGGGCGTCCCCGCGGGCAGGTAGGGCAGGGCGCGCGACACGTCGATGCCGTCGGCCTTCATCGAGATCCAGTGGATCGGCACCGGGGCGCCCGCCTCCCCGATGGGCAGCGGGCCGAGCTTCACCTTCACCTCGAAGTTGCGCTGCTCGGCGAACACGGCGGCGCCCAGGCGAACCTCAAAGGGGCTCGCCAGCGCGACGTCGGTCATCTCGATGCCGAGATCGTTGATCCGAGTCTCGGCGATCGCCCCCCCCGTGGCCTTGTCGATCAGGCGAAACCGGCTGTTGACGAGGGCGACACGCTTCAGCTCGAGCTGCTTGATGAACTTCAGGACCTCGGGGTCGAGGGGGGCCGGGGCCTCCTCGGGCGGTGGGCCCTCGGTCAGGCGCGCGAGGACGTCTTCGTAGCTCAGGGAGCCATCGGCCTCGCGCACCAGGTTGACGGTGAGTCCATCGATGACCATCGCATTGAGCTGAAGTTCGGTCCCGGCGGACTTGACGGCGTGCCAGGCCCCCGCGGAGAAGAAGACCCGCTTCAGCTCGACCAGGGGCGGCTCCCCGTCTCTGCGCCCGGCGACCACGACGTTGCGCACCTCGACTCCGAGCGGGACCACGCTGGTCGAGATGTCACCCACCTGGACCTTCCGACCCAGCAGCGCCTCGACGCGGGGTAGGTGCTCGTCCTTCTGTGCGTTGACGATGTCATCGAAGTAGACGGCGATCAGCGCGGTGACGCCGCCCACCACCAGCAGCACGGTGAGCGTGCCGATGACCAGCACGCGCCGGAGCAGCGAGCGCTTCGGCGGGGGGGCTTCGTCTATCTGCGGGGACGCGTCAGACATCTGGACCTCGGCGGCTTGAACGGTCTTGGGCCGCTACCTTCTTTCAACGTCCGCCGCTTTGCAACGCGCTGGGCCCCTGCCTATCATCTGCTCGATGAACCCCGCCTGGGCGTCCATGCTCCTCGTGTTGGCCCTGTCGTCCGTGGCGGACGCACGCCCCCGCCGCGCGCGCAGCGGGACCGTCATCGTCCAGTCGACCACCGTCGGCGCCGAGGTGCACATCGACGGCCAGCAGATCGCGACCACCCCCATGAAGCTGCCGCTTGCGCTCCGCGCGGGCAAGCACACGATCAAGGTCAGTCGCCGGGGCTACGCCGACTACGTCGATACCTTCCGCGTGCGCGCGGGACGTGACACGACGCTCGAGATCGACCTCCTGGCGGTCTCCGGCGTCCTCCGCGTGGCCGCCCGGCCGCCCGCGGACGTGGTGGTGGACGGGCGGCGGGTGGGTCAGACGCCGTACGCCGGCGAGCTCGAACCGGGAGGTCGCGTGGTCGAGGTGCGCGCTCCGGGGCACGCCGTGCACCGCGAGACGCTGACCGTGGTCGCCGGGGAGATCTACCCATTGGAGGTGCAGCTCGTGGGGCTGCCGGAGGTCGCGCCTCCACCGCCGACGCCGTGGTATGGGCACTGGTGGGTCTGGGCCGGCGCCGCGGCGGTGGTGGCGGGTGGCGTCACCGCGGCGCTGGTCGCCGGCGGAGACGGGGGCCCACCGGCGGAGCCGGAGCACATCCTGACGATCGAGCCCGCGCGTTGAAGGACGAGATTCGCCCGCTGCTCGGCATCCTCGCCGGCGCGATCCTCGGGGGGGCGGCCTACGGCGTGAGTCGCGCGCTGCTCCCCGGGCAACTCGCGATGGGCGCGGCCCTGGTCGGCGTGGCCGCCGGTCTCGGCGCGCGCCTGGCCGGCGCCATCGGAAGCCCACCGCAGCTTCGCGTCCTCGTCTTCGCCTCGCTCTTCGCGTTGCTCATCGGCGAGTACGCGGCCTACGCCGCAGAGGCGGTCTCCCCCGCCTTCGAGGGCTTCGCCGTGCACCTGCTCAGCGACGGCGTGTGGCTGCTGTTCACCATCCTCTTTCTGGTGAGCGGCATCTTCCTCGGCGTGCGCCTGCTGGTCGGTGGCGATCCGATGGCGCAGCTCGCGGAGCATGGCGACGCGCTGACTGCCGGGGCCTCGGGCACGCAATGCCCTCGCTGCGACTCGCTCCAGACGATCCGAGACAAGCGATCACACGAGCTCGAGTGTGCGAGCTGCGGGCACCACTTCAGAGTCGAGTAGCTACCTCACGGGGGGCTCGGCGGTGGCGACTATGGTCTGGTCCATCGGGATGTGCCACCTCACCAGGTCCACCCAGTCGGTGTAGACGGCGGTGACGGAGTAGTCCCCGTTCAGCGGGTCGTCGGGGATCACCACCGTGAACTCGATGTCCTCGATCGGCACCGAGATGGTGGAGCGCGCGCGGTTCTTGATCTCGGAGAGCAGCGTCGTCGCGTCGTAGTTCTGGCGCCGCGCGTCCATGGTCTCGCCATCCATGATGTTGTGGAGCTGGAGGCGGTTTATATAGACGAGCGCGACCTGAACGCCGATCCAGATCACCGCGATGACCGCCGCTACCTTCAGCCACTTCTTGAGGGTGTCGAGCATGGAACGAGTATGGACCCCCGCGCGCCGCGCCGGCAATAATGGCCTCGTGCGCGCGCTGAACGGACCCATCTTCGCCGCTCTCGCCCTTGGCTGCGGGGCCCTCGGGATGCCCGACTCCACGACGCCCCCCCCTCCCGACCCGCTCTTCCCCACGGGCTACGAGGCCTGGCAGGGCGCGTCCGAGCCGGTCCGCGACGAGGCCAACGGGGAGCTTCGGCGGGTGTACCGTTCGCCCGACGGCGCGGTGCTGGTGAAGGCCCACCACGCGCTGGGAGACGACACGCTGCTCCGGCTCGACGTGCGGATCCGCGCGCCGGGCCAGGGGTTCGACGGCTGGCGCTACGTCGGCTTCGATCCGGCGACGCGAAAGCGAGCGGAGGTGGACGCCGAGACCTGCCACCTCTGCCACGCCGCGGCCCCACGCGGCGGCACCTACACCGACTTCTAGAACGGTGCGGCAGAGTCGCGACGCGGCGCGCTGCACGCGCCCGCCAACCG
>CAYOBQ010000035.1:23137-59010 GCA_964402225.1 uncultured Nannocystaceae bacterium | reverse complement strand
GGGGTGGTCGGATTCCCACAAGCAGGGGTGGGTCAATTCTCGATAGCGTCGAAGTCAAGTGTGGTCCAGGCGGGCGCGAGGCATGGCGAGGTCAGGGTCGGACCCATCCGTGATCACCTTACAATGATTTCAAGTAGTTACGACCCTTCTGACGATCGCCTGCCACGCTAGATCGAACTCGTAGAGTTCGCCGGTGTAGGGTCGGCCAGGATTCGGGTTCGTG
The DNA here is from genome assembly GCA_964402225.1 of uncultured Nannocystaceae bacterium. Taxonomy (GTDB): domain Bacteria; phylum Myxococcota_A; class Bradymonadia; order UBA7976; family UBA1532; genus CAYOBQ01. The sequence continues at coordinate 58,787 of CAYOBQ010000035.1, read as the reverse complement.
CCTTCTCGCCACAGCGCCGCCCTGAATTCGCGAAATGCGCGATCGTATTGGTGGGTTGCCATCGCCATCGCGAGTTTGGGCAAGTAGCCGATGACGAGCGCGGTGACTCGATGCAAGCTGGGCTCGCGCTCGGGGCGAGTCTGGCGCATCCAGCCACATACGTGCATGGCCAGGACGACGCCAAGCAGCGCTGCGTACAGGAACGCCTCGATGATGTGCGGCTTGCCCGTCTGAAGGTGGTCAAGGCGCCCAACTGTCTTGAGGACCATGAACAGCCGCTCAATCTGCCAGCGGAACCGGTACAGCGTGGCCAGTTCTTCAACGGAGAACTGTTCGGCGGAGAGGTTGGTAACGAATCGCAGAACTACGTCCTCGGTCGTACCATCGGGCCGCTGAACGGGGACTACGAGGCGTACGAAACGGAACGTCCTGCTCGAACCGTCGGGCATCCGAAACTCAGCGTCGAGATCGACCTCGCGCTCGAAGGCGAGGTCGTTGCTCAGGCGCTCGCCGATGTAGCCGTCGGCGAGTCCGCGGCGGATGCTCACGATTACGGGGCGGAAGTTCGTCTTCAGTCGGGTGAGGAAGAAGCCTCCTCGGTCCTCGATGGTGGCGAAGAGCTTGCCGGTCGCAGTGGCCGCGATCGAGGAGGATGAGCACGTTGTGCAGCCACCGCGGCAGCTTCAGAGCCCGGCGGTCGTGCATCCGCGCATGGGTGAACGTCACCTTCGTGATCGTCTGGAACAGAATGCTCATGATGGCCGTCAGCTTGATGCCGCCACGCTCGGAGTCCGTCGAAGGGAGCCGTTTTGCGGCCGATTTCGGGAGCGTCACCCGCGAGCCGTCAGTCGCGAGAAGATCAAGGATTCCTGCTCCACCGAGCAGATCAGCCAGGTACTCTCGCTTGACTTGGCAGCACGACTCCAGGGCGGCTAGAAAGAGCCGCTTCATCAACTTCGCCATACCAGCGTTCAACCGCTCATAGAAGGCGCTCTCCTCCGTCAGCCGAGCCTGTTTCAGGATCTCGGCACGGTCAAAGATGATGCCAAACAAGCAGCCGAGTGTGGTACGCATCCCGTGGGCCTCCTTCGGTCGTCTTTGTTGTTCCAAGCTCAAGACGTATTCGAAGTGCGGCCATCTTCAACCCTCTAACCGCGTGACTTCACGAGCAAGACTCCCTAAGTGAGCGCGGATGGCACGAACCCGAATCCTGGCCGACCCTACACCGGCGAACTCTAGGAGTTCGATCTAGCGTGGCAGGCGATCGTCAGAAGGGTCGTAACTACTTGAACTCATTGTAAGGTGATCACGGATGGGCTTCGCCCCTTGAACTCGGCCGGCGGGCACGCACATCGCTCTAGCTGGAGCCGAACGCCTCCATTCTTCGGCCTATCTCCTCCTGCGAGAGCTGCTCGTTGAGCTTGGATAGGATCCAGAGGTGGCCGAACGGGTCCGCGATGCGGCCCTCGCGGTAGCCGTAGAACTGGTCGGCGATGGGGATCCGTACCTCGGCGCCTCCGGCCACGGCCGCTTCACAGGTGGCGTCCGGGTTCTCGCGTTGGAGGGTGAGGAGGACGGCGCTGCCGCCGAGCGTACCGGGAGCCAGGAGTCCCCACTCGAGCCTCTCTTCGGCCAGCGAGATTGTGGCGTTGCCGATGTTCAGCGCGGCGTGGACTACGTGGCCGTCCGGCATGGCGTAGCGCTCAAGCAGCTCCGCGCCAAACACGTCCCGGTAGAAGGCGATCGCCTCATCGGCGCCCTGGACGACGAGCCGGGGCGTGATGTGGTGTGCGTGGTGGCTCTGCATGGAGTCATCCTGTTCAATCGACCGGCCAAGGTATTGGACAGGATCGCTCGGCCCAATGGAACCGCCTACATCGCTCCATGCCCCCCCGGCCGGCGCCCCTCCCGGCCGAAGACTCTGCGGATCGGCGGAGCCTCGCTCCCACGTGGATGTGGACCGACGTGGATCTGCGTTGCGCTCGCTGACTCACTTGTGAGCAGGACTGGGTGAGGCTGCGGGCGCGGCCGTACCGGACCAGATTCCTGAGATTCCTCGGCGCAACGTGGGAACGAAGGGCAGACGGCGATAGCCGCGGGTTGAGAAAGGAAGCGATGCGACCACCCGGCCGAGCCCGCGTAGCCCTGAAGCGCGCCCTCGACCTGGGCCTCGGCGTGCCGCTGCTGGGGGCGCTGCTGCCGGGCTTCGCCCTCATCGCGGTGGCGATCAAGATGGAGTCGCCGGGCCCCGTCTTCTTCGGCCAGCGCCGTCGCGGTCTCGGCTATCGGCCGATGCGTGTTCTGAAGTTCCGCACCCTCCGCCACGACGCCCCGGACCCCTACGAGGGCTACGAGATGGCGGCTTCGGACCCCCGAATCACTCGCGTGGGACGACTGTTGCGCCGTTCGAGCCTCGATGAGCTCCCCCAACTCCTCCACGTCGTGGCTGGCACCATGAGCCTGGTGGGTCCCCGCCCCCTCGACGACTGGGAGAGCGCGCGCTGCCTCGTCGAGCACGCGGACCGCTTCTTCGCGGCCCCCGGGATGACGGGGCTCGCGCAGGTCAACGGTCGCAATCGCCTGCCGTTCACGGCGCGCGCCGACCTGGACGTGGAGTACGCCCGCCGCTTCTCCGCGTGGCTCGATCTCGCGATCCTGTTCCGCACGCCTCGGGTTCTTTGGTCCGGGGACGGGCTCTACCCCGAGCGGCCGGCCCGCGAGGACTCGACGAGGTGGGAGAAATGAAGCTTGAGAAATGAAGGTCGCGGAATGAACGTCTTCGTCACCGGCGTCGCCGGCTTCCTGGGCTCGCATCTCGCCGAGGCGCTGATCGCGGAAGGCCACGACGTACGGGGCTGCGACAACCTCCTGGGAGGAGAGCTGGAGAACGTCCCGACGGGCACGCGCTTCTCCGAGATCGACTGCTGTGACATCGAGGCGATGCGGACCGCGCTCGACGGCTGCGACGTCGTCTACCACTGCGCGGCGACCGCCTACGAGGGCCTGTCCGTCTTCTCGCCATCCCTCGTGTGCCACAACGTGATGACGGCGTCCGTGGCGACCTTCTCGGCGGCCATCGACCGGGGCGTCCGACGGATCGTCTACTGCTCCTCGATGGCGCGCTACGGCGACGGCGACGTGCCGTTTCGCGAGACCGCACGGACCGGACCTCGAGACCCCTACGGCGTCGCGAAGGTCGGCGCCGAGCAGACGCTGCTCTGCCTCGCCACGGTCCACGGCTTCGAGCCGGTGGTGGCGGTGCCCCACAACATCTACGGTCCACGTCAGCGTTTCGACGACCCGTACCGGAACGTGGCGGCGATCATGGCCAACCGCATGCTGCGCGGAGAGCCGCCGATCGTGTACGGCGACGGGCGCCAGCAGCGGTGCTTCTCGCACATCTCCGATTGCATCGGTCCGCTGTTGGCGATGGCCACCGCGCCGTCGGTGGTGGGCGAGGTCGTCAACATCGGTCCCGACGAGGGCCAGATCGAGATCCGCGCGCTGGCCTCGATGCTGGCCGACATCATCGGCTTCCCCGACGCCCCGGTCTTCATGCCCGGCCGACCGGCGGAGGTCCGGCTGGCCAACTGCTCGGCGGACAAGGCGCGCCGCCTGTTGGACTACGCTCCGCAGATGCGGCTACGGGACGGCCTGGTCGACCTTGTGGAACACATCCGTGGTCGAGGCCCCCGCCCCTTCCGTTACAACCTTCCACTCGAGATCGACTCCCCACTGATGCCCGATACATGGCGGAGCCGGCTGCTGTGAACATCGGCTACCACGCCCTGGAGATCACCCCACCGCTGGGTGAGGAGCTGTCCGGCTACGGGTACTTTCTCGACCGCCGCGCGCAGACCGTCCGCGACCCGCTCTTCGCCCGTGCGGTCGCCCTCTCCGACGCCGAACACACCGCCGTCCTGGTGCAGCTCGATCTCCTGTGTCTCGACGCGCCCCTGGTGGGCGCCGTCCGTCGCTGGATCCAATCCCGCTTCGGGTTGCCGCCCGAGGCCGTGATGCTCCACTGCACGCACACCCACTCCGGTCCCGCCGCCCGCGCGCTGGGGGGCTGCGGGACGCCGTCTGTGGCCTTCCGCGCGGGCCTCTTCCGACGTCTCCTGCGGGTCATCGCCGGAGCGCTGAAGGACCTGAGACCCGTGGGCGCCGTCGAGCGCTTCACCGAGCCCGGGCCCCCCGGGCTCGTCTTCAACCGAGCGGGGTCAGGCACACTCGAGTCGACCCTGCGCGGGGTGGTGATCCACCGCCCCCGGCGCCCCGAGCTGCTGCTGCTCGGCTTCGCCTGCCATCCCGTCACGGCGGGCCGGAACCTCGCCTACTCCGCCGACTACTGCGGCGCCGTGGTGCGTGCGCTGGAGCTCGACGCGAGCCGCCGCGTGATCTTCCTCAACGGCTGCTGCGGCGACATCAACCCGGTCGACGGCCTCTCCCCCGAGGACTGCGGTGAGGCCATCGCAGCCGCCGCCCGGCGCGGCCTCACGCGGGCCGCGCCGTGTCGCCTGGGACCGCTGCGGCTCCGGGCACGGGCGATCACCGTCTTCTGCCGCCGCGTCGGCGACTCCCCGACAGAGGCGGACGCGCTGCGCTGCGCGCTCATCTCCGCACGACCCGAAGCGGCGCGCGTGGCCGCGAGCTGGTGGGCGCAGATGCTCGCCCGAGAGGCCGATCGGGCACCGGATCCGACGGTCGAGCTTCAGGTCTTCTCAGCGGGTGAGCTGGTGGTCTGCGGCGTTGGCGCGGAGGTCTTCGCCCGCTACGGGCTGACGCTGCGGCGAAGCGCTCCGGCACACCACGTCCTCGTCGCCGGAACGAGCAACGGCGTCCTCGGTTACCTCCCCTCCCCCGAGGACGTCGCCCGCGGTGGCTACGCCTCGACCCGCGCCGCACACCTCTACGGTATGCCCCCCCCCCGGGCGGACGCCGGCGACGTATGGGCGTCTCAGGCGATAGAGACCCTCCGGGAGGCCATCGCGTGAGCGCGCCTACGCTGAGCGTGATCATCCTGAACTACGACTCCGGGGACCTCCTCGCTCGTTGCTTGGACAGCGTCCTCGCCGATCCCGTCGACTTCCACCGCGAGGTGGTCCTCGTCGACAACGACAGCCGCGACGACAGCCTCGCTCGCGCGCTGCGCGGGCGTCACGTGGACCACGTCGTGCGCAACCGGCGCAACGGCGGCTTCGCGTACGGGCACAACGTCGGGATGGGTGTGGCGAGCGGCCGATACCTCTGCCTGCTCAACCCCGACACCCTGATTCGCCCGGGGGCGTTTGCGTCCCTGGTCTCGTTGCTCGAGGCGCGCCCCGAGGTCGGGTTCGTCGGCCCCAAGGTCCTCGGCCCCGACGGCGAGTTCCAGCGCTCGGCCCGGCGGATGATCCCCACCCCCTTTGACGCGATGTGCCGCGCGCTGCTGATCTCGCATCTGTTCCCCGGGAGCCGCCGCCTCGCCCGCCTTCACAGCCCGTGGCGAGGCGTCGACACCACCCAACGCGTCGAGGCGAGCACCGGCTGCTGCATCGTGGCGCGACGCTCGATGGTTGAACAGATCGGGCCGCTCGACGAGCGCTTCTTCCTGTACTGCGAGGACGTCGACTGGTTTCTGCGGGCGCGGGACGCGGGCTGGGAGGTCTGGTACCACCCGGAGGCGGTCATCGAGCATCAGGACAAATACAGCGAACGCTTCCGTCGCTACCGCGCCGTGGCCGACGCGCATATCTCGATGATCCGCTTTCATCGCAAACACTACGCGGCGACCTGCCCGAGCGTCGTCAACGCCGGGCTCTACGCGGGCGTCCTCGCCCGAATGTCGCTACACATGGGTCTGCGCGCGGCGGCGCGATGGCGGTGAGGCCAGCTACCTTCGTTCGACGCAGCGGACCTCGACGTCGTAGACGGGCAAGCGCTCCTGGACCGCATCGCCGGGGGTCCAGGCGAGCTCCGCGAGGGTGAAGGTGGCGGCGCGGGCAGGCACGTCGGCGGCGATCTCCCCGGACTCGACGAGGGACTCGAGCAGCTCGAGCGGCATCGGCCGGAGCTTGACGGTGAGCTCGACGCGGACGACCTCGCCGGCGACGCCGTAGCGACGCAGCTCGGGGTGGTCGATGTGCTCGCCGGGGCGCGCGCCGGGGCTCGGTGGCATCAGGAGCGTGGACGTGTGATCCACCGCGGCCCAGGGCGCCTCCGTCGGCGCGCCCGTCTCGTCCAACAGCACCTCGCGCATGATCCAGGCGTCCTCGTCGGTGAGTCCGCGCGCGAGGAGGAGCTCTCCGTCGGGCCCCAGCGCCCGCAGCTCGATCCACATGCGCCGGTAGTGACCCGCGCCGCTCGGCACGGCGTGCCCTGCCCCCGTGTTGGTGAGCTCGACGAAGACCTCGGCGCCGCTGGGACCACCGCGCACGCACAGCCTTGGGCGCACGGCGCTGTAGAGATCGGCTTGGACCGCGGCCCGCTGCCGCTCGGCGCCGGGGTGCTCGACCAGGTGGACGTCGACCCCGGGCATGAGGTGCCCATGGAGGCGGCGCTCCGGCCCGTCGGTGGCCACCGGCGCGATGCGGCTGCGCATATGGCAGTCGCCGCAGCTCGCCCGCCCCTCCGCGTCGGAGGCGCCGAAGACGGAGTCGCGCCACTCGGCGAGGGTGCGCTCGAGGGCCAACCCGTGGCCATTGACCACGTCGTGGCAGCTCCCACACATCTCCGACGAGGCCCGCTCGCGCCGGTCGTGGAGCGGCGACCAGGCCGAGGGATGAGCGTCGGTGTGCTGCGGCTTGGCGACGCCGCCGCGCATCACGCCGTCGAGCTCCACGCGCAGCGGGTTGTTGAACTCGCCGGCGACCTCGCTGACCTGGTGGCAAAAGGCGCAGGTGACGCCGCGCAGGGCGTCGGGCAGAGCGTCTAGATCGCTGCCGTCGCTGCGGCCCAGTCGGACGGCCATCGGCGCGTGGCAGGTGACGCAGAAGTCACCGGCGCCTGCCGCCACGGCGCGCTCGTTCATCGCACGGAAGACGGGGTCGTCGGTGGCTTGCGCGTGCATGCTCGCCGACCAATCGGCGAGGTGCTCGGGGTGACAGTCGCCGCACACGGCGGGGACCAGAATCTGCTCCGGCGTGAGGGCGTCTGTGCCGTCGGTGTCGGCGGCGCAGCCGGGGGCGAGCAGAGCCAGGATCACGACGTACTTCATGGGGGCGTCATACCAAAGGTCGCGCCGAGATCGATCCACTCGACGAAGGCCTCTCGCTCGGCAGCCGTGAGGGGGGGGACCGGGCCGTCGGGGGGAGGACACAGGCCGCCGGGGTCCACTCCGGTCTCGAGGGGGCGCCCATAGAGTCGCGCGATGAGCGGGCTGCTGATGGCGCGGGCGCGGCGCTCGTCGACGTAGCGCTGTCGGCCGTCTGCGTCGACCGCCAACAGGCTCTCGTAGGCGTCGTTGTAGTGGGTGGTGTCGGAGGCGGTCAGCGAGAGGTCGGCGGCGGGGGCGGGTCCGGCGTGGCATCCGGCGACGGCACAGGCTCGGTCGAGCACGGGCTGGAGGTCGCCGACGAAGCTCATCGGGCGCCGCGGGGCATCCAGGCCCAGAGGCGTCGGCTCCCGCGGGCGGAGCGGATCGGCGGCGTCGTGGGTGCTGTGGCTGATCGAGGCCCCGGTGATCGCGTCGGGCTGCGGAACGAGCGCGCCGTCGGGCGTGTCCTCGAGCGCCCCGTGGCAGCCGGCACAGCGGGCGGCGTAGACGTCGATGTGGGTGGAGTGGAAGAGCTCCTCGCCAGGGTTGGCGAAGATCCACCTCTCGTGCTGGGCGCCGACGGCCATCTTGTCCTCGTTGAGCGCCTGGAAGCGGACCGGGAGGTTGGCCGGGATCTCCACGAGGAAGGAGCCGTCGCGGCCGAGGGGGACCGTGCCGAGGACGGAGACCGGGTCGTGGATCCCGTTGGTGACCCGATTGGAGCCCGGCTCGCCGTTGCGCACCTCCGCCGGATCGACGGGCGCCATGTCCTCCGCCGTCAGCGGCACGGCGGCGACGAGGCGGACGTAGCGGAGATCGTCGCGCAACGTCTTGGCCCGCGGCTCGAGGGTCTCCACCAGCGCTTGCAGCAACGGCAGGTTGAACATGTTGATGACGCCGGTGGGCGACTCGAAGTCGGTGTGGTGGCCCTTTTGAGGCTCCCGCGCGCGGCGTACGACGGGGACCGGATGCAGATCGGCGAAGCCAGCGGCGTCCACCAGGGTGAGCTCGCGGGCGACGTCGAGGTGCCCGTCGGCGGTGCGCCCGGGCTCGATGACGACCACCCCGTAGTCGCCGGAGTCGGCGTCCGGGGCCTTCGCCGCGAGGAGCCGACCATCGGGGAGCGGGAACGGGTCGCGATAGAGCCCGTCGGCGGCGTCCGTCAGATAGGCCAGGGTGTGGGCGAAGCGGGGCAGCGTCGCCTCGTCCACGCGGCCCTCGTCGACGATGTCCGGCCCGAAGTTGCGGTCGATGTAGGCGAGGCGCCCGGCGCCCCAGACGGAGTCGTCAGGGACCGCGGCCATGAGGTGTACGCCGAAGGCGGAGTCCTGGATGCCGAGCAGCATCTCGCCGGTGCGCTGGGTCCCGAAGTGCACGTGGTACTCGCTGGCGAGGCCCGGTGGGAAGCGGAAGACGGGGGCGTTGAAGACGTCACCGAAGCGGCGGGTCGAGGTGAAGGCCAGCTCCCCGGCGACGCCGCCGTAGCGCAGAAACGCCGGGCGCACCTCCTGGTTGGGCCCGTAGGTCCGGCGCCGAAGCTCTCCGGTCTCGCGATCGATGGACCAGAGATCGGTGTTGGGGCGCAGGCCCCGATCGCCGATCTCGCGGGCGCGCGTGGAGACGAAGTAGATCCAGCCGTCGGGACCGTAGGTGGGCTGGGCGTTGATCGGGACGAAGCCGTCGTCGGTGACGGCGTCCCGCGTGAGCTGTCGCAGGCCGCCGCCGTCGAGATCCATCTCGTAGAGGTTCATCGCGTCGTCGGGGCCGCGCCGCATGGCGAAGACGACGCGCGCGGCGTCGTGGTCCACCGCCGGGTCACGGACGTCGGCGGGGCCGGTGTGGTGAGCCGCCGTGAGGTTGCGCGCGGGGCTGCCGGCGTCGAAGGGGTCGATCCACCAGAGGTCGCTGCCGAGGCGGAGCGTGGTGACGTCGAAGGCGGGGCGTGGCTCGACGGGGCCACGGACGAAGATGACGCCCTCCAGGGCGGGCGCGGTCCCCATCTCTTCGCGCTGCTCCGCTTCGATCCAGCGCAGGAGCGGGGCCAGCGCGGGGTCATCGGGGCCGGAGAAGAAGTTGTCGTTGCCGCCCTTGTGGAGCAGGCCGCCGGTGTCGATGGGGATCGCCTTGACGACCAGCCGGCTCACCACCGCCGGCCCGTCGAGGGAGATGTGGCGCCGCGCGTTGGCGCGATTCGAGCGGGCGCGGGCGGCGGAGAGCGACTCGGTGAAGGCCGCCTTCTGGCGCAGGGTCGACAGCAGCGCCTTGGGGCCATGGCAGTTCGCCGTCAAGCAGCGCTTCTCGACGAGGACCGGTGCGACCGTGTCGCGGAAGAGGCGCTCGAGCTCGCTGAGCTCCGCGGGGTCAACGCCTTCGCCGCCCTCCTCCTCGAGGGCGACCCAGCGCGCGAAGACCAGGTACGCCGGGTCATCCAGACGCTCGAAGGAGACGGGGCCGTCGTGGATCTCCCCCCCGAGGGCGCGGGCGGTGACCTTGCGGACGAGGGAGGAGTCGCGGGGATCCGAGGCGAAGGGATCGATGAACTGTCTAGCGCTCTCGTAGGCCGCGTCGGTGCGAACGTCGCCACTGATCCGGCCGGAGGCGTCGATCGGGAGCCCGAGGAAGCGACCACCGAAGAGGGCGCCGTGGTCCTCCCCATCGGGGATGCCGTGGCAGGTGGGCTGGGCGCAGCCGGCCTCGAGGCGCGGGAGGACCTCGTCGTCGAACCACGCGCGGGCGGAGGGCTCGTCGGCGCCAGCGTCGGCGCAACCGACGGCCAAGAGGAGCTGGGCAGCCCACAGAGACGTTCGCATTGGCTCTCCCCTGATCAATGGCGGGCGCGCGAGGGAGAAGCGAAAACCGTACCGACCGGATGGAGCGGTGTTCTACGAGCCGCCCAGGGCCGCCTCGTCGAGGATGGTGATGGGCCCACCCGCGGTGCGGACCACCCCAGCGTCCTGCATCTTGCTCAGGCAGCGCGCGACGGCCTCGCGGGTGACCCCGCACAGGCCCGCGAGGTCCGATCGCGTGAGCCCGTCGGCGACGATCGGCAGCCCGTTGCGGCCGGGGAAGGCGAGCTCCAGGAGAAACGCCGCGAGGCGATCCTCGAGGCGAGGCTCGGCCAGGATCGCGGCTTGACGCATCCCGCGTTCGACCTCGCGGGCCACCTCTCCGCAGAGCACCATCCCGAGCTGCGGGTGGGCGTCGTTGAGCGCGAGCAGACCGGCGCGACTGAAGCCACAGGCGGCCCCGGCGACGGTGATCTCCGCGTCGCAGAGATGGACGCCCTCGGGGTGCAGGACCGACGACAACCCCACCACACCACCCCCCGGCACGACCCCGACCACGCTCGCGCGCCCGGTCGGGCTGCGCGTCGACAGGCGCACCACGGCGTCTGAGACACAGAAGGCCATGTCGGCGGGCTCGCCCTGGCGGAAGAGCACGTCTCCCCGAACGTACGCCCGCTTCTCGTGGAGCAGCGTGAGGCCGCGCAGGGCCTCACGCTCGAGGCGCGCGAGGAAGGGGTGCGTCGTCAGGGCGCAGGCTTCACAGCTCTCGGGCACACATTGCACGGCACCTCCAGGACCGTCCCGCTCGCCAGTGTAGCCCAGATGGTGACCAACGTCCCCCCGGACCACGGGCCCCGCGAGAGGAATGCGAGACCCCTCTAAGTGATCTCCATCACGGCCGGGGGGCCGCGCTGGGCCAGGCTCCACCTTGGCACGCGGGCTGCTTTGTCCACTGGCCGAGGAGGTCGTGATGACACTGCGGACCCTGGCCCTGCTGCTTCTACTCCCCACCAGCGCGTGGGCAAACCTGCAATTCGCCGGCTACGTTTCGGTGTGCGACGCGCGGGGGGAGCCCACCGATGAGGTGCTCTCGGGGGTCTGGGTGACCGGCTTCTACGCCGCGCGCAACGACGAGGATCGAGGGCGCGCGACGACCACCGACGACGACGGCTACTTCTACCTCGACGGCGCATACAACGGGAACGAGCAGTACTGCTACCGCGACAACGGCTTCCAATGCGAGGTGCGCTTCGAACGGCCCGGCTACGAGCCGACGGTGTACCGAGACCGCTGGTACAACGACAACAACAACAACGATCTCAGGCACTTCACGGACGACCAGGACCTGGCCGTCGGCGTGTGTCTGACGCTGCGACCGGAGGCGGAGCTCGGCGACGCCGACGACGACGGCGCGCCGGACGAGTCGGACAACTGTCCGTACCTCGCCAACCCCGAGCAGGGCGACGCCGACGACGACGGACGCGGAGATCTGTGCGACCCGACGCCGAACGGCGGCGCCTCGCCCTTCGCCGGGGACCGGGATCGTGACGGTGAGCCCGACGCTGGCGACAACTGCCCGACGGAGCCCAACCAGGACCAGGCGGACGCCGACGGTGACGGAACGGGGGACGCCTGTGACGGCACGCCTTGGGGCGCCTCCCCGCCTCCCCCGCCGCCGCCCGGCGGAGAGGGCGAGGGAGAGGGAGAGGGCGCGCCTCCCCCGCCCGGCCCCGGCGGCGACGCGCGCGGTGCGCTGCCCCCACCGCCCTCCGGGGGCTCCACGCCCCCATCGGGAGGCGCCGATGAGCCCTTCGAAGAGGGCGCCGGCGAGCCGAGCGTAGATCAGGCGGGGGGCTGCGAGGCCACACCGGGGACCCCGGCGCTCTGGTTCGCCCTCCTCTCCCTGGTGGGCCTGCGCCGGCGCGGCCGATGAGGCGCGTCGTCCGCCTGCTCGCGCCGATGCTCCTCGCGGCCTGCGGTGACGAAGCGCCCCTGGACCTGTCGCCCCGTGGCGGCCCGGATGGTGGGCCGCCGGCCGTGGCTCCGCCGCCCCCGGGCGATGGCTCGCCGGGGTTCGCGCCGGGGGCAGGCTCGGTGGGCCCCGTCGACAGCCGCCCCTTCGACATCGACGCCTACCAGTCGACGGTGTGGCCGGCGCTGAACCGCAGTTGCCTCGGCGGCGGCGCCTGCCACGGCGGCTACGAGACCGCCCAGGGCGGCGGGCTTCGACTGCACGCCGCCCCCGCCGACGCGCAACGTCACTACGAGAACTTCCTGCGCGTGAGGGCCTACACGAACCTCGCCGATCCGCCCTACAGCAAGCTGCTGCTCGAGGGGCTCGCGGTGACCGCGCATGCGGGCGGGGCGCTGTTCACCGAGCAGGACCCCGACTACCTGGCCATCCTCAGGTGGATCCAGGACGCCGCCGACGCCGACGCCACGCCGGAGGCGGTCCCGGGAGCGCCCGCACCGGAGGCGCCGCCCCCCCCCGGCTGCTCCCTGCCCGACGTCCAAAACAGCCGCTACGACTTCGACACCTACGTGACCGCCATCCAGCCCGGCTTCAACCAGGACTGCGCCACCGCCGCCTGCCACGGGGGGGGCGACGGCGGCGGCCTCGAGCTCACCGTCACCGACGACCCCACGAGCTGCGAGATGGTGCGCAACTTCTTCTTCACGCAGCGCTTCGCCTACCCCGGCAACGTCGAGGCGAGCCCGCTGCTGCTCAAGCCGCTCTACGCCGCCCACACCGGCGGATCGCTCTACGCCGGGGAAGCCGATCCGCGCTACCAGGCCCTCGAAGCCTGGATCCTCACGGTGGGCGACGCGCAGCGAGACGAGGTCGTCGACGTCGGGGCCGACGCCGAGTCGCCCTTCGACTACCCGCGCTTCCAGGACCGGGTGGCGCCGGTCCTGGCCGATCCCGCGAGCCCCCACAACTGCGCCGACCGCTCGTGCCACGGATCCAACGACGTCGCCGACCGGGGGGGGCTCTTCCTCTTCCCGGCCCCGGCCCTTGGCAGCGAGCAGATGGCCAGCGACTTCCACGCCATCGCGGCCTTCGCAGATCCCGCGAACCCCGGGGGGAGCGCCCTGCTCACGAAGGCGGCGGGGGCCGGCGGGCATCGCGTGGTGCTCACGCCCGACGACGACGCGGCCGGAGAGGTCATCGACTGGATCTACCGGGCGCGCGGCTTCGCCCGACTCGACCCGGTCTACTACGCCGAGCGCGTCCAGCCCGTCTTCGACGAGCCCGCGGCGGTCGATCAAGACAACCTGCGCTTCACCTGCGCCACGGTGGGCGCCTGCCACGGCACATACCAGCCCGCGCGGGGCCCCGAGAACCGGAGCCGCTTCGGCCTGGTGCCGGCGGCGGACGGGCTCGCCGCCCTGCGTCACAACTACGACCAGGCGAGCAATATGGTGAGCCTGCGCGCCCCCGAGCGGAGCCCGCTCATCCTTCAGCCGCTGGCGGCGGACCAGGGCGGCGTCTACCACTCCGGGGGTGACAACTGGCAGCGCGACGGCGAGTGGCATCAGCGCATCCGGCGCTGGATCGAGGGCATGCACCCCACCCGGGATGGCTACATCCGCGACTGGCTCGTCCTCGGGGCGGTCGATCCCGGTGGCCAAGGGCTCGCCGAGGACTGGCTGGGTGGCGCCGCCCCCACGTACGGCGCCACGGTGGCGGGGCAGACGTGGGGCGCGCGCGTAGATGGCGGCGACTACGTCGAGCTCGAGGGCGAGGGGCTGCACCACGCGGCGGCGTACCTGGTCAACGACACCGGCGGTGCCCTCGACATCGACCTCTTCTTCGGGGCCGCCGCCTACGGGGAGGTCTGGCTCCAAGGCGAGCGCGTGCTCGCCGACCGCGACGCGGGAGAGCCCGACCCCGGCGCCCTCGCCGTCGCCCCCGCGCTGACGCTGGCCCCCGGCGTGAACCGGCTGCTGGTGAAGGTGCTCGGCGACGCGGATGGCGGCGGCTTCTATCTGCGCATCCGGGACCGCGCCGAGGGCGGTCTCGGGTCGGTGACGGTGCGGCTCGGCGGCGTCGACGGCGGCGCGGCCTTCGGCGGAGGTGGCGGCGGTGGCGGCGGCGACGCAGGCGTACAACCCCAGGACGTCCTCGACTTCCAGGTCTTTCGCGACCAGGTGCTCCCGGTGCTCGCCACCGCTGGTGGCGGGTGCGGAAACGGTGATGGCTGCCACCAGGAGCGGGCCGGCGGCTTCTACTTCCGTCAGGACTACGCCGGAGACGAGGAGGAGATCACCCGCATCTGGGACCGGCTGTCGTCGCGCGCCGTGAACGTGGAGGACCCGGAGGCGAGCACCCTGCTGACCAAGCCCCTCGGCGGCAACGGGGTCAACCACGCCGGGGGCAAGGCGTGGAACACCACCAACGACGCCGGCTACGCGACCATCGCCGCGTGGATCCGCGCCGCCTCGCCATGAGACACGCCGCCGCGCTGCTCGTCTGCGCCGGGTCGCTATGGGCCTGCGAGGACGAGGTCGAGATCCCCGGCGAGGTCCCCTGTGGTCCGCGGCTGGACGTGCTGTGCCCCGTCGTCGAGCCCACCACCGAGCAGCCGCCGCGGTTGAACCCGACGGCCGTCGCCCTCGGCGCGGACGGGGCCACGGCCTACGTCGCGCTCACGGGCTCGGAGGCGGAGCCGGGGGCGCACGTAGCGGTCCTCGACGTGGCGTCGGGGCGGGTCGTCGAGCGCATCGAGGTGGGCCCGCGCCCGGTCGGGCTGGCGATGCACCCGAGCGGTGCGTGGCTGGTCGTCGCGAGCAGCTACGCGCGCTATCTGACGGTGATCGACACCGCGAAGGCCACCGCCGCCGCCCGCGTGCCGCTCACCTTCTACGCCGAGGACCTGGACTTCACCCCCGACGGCGCGACGCTGGTCGTCGCCGACCGCCAACACGACGGCGTGTGGCAGATCCCCTTCGTCGGTCCCGGCGCGGGGGAGGCCCGCTTCGTGCGCGTGGGCAACAACCCCAGCCAGCTCGACGTCTGCCCCGACGGGCGGACCGCGCTGGTGGGGCTGATGGGGGAAGGGCGCCTCGCAAAGATCGATCTCCAGGGCGGCGCCGTCGAGTACCTCGACCTCTCGTCACCGCCCAACGATGTGTTGTGCCAGGGCGCCACGGCGGTGGTCGCGACCCTCGGAGCCGGCAGCGGTCATCCCGCCCGCGGCAGCCCGGAGTGCGAGGTGCTGCAGGACCGCTTCGGCCCCGGCAACATGCTCTGTGATGGCACCGCCGCGGTGCGCTTCGCCGACATCCAAAACGAGCTGGCCGTGGTGGACGTGGCGAGCCTCAGGCTGCTCGAGCGCTACACCTCGGACACCGCCGAGCAGAGCCGCACCGATCCCGAGGGCGCCACCCCGAGGGCCCGGATGCGCGTCGGTGGCGCCTTCCCACGCCGCCTCGCGCCCGCGGGGGACGGCTTCTGGGTGACCTACGCGGCCTCCGGCCAGATCCAGCGCTTCTCGCGGAACATGGCGCCCGGCCCGGTGCTCGAGGTCGGCTTCGCCCCCGACGGGATCGCCGTGGCGACGGAGGGGACGCTGGTGGTGGCCAACCGGCTCTCGGAGGACGTCAGCCTCGTCGACGCGGGGGCGGGGACGCAGCGACGGGTCCCCGTCGGCAACGTGGAGCCGCCGTTCCCGGCGACGGATGAGGAGGTCGGTGAGCTCTTCTTCTTCTCCTCGTTCTTCGCCACGGACGGCGACGCCTCTTGCAGCCATTGCCACCCCGACGCCACCACCGACGGCAAGGCGTGGTCGGTCGCCACCGTACCTCTGGGCGCCACCCGACAGGTCCCCGCGACGCGCAACCTCGGGGCCACCGTGCCGCTGCTTCTGGAGGGCACGCAGGACCAAAACGGCTTCAACCTGGAGATGGAGGACCTCTCGCCCCGGATCGACTACGACGACGACCCGAGCGGAGACTTCGAGCGCGGCCGGATCGCCCGGGACGCGGCGTTCCGGCGCATCAGCCAGGCCAGAATCGGCCGCGAGATCGGCTTCGAGGAGATGGTCACCCTCGTAGGCCGATTCCTGGTCCACGAGCCGCGGCTGCTCCCCAACCCTAACCCCGCAGACACCCCCGAGGCCCTGCGCGGCCGGGCGATCTACGAGTCCCCCGCGGCGGCCTGCGCGGCCTGTCACCCCGTGGGCGCCTTCACGACCAACGAGGCCTTCGCGGAGACCGTCGCCACCCGCTCCGGGGACCAGCCGAACACCGAGCTGCCGGAGTCCATCGCCCTCGACTTCACGGCCGCCCGCCGTGGGGTCTTCGACACCCCATCGCTGCGCGGCCTGTGGGACCGCCCCTCCCGTTTCCTCCACGACGGCCGCGCGCGGACCATCCCCGAGACCTTCCTCACCCCCGGCCACCCCGCCCTGCGTCCCGGCGAGCGCGGCTTCAACTTCGGCGGCGGCCAGTCGGCCACGGACCACACGCCGGACACCCACGGCGGCGCCAGCCACCTCCGCCCCGACGAGGTCACAGACCTCGTCTCCTACCTCCTGACCATCCAGTAGACGCGGCGCGCGCGGCCCCGTAGCATCGCGCCATGCCGCTGTTCAACTACGAGTGCGGTGCCTGCGGGCACACCTTCCAGCTCTACGTCCAATCCACCACGGTCCCCGCGTGCCCCGAATGCGAGAGCGCCGACCTCCGCAAGATGCTGTCGAGCTTCGCCGTCGGCGCCAGCGGTCCCGCGAGGCCCGCCGCCACCCCCTGCGGCGGCCAGTGTAGCCACCCCGACGGCCCCGGAGCCTGCCAGCGCGGATAGCATGCGGGAGACCGGGTCATGACCAGGGCGAGGATGATCGCCGGTCGCTGAGCAACCTGATGCTGCCCTCGGTGAATGCGCGCCGGTAGTAGCGGGCGTCCGCTGTGACCAAGACCGCGTCTTCGGCCAGGGCGACCGCATGATAGTCGGCGTCATCGTTCCCGCCCAGTCGCCGCTGGGCTCATGGGCGACCCGTCTCTCGGGCGTCACGGATCTCGTCGTTGAACTTCTCAACAACGGTCCCGATGGCGAACGCTCGTCGTCAACGTCGCCGCTACGCGATACAACACCACGGTGCGTCTCCTCCTCTCCCTGCTCGTCCTGGCCAGCGCGTCGTTCGCGAAGCCCCGGGTGGTCGATGTGGCGGTGGTCCTCGATGGGCCCTGGTCGCGCAACGAGCAGGTCTTCTCCGTCTTCGAGCGCGAGATCCTCGCGCTGACGAAGGGTGAGTTCGAGGTCCGCTTCCCCGAGACGCTGCGCTTCGAGGCGGACTGGAGCGGGCCCGGCGTGGAGGCCGCCCTCCAGCGGGCGTTGGTTGCGCCGGAGGTCGATCTGGTGCTCGCGCTGGGGGTCCTCGGCAGCCACTTCGCGGGGCACGCGAGCGCGCTGCCCAAGCCGGTGGTGGCGCCCTTCGTCATCGACGCCCAGATGCAGCAGTTTCCGGCGGAGGGTCGCGCGAACCTGGCGTATCTGACGGGGCGCCTCGACTTCGCCCGAGAGCTGCGCGTCTTTGGTGAGGTCGTGCGCTACCGCAAGCTCGTCTGCCTGGGCAATCGGCACTTCCTGGAGGCCGTCCCGCAGCTCGCGGCGGGGGTCGGCGCGGTCCTCGTCGGGCAGCAAGCCGAGGTGGTGCTGGTGTCGGTCGGCGACGATCTCCAGGCTGCCCTCGAGCGCATCCCCGCCGACGCCGACGCGGTGTACGTCGCCCCGCTCCTGCACCTCAAAGACACCGACTTCGAGCGGCTGGTGGCGTACCTCACGGAGCGCGAGCTGCCGAGCTTCTCGGTGATGGGGCGCGACGAGGTCGAGCGCGGCCTGCTGCTGGGGCTGCGGCCCACCAGCGACGTGCCGCGCCTCGCCCGTCGGGTGGCCCTGGCGACACAGCAGATCCTCCTGGGCGAGCCCGCCCGCGCGCAGCCGAGCGTCTTCGACACCCACGAGCAGCTCACGATCAACATGGCGACGGCTCGGGCCGTGGGCGCCTGGCCGAGCTGGCGCATCCTCACCGAGGCCGTGCTGCTGCACACCGAGCGGAGCGACACCGACCGCGAGCTGACGCTGGCGACGGCGGTCCGCGAGGGGCTCTCCGTGAGCGCCGATCTGGCCGTCGCCGACGCGGAGGTCGCGGCCGGCGCCGAGAACGTTCCGCGGGCGCGCTCCCGCCTCCTGCCGGCCCTCGATGTCTCCGCTCGCGCCACGATGATCGACGACGACCGCGCCGCGGCCTCCTTCGGGAGCCAGGCGGAGTGGAGCGGCGCGGTCCAGGCGAGCCTCACCCAGGTGCTCTGGGCGGAGGGGGCCTGGGCCGACCTTGCGGCGCAAGGAGCGCTCCAGCGGGGCCGCGTCCACGGCCGCGAGGCGAGGCGGCTCGACGTCGCGCTGGAGACCGCGAACGCGTTCCTCTCCGTGCTCCAGGCGCGCACCTTCGAGCGCATCCAACGCGACAACCTGAAGCTGACCCGCTCACACCTCGAGGCCGCCCGCGTCCGCGAGCGAATCGGCTCCGGCAACGCCTCCGAGGTCCACCGCTGGGAGGCCCAGATCGCCACGGACACGCAGGCCGTCATCGACGCCGAGGTCCAGCACAAGGTGGCCCGCATCGCCCTCAACCGGATCCTGCGCAGGCCCCTCGAGGAGCCCTTCATCGCTCGCGAGGTGGCGCTGTCGGACTCCGAGATGGTCACCAGCAACGAGGGCGTCTTCGAGCTGCTCGACAACCCGCACACCTTCGCCGTCTTTCGGTCCTTCATGGTGCAGGAAGGGCTCCGGGCCGCCCCGGAGCTCGCTCAGCTCGACGCGACGATCGCCGCCGCCGAGCGCCGCGTGGCCTCGACGCAGCGCGCGCTGTGGTCGCCGACCCTCGCCCTCCAAGGGCAGCTCGGCTACCGGGTCTTCGAGGCGGGCGAGGGCACCGAGGGGCTCGACCTCCCGATCCCCGACCCGCCGGCCACGGCGGATGATCTCGACTACAGCGTCTCGGTCAAGGCCAGCCTCCCGCTCTACGCTGGTGGCGGACGCTACGCCGAGATCCGCCAGGCGCGGGGCGAAGTGCTGACGCTCCGACGGCAGCGGGCCGCCGTGGCCGAGGGCATCGAGCAACGGATCCGCGCCGCCGTCCACGCCTCCGGGGCCTCGTTCCCGAGCATCCGGCTCTCCGGCGAGGCCGCCGCCGCCGCCCGCAAGAACCTGGCGCTGGTGAGCGAGGCCTACGCCCGGGGCGCGGTGAACATCATCCAGCTCACGGACGCGCAGAACGCCGCGCGCACCGCGGAGCTCCTCGAGGCCAACGCGGTGTATCGCTTCACCGCCGATCTGATGCGGGTGCACCGGGCGGTGGGTGAGTTCTACTTCCTCGCCACGCCCCTGGATCGAGCCGCCTGGATGGCCCGGTTCGTGGCACATATGGCAGCACGACGATGAGCCAAGCGGCGATTGAGCGGAGACGATGAGCCAAGCGGCGATTGAGCGGAGACGATGAGAGCCCTCGTCCTGATCGTGCTCGCGAGCGCCTGCGCCGAGCCGCCGCCGGAGCCGCCGCCGGTCATCCGGCCGGTGCGCTACATCGAGGTCCGAGCCGACGACGGAGGGCGCACGCGCACCTTCGCCGGCACCGCGCAGGCGGGGACGGAGTCGAAGCTGAGCTTCCGGGTGGCCGGCGCCCTGCGGAAGCTGCACGTGAAGCTCGGTGACCGCGTCGAGGCGGGGGCGCCCATCGCCGAGCTCGACCCGCGCGACCAGACGCTTCAGGTGCGCGACGCCCAGGCGGCCTTGGCTCAGGCCCGCGCCGGCCAGCGCAACGCGGACACCGCCTACAGCCGGGTGCAGGCGCTCTACGCCAACCGCAGCGCGTCGGCGCAGGATCTCGACGGCGCCCGCGCCCAGCGGGACTCGGCGCGGGCCAGCGTCCGCTCGATCCGGCAGAAGCTCGAGCTCGCGCGGCGCCAGGAGCGCTACACGCGGCTGAGCGCCCCCACCGACGGCGCGATCGCGAAGGTCACCGCCGAGGTCAACGAGAACGTCTCGCCTGGGCAACCGGTCGTGGTGCTCAGCTCGGGACAGCGCCCCGAGGTGCAGGTGGCGATGCCCGAGGTGCTCATCGCCCAGGTGAGCGAGGACATGCCCGTGCAGGTGCGCTTCGACGCCCTGCCGGGCCAGACGCTGAGCGGCAAGGTCACCGAGATCGGCGTGGCCGGCGGCGGCGCGACCTTCCCCGTCACCCTCGCCCTCGACGACGCCGACGCCGCGGTGCGGCCCGGGATGGCGGCGGAGGTGGACTTCCCCTTCGAAGTGAAGGCGACGGCGACGCGCTTCGTGGTGCCGCCCTTCTCGGTAGGCGAGGACCGTCAGGGCCGCCACGTCTTCATAGTCACCGCCGGCGCCGACGGCTTCGGGACCGTCGAGCGGCGCCCGGTGAAGGTGGGCGAGCTCACGGATCGCGGCTTCGAGGTCACAGACGGGCTGAAGGCGGGGGAGCTCCTGGTCACGGCGGGCGTCTCGAAGCTGGAGCACGGCCGCAGGGTGCGCGTGCAGAGGTGACGCGGCTCGCGCTCCGCTATGACCGGGTCACGATCGTCGTCCTGCTGACGTTGGCGCTGGCCGGGTACACGGCCTACCGGGGGATGCCGCGCGACCAGGACCCGGGCTTCGTCATCCGCCAGGCCCAGGTGCTCACGCTCTTCCCCGGGGCGAGCCCCGACCGGGTCGAGACGCTGGTCAGCGAGAAGCTCGAGAAGGTGGTCCAGGAGATCCCCGAGCTCGACTGGGTGGTGAGCACGTCGAAGGCCGGCGCCTCGGTGGTGATGGTCTCGATGCAGGAGCGCTACACCGAGATGCGCCCGCTGTGGGACACGCTGCGGCGCAAGATCGACAAGGTGGCCCGCGATCTCCCGGACGGGGTGGTGGGCCCCTTCGTCAACGACGAGTTCGGCGACGTCTTCGGCGTCGTGCTGGCGATCACCGGCGACGGCTTCAGCTATGCCGAGCTCAAGCAGGTCGCCGACGAGGTCCGCGACGACCTGCTGCGGCTCCCGGACGCCGCGAAGGTCGAGATCTACGGCGCCCAGGAGGAGCGCGTCTTCGTCGAGTTCCAGCACGCGCGGCTGGCGCGCGTCGGGTTGACGCCGCAGACCCTCCTGGGCCTGTTGCAGAAGCGCAACATCCTGGTCTCCGGGGGCGCGATCACCGTCGGCGACGAGATGCCCGAGCGCATCACTCTCGAACCCTCGGGGAGCTTCGAGTCCCTGGAGGATCTGCGCCGGACGGTGATCCCCGTCAAGGGCGGCCGCGAGCTGACCTACCTCAGCGACATCGCGTCGGTGAACCGCGGCTACATCGATCCACCCTCCAAGGCGATGCGCTATGCGCGGGCCCCGGCCCTCGGGCTCGGCGTGAGCCTGCGCGACGGCGGGAACATCATCGAGCTGGGCCGGCAGGTCGAGGCGCTGCTGGCGAGGCTGCGGGCATCGTATCCCATCGGTCTCGACCTGAACGTGGTCGTGTTCCAGCCGGGGGAGGTCGAGCGGCTGGTGGCGGGCTTCGAGCTCAACCTCCTCCAGGCCGTGGGGATCGTGCTCGCGGTGATGCTGCTGACGCTGGGCCTGCGCACGGGGACGCTGGTGGCGTCGCTGATCCCGATGACCATCGTGTCCAGCGTGCTGGTGATGTCCGCCCTCGAGATCGGTCTCGACCAGGTCTCCTTGGCCGCGCTGATCATCGCGCTGGGCATGCTGGTCGACAACGCCATCGTGATGGCCGAGTCGATTCTGGTGCGGATGAAGGCCGGCGAGGCGGCGACCGAGGCGGCGATCGCCTCGGCGAAGGAGCTGCGCCTCTCCTTGCTGACATCCTCGCTGACCACCGCCGCGGCGTTCCTGCCGATCTACCTCGCGGAGTCGGCCACCGGTGAGTACACCGCGCCGCTCTTCGAGGTCGTCACCATCACGCTGCTTTGCTCCTGGGTCCTGGCGTTGACGATGATCCCCCTGCTGAGCGTCCGCTTCATGCGGGTCGTGCCGGACGAAGCCGGGGACGCCTTCAGCGGTCTCGTCTACCGGATCTACCGCGCCACGCTGGTCTGGATGCTGCGCCATCGCTTCCTCACGCTGGTCGCGACGGGGCTGGTCTTCGCCCTGGCGATGGGGGGCCTCGCCATGGTGCCCAAGCTCTTCTTCCCACCGACCGATCGAGCGATGTTCACCGCGCAGCTCGAGCTCCCGGTGGGCACCCCCATCGAGCAGACGGAGCGGATGCTCGAGGAGGTCGAGGGCAAGCTCGCGGCGACGGAGGGGGTGGTCGACTGGGCCGCCTTCATGGGTGGCGGGGAGCCTCGCTTCGTCCTCAACTACGGGCCCCGCCAGTCGAGCCCCGGCTACACGCTGCTGCTGGTCAACACCACCTCGGACGCGGTGAACGACGCCGCCATCCGCGAGCTGGAGCGCTTCGCGGTGGACCGCTTCCCCGACCTCGACGCCAAGGTGCGCCGACTGGGGAACGGGCCGCCGGTGGTGTACCCGATCGAGGTCCGCATCTCCGGGCCCGAGCGCGACGGGATCTTCGCCCTGGCCGACCGGGTGAAGGCGAAGCTCCACGAGCTGCCCGGAACCAAAGGCGTCATCGACGATTGGGGCCGGCGCACCAAGAAGCTGGTCGTCCAGATCAGCGAGGCCCGAGCCCGACGCGCGGGCGTGACCAACGAGGACATCGCCTTCTCGCTCCAGACGGTGCTGTCGGGATTCTCGAACACCCAATACCGCGAGGAGTCGAAGGTGATCCCGATCACCGTGCGCTCGGTGGCGGCGGATCGGCGCGACGTCGACAAGATCGAGTCCCTGCTCGTCTACTCGGGACAGACCGGACGATCGGTGCCGCTGAAGCAGGTGGCGGACGTCGAGCCCGTCTGGCAGGCGTCGAAGGTGCTGCGACGAGACGGGCTGCGCACGGTGACGGTGAAGTGCGATCTGAGCGCCGGGGTGACGGCGGCGGAGACCAACGCGGTGCTCCAGCCCTGGCTCGCTACGCAGGCCGCGGCATGGGCGCCGGGCTACAAGTACACGCTGGGTGGCGAGGTCGAGACGTCGGGGAAGGCGAACCAGTCGATCGCAGACAAGCTGCCCGTCGCGGGGTTCATCATCCTGATGTTGCTGGTGGCGCAGTTCAACTCGGTGCGGCGGGCGGCGATCATCCTGGCGACCATCCCCCTGGGCCTCATCGGCGTCTCCTTCGGCCTGGTCGTGTGCCGCAGCTACATGGGATTCATGACCTTTCTGGGGATCATCTCGTTGGCGGGGATCGTCATCAACAACGCCATCGTGCTGCTCGAGCGCGTGCAGCTCGAGATCGACGGCGGCATGGTGCCGGGCGCGGCGGTGGTGCGGGCGGCCCAGCTTCGATTCCGGCCCATCTTGCTCACCACGGCCACCACCATCGCCGGCCTGTTGCCGCTCTGGCTCGGCGGTGGGCCGATGTGGGCGCCGATGGCCATCGCGATCATCTTCGGGCTGCTCTTCTCGACCGGTCTGACGCTGGGTGTGGTACCCGTGCTCTACGCCGTGTTGTTTCGTATTGACCGAGGGGAGGTCGCCTGATGTCGAAGAAGAAGAGCCGGAAGAAGAGGAAGGCGACGCCCATCCAGGGGCGCTCGCCCGCGGCGTTGTTTCGCTTCGCCGTGCGGGACGACGAGACGCGGGCGATCATCGACGCCTCGGTGCTCAGCAAGGTCACCGCCGACGACCTGCAGCGCGACGGTGCGCCCCTCGTCGACGCCGCCGAGAGCCCACGCGAGCTCGTGGAGACCGTGGGCAAGCTGCGTCGCGGCGCGCTGCGCGTGTGGGAGATGAAGCTGCGGGAGCTCCCCTCGCCGGACGTCGCGCCGCTTCTGGGCGAGGTCCTCGACGCGCTGTACACCCACCCCGACGACAACCACCGCGAGCAGCTCTACGACGCGGTGATCGGGGCCCTTCGGTGGATGGATGAGCCCGGCTCCGCGGTGCTCCTCTCGCGCTTCGACGGGCTACCGCCGACCGCCGCCTCCCGCGCCGCCGTCGCCCTCGGGCTGATGGGGTGCGAGGAGGCCGCCGACAAGCTGCGCGCCTGGTACCTCGCGGTGCGCGCGCAGCCGGGCTACACGCACGCCGGGGCGCTCTGGGGCCTCGCCGAGCTGCGCGCCGCGGGCATCACCGAGCTGCTCATCGACGAGTTCGCCCGGAACAACCGCCTGCCCGAGCTCTACGACCTCTGCCTCCTCGCCGGCGAGGCCGGGCTGGTCCCGCCGCTGCTGCTCGATCTCCACCAGACCGGCGCGCGGGGGCCCCTCGACACGCTCTACGCGATCTATTGGCGGGTCGGGCGAGAGGCGTTTCTGGAGTCCGTCACCTCCGCCGGCCTTGAGGCCGAGGTGGTCACGCCGCTGGCCGACGTCTTCGCCGAGTCCGAGCCCTCCGAGTCGCAGATCCGCGAGCTGCGCGGCGAGCCGACGCCGGTGCTCCAAGAATGACGCTCGAGGGGTCCTGCGCCTGCGGGGCGGTGACGTTCTCTCTGGAGAGCACCGAGGCGGTGCCCTACCAGCGCTGCTACTGCGGCGTGTGTCGCAAGACGCAGGGCGGCGGCGGCTTCCTGGTGAACCTCGGCGGCGATGTTCGCACCCTCGAGGTCGTCGGTCGCGAGCACACGCGCATCTTCCGGGCGACGATCGACGGCGCGCAGAGCCGCCACGAGCGCGTCTTCTGTGCCCACTGCGCGAGCCACCTCTGGGCCTGGCACCCCGGCTTTCCCGAGCTCGTCCACCCCGTCGCCGGCGCCATCGACACCGCCCTCCCCGAGTCCCCGGAGCGAGTCCACATGATGGTCGACTCGCGCGCCAACTGGGTCCACCCGGAGGGTCACGCCGACGACACCCGCTTCCACGCCTACCCCGCCGAATCCCTGGCCGAGTGGCACCGGAATCGGGGCTACGACACGTAGCCTTCCGTTTCGCCGCCTGGCCACGCAGCCGCTCGTCCACGAGCCCGCGCTGCTGTCTCGCTTGCCCACCTCGGTGCCCGGCGTCTACTCGGTGGGCGGCGCGCGCCAAGTCGGAAAGACAACCCTCCTCCGTGGCCACCCACATCGCCCGGTACTACCCGACCTAACGCGAGTGGCCGCATCTGGGCGCGGGTCCGCGCGCCTCGGACGGTGGACGGGGTGCCGGTGGAGCCGCTGCCCCTGGCCTTGCTCCGGCTCAGCGAATCCCCAACGCCGTGACGCGGTCCCCGCAGCGGCTCAGCAGGGCGTCAGAGGTGACGACGCCGGCGTCGGCGCGAAACGCCAACAGCGCCTCGGCGACCTGAACGCCGGCCCTCGCCGCCGCCGCCCGCTCCGAACCCGTGCCATGGTGGTCGTGGTGCTGGAAGTTGGTGTCCCCGAGCTTCAACGCCGCGCCGAGCACGTTGGCATACTGAATCGCCCATGCCTGGGGCGGGACGTAGTACCGCGCCAGTCGGAAGAAGGCGCCGGCGACGCAGTCGGCCTCGAGTTCCTTGCCGCGGGCCGTCGAGGAGAAGAGCGTGTGCGGCGCTTCGAGGCGAACCTGCCCACCCGCGCGGGCCTGGGCGTCCCGGATGAAGCCCCAAGCCTGGATCTGGTGGGCGAGCTCGTGGAGCGCGACGAACTCGAGGGCCTCCGGGTGGCCATGCTGACCGAGCAGCGTGGGCGCATACGCGATGTAGCCGTGCCCGTAGGAGATCGCGTTGGGCCTGGCGAAGCCGTAGAGGCCGACGCACACGAAGTGGCCCATCGCGAGCGGGTCGCGGTTTCGCAGCAAGAGCCCCAGGGCCCCTTGGATGTGACCAAGGACGTGGGCGCGCAGCATCCCCTCGGCGCCGACCTGCACCCCGAGCCCGTTGGGCAGCGGGACGTGGACCTGCCGCCGCAGATCGGTGATCCACCCCTCCCCGGCGATCCGCTTCGCCGGCGCGAGCGCACAAAGGTCGCTCGGCAACGGGAAGGCCCCGCTCACCCGCGTGCCGCGCAGATACTGCTCGACGGGCGTGAAGGCCTGGTTGGCGGCCACCTGGCGACCGATGGTGCCGATGGGCTGGGCGACGGCTGTGGCCGGGAGCAGTGAGAGCAGGATCGTCAGCCTTTGCACCACAACACCTCCTGGGGGCTATACTCTCGCCCCAAACAACCTGAGGCTCTCACTCGATGCAACGTCTCGCCATCCTCGTCGCCACCCTCTCCCTCACCCTCGCTGGCGCCGCCGGGGCCTGTCCCGGCAAGAAGGCCGGCCACCACGGCAAGGGCATGCACGGCGGTGGACCCCTGCTCAACGCGCCGGCGGCCCACCTGCAGAAGCACCTCGAGCTCAACGACGAGCAGGTCGCGAAGCTCGGTGAGATCACCTCCAAGCTGAAGGCTGCGGCGGCGACGGACCGAGAGGCGATCCACGCGGTGCACGTCGAGCTCCGCAATCTGTGGTCCGGCGCCGACGTCCCCGCCCGCGAGGCCGTCGTGGAGCTTCAGACGAAGCTGCGCGAGCATCGCGACCACCTCGGGGGTCTGGTCCTCACGGCGCGCCTCGAGGCCACGGCGGTGTTGACCTCCACCCAGCGGCAGACCCTCGGCAGCAAGCGGGGTGGCCACGCCTGCGGCGGTCAGTGCAAGGGCGGCCACGGCAAGGAGGGCCACGGCAAGGAGGGTCACGGCGAGGGGCGCCGGTGCCCCCACTCGAAGGGCGAGTAGCCGACCCAGCGCTCAACTTCGACGGCTCACAGACCGTGACTCGGGTGACAGACCACCATGAGGAGCCGGCCGTGAGCAGCCAGCACATGCGCGTCGAGGTCATCAACCCGTTCCTTTCGGCCACCGCCGACGTCATCGAGGCGCTCGCGCACACCAAGCCCAAGAACGGAAAGCCACGCCTCAAGAACGGGCAGGGTGTGGAAGGCGACGTGACGGGGATCATCGGGCTCGCGAGCGCGAAGACGCGCGGCACCTTCGCGGTGTCCTTCGACGAGTCGACCATCGTCGGGCTCGTAACGGAGATGTTCGGTGAGCCCCCCGAGCCCGAGAGCCGCGACGTGATGGACGCCGTCGGTGAGATCGCCAACCAGATCTCGGGCAGCGTGCGCGCGCGCCTGGAGCCCCTGGGCTACGACTTCGAGATGGCGCTGCCGACCATCATCCTGGGGCGAGGCCACCGAGTCTTCGGGATGGAGGACGCGCCGGCGATCGTGATCCCCTTCCAGACTGACGCTGGCTCCTTCACCGTGGAGTTCTGCCTCTACGCCTCCTGAACGGGGCGCCCACAAACCGTTGTCAGCGGCGCCGGATTCCCGTCTTATCGCAGCCCAATCTCCGAACGGAGGGGCCATGGGCCGCGCCATCACCGCCGCCGCCGCGCTCGCCATCGTTGGCGCGGCGCTCTACTTCGCCATGTTCCACGGCGGGGCCGCTGGCGACGCGCCGGGGGTCGCCGACGTCCTCTCCGCGGAGCACACGGCGGGCATCGCCGGCGTCCAGCGGCTCGACGAGCTCGCGCGCCAGACCGAGGCGGCGCTCGTGGGCGTGCCCCCGGAGATGTTGGGGGACGCCTCGGCGGTCCTCGATCCCGCGAAGCGCGCCGAAGCGCTGGGCTTCGACCCCCTCACGGCCGAGGGCTGGCAGAGCATCGGCGTCGATGCCGCGGCGGGGGTCCACGTCGCCCTCGACGCCCGCGTCACCGCCTCGGGGAAGCCCGTGCCGGTGCTGCTGCTGAAGGTGACCGACCTCTCGAAGCTCCTCGCCCTGGTGGAGAAGCGGACGGGGCAGAAGCCGGAGGCCAGCACCGACGGGGCCGTGAAGACGTTGAAGCTGGGGGCGAAGACGGTGTTCTTCGGTGAGCGGAGCGGATACACCGCCGTGCTCCTCGGTGACGAGGCGCTGGTCGGGGGCGGCGCGAAGAAGGGCTTCGAGGCCTTCCTCACGGGGACCGACGCGGCGATCTCGAAGGCGGCGCCGTTCAAGACGGCCTTCGGCGGCGCCAACGCCCCCGTCCTGTTCTGGTACGGCGACCTGAAGGGCGCGCGCGCCCTCGCCGCCGAGCTGAAGGCTCCGCCGCAGCTCACCGGCGCCATCGACTACTACACCGGCCTCTTTCCCGGGCTCGCGGCGTGGATTGGCCTCGAAGGGACGGGCTTCCGCCTCGTCGCCAGCGAGAAGGGCGCCGCGCTGCTCCAGAAGTTCTTCCGACCGCAACGCAAGGGGCCCGACTTCGCGAAGTACGTCCCCGCGCGGGGCTGGGCCGCGGTGAAGGTGGCGGTGAACCTGCCGCAGCTCCTCGACGCGGTGGCGGAGGCGCTCCCGCCGGATCTGCCCGAGGCCACCCAGGCCAAGCAGGGCTTGCAGATGGGGACGCTGGCGATGGGGGTGATGCTGGGCGTGTCCTGGCAACAGCTCGGTCAGGCCTTCAGCGGACACGCGGCCTTCGCCCTCGACCTCTCGAAGCTCGAGCGCTTCCCCATGGGCGGCTTCGACGCGGTGGCGATGCTCGGCGTCAACGACCCGAAGCAGGCCGACGCGGTGGTCGAGACGCTGCTCGCGAAGGCGAAGGACTCCGTGCCCGTGCCGATCGTGGCGAAGCGCGTGGGAGACGTCGTCGTCCTGGGCACGGCCCCCAGCGTGGAGGCGGCCCTCGCCCGCGCCGGTGGCGAGGAGACGTTGGCGGGGCGCCCCGCGGGAGAGACGCTCGGTGACGACGTGGTCTACGGCGCCACCTACGACCTCACGCCGCTGTTCGGGCAGGTCGCCGCGGCCTCACCGGAGCTGAAGCCGCTGTTCGAGTCACCGGCGCTGAGGAAGGTCGCGTCAGCCCCCCACGTGGGCTTCGCCGTGCGCCTCGACCGCGACGGCCTGCTCGGAGAGTCCGTCGGGGGCAGCGCCTCGCTCACCACCCTCATCGGCGCGCTGGCGGCGGTCGCCATCCCCTCCTTCGTCAAGTACACGCGCCGCTCGAAGACCGCCGAGGCGCGGATGAACGTCAGCCGCATCGCCCAGCTCGCGCTGGCCTTCTACCAATGGGAGCAGTCCGCCCCGGACGGCACGGTGCGCCCCCACCGATTCCCCGTGAGCGCGAAGCGCACGCCCACCGATCCGTGTCGCAAGGGGAAGACGGCGGGGGACGACGCGTGGGAGGCCAAGGGCTGGAGGGAGCTCGGCTTCAGCGTAGAGGGCCCCTCCCGCTACACCTACGAGTTCATCTCGAAGGGCGAGGGCGCCGCCGCCCAGTTCACCGCCCGCGCCGTCGGTGACCTCGACTGCGACGGGGTGCTGTCCACCTTCGAGCGAGTCGGCTACGTCAACGCCTCGGGGAAGGTCGAGCTCCCAGGGGACACCTTCATCGAGAACGAGACGGAGTAGCGGCGAGCGCCGCCGGTCTCACCTACACGCGCCGTCGCTACAGCTCAGCCCCATGGACTCACAGTTGGTCTCGACGACCGCGCGGCACTCCCCAGCGACGCACCCTTCTTCGACGAGTTGGCCCAGGAAGCAGTGGGGGGCCTGGTAGCAGTCACCATCCTCGGAGCACGCGCCGCCGAGCGTGGTGCACTGCCCGGCCAGGCACCCCTGACCGACCGAGTCGCACTCCGTCTCAAGGTAGCGCAGACAGACCCCGTCGATGCAACCCTCCTTGACGGCCGTGTCAGCCTCGCAATAGGGGGCCTTGCAGTCGCCGTCTCCGCCGCAAGAGGTCCCGCAGCTCCCGCGGAGGCAGAGCATGTCCGATGCGGCGCAGTTGACGGAACTCTTCGTCACACACCGACCCTCGGGGCAGTGCAGCTCCACGGCTCGGCCGACCTGGCAGTAGGGTAGGCCGCACTCGCGATCGCTGTCGCAGGATGCGCCGCTGAACGTGCACAGATTAGCCTCACAGCGCTGGCCCGCGGCGGCGCAGTCGGTCTCGCTCACCGCTTGGCAGGCGTTGTCCCGACAGGCCTCGAGGACGAGCGTCTCTTGGACGCAGTGGGGGGTCGAGGCGCAGTCATCGTCGCTCTCGCAAGAGGGCTCCGACGTGCAGACCCCGTTCTCGCACATCTCTCCACTCTCGGAGCAATCCAGCTCGAACTGCGTCCGGCAATAGCCATCCAGGCACCCCAGGGAGGTGGCGGTGTTTTCGACGCAGAACAAGTTGGGGAGGCACTCTTCGTCCGAAGTGCAGCGCGTCACCCCGCGGGACTCGCACGCACCGTTTGCGCACGACACCCCTTGGTCGGAGCAGTTCGTGATGCGGCGGGCCCTGCACCTCCCGTAGGCGCAGCTCTCCATCACGACCTCGTCACCCGCACAGTAGGGCTCACGACAGTCCGCAGCCGAGCGACACTTCTTCGCCGCGACGAGGCCCTTGGAGAAGTGGCTCACCAGCGCCTCGGCGGCGCCCGCGGCCACGGTCGTCGCCAGCGGCTCGAACTCCGTGGCGCTCCCGTCGACGGTCCAATAGACGCTGGACTCGCCGGCGTCGTCACCGCTCGCCGTGAAGGGCATCCGAACCCTGACGGGGACCGCGAAGCGCGTCCCCGCGGGGCCGAACTCGTAGACGGCGCTCTCCGCGGCCAGATCGTCGGGCAGGCTGGCCGCCGTCTCGTCCACCGTCAGCCTCAGCTCCTCGGCCAATGCCCCCGGCGGGATCGTCACCACCAGCCCACCGGCCAACGCCAACTCACCGCCGCTGGGCCCGATGAGGGCCTCGCCATGGGCGGGCGCGGAGCTGTCCCCGGACCCGCAGCCGACGAGCCCCACGACCAACCACATCGTGGCCATCAGCCCGCAGGCACCCGACCGACCTCCACGACGCGGGCTGCCAGCGGGCCCAACGACATATTCTAATTGACGTATCCTACTGATCTTCAACGTGATTCCTCCACCGCAACGACGAGGGGACGGTGAATCCTCGCGGGTAGAAATGCAAACCAACCCGCCGACCAAGCCGCCGTGGCGACTTGATGGATGCGCATCGCGTCCAATCCGATTAGACCGTTGATTCCACCGGCGCGTTCATCTGCTATCGGTCGCCACAGGAGCTCGTATGAACCTTCGCGCAGTCCTCGCCGTCGCCTTGCTCACCGGCCCCGGTCTGGCACAGAAGCAGATCGCCGCGGGCCCCGTCGAGGCGCCCTACAGCCTCACCGCCGCCGACGGGACGGGGCTGAAGCTGGTCGGCCTCGACGCGCGCGCCGTCGTCGATGGCCCCCTGGCCTTCACCGAGCTGCGGCTCAGCTTCCAGAACCCGCACCCGCGGGTGATCGAGGGCCACTTCAAGGTGACGATGCCCGACGGCGCCGCCATCAGCCGGTTCGCGATGAAGATCCGCGGCGCCTGGATGGAGGGGGAGGTCGTCGAGAAGCAGGCCGCCCGCCGCGCCTACGAGGACGCGCTGCACCGCCGGCAGGACCCGGCCCTGCTCGAGCAGGACAGCGGGAACAGGTTCCGGGCGAGGGTCTTCCCCATCCGCGCCAACGAGCGCAAGGAGCTCATCATCTCCTGGTCCCAGGAGCTCAGCGCGACCGGCGAGGCCTACCGCCTGCCGCTGAAGGGGCTGCCGGCGGTGGACGCGCTCAGCCTCACGGCCATGACCGCCGCGACGGGCGGCGCAGGCGCGGTCACCTCCCTGGGCGGGACCACCAGCCGCTACCAGATCTCCAAGGTAGAGAAGCGGAGCTTCGCGCCGGACCAGGACTGGGTCGTCTTCGGCGGCGAGGTCCCCGCGGGGGGCGACGCCCTGCGCACGGGGAACCTCGCCGTGACGCGCTTCGTGGTGCCCGGCGACGCGGGCGGTGAGACCTTGGCCGAGGCATGGGTGATGTTCGACACGTCGGCCTCCCGGGCCATCGGCTTCGAGGCCCGACTCGGCGCGCTGAAGACGCTGGTCGGCGGCCTGGCGTCCATCGGCGTGAAGCAGGTGGTGGTGGTGGCCTTCGACCAGGTGAGCGAGGAGATCTACCGCGGGGCGCCGGGTGGCTTCGGCAAGAAGGCGCTGGGGCGCCTGCGGAGCCGCGGAGCCCTCGGGGCGTCGAGCTTCGATGCGGCCATTGAGGCGCTCAAGCAGTCGAAGGGCGAGGGACGCCGCGTGCTCTTCGTCACCGACGGCATGGCGACGGCGGGGACCCGCGATCCGGTGAAGATTCGCCGGGCCGTCGGCGCGCTCTCGAGCCGTGGCGTGCAGCGAGCGGACGTGGTCGTGGACACCACGGCCCGCGACATCCTGGTGCTCGAGGCGCTGGTGCAAAGCGAGCTGCCCAGCCCGGGCCGCGTGGTGGAGGGCCGAGCTCCGCTCGAGGCGCAGCTCGCGCGCCTCGGGAAGCGAACGCTCGGTGACGTGACGCTGACCGTGCCGGGGGCCCAATGGGTCTGGCCCGCGAAGGTGCGCGGCCTCCAGGGCGGCGACACGGTGGTGGCCTTCGCCGATGTACCGCCGACGGAGAAGCTGCGCGTCGAGCTCTCCGGCGGCACCGATCTGATGGTCACGCCCACGGTGCGCTCCGCCGAGAAGCCGCTGCTCGAGCGGGCGTGGGTCGGGGCACGCATCAAGCGCCTCCAACACATGCAGACGATGGGGGATCCGGACCTGCGCGGCGCGCTGACCCACCAGATCGTGGCGCTGTCGACGAAGCACCGGGTGCTGTCGCCCTACACGGCGTTGGTGGTGTTGGAGACGGAGCGGGACTACCGGCGCTTCGGCATCGACCGGCGCGCGCTGGCCGACATCCTGGTCGTTGGCCCAACCGGCGTCGAGCTGAAGGGACGCGCGACGACCCACGTCGCCGTGGCCCCGCCTCCGCCTCCGCCCCCGCCCCGCGCCCAGCCGAAGCGGAAGCCCAAGAAGACGGCCCGCCGGGGTCGGCCGGCGCCGAGCGTCCCCGTCGATAGCCTCGCGATGGACGCCGAGAAGGGCGCGGGCGAGGCGCAGGGCTTCGGGGAGGCCCTCGGAGGCGCGCCCGCGGGCGCCGCGGCGTCGGGGGCCGTCGCCACCGCCGACGAGGACGACAGGGTCGAGATGGAGCGCGCGCCACGCGAGGAGGCCAAAGCCGTGGAGGCGCCGGCCACCGATCCGGCGCCCGCGCGGCGCGCGACGCGTCGAACATCGGCCCGCCCCCGTGGCGGCCGCGCCGACAACCGCCAGCGCGACGGCCGCCCGGCCCCCCGAGCACGGCGCCGCCCACGCCCCCGGCCTCCGGCCCAGATCGCCCAGCCGACGGGGGAGTCCGAGGGGCGCCGCGAGCTGCGGGAGATCCAGAAGGCGCGCGCCGCGCTGACGGGGAAGATGGCCGGGATCGTGAGCGACATGCAGAAGGGGCGAAACAAGCGGGCCTACCGGGCGGCGAAGGCGTGGCATGACGAGAACCCCGCCGATCTCCTGGCGCTCGTCGCGCTGGGTCAGGCCCTGGCGATGCAGGGCAACGGGCTCGACGCCGCCCGCGCCTTCGGAGGCATCCTCGACCTCTACCCCTCCCGCGCCGACATGCGCCGCCTCGCCGGGAACTGGCTCGACCGGATGGGCCGGCTGGGCCTGGAGCTCGCCGTCGACACCTACCGCGTGGCGGCGCAGCAGCGGCCGGACCACCCGGCCGTCTACCACCAACTCGCGATGGCCCTGGTGCGGCTGGGCCGCTACGAGGAAGCCCTCGAGACCCTGCTCGAGGGCATCGGCTCGCGGCGCGCACGGGACCGCTTCCCAGGGGTCGATCGCATCCTTCAGGAAGACGCGCAGCTCGTCGCCGCGGCGTTGGTGGCCGCCGATCCGAAGTCGCGCGGGAAGGTCGAGGCGCTGCTGTCGCCCCTCGGCCTGCAGATCGACGACCGGCGCTCCATGCGCTTCGTGCTCACCTGGGAGACCGACGCCAACGACGTCGACTTCCACATCTTCGACAAGCGCTACAACCATGCCTACTACTCGCGACGCGGCCTGGCCACCGGCGGCGAGCTCTACGCCGACATCACCACCGGCTACGGCCCGGAGTGCTTCACCATCCACGACCCGGGCGCCTACCCCTACTTGCTCAAGGCCCACTACTACCGTCGAGGCCCCATGGGCTACGGCGCCGGCAAGCTCCAGATCATCCGCCACGACGGCAAGGGCCGCCTCGGCTTCGAGGACCGCCCCTTCGTGATCATGGCCGACGGCGCCTACGTCGATCTGGGCACCGTCCGTGCGTCGAACGCGAAGCTCCCGAAGACCATGCCGAAGGCCATCGCGCGGTAGGTCGGGCGCCCCGACGTGGACCTCGAAGGAGGACAACGAATAGACTCCCCGGCGTGCGGCTCTGGCTCCCCATCGCTCTGGTGCTCGTGGCGTGTGACGGCGAGTCCGGCTCGTCCGACGCAGACGAACAGCCCATTCGCCCGGATCTGGGGGACTTCGCGGTCGATCCCGTAGACGGCGAGAGGGTGGACAGCGAGCCGGTGGACGCGGCGCTTCCCCACGACGCGGTCACCGACGCCGGCCCCGTGGACGGCGAGGTCCCCGACGCCCGGATCGCCGAGGTGGGCGTCGACTCCGGGGGGCTCGACGCCGAGATCGATCTGGACGCGACCGTCGTCCCGCCCGAGAGCGCCCTCGCAGCGATCGAGCCGGCGCCCCTCATCCTGTCGGTGTGGGGCGACGCCCCGGACCACGTCTACTTCGCCGGCGGCCGACCAGGGCCGACTGGGGGGGTGGTCGCCCTGTACGACGGGGCGGTCATCCGCGAGATGCCGACGCCGCCGGGGCCTGCGCTGTGGTGGGTCTGGGGCACCGACCGTGCCCACGCGTGGGCGGTGGGCGGGAACGCGCGCGTCCTCCGGCTGCGCCGCGGAGAGTGGCGCAGCGAGCCCACACCGCTCGGAGCCGACGTGACGCTGTGGGGCGTCTGGGGGACCCCGGGCGATCTGTGGGCGGTGGGGGGGTCGGCCCGTCGCAACGGAGAGAAGGGCGTGGTCCTTCGCTCCACCGGGGACGGAGAGTGGCTTCGGGTGGAGGATCCCGCGCTGCCCGACGACGCGAACCTATTCAAGGTGTGGGGCACCGCCCGCGACGACGTCCACTTCGTCGGCGAGAACGGCGTCACGCTGCGCTGGGATGGCGAGTCCTTCGAGCGCCAGGACATCGACGTGGACCGGCTCTTCACGGTGCACGGCCAGGCGGCGGGTCCGGTGCTGGCGGTGGGTGGCTTCTTCGAGGGACGCGTCTTCCGCTGGGAGGCGGGGGCGTGGGTGGACGAGTCCCCGGACGAGGCGCCGGGACTCTCGGGCGTCTACGTCGCCCCGGACGGCACGGCCCTCGCGACGGGGGAAGACGGCGCGGTCCTCCACCGCGACGTCGCCGGGCGCTGGCGCGCGATGGTGCACCCGCCGGAGCTCGAGACCGAAGGGCTCGCGCTCCACGCCGCGTGGGCGAACGGCGCCCGATGGGTCGTCGGGGGGCACATCCTCACCGGCGGGCCGGGGGCGGTGCTGACGGATCTGCGGCCGCTTCCGGAGTACGTCCCGCTGCCGCCGGAGCCCGACGCGGCGGTGCCCGACGAAGGTGTCCCGGACGCCGTGGTCGATGCCGTGGTCGACGCCGTGGTCGACGCCACGGTGGACGCCGAGGTCGACGCCACGGTGGACGCCGAGGTCGAC
>CAYOBQ010000035.1:0-23037 GCA_964402225.1 uncultured Nannocystaceae bacterium | reverse complement strand
GACGCCGAGGTCGACGCCACGGTGGACGCCGAGGTCGACGCCACGGTGGACGCCGAGGTCGACGCCACGGTGGACGCCGTCGTCGACGCCGAGGTCGACGCCGAAGTCGACGCCGAAGTCGACGCCGAGGTCGACGCCGAGGTCGACGCCGTCGTCGACGCCGAGGTGGACGCCGCCGTCGATGCCGAGGTCGACGCCGAGGTCGACGCCGAGGTCGACGCCGAGGTCCCCGACGCTGCGCCGCTGCCGGGCGGTGGTCAGGAGTGCGACGACTTCCGCTGCGCCGAGGGCCTCGAGTGTTTCTACTTCTTCGCCCTCGACGTCCACCTGTGCACCGAGCGCTGCGACGGGGGCGCCGAGACCTGTCCGGTGGCGTACGGCCCGGACCCCTGCTGCTCGGTGCCCGGCCCCCAGCTTCTCAGCCGTTACTGCGCCCCCCGAGACGCGTATCCGGAGCGAGATTGCGCACCCTTCTGATCCTGTGCGCGACCCTCGTCGCGTGTGACGAGGCGACCTCGACGCCCCCCGACGCGGCGGTAGAGCCCGCGGCGCTGGCGTCCGTCGGCGAGCTGCGGCCGCTAGTGCTGGGCGTCTGGGGCGACCGAGCGGGGCGGGTCTGGTTCGCTGGCGGAGCGCCTGGCCCGGAGGGCCGCTTCCTGGGGACCCTCGAGGGCGACACCATCCGGCGGGCTTCGGTCCCGTCCGGCCCGACGCTCTGGTGGGTCTGGGGGGCGACGCCCGAGCGGGTGTGGGCCTGCGGCCAGGACGGGACGGTGGTCGCGCGGCATGGCGACCGCTGGGTGCGCGAGCCGACGGGGCTACCGAAGGCCGCTGTTCTGTGGGGGCTGTGGGGGAGCGACGCGACGGATCTGTGGGCGGTCGGAGGCTCCCAGCGCGCGAACGGGCCCAAGGGCCTGCTGCTGCGCTCAAACGGGTCCGGGCGTTGGCACCAGGTCCTCGATCCGGCGCTCCCTGAGGAGACGAACTTGTTCAAGGTGTGGGGCGCAGGCCCCGACGACGTGCACCTGGTCGGGGACCGCGGCGTCGCGGTGCACTGGGATGGCGAGCGACTCCGCCGCGTCGACGTGGAGGACAAGGCGCTCCTCTTCACGGTCCACGGGCGACCGCGCGGTCCGGTGCTGGCGGTGGGGGGAGCGTCCAACGGCGCGGCCTATCGCTGGGACGGCAGGAAGTGGGTGCGCGAGCCCTTGCCCGAGGCCACCCCCGGGC
This sequence comes from uncultured Nannocystaceae bacterium, assembly GCA_964402225.1. Classification (GTDB taxonomy): domain Bacteria; phylum Myxococcota_A; class Bradymonadia; order UBA7976; family UBA1532; genus CAYOBQ01. The sequence continues at coordinate 21,807 of CAYOBQ010000035.1, read as the reverse complement.
TCAACGGTGTCTACGTTCGACCCGACGGGACGGCCCTGGCCAGCGGGGTCAACGGCGTGGTCCTCGAGCGCGACGCGGCTGGACGCTGGGCCCAATACGCGGGGCACGCCCGCGGAGGGCGCGAGACGCTACACGCCGTGTGGGCCCCCGACGAGGTGTGGGCCGTCGGCGGTGACCTGCTGCGGGCGACCCACGGGTTGGTGCTCACCTCCCGGCGACCCATGCCCAGCCTCGACCTCGCGGCGGTGGCGCCGCCGGATCTGGGACCCGACGCCGCCCCGCCCACGGACGCCGGGATCGACGCGGCGCCCGACGCCGCCCCGGACGCCGCCCCCGACGCGAACCTCGACGCCGGGACCGACGCGCTCGCCGACGCGGCGCCCTCCGACGGATCTCCGCGGGACGCACCGCCCCCCGACGCCCCTCCGCCCGACGCGCCGCCCGACGTGGCCCCGGACGGGCCGGCGGACGCGGGCCTGCCCGGACGAGGGCAACGTTGCGACGAGCTCTGCCTCGACGATCTGGAGTGTTGGGTGGTCTTCGCCGCCGACGAGCAGGCGATCTGCACCGAGCCCTGCCTGGAGCCCGCGGACTGCCCCGAGGGCTACGGCCCGAACCCGTGCTGCTTCGTCCCGGGGCCCCAGCTCATCGAGCCGTATTGCATCCCGCGCGCCATCGTGGTGGACGGCTGCCCCGACTGATCAGTGGCGGATCATCACGTGCCGGGCGGCCAGATAGTCCTTCAGGCCGAGGACCGACATCTCCTTGCCCATGCCGGACATTTTCAGCCCGCCATGGGGCATCTCGGTGGGCCAAAGCAGGTGCTCGTTGACCCACACGCAGCCATACTCCAGCGCGGCGCTCACCCGCATGGCGCGGCCGACGTCGCGGGTCCACAACGACGCGGCGAGCCCGTAGGGGGTGTCGTTGACGGCGCGCAGCATCTCGGCCTCGTTGGTGAAGCGGGTGACGGAGACCACCGGGGCGAAGACCTCGCGCTCGACGATCTCGTCGCCGAGCTCGACGTCGGCCACGACGGTTGGCTCCAGAAAGTACCCGGGCCGGTCTACGGGCCGGCCACCGGTCGTGACGCGGGCGTGGGCGGGCAGCCGCTCCAGGAAGCCGCGGGCGCTGTCGCGCTGACGCGCCGAGATGACCGGGCCCAGCTCGGTGCCCTCGTCGAAGGGCGCGCCTACCACGAGTGAGCCGGCCGCCTCCGTGAGCCCCGCGACGACGTCGTCGTAGATGTCCGCGTGCGCCACCACGCGGCAGGCCGCCGTGCAATCCTGGCCGGCGTTGTAGTAGCCGGCGCCGCGCACCGTCGCGACGAGGGACTCCACATCGGCGTCGGCGTAGGCGACGACGGGGGCCTTCCCACCGAGCTCAAGGTGCAGCCGCTTCAAGTTCCCGGCGGCGGCGCGCATCACCGCCTGCCCCGTCGAGATCGCCCCGGTGACGGACACCATCCGCACGTCGGGATGGGCCACGATGGCGGCGCCCACGTCGCGCCCGCCGGGGACGACATTGAGCACGCCGGGGGGGAGGTGGGCGGCGAGGATGTCGGCGAGAAGCAGCGTGCTCAGCGGCGTGAGCTCGGAGGGCTTCAGCACCACCGTATTCCCCGCCGCGAGGGCCGGCGCGAGCTTCCAGCTCGCCATCATCAGGGGGTAGTTCCAGGGCGCGATCAGGCCGACGACGCCCAGCGGGTCATGGCGCAGGAAGCTGGTGCGTCCCTCGACATACTCGCCGGCGCTGGGCCCCGAGAGGCAACGCGCGGCGCCCGCGTAGAAACGGAACGGGTCGGCGATGTGGTGGATCTCGTCCTCCAGCATGCGCTGGAAGGGCTTCCCGCAGTTGCGCGCCTCGATCTGGGCCAGCGTATCGGCCCACGACTCGATGGCGTCGGCGATGCCGAGCAGGACGAGGGACCGCTCGTGGACGGTGGCCCCCGCCCAGCCGGGGAAGGCGTCTTGCGCGGCACGAACCGCCGCGTCGATCTGTGCCTCCGAGGCGAAGGGCACCTCGGCGATGGGCGCCTCCGTCGCCGGATCGACGACGGTCGAGGTGGGACCCTCGCCGCGCACCGAATCACCACCAATGACGCAATCGACCTGCCAGCTCATCGTTCCCACTCGATCGCCGCTCGGCTCATTATTCCCGCTCAATCGCCGCTCGGCTCATTGTCCCTCGGTGACGCGAGCGCGCAGAGCGCTCTTGCGGGCGAAGTACAGCATCGAGACGACGAAGCAGGCGGTGCACAGAAGCGAGGTGAAGTAGCTGAACTTCACGAAGAAATCGAGCCACGAGAGGCCGCCTGCGCCGTAGTTCTTGTAGAGGTTCACGCAGATCGAGCCCAGGTAGCCGAAGGCGTCCGTCACGTAGATCATGAAGCCCGCCGTCCCCAGCACGCCGAGGGCCGCGAGCATCCGGTCGAAGAGCACGCAACCGTAGGGGACGTAGGCGAGGTAGAGGCCGAGGCCGACCATCACCATCCAGGTGAAGGGCCCCAACAGGCCGGCCTGCCAGGCGAGGGTGGAGAGCCCGACCATCGCGCTGCCCGCCACCATCACGAGGTGCACGATGATCAGCGCCTTGCGGTTGCCCCGGATCAGCATCAGCAAGGCGAGCACGCCCATCACCCCGGCGGCGACCCACATCTCAGAGGTCGCCAGGACCTCTGGCTCGCCCCCGTAGCCCAGCGCACTCCAGAGCTCGACGGCGAAGTTGTCGCGGAAGTCGCGATACGCCGTGAGGAAGAAGTAGAGCCCCGTCAGGGGCAACAGGCCCAACGCGTAGGTGCGCAGAAACGCCGAGCGTCGCTTCCCATCCATCGGCTCCCGCTTGACGCGCGCGGCCTCGTCGGCGGCGCTGGGCGGTGGGAGCTGCTTCAATGCCAGCACGGCGATGACGAAGAGCGGCGCAAACGCCAGCCCCGTCACGAAGGGCATCCAGTACTCGGTCACGCCCATCGCGAGGAACCACTTCCCCACCGACTTCACGACGCCGCTGGCGACGATGTACGACGCGCTCAAGCCCGCGCCGAGCGCCTCGGAGACCTTGCGCCCCTCGAGGAAGCCGAAGACCAGCCCCCAGATCATCCCCAGGGGCAGCCCGTTGACGAACATCCACACCGCGTTGTAGGGCGCCGGCGTGATCGCGAAGAGCAGCAGCGCCCCTTCCGCCACGGCGATGAACCCGAACAGCGCCATCGCCCGCTTCGCCGGCGACATCTCGGAGATGACCTTGATGCCGATGAACTTCGACGCGCAGTAGCCCAGGAGCTGGGCCACCACGAAGGTGATCTTGTAGCTCTCGTCGGAGCCGCAGTCGACGGCCCCATCGATGCAGAAGGTCCCCGCCCCGAACGGCTTTCGGAACGCGTACATGCAGAAGTAGGTCGTGAAGGCCGCCAGGATGGCGTAGGCGGAGAACCGCGCGGGGGACGCGTCTTCGAGGGCTTTGGTGATGCGGGACGCCATCGGCGGGGGCATCCAAGCACACGGCCGGCGCGCTCACAACCGGCCGTCAGTCGAGATCGCGGCCACCGTCGGGGAGCGGGCCCAGGCCGTAGTCGAAGGTGCCGCCCTGCTCGAGGGCGAAGTGACCGCCCCGGAGGTCGGCGGCGTGGTGGGCCGTCCCCCACAGCGCGGCGTGCGCCGGGTCGCAGTGGTAGTCCGTGAAGTTGGCCTCGCGGGTCGACAGGAAGCCGTGCTCGAAGAAGCGTTCGCGGCGGTCGGGGCCGCGGCGGGCGAGCCAGACGTCGTGGGTGCCGCTGTAGTCGCCCTCCCACCAGCCGCCGTCGCCGTCTTCACGCAACAGGAAGCTCGCGTCACTGAACTCTACGCGCGTGCGAACGTACGTCTCGCCCAGGATTCGGAGCGTGGTGTCCACGTAGCTGTCCGCGTAGGAGACGCCGAGCCCCTCCCCTTCGATGAGATCGGCGATCTCGATGACCGCGAAGGGCAGGGTTCGGATGCGGATTCGGTAGTCGAACTCGGCGCTGACGGCGCCCAGCGTCGAGAGCACGGGGGCCGTGAAGTGTTGCTGGCGGATGGAGTCGAGCTCGACGCCGATGACGTCGGCGCGGAAGCGCACGTGGGCCTCGATGCCCGAGAGGCTGCGGCCGGAGAAGTCGATGCCGCCGTCGATGAGCTCGAGCAGCGGACCGGCGTCGAAGTCGTAGTCGATGCGCGGCGAGGTGAGGCTGCCGCCGATGTCGATGTCTACGTCGCGGATGTACGAGCTCAGGGAGAAGAAGTCCGCCTCGATCGGATCGCCCGCGCGATGGCCCCCGAAGTCGACGGCGTACACCAGCCGGAAGGTCAGGCTCGAGTCGCCGGTTCGCAGGGTGTAGGACGTGCCGTCGAACTCGGCCTCGTAGCGGTCGAGCTCGAAGAGATCGATCCCGTTGAGGACCATGCCGAGGAGCTCGTTGACGAGCAGCTCGTAGGCGGAGACGCCATCTTCGACCTGGGCAGCGGCGATGACCACCCCCGCCGTGAGCAACTGTTGGGCCTCGTCGACCGACGCCACCTCGGCGCACATTCGGAGCGCCTGCTCGGCGCTCAGCGTGTCGTCGGGGGGCGGGTCCTCGTCACCGCAGGCCGTCAGACCCAGGGCAAGGCAAGTCATCATCACGTATCGCATGGAGACCTCTTCAGAAGGTAAAGTCTGCGCCAACATTGAAAATCACCACATCGCTGAGCCCTTCGAGGGCACCATCGAGCGGGATCGTGACCGCCAGGTAAGGCAGGAAGCCGTCAAAGTCCGGCCGCACGGAGATGGCGCCCCAATTCAGCCAGCGATCCTCGACATCGGAGTCCGTGAGGTTGCCCTTGTTCACGAGCTCGACGGCGACCGTCTTACCGTCCACGCGGGGCCGATCCGAACACGTCGTCGATGTCTTCGTCGAAGGGGACGTCGAGCATCACCTCGGCCCGAGCGAAGAGCTCGCCGCCATCGACCTGCACGCTGACGCCCGGGCGGACCCAGAACACGTCGGGCGCCAGCATCACCAGGTCGTCGGCGCGCGCGAGGGTGCCGAAGATGCGGGAGATGGCCTCCCCTTCGCTCAAGTCGAAGTCGCGACTCCCCCACGGCAGCAGGACGCCGAGGCGGCCCGTGACCGTCACCCCGTCGTCCTCGTAGGCGGCGAAGGCGCCGAGCTCAGGGGGCAGCATCTCGGTGTAGGAGTCGCCGCCGATATCGGCCCGCGTGACGGCGAGCTGACCGAAGAGCCCCGCCACCTCCGTTACTCGGAACGACCCGTGCGCGTCGAGCCGCGAGATCGGGCTCACGTCGGCGTCGCGGTCATCGAAGCTGAGGAGCCCCAGCTCCACACCGGCGTGTGAACCGCCATCCACACGTCCCAGCGTGACGAAGGTCGGCGCGGCGCCCGCGGCGGCGGAGAACAACAAGAAAAGCAGGATCTTCGGCATCGGTCCCTCCCAGGTGCATGGGATGGATTAGCAACTCCCGGGCCAACCGGCCAGCGCCTGTCAGCGGCAGAACCAGCCGATCCGGTCGTCCACGTAGCCGCACGATTGCCCAGCGGCGGCGCAGTCCCGGGTCTCGTGGACACCGAGGAGGGGCTGGCGGGCGCCGTTGTAGACGGCGGGCATCCCTCGAAGGTCCTCGCCGAAGCTCGTGAGCTCGGCTTCACAAGCGACGAAAAGGAACGCGGTCGAGAGGAGCGGGCGCATCTCCCACGGACAGGGCAACCCTCGTCCCCGCGCCAGCTCCGCCGTGCGCCGTGGACTCCGCGGCGCACAGGACCCACACCGGGGCGGCATGTTGTGACACGTGTGCGCCGTCGGCCGGCATTGTGGTCCGGCGCCGGACGGTGTAACCGGTACCACCATGGGTATGACGGTCGAGTCACTAACGAACGCCGGCCTCGGCTGGCTGCTGGATTCCAGCTTCATCGGGCACCTGCCCGGGGACGATCGCGAGGGGCTGCTCGCGGGCGCGGAGCTCACGGACTTCGTGCGCGGGGACGCGCTGATCGAGGGCGGGACCAAGGGCCACGGCGTGTATATCGTCATCGCCGGACAGGCCCTGGTCGAGGTGCCCGCCGACGGCGGGGGGGTGGAGGTGGTCGCCCGCGTCGGCCCCGGCCAGATGCTGGGCGAGCGAGCGATCCTCCGCGACGAGTCGACGGGCGCGACGGTCCGCGCGGCGAGTCCGATGCGCACGCTCTTCGTCCCCGCGGCGCACTTCCGCCAGCTCCTCGACCAGAGCCCTGAGCTGCTGGAGCACGTGACCGACCTCGTCGCCGTCCGCGACCGCAGCCCGCTGATGATGCAGTTGCTGCTCCGCGACCCGTTCCTGCGGGCCCTGGGGCGCGACGACCTCGAGCGGTTGATGCAGTCCGGCAAGGTCGTCCGGGCGGCCCCCGGCGAGCTGATCGTGCGCGCCGGCGAGCTGTCGAGCGACGTCTACCTGATCGTGCGGGGCGAGGTCGCGGTCTACACCCCCGCCACCGGCAACCAGCCGCGCCAGCTCGTGACGAAGAACGGCGAAGGCTGGCTCTTCGGTCACGCGGCGGTCCTGCTCGAGCTCCCGCGGACGGCGGACGTCGAGGCCACGCGCACCGCGGAGCTCCTGCGCATCTCCGGCCGCGCCTTCATGGACGTCGTCTCCCGAAACGCGCCGTTGCAGCGCAGGCTCTACCAGCACCTCGCGAGCCTGGACCTCAACGCCAGCGCCGCGCTGACGAACAACGAGAACGCGTTCAGCGTCGCGGTGTGGGGGGCGCGCCCCCAGAGCGGCGCGACCACGCTGGCCTACGGCGTGGCCGCCGCGCTGCGCGGGGGCGGCAGGGTCACGCTCATCGATCTCGACGGCGCGCGCTCGGCTGTGCGCCTGGACAGAAAGACCCGCCGCGGGCGGCTCCACGGCATCCCGATCGTGCGCATGCAGGTGCCCGAGGCGTGGGGCTTGCGCGTCCTGTGGCCGGAGGACCGTTACAAGACCGACGACCTCGTGGACGCCATGCGCGAGAAGGCCCGACCCGGCGAGTCGATCGTGGTCGGGCTCGGCAAGGCGGAGCGCCCCGACACCGAGATCGTGGCCGCCACCCAGGCCCACCTCTTCCTGCGCTGGGCCAGCGACGCCTCGACCGACGTCGCCCTCGGGCACGCGGGTTTTCGGGTCGACGCCGTCCGCCTCGAGCCCGGCGTCGAGATGCCGATGGCCACCGCCCGCAACTGCGTGCGCATGCTCGACGACGCCGAGACCGTCTCTGGCTTCTGGTACGAGCGCGACCTGGAGCGGCTCGTCGACGACAGCTCGACCTACGGCCGCGTCTGCCACCGCATCGTCCGCGTGCTCCATGGGCGCACGGTCGGCATCGCCCTCGGCGGCGGCGGCGCGCTCGGGTACGCCCACGTCGGCCTGATCCGGGCGCTCCAAGAGAACGGCGTCCCGATCGACTACGTCTCGGGTGCGTCCTTCGGCGCCCTCGTGGGCTCGCTCTACGTCACCGGCGGGATGCCCTTCCTCGAGGAGTTCATCCGCGAACGGGCGACGGTGAGTCGCCGCGTCGGCCTGGGCCTCGCCACGCTCACGCCCACCGTGCGCTGGCTCAAGCGCTACGTGGGCGAGACGATGCTGTGCAGCACGGAGGTCCCCTTCTTCCCGGTCTCCCTCGACATCGCCACGGGTCAGGAGGTCGTGCACACCCGCGGCACCATCGCCGAGGGGTTCCGCGCCTCGGGCTCCTTCCCCGGCATCTTCCCGGCCATCCAACGCGCCGGGCGCCGGCTCGTCGACGGCGGCATCATCAACAACGTGCCCGCCTCGGTGGTCTGGGACGCGGGAGCGAGCTTCATCATCGCCTCCAACATCATCCCGCCACACCCCGTCGGCCGCGAGCCGGTCCTCGGCGAGTCCTGGGCGGCGCGCCTCAAGGGCGGGACCTACGCCCGCCTCGACGACGTCCTGCGCGCCGTCTTCCTGATGCTCTCCCAGATCGGCCGGGACCGCGCGGCGATCGCCGACTTCGTCTACGACCTCGACATCGAGGGCTACAACATCTACGACTTCCGCAAGGGCGACGAGATCTTCGAGGAAGGCTACCGCCAAGCGATGGCGGCGATGGACGACATCCTGTACATGCGCGAGACCGACCCCTCGATCCGGGTCGGCCGCAAGTGAATAGCCCGGCGCGTGGGTCGTCTGCCGACCCGCCCCCGTCAACCACAAAGGAGAAGAGATGAAGCGATTGATTGCGGTCTTTGCCTTGGGCCTGCTGGCCCCACTCCCCGCCATGGCCGTCGGCAGCTTCGGTGTGCGCCTCGGCGTCGGGACGGGGATGCCCAACGACGACGCCGGCGGCGACGACCTGACGGTGACCCCCCTCGCGGTGGGCGCCGCCTGGAAGCTCTCCCTCGCGGTCATCGACCTCGAGGTCGACGCCCTCTACTGGCGCCGCGGCATGGAGGTCGCGGGCGTGGACGCCACCGAGGACCGCCTGGCGCTGCCCGTCATCGCGCGCGTCGGCGTCCCCATCGTCCCGCTGCTCCAGATCGGCGCGGGCCTGGAGCCCCGCTTCCTGCTCGGCGCCGAGGTCGATGGCAAGGATGCCTCGGACAACTTCGAGTCGATGGTGCTCTTCCTCCCCGTCGTGCTGGGCCTGAGCCTGGACCTCGGCGGCTTCGGCATCGGCGCCGACATCCGCTACGAGTTCCAGCTCAACAAGGACGTCAAGGAGGGCAACGACGGCGCCCGCATTCACGAGCTCATGGTCTTCGGGGGCGCGTTCTTCTAGGGCACTCTCGGGTATCGCTACGGCTTCGCGCCTTGAACTCGTCCGGCGGGCACACACTTAGCTGCGTCGCTTGGTCTGCCGCGCCGTCCTAGAGCGCGCGGTACGGCTTGGGGCACCACGCCCAGTGGTCGTCGACCCAGACCAGACCGTCGAATCGAACCCCAGCGCTCTCCCCGGGCCGGTGATAGCACCATGTGAGCCACACGCGGCTCGGCTCCAGATGCTCGGCCACCGCGCGGTAGCGGCCGGGGAACGGGCGTGAGACTTCGTTCTCGCTGCCCAGGGCGCCCGCCGTGGCGGCGTCAATCGTCAGCTCCGAGGCGTCGGTCTCGGAGAAGACCTCCGGCGGGTCTTCGTCCCAACGTGCGTCGTAGTAGGCGCGCATCCGGTCGACCACCTCGGGCGCGAAGACGCGGGCGTAGTCCTCTGGCCGCGGGCGCAGCGCCGCGACGAGGGGAGCGCCCTGTGGCCCGAGGAGCGCGCGCAGCAACGGCTCCGCCTCGGCGGCGATGGCGCGCAGGCCCTCCAACGAGACGGCCCGGGCGTAGGCCACGCGTTCGAGATCCTTGGCGGTTCGTCGCGCGGCCTCGGCGACGGCGGGCTCGGCGTGGTCCGCGAGGGCCGCGGCGCGGGTCATCAACGGCCAGAGCTCGAGTGCCCTGGCCGCGAGCAGACCGAGGAGGACTCGCCGCGGCTCGGGATCGTCGAGCAAGGCCTCGACGCCGCCCCCCTCCAGCAAGGGGAGCCGCCTACGCAACGCCCGCTCGCGCGTCGCCGACGAGTCGCCGACATCCAGCACGCGCAGCGAGCAGACGGGGTTGAAGGTGTAGGACAGCCGCGGACCACCGCGCCAACGCCACCCGGCCAGCTCCGGCTCGCCCGGGATGGTGTCGGGGGTGGTCGGACGGGTGGTGTCGCGGCGCCAGCCGAGGGTCGCCAGGATCCGCGCGAGGCGCGCGAAGGGCAGATCCGGTCGAAGCACCAGCGTCGTCGCCATCCTCAGCCCTCTCGCACGCTCGCCGGCAGCGGCTTGCCGAGCTTGCGGTACTCCATCGCGAGCGCCCGCGACAGATCCTCGGAGGCGATGGGCCGGCCGGCGCGCCTCGCCAGCGCGGCGGCACAGAGCACGACGCTGCGCACGTGGCCCCCCGGCAGATCCACCATCGCCGCTAGCCGGTTGAGCTCCGTGGGCCCCACCGCGTGCTCGTCGCCGAGGTGCGCGCTCCAGAGCAGGCGCCGCTCCTCGGGGCCGGGCATCGGGAACTCGAGCACGGCGTCGAGGCGTCGACCGAAGGCGGAGTCGAAGCGCCCGCGGCTGTTGCTCGTGAGGACCGCGACGCCCTCGTAGGTCTCGATGCGTTGCAACAGGTAGTTGGTCTGGGCGTTGGCGTAGCGATCGGTGGCGTGGCGCACGTCGGTGCGCTTCCCGAAGAGCGAGTCGGCCTCGTCGAAGAGCAGCACCACCTCCGCGTGCTCCGCGCGGGCGAGCAGCTCGGCGAGGTTCTTCTCGGTCTCCCCGATGAACTTGCTCACCACCGAGGCGACGTCGACGCGGTAGAGCGGCATCCCCAGACGCGTGGCCAGCCACGCCGCGGCGAGGGTCTTGCCCGTGCCAGACGGCCCGACGAAGAGGGCGCGCACCCCCGGGTGGTAGCGCGCCGTCGCCGTCACGCCCAGTCCCCGGGCCAGCCCCTCGCGGGCCTCGCATCGGTAGAGCAGCAGCGCCAACGCCTCGCGGAGCCCCTTGGGGACCACGAGGGCGTCGTCATCGATCCGGGCGGTCATCGGCTGGGCGAGCGCCGCCAGCCCACCACCCTCCCCCGCCCATGCGGCCTCGGCGAGATCACCCGCGGTCAGCGCGTCACGCCCTTCCAGCGCCGCTCGATGACCCGCGAGTCGCCCGAGCTCGGCGATGCGACCGCTGCCGTGACGGTGGATCCGAGCGAGGCGCGCCGCCAGCGCGGGCTCGTCGACATGCCGCGCCCAGAGCGAGGCTCGCTCAGCCTCGGTGGGCACCGGCACACGCCAACTCAGCGCCTCGCCCGCGGCGAGGGAGACGCTGCCATCGGGGCCGGCGAGCACGAGCATCGGCCCGTCGTATCCGGGCAGGGCGGGGACCTCGAAGCGCTCACCGGGGCCGAGTCGTCGCTCGAAGACGGGCACCAGCCCGGATAGCAACAGCCACGGCACCAGCCCTTCTACGGCGCCGCGGACAAAGAGCGGGCGGCGTCCCAGGGCGTCGGCGGTGGCGGTCGCGACGGCGCGCCCCTCCGCCGGCGTACCGGTGCGGATGACGAGCGCCCCCCGCCCGAGGGCCGCGGCGTAGCGGGCGGCGGCGTCGAGAAGCGAGCCCGGGAGCGGCACGACGGCGGGCGGATCGAGCTCGGCGGCGGGGTGCTGCCCCGGCTGACCTCCGAGGGGCAACAGCAGGTGGAGCGGCACCGCCACCCCGCGCTCGGCCAGCGGCGCCTCCTCCGCCGTGAGCCGCAAGAGGCCGCTGTTGACGGCGCCGCCGGAGGCGAGCCCGGCGACGTCGATCTCCCAGAGCCTCGAGAGCAGCCCGAGGGTGGGGCGCGAGCCACCCACCGGGGCCTGCAAGAGCGCCAGCGCCCGACCCACGTCGTGGCGTGACTCGACGGCCGCCGACAAGGCGACCGCCAGGACCTCCCCCGCGCCGAGCCGAAGCGCGCGCGCCAACTCGACCAGCGGCACGTCGCTGGCGGCCGGCTGCCGCAACACCCGCGCCACCACGGCGTCGTCGGGATACGGCGCAGCGCCGAGGAGCGTGCGCTCGGGCCCGGGGGGGAGCGCCTCGGCCCAGGGTGACAGGCGCCCCAACGCGAGTTCGGCGAGCTCCATGTCGTGTCGGTACCGCACGTGTGCGGGGGCCGCAACCCGATCGCGCCGGCGTCGACGTCCCGGGCCGTTGTCCATAGGATGCCGCCGGTGAGCCGCCCCTCCCCTCTGTCGCTGATCCTCCTCCTCGTCGCGGCCTGCACCCGCTCGGAGATGCCCCGCGACGCGGCAAGAAGGCCCATCGACGCCGCGGCGCGCCCGGCGACGGGCGCCGAGTTGGCCCAAGCGCACTGCGGGCGATGCCACCAGGTCCCTCCACGGGCCGCGCTGCCGCGGCGAAGCTGGCCGGGCACCGTCGACCTCATGGCGCTGTACCTCGGCCTGGACCCCGCGGGGCTCCGCGCGCGCATGTCCCCCGCTCAGCTCGCGCGCTCCGTCGATACCCGGATGATCCCCCCGTCGCCGACCCTCTCCTCCCAGGAATGGCGGCGTCTGCGTGGCTTCTATACGCGCGCCCCGGGCGCCGCGCCGGTCTCCGCCCCACCCACCGGCCTGCCGCTCGAGGGCTTCCGCTGGACCTTCCCCGACCTCGGCGTCCCCGCCGCGATGACCAGCCTGGTGGCGGCTCACGCCGAGGGTGGGCTCTGGGTCGGCGAGGGGCGCACCAACACCCTGCGACGCCTCGATGCGAGAGGGCGCGAGCTGGCCCGAGTGGCCACGCCGAGCCCGCCGATCCAGCTCTGGTCCCGCGGCCAGACGACTCGCGTCGCTCATGTGGGCAGCCTCCCGCCCACGGACGGCGCCGCCGCCGGGGTCATCGACATCGATCTCGAGCTCCAGCACGTCCGGCCCCGCCTCGAGGGGCTCCATCGCACGACCTGGGTCGAGGAGGTCGACCTCGACGGCGACGGCGACGAGGACCTGCTCGCCTGCGAGTTCGGCCACTTCCAGGGGCGGCTCGCCTGGTACGCACGCGCGGCTTCGGGGCGCTACACCCGGCACATCTTGCTGGATCGCCCAGGGGCCGTCGTCGCGCGGCCGACGGACTTCGATGGCGATGGCGACATCGACATCATTGCTTTGACGGCACAGGCCCGGGAGGGCGTCTACCTGCTCCGCAACGAGGGGGCCGGGCGCTTCCAGCCCGAGCCCCTCCTCGAGCGGCACCCGTCCTTCGGATACACCGACCTCCACCTCGTCGATCTCGACGGAGACGGCCGCGACGAGGTGCTCACCATCAACGGTGACAACGGCGACCTGCCCGGACCGCCAGCGAAGGGTTACCACGGCCTGCGGATCCACCGACGGGACGGAGACCGCCTGCGCGAGGTGAGCTGGCTGCGCTTCGACGGCGCCTTCCGTGCCGCGCCGGCGGACTTCGACGGCGACGGCGACCTCGACCTGGCCGTCATCTCGTTCTTTCCACCGTCGAGGCGCCCGGATCTGGGGTTCGCCCTCTTCGAGAACCAAGGCGGCCTGAAGTTCGTCCGCCACACCACCCCCGAGGCCGCACGGGGCCACTGGATGACCATCGCCGCCGGCGACGTCGACCGGGACGGCGACCCCGACATCCTGCTCGGCGCCGGCTACCCGAGCATCCAGCCCCCACCGCCGGGACACCCCGTCCCCCGGCGCCTCGCCACCCTCCCGGCCCTCGCCATACTGGTGAACCAGCGAGGAGAGTAGGGAGCGAGACGGACACCTCCACCTCGGCTCGCTTTACACCCTACGCAGGGGTCCTCACGCTCGAGCCATAGACCGCGAGGCTTCGCTCGATGCCGACACGCTCTCGCGGGCTTGGAGGACCGCTGGCGTCGTCCCCGACTTCCTGATCGGCGCCCACGCAATAGGCGGCTCTCCCCGACGTGGTCTACGCCAACGCCGACGGGTGCCGCATCGTGGTGGACGGCGCTGACCTCTCCTTCGAGGGCTGCAACGTCCACGTCAACCGCGTTGGCTCGCACGACCGCGGGCGGGCGGGGCACGACCGCCAGCGCATCGAGCGCGTCGCCGCGTCGTCGCCACGCCTGTCGTCAGCGCGCGGCGTCGTAGTAGTAGTAGCGGACGACGCGGCCGAACCAGGGGAGCCAGCCGGGGTCGCAATCGAGCCCGGCTCGGCGAACGCGCACGTCGGCGTCGTCCAGTTCGAAGCGCAGCTCGAGCTTCGTCCGCGTGCAACGCAACGTGGCGGGGCGAAAGACCAGCGCGGGGAGATCGAGCTCGGTGAAGCGCGCGAGCCAGGCCTCCAAGGCGGCGATCCAGAGGTCGACCACGGCGTCTGTGGGCACGTCGCGCAGCGCCGGGGGCAGGTCCTCGAGCACAAGCCACGCCTCCGGCGCCAAGAACGTGACCCGCTCCGGCGCCGGGGGGGGGTCCTCACTCCGCAGCGGCCCGCGAACGACGTCTTCGTCCGAGACCTCCAGCCGGTCGCAGACCCCCCACAGCACGCGCCGCGGAAGGTCCCAGTCGAGGGCGTCGGCGTGGGACTCCAGGGTGCCCTCGATGTCGAGGTAGATCAGCACCCGCAGCAGAAAATAGAGCCCCCCCGCGCTCGTCGAGCACGCGGCACCCACCCTCGGCGCCTCCGTCGGCGGCTCCGGCGGCTCGATCTCTTCGGGGGTGGGCCCCCGGGCCGCGGTGGGCGCCCCGACTGGCGCCGGCTCATCCGCCGGTGGGGGGCGCTTCGGCCCCGGCGCGGACGCGTCGGCTGCGATGGCCGCGGGGGCGTCGGCGACACCGGTGGCCCGGGGGGCCGGCCGCGGCGCGACCCCCTCGATCCACGCCACGGCGCGGGGCCCCACGAGCTGAGGGGTCGAGAAGGCCTGGGGGCGCGTCGAGACGACGGCGATCGACGCCAGCAGATGGATCCGCGGATCTCGCGTCCCCCAGCGACGGACCCACCGCTCGAGCACCGCACGCCAGCTCCCCGGCACCGGCGCGAGGGCGGCGGGGATCTCCGCGTCGACCATCGGCGACCAGCCGACGGAGGCCGAGACGGCCTCGGCATCCGCGGCAGAGATCGCCTCCAACAAGGGCGCCGCGCGCCGCCGCCTCACCAGCCCCTCCACCAGCGCCACCAGCGCCGCGGGGCCCGCGGGCTGCTCGAGCGCCCGGCGAACGAGCAGGCGCAGGGTCGTCGCCGGCGCCGCCTCCGGCGCGTAGCCCGCGACCGCTCGAGACCAGAACCAGGCCGTCGGTGGGCGCCCGCCAGCGACCCGCTCGGCCAGCGCCACCAACGCCGTCACTTCGTCGGGGAAGCGCACCGCCTCGGCCTGCTCCGCGGCCGAGTCATCGAAGGGCCGCGCTCGCCGGACGACGCCGCTGACGAGCCTCGAGATCGCCAGCGCCAGCGTCTGCGGCGAGGCGCCGTCGGAGATGACGCCGAGGTCGAGCCGACGAACGACGAGCAGGCCGTCGCCATCCGGGAGCGTGGCGGTTCGGAGCGCGTCTTCCAACCGGACCGTCGCCCGCCGGGCCGACGCGTGGTCGGGGGCCCGGAGCGCGAGGCGCCGCACGCGCCTCACGCGAGCGCTCGCACCTCGGCGTGCAGGGCGGCCCCGCAGTCGGTGCCGTGGACGACCCGCGCCGCGAGCAGGAGATCCGTCCATTCGATGGTGCGCGCCGCCAGCTTGTGGGGGAAGTGGACCAGGAAGTCGTGCCACGCGGGCGCGAGATCGACGAAGCCCGCGCCCACCGCGCAGGCGGCGCCGAGGTAGTCGATGAAGCCGGGGTGGTCGAAGCCAAAGGTGCGCCCCGGCTCGAAGCCACTCGCCGGCGCACAGACCCCGTAGGCGAGGGCGATCAGCGCCCACCGAGAGCGCGCCTCGTCGGATGCCGACGCCCGCGCCTCGGCGCACCAGGCGGGCGCGTCTGGAGTCGGCCAGTCCTCGAGACCACACGCCGCCGCCGCCGCTGCGTAGGCGAACAGCGACGCGGCGTCTGCAAGAAGCGACTTCACGGGGCGGGTCGCGCGCCCCACGAGCCCCACATGCGTCGGGGCGAGCCGCGTCAGCGCTGCGCGGCACGATTCGGGTCCGTCGAGCGCGATCGCCGCGGCGGCGAACGCCTCCGTGTGGACCACATAGACCCAGGTCTCCTCCGGCGCGCCGCCTTCGCTCCACTCGGCGGCCCGCCCGACCCGGTCGACGAGATCCGACGCCAACGGGAGGAGCGCCTGCCAGGTGGTCGCGATCGTCATGCGCGGGAGTCTACCTCCGAGGGATTCCCACTCAAAGCCAAGTCGAGCTAACGTCCTACGCATGGACGAAGCCGCGCTGCTGCGATCGGTGAACGCTGCGCCGGAGGAAGACGGCCCACGCCGGACCTACGCCGACGCCGCGGGTGGCCCGCGCGCCGAGCTGATCCGCGTGCAGATGGAGCTCGTCGCGCTGCGGCGCGCGAACCGCCGCGGCGATCCGGGCTACCCCTCCCTGGCGCGCCGCAGCCAGACGTTGGTCGCACGACACGGCACCGAATGGGCGCCCGTGATCGAGGGCGTCGACCTGCGCGTGACCTATGGCCGCGGCTTCGTCGAGGGCGCCATGCTCGACGCTGGCGACTTCGTCGCCCACGGTCGGGCGCTGCTCGAGCTCGCGCCGGTGATCGACGTCCAGCTCCTCCGCGCGCGGCCGGTCCTGGACGCGGTGCTCGCGATGCCCGAGCTGAAGCGCCTACGCGCCCTCGATCTGCGCCGCAACCGGCTCGACGACGCCGACGCTGCCCGGCTCGCGGCCTGCGCGCACCTCGACGGCCTGCGCTGGCTCGACCTCTCCGAGAACGACATCGACGCGGCGGGGCTCGACGCCATCGCCGCGTCCCCCCACCTGGCGGGGCTGCGCTGGCTGGGCTTCGAGCACAACCTCGCCGCGGATCCGACCCCGGAGATCGGTGAAGAAGATGGCGTCGTCCACTTCGTCCGCCTGCGCGGCCAAGCCCTCGAAGCCCGCGTGGGGCACCGGCCCTGGCTGTCCGCGCCGACGATAGAGCAGCGCTATCCCCCGCCGGAGTTGTTCTGATCCGCTTCCAGCGCTCGGCGCTGCCCATCCGCGCTCTGGGTCACCCGTTCCGCCAGCGCCTCGTTCGCCGCGGCGATCGTGACGCGCGCGTGGGCGAACCCGCCGACCACCCCCGTCGAGTCGGCGGGTAGCGTCGCCGCCTGGGCCGCGAGGTTCTCCCGGACGAGGTCGCCCGTCACCGCCACCTGGGTGCCGCGGTCAGCGCCCGTCGTCGAGTCCCGCGCCGTCTGCCCGACGAGGTCCCCGTCGCGCGCGGCGTCTGTGACGTCGGCCACCGTCGAACGGTCTGCCACCACGTCGGGCCGAACGCCCCGTGGACCCACCGCGTCGAACGCGAGCAGCCGAGCGACGTCGCCCGAGGTCGCCGCCACGCCCAGAACGCGGATGGCGCCATCGCGGCTCTGCACACCCACGATGGGCGTGAAGCCGTCGGCGTCGGGCTTCCCGTAGATCGGCTCCAGCTCACCGGCGTATCCGCGCAGCAGCCACGCCGGCCCGCCGGGCGCGCTGGGGTCCTGGCCGATCGAGAGGATGAGCTGGTCCTTCCAGATGCGCTCGCCGCTAGCGGTCGTGAGCAAGACCCGCTTGCGCCCCGGTCGCGCCGGGTCCTCGACGTAATCGATCCGCGCCATATCCACCACGGGGCGCTGGCTGATCTTCCGCTCCGCGGTGGGCGAGTCGATGATCTGCCGGGCCGGATCGAAGGCCCCGCCGGGCTCCCGGTTGCGCGCCAGGAAGCCGTTGCGCTCGGCCTCCTCGAAGGTCCACTTCGCCAGCCGCTTCAGCGCCTCGGGGCTCAGCGCCTCGCCCTCGCGCAGCCGGTCATGGCTGGCACGCACGTCGTCGGGCATCCCCCGCGTCGACGCGCGACCGATCCACTCCACCCACCGCGCGTTGCGGAACGCGGCCTCCGTGCCCCAGGCCCCCGACGCGCCGGCGCCGTAGTTGGCGACGTCGGCGCCGGGTCGGATGGAGCGCGCGTCGAAGCCCTGGTCGCCGTAGAAGAAGGCCCCCTCGGCGATCATCTGCTCGCGGACGGCCTGCGCCAGCACGGTCTCGGGCAGGTCGCGCGCGGGGCCCGGGCCCGCCGCGAGATCGGCGCCCTTGGCGTAGATGTAGCGCGTCTGGCCATCGGGTCCGCGCACCGGGAAGCGGAGGTTGGCGCCCTCGGCCCAGCCAGGCCAGTCGCTACCTGGGCCCCGCGGCTCGAGGCGCCCCTCGACGCGGGCGTCGTAGACCGCGATCCCCGCGGCGTCACGGTTCTGCGCCACATGCTGGGCGTGCTCGAGGGAGGCCATGAACCGGGCCTCGGGATCCGCCGCGGCGTCATCCACCCGCAGGCCCTCTGGCGCGCCGGGCAACCCGACCTCGCCCTTCGCGCCCTGGCCCAATCGGCTCGTGGCGGCGTCCCATGGGTTGGCGCCGCCAATGACCAGGTCGTTTGCGCCCCGCGTGGGCCGCGTCATCTCGTTGGCGACGCCCGCGAAGCCTGCGCCGATCGTCACGTGGTCAAAGACATGCTCGTGATGCACGACGGGCCGATTGCCCTCGGTGTCGGTGGGCAGCGGTGGCGTCTTGGTGTGGATGGACTCCGCCACCGCCGCGTCCCGACGACGGCTCGACTCCTGAGCCAGCGCGACCGGATCCGCTGGCGCCGACAGCAGCGCGCGCGGCGCCATCGAGTCGAAGCGCAGGACGTAGTGGTCGCCGACTCGCTCGACGCGCAGCGTGTGCGGATCACCGGCGAGCCCCCGTAGCGCGGTGATGTCGGTGCCCTCCGCGGGGACCACGACCCGCAGCCGGCCCATGGCGTCGGGGTGGTCGGCGACCTGTCCCGCGAGCTTGCGCAGCGCGAGACCCAACGTCCGCGGATTCATCGGGGTGGCGTCCCAGACCACCCGGCGTACGTCGACCACACCATGCTCGGGGACCGACACCGGACGCAGGAGCTGCTCGTTGAGTCGGTCCACGACCGACCGGCTCCCCCGCGACCGGCCCCCGCTGGGGCTGGTGACGATGATGACCTCTCCCCCCGGCTCCTCTCGCACCACCCGCGACTCGTCCCACCGCGGGCGCTTCCCATCGAGGATCGTCTGCCGGGGGCCGGCGAGCCCCGCGTCGCGCGCCGCGCCGAGCACGTCGGCGACGGGCCGCTCCCCGAGCTGGTCGCGGGACGCGACCCCCACGTTCGCCTCGTCGACAAACGCCTGCGGCACCCGCTCAACCCGGTCGATGTCGAGTCGGAAGTCGAGATCCTGGGCGTCCACTCGACGATCGGCCCAGCCCTGGGCGCGTTTGATCGCGTGCCGCGCGTTCTCCGCCCATCCCCGCCCCGTGCGCCGCTCCAAGGCGCGACGCTCCGCCTCGTTCCGGGGCGGCGTGAGGGCGCGCTCGAGCATCCCGATCTGGCGCTCGGCGAGGCGCCGCTGGTCGGTGGGCAGCTTGCCCAGGGCGACCTCGAGGCTGCGGCGAGCGCGGGCCGCGTCCTGGATCGACGGCAACACCCGCGCGTTCGCGCTGACGCCCAGCGTGGAGCGGGCGCCCAGGTGCACCTCGAGGGAGACGTCCCAGTTGCGGATGGCGTCGAGCAACGCTTTTTGTTGGCTCGCGGTGATGCCGGTGGGGTCCGGATCACCGTCGGGCTTGACCTTCGCGCCGATGACCGCCTTGCGCAGCTTGTCGAGGTTCTGCTTCAGGTTGCCGGCGACGGCCGTGAAGTCCTCGAAGGACAACGCCCCGCTGTAGTCCTTCGTCTCGACCAGCACGATCCGGGCGGTGCCGTCGGGGCGGAAACGGAAGATGACGTCGTCGAAGCCATGACCGCCGCCGTGCTGTCCGGTGAGCTCGCCGCCCGCCAGGTCCTTCAGCGCCGAGATCGGGATGACCTCCGTGCCGTCGGTCTCGGTGCCCGCACGATCGCGGTTCCAGGCACGCGAGGCGGCCTCGAGATCTCCCCCGCGACGCCCCGACTCGGCGCCCCGCTGCTGCCAACGGCGCTCGGGGCCCTGCTGGAGAATCTCCTCACGCACATCGACCACGCGGCCGTCCTTGCCGATGACCTCCACCAGTCGATAGAGGCGCGGCTCCCCGTCCTTGACCTCACTCCAGGGCTGGCCGACGCGCCGCAGCTCGAGGTCGGGGTAGCGCTTCTTGAAGGTGCTCGCCTCCATCGGCACCGCCGCGCGGGGCAGGCCCGCGTTGGCGGTGCTGTCCCGACGCAGGCGCGGCCCCGTCGGCTGCGCCTCGTCGATGTCGTCCAGGAAGCGTTCGTCCCGCTCGTCGTCGCGCTTCGCCCGGGCAGGCCGGGTCTCGACCTTGGAGAAGAGGCGCGCGGCCTGCTCGAGGTATTGCGGCTTGGGCGCCTCACCGCGGCGCATGGCGTCGACGCGATCAGGCGGCAGCCCCTCCACGTCGGAGAGCCGGTTGGTGAGGGCCGCGAGGCTGGCCTCGGCGTCGGCGATGCGCTGGCGGAGATCCTCGACGACCTCCGGGGCGCGCGCCCGCTTCAGCTCGCCGCGGAGGCCCTCGGCGAGGCGCTTCTGGGCGTCGATCTCCACCTCGACCTTGGTGCGATAGAGGGAGAGCTGCTCGTCGAGGCTCAGCTTGTCCCAGTCCTTCAGCTTGGACTCGTCGAGCTGCGCGACCTTCTTCTTCCACCCCGGGTCCTTGGACTGGAGGGCGTGGATGCCCTCCTCGCGCAGCACCTTGGGATCGGCGTCTGCGCGCATCACGATGTGCGGCTTGCCGTCGATGATGACGGTGACGGCGCGGCCCTTCTCGCTCCCCGTGATGCGGATGAAGTCCGCCGGCGGGATGACACGGATCGGCGTGTCGGCGAACTCGCCCCGGCGCGCGGCGGGGATGCCGGCGAGCATCTCCCGGCGCAGCTCGCGCATCATCGACCGCTCCATGTCCTGGGCGTCGATGCGAGCCTTCACGTCGGCGTCGTATTGGCGCAGGAAGGTCCTGGTGTCGATGTCCGGGTTCTCGGCCCGGGCGCGCTGTAGGGCTTCGAGGCGGTCCTGTGGCTTGCCGCGGTGGGCCAGGATGTCGTCGCTGGGCCGCTTCTTCGACGCAGACGAGCTCCCACCACCGCCCTGAGTGCGATCGATGTGGGCGCGCGCGGGCCCCTCCAGAGCGCCGGAGACGAACTCCCTCGCGCCAGCTTTGACGACCTCCCCCGCCGCCTCCCAGAAGCCACCCTTGAACTTCCCCGACGCGGTGTCGGCCAACAGCTCCGTCGCGGTGCCGGCCATGCCCCCCAGCGCCGAGGAGACGGCCTCCCCCAGGGCCCGTTGTCCGTACTTCGTCGACTCCGTGAGCTTCTGGCCGGCGCCGGACTTGTCGAAGGCCGTCGAGGCCACCGCCGTGGCCGCCCCCACCGCGGCCCCCTTCGCCGCCGCTCCGAAGACGGTGCCAAAGCCCTCGCCCAGGCCCTTGTCCCAGGTGCCGTCGGTCATCGCCGTGCGCGCCGCCGAGGAGATACCGCCAGTGACGACACCGCGCAGCGCGCTCTTGCCCAGCGCCGCCGACATCTGGAGGCCCTTGATCGCGAACTTCGAAGAGGCGCCGATGCCCGCCGTGAGCATGTCGACGCCGACCATCGCGACGTCGACGGCCATCTCCTCCCACCCGTAGCGGGCGCCCTTCATGCCCCGCTTCACGCCGATCGTCAGGGCGCCGGTGATCAGCGCCGCCACGATGGGCCCGGCGAGGCCCCCGGTGACGATCGTGAGCACCGCGCCCACCACCGCGCCCACCACCATGATGATGCCGGTGAAGAGATCGGTGAGCGCGTCGACCGAGCTCTTGTAGGTCTGCGCCGCCGCGCCCACGATCGCCGTCTGGTCCTGGAAGGCCTCGCGGTCGCCGCGGAAGTTGCCGTGCTCGTCGAAGGCCTTCTCGGGGCCCCCTGCGTCGGCGACGAGCCGCTCGAGCTTCTTGTACTGCTTGTCGAGGTTGAGCTTCTCGTCGGAGCCCGAAAGCAGCATGCCCGAGAGCACGCCGGTGCCCTCCCCGGCCTGATGCCGGTGCTTGACGCGCGCGAGGTTGAGGCGGTCGCGGTCGTTGACGGGCTTGCCGACCAGGAGCTCCTCGATCTCGTGGCGCTCGTCACCGGAGACCTCGGAGCCGAAGCCCTGATACTTGCCGGTGCCCAGCGCGCGATCGAGGGCGTCGGTGTCGTGCTCACCGCGGCCGTACTTCTTGCCGAAGTCCTTACGTAAG
>CAYOBQ010000034.1:0-59921 GCA_964402225.1 uncultured Nannocystaceae bacterium | reverse complement strand
CGTGTGCTTTGCGCCACACTTGGAGCTTCCGGAAGTTCTTCACGGTGTCAAGGTCATTTGAGCAAACTGACGGCTGAGTGCTGACAGCTGACAGCCTCTCCAAAGACGACCGCAGATCTGGGATTTGCACCCAATTGACGCCCCCCCACGGGTTGTGGCTCACTCGAATCAATGCACCGCGCTCGACTCCTTCCGCTGTTCCTCGTCCCCCTTGGCTGTGGCGGGCCGCAGGTCGTCGGCGACGCGCTCACGGCGTGCCAGCAGCACCTCGTTGACCTGACGGTTCAATGCCGACAGGCCCCGAAGGTCGCCCCGAGCGGTGGAAGGGCCACGAGCGGCGCCCCGGTCGTCAACGAGATCAGCAACGTCGATCTGGGGAAGATCATCTCGTCGGTCGGGTTCCAGGTTCGCGGTGAGCAGCACACGGTCGTGAAGTTCGCGATGCCTGGGCCGCAGAGCGCCATCGAGGCCCAGATTCACAACAACGAGGGCAACCTCCGGCTCTACGCGACCCGCGTGACGGAGGAGCCGGCGTCCCTCGCGCTCATCAACGAGTGGAACCGGACGAAGCGGTACAGCCGCGCCCACATCGACTCGGACGGCGACGCCGTCCTCGAGTCGGACCTCGACATCCGCGGTGGCGTCACGATCCACACGATCCGCGGCTTCATCAAGATCTTCGGGATCTCCTCTTCGGCCTTCTTCACCGAGTTGAGGAAGGGTCGCTCGACCTGAACCGACCCGTGCCGAGGAAGCTCAGCGCGTGCTCGATGGCCGCCACATCATAGGTAATCCAGGTGTGGCTGGCATCGACGGTGGTGAAGTCGGCCATGCCCTCGAGCTGGGTCTCGCGAACACTCACGGTGCCATCGTGGGGACCCTCCGGCTCGATGAGGTCGAAGGCGCCCGTCACCCAGCTCGTCGGGTTTCCGAGGGAGGGGCCGCGCGTGCCGGCGATGACCCCAAACGGGCGCGGCGGCTCGGGCCACGTCAGCCCATCGCCGAGCTCCGAGGCGACGGGGCCGTAGATCCAGCGGAAGAGCGCCCTGTCCTGGAGCGCGCGGGCGAGGCTGCTGCCGGTATTGGGCGGCGCGATCATGACCACCCGCTCCCAGGGCAGCCTCTCGGCCAGGTGACGCACGAGGATGCCCCCCAGCGAGTGGGTGACGGCGGCCAGGGGGCCCCCGCCCGTGTCGGCCCGAATCCAGTCGGCGACGGTGCCCGCGAGCTCCCCGATTGGCATCCGACGCGACGGGTAGGTCCGGCTCCAGGTGGGATAGCCCGCGGCCTCCACCCGGTCGCGCAGCCGCCCCATCGAACGCGCCGAGCGGCCGAGCCCGTGGAGCAGGACGACGGTGGGCCGCTCGCTCAAGCCTCGACCATCGGGTCGCGGGGGAACAGCGCCACCATGTCCTCGGGCTTGTAGCGTTGCACCGCGGCGATGACCTCCGTCTCGAGGGTCGCCCGCTCGGTCCGCAGCGCCGCGACGTGGCGCCGCCAGAGGACGAGCCGCAGCAGCGTCGTGGCGCCCCGGGCCAGCCCTCGGCTGCGCTCGAGGACCCGCAGCGTCGCGTGACCCGTGAGCGGTAGGACGCACAGCGTCGTCAGCGCCACCCAGGGCCCGGCCCACCACCACGCGAGCCCCGCCAGCCCCGCGTAGACCGCCCCGATGCCGAGGAAGCCCGCCACGAACTTGGTGGTGGCGATGACGTCCTTGCGTGGCGCCAGACGCGGCCCCGTGAGGCGCACCGCGATGATGAGCGGGAGGTGCACCAGGAGCCCGACGGCGGCCAGCGGCGCCCACACGAGCATCAGCACCAGGTGACGCATCACCCGGCGGGCGATCTCGAGCGGCTGCGTCTCGGCCGTGAGCGCCCGGTCCGTGACGCCGAGATCGTCGAGGCGCCCCTGGTAGTCGCGCACCCGCTCGTAGATTCGCCGGACATCGGGCCGCTCGTGGACCGAAGGGTAGACCTGGTTGAATCGGCGCGAGAGCTCGACGCGGGCCTCCAGGGCGATGTCGCGCGGCTGGTAGAGCCGCCGCACGGCGTCGAGGACGCGAACGGCCTCCCAATCGCTGGCGTTCACCGTGAGCCCCCGCAGGCGAACCGTCAGCTCGTCGGTCAACCTCACGGCCGCTGCCCGCGGGTCGTCGCGGTAGGCCTCGAGCCGGTCCTGGCCGACCTCGATCGGCTCACCGAACTGCACCAGCACGCTGCTGCGGAAGCGCCTCGGGTTCACGTAGTGCAAGCCGCACGGGACCATGCGCACCGGGACGCCGTGGCGATCGACGGTGCCCAGGGCGATGCGCGCCGCGCCGGTCTTGAGCTTCGAGAGCTGCGCCGCGTCGTGGCTGATGCCCTCGGGGAAGATGCCCATCGTGCGCCCGGCGGCGAGGGTGGCGAACAGCGCCTCGAACACATCAGCGTTGTCGACGGCCCCGCCGCCGTGGTCCTTCCGACGCCGGATGGGGACCGCCCCCGTGGCGTCGAGGAAGACGCGGAGGAAGCGGCTGCGAAAGAGGACGTCCTTGGCGGCGAAGGCCACGATGCGACCGCAAAACGCGATGATCAGCGCCGGATCGAGGAGCGAGTTGGGGTGGTTGCCGCAGAACACGACGGCGCCCTCGCGCGGAACGTGCTCGAGCCCCACCACCTCGATGCGACGGAAGAAGACGCGCATCGAGGCACGGAGAAACGCGCGCATCAGGCGGTAGGCGAGCACGACGCGACGATAGCGCCCCGCCGAGGCGTGTGCGAGGTCCCCATGGCCGGTGATCGGCGACCCGCTTCGCGGTATACACGGGCGCCTTGGAGTGGCTGCTCATCGAGACCGCCAGTGAAGAGGGCGCCGCCGTCCTGGCGTGGCGGCCATCTGACGGCGTCGTGTGTCCGATCTTCGAGGGCGCGGTCGCGCCGGGGCAGCGGCCCGGTAGCGATCGCCTGGGGCGACGAATCGCCGTCGAGCTCTCCGTCGCCTCCACCATCCCCGGACGCCCCGACACCCGCCTCGCGCTCGTCGACCTGCCGACCCGAGGCGTCTCGTTTGCGCCCTGGTCCCTCGACGCCGCGTGGCGTCTGGGTGCGCCGGCCTTCTCCCCCAGCGGTGGCCGGCTCGTCGTCGAGGGCGCCCACGACGGCGTCCCGCGGACCGACTTGTTCGCCTTCGACGTGGCGACAGACGGTCTCCACGTGTGCGCCGGCGTGGGGAACCCCGCACGCCGGAGTTGCCGCTCGCCCACCTTCATCGACGAGGACAGCGTCCTCTACTTGCGCAACACCCGCGGCTCGGACTGGGAGATCTGCCTGCTCGACATCGCCCAGGCGGGCCCACCGGACGGCACGCTCCCGGGGGATCCGCCGACGGCGCGCGGGTTGACGCTGACCGAGTGCGCAGACGCGCTCCCGGGCCCCGGGGTGGCCTTCGCGGCGGCCTCGCGCCGCATCTTCTTCGTCGCCGCGAGCGGGACGGGGGCCCAGTACCTGCGCTCGATGCAGGTGGGCGGGGCACCCACGGCGGCCCACCGCACGCACGGATCGATCGAGGCGTGCGCGGCGCTGGGGCCGGACTGCGTCTACCTCGCCGACGGCGCCGTGTGGCGGGCGACGACGGAGGCGGTCGCGGAGGTCTACGCGCCCCGTCCCGGCCGCGCCATCGTCGGGCTGTGTCAGTGGGGGGCCGACGGCGTCGCCTTCGGCGAACGCGACGCAGACGGACTGGTCATGCACCGAGTCGACGCCGCCGGTGGGACACACCTCGTCGGGAGCCTGGCCCTCGACGGCGAGGTTCGATGGATCGATGCACCCACGCCCCACGCCGATCTCGACGCATGGCTGCTGGGCGAGCCCTCCACGGAAGAGGCGCCGGTCATCGAGGTCCCGCCGAGGGCCGCCGGACCCGAGCGAATCCCGGAGCCCGAGGGCGTCCCCGAGCCCGAGCCGACCCCCGAGCCCGAGGCGCCGCCCCCGACCCCGCCTCCCGCCGAACCCGCCGCGCCGACGGCCCAGGAGCCGGTCGACCTCGTCTCCCAACTCGCCCTCGCCGGCGCCGCACGTATCTCCGAGCCCGAGCCCCCCCCCGCGGCGCCGGCGCCACCCGTGCCGCCCACCGCGCCCCCGGAGCCGGAGCTCGCGCCAACGGCCGTCTCGCCACCGGCGCCACGGCCCCAGCGGGCACTCCGAACCGTGGCGGCGCTGTCGGCGGTAGCCGTCTCCGCTTACCTGCACCTCACCGGCAACGCCGGGACCCTCCCCTACATCGTAGACGCCGTCGCGGTGGTGGCGCTGCTCTCCCTCTTCGGGAGGCGCTGACCCAGGCCCCTACTCGGGGTCATCCAGCTCGTCGGTGAAGGCCGCGCCCCGCGGACACAGCTCGACCGAGAACTCGTCGCCCTCAACGCCCACGACTCGACCCTCGAGCACCTGTATTCGCCCGTCGCGTCGCCGAAGGCGTACCGCCACCGGCGTCGATGGGGCGGGGGCCGGCGCGTGTCGAAGGCGCACGAGGCCGCGGCGAATCTGGGCACGCACCTCGGGACGCGAGAGCGCGCCTGGGGGGAGCTCCACGAGGTGGCGCTCACCCACGGAGTCGACGGCGCCGAACGGAGTCGCCGAGACCGGAGTCGCCTCCCGGTGCACGAGGCGCTTCGTGCCGCGGTAGACACCGCAGCGAGCCGCCATCCGCGCCAGCGCCTCCACCTTGGATGGAGGCACCCCCTCGAAGGTGAAGCGGGCCCGCCCCTCGCTCAGGAAGCCGACCCGTGTGTCGACGGTGTGCCCCTGACGTCCGCCGGCGTCGCTTCGTATCTGCACCCGCAGCGCGTCACCCGGCGCGAGACCACCGGGGTTCGGCACCTCGAAGCCGGCCTGATCGAGCGCGTGGCAGCGAAGGACGCGACGGATCTCACCCACCGTCAGCGCCACTAGGAGCGGATCGGCGCCCATCGTCCCTACCGGGCCCCCGCGGGGCGCGGCGGCGGCGACAAGCGGAGACGACACGTGGAGCCCCTGCGCTCTTGGACCTCGGCCTCGAGGAGCACGGGGCGGCCCTCCGCGTCGTCGATCTCGATCAGCACCGGGCGGCCGGCCCGAACGTCGAGTCCCTTGAGGTCGACCAGGTGCGAGGAGCCCGAAAGCGCTCGCCACACGAGCTGCGCGTCGCACTGAACGACCGGGACGCGCTCCAGCACGACGTCGAGCGCCTCGCTGGTCTTCCGCCTCGCCGGAGGCGGCGCAACCGGGCGACGGGCCGCGGCCGGGGCCGGCGTGGGCGCTCGACGCCGCGCCTTCGCGGGCGCTGACCCGACGACGGTCGGTCGCGGTGGCTCGCTGCGCGCGGCCCGGACCGAGGGCCGAGCCGGAGTGGGCGTGGCCGGCGCGGGCGTGTGGGCGTGCTCCAGTAGCTCGCGAAGGCGTTGGCGCCCGCGCGTCCCGAGCCTCGCGGCACACAGCCGGACCCCGCCGCCGGCGTCGCGGGCGATCGACGTGAACCGGATCGGTCCGAGGGACTCATCACCCGGAAGCCAGACCGACACCGGTCCACGGAGCCCCTCGGCGGCCACCCGGACCCGAATCTCGTCGCTGTCGAAGGCGATGACGTGGCCGACGACGCGGTCCCCGGACGGGGACTCGATGATGACTCGGGCGCCGTCCATGGCTTCCAACTCGGTCGTCGTGTGCTTCGTTCATCACATTAGTCACACCGCGAGTCGAATGCAAGGGGTCCTGTTGTCCCCAATACCTGCGGCGGGCCACACGCCGAGTGTGGTCCGCTCGCCTCTCGCCATACGTATCGAGGGTTCGGACGTCCCCCGGTCCGCTCCGGCCTCGACGTCGGCGTCCGCTGCTGCTACCACCGTCGCCGTGCGTATGCGGATCGTCACCTGGAACGTGAACGGCCTCCGGGCCCGGGCCGCCGACGTGCTCAAGGTGTGGCGGAAGCTCGAGCCGACGGTCCTGTGCCTCCAGGAGACGAAGTGCCGGCCCGACCAGGTGCCGGTCGCCGTCGCTGAGATCCCGGGGACGCTCCAGCACTTCAACGGGGCTCCCAAGGGGTACTCGGGCACCGGCCTGCTGGTGCGGCGAGACGCGCTCGCGACCGAGCCCCTGATCGAGACGCCGCCCTTCGACGACGAAGCACGGGCGCAGGCGCTACACATAGGCCCCCGCACGCTCTTGAACCTGTACATGCCCTACGGTGGCAAGGACTACCCCGCCAAGCTGCGCTTCTACGACGCCCTGATCGACTACGCCGAGGTCGCGATCGCCGCGGGCCGACCGCTGTGCGTCAGCGGCGACATGAACGTGTGCCACACCGACCGTGACATCCACCCGAGGGAGCTGCGGGAGGCCGACATCGGCGTCCGTGATGACGAGCGCGAGCGGGTCGATCGCCTCCTGGCCCTGGGCCTACGCGACACCTACCGGGAGGCCTACCCCGACGCCTCTGACCACTTCACATGGTGGGCCTACTGGGGCGGGCATCGGAGCCAGAACCGAGGCCGTCGCCTCGACTATCACCTCGTCTCCCCGGACTTCGGCGAGGTCATCGAGACGTCGATCTCACAGATCGAGACCGGGAGCGACCACGCGCCCCTGGTCGCCGACATCGAGGTCAGCCCCCCCGGGTGATCCAGATCGGCGCCGACCAGGCCATTCGGTCCTGGTCCAGGTCGTGGACCTCCACGTAGAAGAACCAGTCGCCGGGCTCCGGCACGTCCAACGCGATCTGCTGCCACGTCCCACCCGTCACGGACTCGAAGGCCTGGGACTCCTCCACCGCGGGGGCGCCGACCCGGCCTCGGAAGACCCGGACCGCGTACCGCGCGTCGGGGACGTCCGGGTCATCGACGCGCAGCTCACCGGAGAGCCGCCCCTCGAGGGTGGTCAGCGAGTCCCCCATCGGCGCGCGCCCCCCAGCGTAGAACCGCAGCGCGAGGTTCTCGTCCTCGGTGGCGTAGACCGCGCGAGCGTCCAGGGCCGCGAGCAGCTCGGCCTCGCTCAGCGACGGAGCGATCACCGCCGTCCGCGTGGTGTGACCGGTGCCCCAATTGGCCCAGTGGTTGTCGTGGTTGGCGGCGGGGGCGATGCGGAAGCCGTGCAGGAGGTAGTAGTCGAAGTCACGGTGCACCTTGGTGTAGCGCGACCAGGCCCCCACCTCGTCCTCGCTCAAGCTGGGGTTCCGCGGGTCCTCACCGCCCAGCTCCTTGCCGCGCGCCACCGTCACCTCCATCAGGCGCAGGAAGGGCCGCGTCGCCGCCTCGATGTTGGCGAGCGTCTCTGCCACGACCCCGGCGGCGGGCATCTGCTCGCCGGCGATCCACGCCTCGCGCACGTCGCGCAGCGGTGGGTAGTCGTCGAGGCCGAAGTCGTTGAACTTCTTGGTGCGCTGGCTGTTCTTGGGGATGTCCGTCAGCGCGACCCCGTAGATCTGGTCCCAATTCCCCGTGAGGTAGTCGGTGTTCACCCGCTGCGTCCGCGGGTGGTTGAGCATCAGGACGGGCCGGTCCCCCGCCGCCGCGCGGCCCGGCAGGAACTCGTCGTAGAGCAGGTCGAAGCGGCCTCGCTCGGTCTTGGCCAGCGCCTCGCTCCCGAGCACATTGACGTGATTGCCGGTGGAGTTGGTGCTCCACTCGAAGGCCGGGAGCGCCACGAAGGCGCCGCCGGAGCTCGCCGTCACGGACCGAGCCGCCGCCCGCAGGGCGTCCCAGCCCGCGACGCCCATGTTGGGGATGTCCGGCGCGTCGTTCGGCCGGTCGTCGACGACGTGGGGTGACAGCGCCAGGAAGTCCATGCCCCCTCGATCACGGGCGTAGGTGAAGGCGTACTTGGCGGTCTCCGTCGGCGCCTCGCCGGTGTCGGTGTGGACCGCCTCGCCGTCGGCGTCTTTGACCCCCTCCTCACCGTCGTCCCAGCGCTCACCCTCGGGCCCGTGGGCATGGAAGTGGGCGTGCAGGTTCCCGAAGTAGACCCGGGTGTCGGCGGCGTGCTGCTGCGCCGCCGTGATCTCGGCGTCGAGGGCGTCGGCCCGCAGGGACCATCGCCACAACCGCCGAAACGCCGCCTCGAACGGTCGAACCACCGCCGGATCGGTGTAGCGCACGTAGTTCTCGTAGTTGTTGAAGAACGCGCTGCCCGACCAGTTCCCGGAGCCATTGAACAGCGTCCGCCCGTCGACGATCGCGAGCTTGTGGTGCATCAACTGGTAGGCGTCGGCGTTGGTGCGCTTGTACCGAATCTCGGCCCCGCCGGCGCGCAGCCGGTCCCAACGGCTGCCGGTGGTCTCCCCGCGATCGGCCTCGTTGACCACGACCCGCACCCGCACGCCGCGCTCGGCGGCCTTCGCGAGCTCCTTGAGCAGCTTGTCGAAGAGCAGGTGGTGCATCAGCACATCGACGCTGCGCTCCGCCGCTCGCACGCCCTCGGTGAGGAACTTGATCGCGCGCGTCCCCGGCGTGAAAGCGACCAGCCCGTCGACGGAGCAGTCCACCGCCGCGTCGGGGTCGTCGGCCCACATCGCCTCGAAGTGGCAACCGAAGGCGCCGATCAGCGGATCGTCGCCGGCCCCGTAGACCACCACCGTGTTCTCGTTGTTGATGGTGGTCCCCGTCGAGGACCAGTTGTTGCTGCCCGTGAGCAAGATGCCCTTGTCGACGCGCATGAACTTGGCGTGCTGCAGACCCGGGCGCTCCTCGGTCCCACCCCCCTTCACGAACCGCACGGCCAGCCCCGCCGCCTTCAGCCGGTTGGCCACCGTGTCCCCCTCCGCCTGCCGGGCGTTGATCGCGACCCGGACCTCGACGCCGCGCTCGTGGGCGCGCAGCAACGCCGCCTCGATCTCGCGAACGCTGAAGGTGAACTGCGCCACCTCGATTCGCGCCCGGGCCGCGTCGATGAGCCCCACGACCCGCGCGACCACCGCGGACCGCGCCTTCAACCACGCCTTGTCCTCGGGCGTGCACACGTCGCAATGGGGCGCCGTGAGCACCACCTCGTAGGTCCGCTGCACCTCCGTCCCGTCGGCCTTGCCGAAGGGGCCGTCGGCCCCGCCCTCGATGGGCGCGACCTCCGCCGGGGCGCCGCAGCCGAGGGCGAGCAAGAAAAGCACGGTGGATCGAGTCTTCATACCTACGCGTGCAAGCAGGATTCGTGCCGTCGCGAGCCCCCGACAGCGCTCGCGACGCCCTGGCCAGCCGACCTGCCACTCAATCGGTATACGTCACCACGTAGGCGCTCAGCGCGATGTCGCCGCCGCGCGGCTCGAGGTCCCGGAAGGTGCCCCGATAGGTGAGCTCGTTGGCCGCGCCGGCTGTGACCGAGGCCGAGACGTCGAAGCGCAGCGTGTCCACGGGGAGCCCGGGACACCAATAGGCGCGCCCCGGCGCCCAGTTCCCCCACTGACCGGGGGGGGCCCCCTCGGCGGCGCGCACCGCGCACCCGCGCAGCGTCCCCGTGGCGTCCGTCGGACGGATCGCGGCCACGACCTCGCCGTTGACCTCGAAGTGATGGCGGTGGTCGCACCACTCGGCGCAGTTGTCGCCGTCGGTCTGGCCGTGACCACTGAGGATCACCACCAGCTCGACCCGGCGAAACGCATCCGGCGCCATGAAGACGAAGGGCGCCCGCTCGTTGTAGGCCTCGTTGAAGCTGCCGCCTCCGAAGGCACGCTCTACGGTTTGGGAGCGCGGGCGCTCCCCCCGCGCCGCCAACCGCAGCGTCATGCGCGTATCCCGCTGCGTTCCCCGCTCCCAGCCGGGCCCCATCTCCACCCGGAAGTGCTGCTCACCGCCGGCGCGCAGGAGCCCCAGAAACGGCGTCGCGTCGATCACCCAGCGGCGATGCCCCCGCCGCCAGTAGGGCGTGATCCAGCGGACGATCTCGTGGCGCTCGCCACACTCCGCGTCCACGCAATGCTCGATGCGCGCGATGCGGTCCCACTCGGAGCAGGCGAAGGGGTTTCGATGCGGGCACGTCACGCCCACGTCCACCTCCAGCGTGTCCATCGCCGCCATCGCCACGGCGTCGGGCAAGATCACGCTGCGCACGAAGATCCGCTCCGAGACCCGCTCCTCGAGGAGCGTGACCTCGGTGACGTCCCGCTCGCCCTCGACCCGCGCCGCCAACGCCGCGCGGTAGTTGTAGAAGTGCCCGAGAAACGCCGCCATCGCGAAGGCCGGCGGCTGCCCGACGAGCTCGTTGAGGCTGCCCCCCGGATCCCAACGCTGGTCGCGGCCGATGGCGAAGGCGTAGGGCAGCGGCGGTTGCGCTCGCCCCCGGTCGCCGAGGTCGACCACGCTGTCCGGGGCGAAGACGTACCGCATATAGTCCGCCGCGAAGCCCCCGGCGCTCCCCTCGACCTCCGTGATTCGGTCCGTCACGAAGTGCATCCGCTCGAGCCAGAAGGCGGCGTCCGCGGGCTCGTAGTCCCCGAACGAGAGCCCGAGCGTGACGCGTCGCTTCAGGTCGCGCATC
The DNA here is from genome assembly GCA_964402225.1 of uncultured Nannocystaceae bacterium. GTDB lineage: Bacteria > Myxococcota_A > Bradymonadia > UBA7976 > UBA1532 > CAYOBQ01. The sequence goes on along the minus strand of CAYOBQ010000034.1, from coordinate 49,452 downwards.
CGCGCCTCGCGCGCCTCGGCCTCGGGCTCGTAGGAGGCGAAGAAGTAGTGGACGTTGCGCGGCCCCTCATCGATCAGCGCCAGCGGCTCGCTCCCCCACAGCGCGTCCCCCGGCCACCCGCGCCCGGGGCGCTGCCGCAGGTCCTGGAAGTAGGTCAAAAAGACGTAGGACTCGCAGCCGCTCCATTGCTCCGAGAGCTGCCAGGGGCCATCGAGCGTCTGCACCGTGAAGTCGCCGGCGAGATCGCCGAAGAGCGCCCCCCCCTCCCCCGCTTGCATGGCGAGGCTGGGCTCACCGAGGGCTTCGCAGACCGACTCGGGCGCCGCCGCGTCGGCCTCCACATCGGGGGCCGCATCGGCGGCCATGTCCGCCGGCGGAGGCGCCGCGTCCGACGCCCCCACGTCCAGCTCGGCGTCCACCGGGGCGGCGTCTGGCGAGGGCGCGGCGTCACCATCCCCCGTCGACCCGACCTGACATCCACCCAGACAAGCGACCACGACGAGGAGTGCGCGCATTCAGGCTCCCGCAAAAAGTGAACCCGAAGCATAACAGGCCCCGCGATCTACTGGCCGGTGAGCCGCGCGATGAGCTCGTCCCAGAGATCGCAGCGGGCGGAGTGAACGCCCTCTCCCATCTCCACCGCCCCGGCGACGAGTCGCAGATGGTTGTCCCGCTCGACCTCGTACACGTCCCACGGCGCGGCGCCGTCGACGTCGGGGGCCGACCCCCCGGCGAAGGCGCCCCAGCGGTCCTGGATCTCCCTCGAGAGCGCCTCTTCACCGGCGCTCGGCGTGTAGCCCCCCACGTTCAGGTCACCGAAGACGAAGGGCAGCTCGAGCCCGTGCCAGGCCCCGATGGCGCCGAGCCGACCGTTCTCGAGGTGATGCGCGAAGAGATAGCGGTAGACCGGCGCGTCCTGGGCGCCCGCGACGGCGCGGGCGACGGCGCGCGCGTGACACACGAACTTCGCGTCGGAGGTGACCTGGACCCAGGCCTGGCGCGGCGTGGCGAAGTCGTCGAGCGGGTAGGCGGCGAGGATCTCATCGGCGAAGCCGCCGAAGGTGGCCCGCACCAGGCGTTCGTACATCGCAGCGTCGATGCGCTGCGGGACCGCGAGGGCGGTCTCGGCGTCGTTGGTGCCGATGACCAGCGGGACCTGATTGTGCTCACCGGCGGCGATCACCGTCAGCGGGTGGTCGGGGACGACGTCACCGTCGACGCTGACCGTGGGGTTGCCACGGCCCGCGACATCGATCGACAGCGGGAGCGCCGCCAGCAGCGCGTCGGTGGACTGGGAGCGGAGGCACTCGACGTCCGCGCAGGCGGTGGCCTCCAGGAGATCCGCGGCCACCGCGTCGCTGTCCGCGCGGGCCGAAGCCGCGCAGCCCCCGCTCTCCATCAACGCCGCGCTGAACAGGCCCGCCGCGTGGGGCGACGCCAGAAGGAGGCAGGTGTTCAGACCGCCCGCGGACTCACCGAAGACGAGGACCCGCCCCGGATCCGCCCCGAAGGCGCGCGCGTTCGCCTGCCACCACCGCAGCGCCGCGACGAGGTCGAGCAGCCCGTAGTTGCCGCTATTGCCCGACTCCGCGTCGAGCTCGGCGTGGGTGAGCCAGCCCAGGTGGCCCAATCGGTACTGCACGGTGACGACGACCGATCCGGTTCGAGCCGCGAGGCGCCCCCCATCGTAGATGTGGATCCCCTCGGCCGTCGTCTGGGCCGCCCTGCCCTGGGTGTTGCCGCCGCCATGGATGAACAACAGCGTGGGCGCCTCCCCCGCGGTGTCCGGCGACCACACGTTGAGGTAGAGGCAGTCCTCCTCGCCGATGATCTGGTCGTCCCGGTCGTGCTGTGGGCACGCGGGCGCCCAGGTGTCGGCGGCGTAGGTCTCGTCGCGGCTCGCCGGGGGCTCCGGGGGCCGCCACCGCAGATCCCCCGTCGGGGGCGCCGCGAAGGGCACACCGAGAAACGCCGTCACGCCCTCGATCGCCGCGGGGTGGCCACGTACGGGCCCCTGCGCCGTGGGCACCTCGCCTGGGCGAGGCGCCGCGGCGTCGCTCCCGCCGTCGGGCCGCGCCGCGTCGTCACCGACCACCGACACGTCCGCCGCGGCCGCGTCCGGCGAGCCTGGGTCCACGTCTGCGTCGCCGGAGGCGTCGTCGCACGCCCACGCCAGAGCCAACAGCCACATCCACCGCTTCATCGCTTCCTCCGAATCCGATTCGTCACCACCGAGACCTCCTCCACGCGCAGCAGGCTGGCGACGCCGAGCGTCAGCAGCGCCGCGAGCCCGCCGGCCACCCCGCCGCGGGGCAGCGCAGGCCACGCCCCCAGGAGTCCATCGAGCCAGCGCCCCAAAGAGACACCGACCCCGGCGGCCATTGCCAAGCGGATCGTCGTCCAGGCGATCCCGGGCACGCTGCGCGGGACCTCGAGCGTACGCCGAAGCCACAGCGCGAGGACCGCGACGTAGGCCGAGATCGCCAAGGACGACGCCGCCGCGAGCCCCACCCCGCCGTGGCGTGTGCCGAGGAAGCCGTAGACCGGGAGCGCCGCCCCCAGCACCACCGTACCCAAGAGCGTCGGCAGCCAGGTGTTGCCGGTCGCGTAGAACCCGCGCGTCACCAGGAGCTGCGCCGACCAGGCCCACAGGCCCAGGCAGAGGATGGCGCAGTAGAGGCCGATCTCGGCGGTCGCCGCCGGGTCGAAGCGGCTGGTCCCCCAGATGACCTCCGCGACCTCGGCGCCAGCGACCATCAGCCCCGCGGCGGCGCAAAACGCCAGCACCAGCATGGCGCGGGTCGCTCGCATCAGGGTGGCATAGGCGCGCAGCGGCTCCCCCCCGGCCACCATGCGCACCACCGTCGGATAGGCGGCGAGCCCGGCGGCCATCCCGAACACGCCCATCGGCACCTTCATCAATGTGCGGGCATAGGTCAGCCGAGCGATGGCGCCGGAGCCCACCAGCGACGCGTAGCGCTTCACGACCAGGTCATCGAGGGCCACCACCGAGAAGCCGAGCATGACCGGCAGCGATCGCCACAGGTAGGTTCGGAAGTCGGCGTCCCGCGGGGCGAAGACGAAGCGCGCCCGCATCCCCAGCCGCAGCGCGCCCACCAGCGGAAGCCCGAAGGGGCCCAGCACCGAGCCCACCAGCACGCCCCAGCAGAAGCCCTCCGGCCCCTGCCCCACGAGCCCCCCCACCACGATGCTCAGCGCGTAGACCACCGGCGCCGCCGCCGGCAGCGCGTGACGGTCCCGGGCTTGCAGCGTCGCGGAGAGCAGCCCTCCGAGGACGTGGAAGATCTGCGCCGGGAGCAGGATCGTGACGAGCCCCGCGAGCCGGGCCTGCGCGGGTGCGTCGAGCCCCGGGACCACCCACTCCACCAGCCAGGGCAGCCCGGCGTAGAGCCCCAGCGTGCCGACCCCCAGCAACACGAGGGCGAAGCTGCCCACCACGGAGAAGGCCCGCCACGCGGCGTCTTCATCCCCCGCCGTCAGGTGTCGCTGGAAGATCGGGATGAAGACGATCGAGAGCACGCCGCCGGCGAGCAGGTAGTTGAGCCAGTCGGGGAGGATGAAGGCCGCGAAGTAGAGGTCGGCCTCGGCGCCTGCGCCCAGCGTGCGGCCGATCACCGCCTCGCGGACGAGCCCTACCAGGCGTGACAGCAGGATGCCCGCGGCCCACACCATCGACGCGATGCCGATGTTTCGACTCACCCTCTGCGTCCCCAGCGACTATGATTCCGCGCCATGTCGACCATGCGCGCCGTGTATACCAACATCCGAGCCGCCCGCACGGCCATCAAGGATATGGCGCGCCTGCGCCAGATCGCCGCGGTGCTGGTGCGCCACGGGCTGGGGCACGTCGTCGAGGCGTGGAACCTCCAGGACAAGGCCATCCTCGGGCTGCTCGTCGATCGGGGCGAAGCCGACCTCCCGCTCACGCTCTTCCAGCGCATCGCCGCTGCGTTGCAGGACCTGGGCCCGACCTTCGTGAAGCTCGGGCAGATCCTCTCCACGCGCCCGGACCTCGTCCCCCAGGCGCTGTGTGACGAGTTCAAGGCGCTCCAGGACAACGTCTCGCCGATCACCCTCGAGGAGGCGCGCGAGGTCGTCTGTGCTTCCCTAGGGCGTCCCCTCGAGGAGGTCTTCGCCGACTTCGGCGAGGCGCCCCTCGCCAGCGCCTCGATCGCCCAGGTCCACACCGCGCACCTGATCGACGGCGACGCCGACGTGGTCCTCAAGATCCAGCGCCCCGGCATCCGCGAGACCATAGAGTCGGATCTACACATCCTGTACTTCGTCGCCCGGCAGATCGAAGCCACCATCCCCGAGGCGCGCGCCTTCGATCCGGTGTCCATCGCCCGCGAGTTCGAGAAGGCCATCTCCAAGGAGCTCGACTTCACCTACGAAGCGCAGAACCTCGAGCGCTTCGACCGGAACTTCACCGACTGGCCGAGCGTCTACATCCCCCAGGTTCATCGGGCCTACAGCTCCGACACGGTCTTGGTGATGGAGCGCCTCCACGGACACAAGATCACCGAGGCGGGCGCCGCCGGCCACGACATGGCCCCCATCGCGCAGGAATGCGTGCGCATGCTGTTCAAGCAGGTCTTCGAAGACGGCTTCTTCCACGGCGATCTGCACCCCGGCAACCTCTGGGTCCTCGAAGGCGGTCGCATCGGGCTCATCGACTTCGGCCTCGTCGGACGGATGTCCCAGGCGATGAAGGACCAGATCGCCGACCTCCTGATGGCCATGGTCACCCGCAACTACGAGGGCGTCGCCCGCGCGTTCTACGACATCTCCATCCGTTCCGGGAAGGTCGACTATCCGGCCTTCGAGGCTGACAGCGTCGAGCTCATGAGCCGCTACTTCGACAACGCCACCCTCGCCGAGGTCGACTTCGGCCAGTATCTACGCGAGCTCGTCGAGGGCGCCATTCGCCACGACGTCCGCATCCCCCCCGACTACACGATGTTCTTCAAGGCGATCATGACCGTCGAGGGCATCGGCAAGATCGTCAGCCCCGATCTCGACCTCATCAGCGAGTGCCGCCCCTACGTCGAGCGCCTCATCGCCGAGCGTTACGCCCCCGAGCGGGTCTTGCGCGTCACCATCGACACCCTCCAGGCCTTCGCCCGCTTCGGCCGCCAGTTCCCCATCACCGCCGGTCAGTTCCTCGAGCAAATCGAGGACGGACGCCTCGCCATCGGCATCGAGCAGACCCAGCTCGACCGGCTCGAACAGGCGCGGGATCGTCGCCACAACCGAGCCCTCCTCACCGGCACCTCCGCCGCGTTGCTCGTGTGCGGCACCCTCGCCCGCCAGGACGCCGACTTCACGGTCCTCGGCCTGCCGGGGCTGGCGCTGCTGTGCTACACGCTCGGCGGCTATCTGGGCCTCCGAATCGTCTGGAAGATCATCCGCTCCGGCCGCTGGTAGCGAGCTCGGCGCCTTGCTCTTCGAGCCATTGACGCATCTCGTCCTTCGCCAGCGCCTTCTCCAGCGCCGCGGCGGGGTCCACGGCGTCCTCTTCCACCAGCCGCCGCAGGCTCGCGTCCATCGTGACCATGCCCCGCGCGATGCCTTGCTGGATGAAGCCGCCGAGCTGGTGGGTCTTGCCCTCGCGGATCAACGCCTGAAGCCCCGGCGCCTGGAGCATGACCTCGACGGCTGCGACGCGTCCGCCGCCCTTGCGGCGCAGGAGCTGCTGGGCGAGGACGCCGCGAATCACCGACGACAGCGCCCGCCGTACGCCGTCTTGCCGCTCGGCGGGGAAGACGTTGATGATGCGGTCCATGGTCTTGGCGGCGGAGTTGGTGTGCAGCGTGCCGAAGACGAGCAGCCCCGTCTCCGCGGCGGATAGCGCCATCGAGATGGTCTCCAGATCGCGCATCTCACCGACCAGGATGCAGTCGGGATCCTCACGTACGGCGGCCCTCAGCGCGGCTCGGAACCCCTTGGAGTGGGTGCCCACCTCGCGCTGGCTGACGAGGGCGCGCCGGTTGGCGTGCACGAACTCCAGGGGATCCTCGATGGTGATGATGTGGAGCCCCCGCTCGCAGTTCATCTCGTGGATGATCGCCGACAGCGTGGTGCTCTTCCCGCTGCCGGTCGGCCCCGTCACCAGGATCAGGCCGCTGTCGGCGTAGGCCAGCGAGCGCACGGCGGGCGGCATCCCGAGCTGGTCGAGGGTGAGCACCTTCGTGGGGATGATCCGAAACACCGCCGCCGAGCCCCGCTCCTGCCGGAAGAGGTTCACGCGGAAGCGCGCGAGCCCCGGGACCTCGTAGGCGTAGTCGAGGTCCCCGTGGGCCACGAAGCTCTCCCACATCTCGGGAGGCGTCACCGGCTTCAGTAGCCGCACGAAGTCGGCCTCGCCGATCACGTGGTAGCGCACCGGCACGATGCGCCCGGACTCCCGCAGCAGGGGGGGCCGCCCGACGACGAGGTGCATGTCGCTGGCGCCGCGATCGTTCATCAGGCGCAGGAAGCGGTCGATGCGCTGCTCGGGCTGCGTCACGACGTCCCCGCCCGGATCTCCGCCGGCACCAGATGCTCGAAGGTCTCCGGGCTCTCCGCCCTGCGCCACGCCGTCTCGGGGGTGATCTGCCCCGCCTCGAGCAGCCCCTCGAGGGCCCGGTCGACGGTCTGCATCCCCACCTTGCGTCCGATCTGCATCAGGCTCGCGACCTGGACCAGCTTGTCGTCGCGGATCATGTTCCCCAGGTTGAAGGTGCCCTTGAGCACCTCGAAGACCGCCACCCGCCCGCCTCCGACGCGCGGCACGAGCTGCTGACTCACCACGAACTGCAGGCAGTCCGACAGCGACATCCGAACCTGCTGCTGCTCCTCGGGCGGGAAGCTCGTCACGAGGCGCTCGATGGTGGCCACGGCGCTGGTGGTGTGCATCGTGGTGAGCACCAGGTGCCCCGTCTCCGCCGCCTCGAGGGCCATCCGGATCACCTCCGCCTCCCGGAGCTCTCCGACCATGATCACGTCCGGGTCCTGCCGCAGGGCGCCCCGCAGCGCGCGGGCGTAGGAGTCGCTGTGCTTGCCGACCTCCCGCTGGTTGACGAGCCCCTGCTTCACCGGGTGCACGAACTCGATCGGCTCCTCGAGCGTGAGCACGTGCACCGCCCGCGTCTCGTTGATCAGGTTGACGATCGCCGCCAGCGTCGTGCTCTTCCCGCTGCCCGACGGCCCGGACACGACGATCAAGCCCTGGTGGTACTCGAGCAGCTCCGTGAGGTGCCCCGGCAGCCCCACCTCGCGAAAGGTCGGGGGCAGGTGGGGGATGCAGCGGAAGGTGGCCGCCACCCCGAGCCGCTGCACGAAGGCGTTGGCCCGATAGCGCCCGACGCCGGGGACCGCGTAGCAGAAGTCGACCTCGCCGGCGTCGTCGAGCTGCGCCGCCCGGCGCTCGTCCAGGGTCGACCGGATGAGCGCCTCGCAGCGCTCCGCGTCGAGGGGGTCGGCGTCGATCCGGTCGAGCACCCCACCGACGCGCACCATCGGCGGCTCGTCCACCGTGAGGTGCACATCGCTGCCGCCCATCTCGCGCACCCGCGCCAGGAGCTGGTCGACCGGGCGATCGAGGTGGTCGGTGTCCACCGCGACCAGACCTCGCTCCCCCGAGTCGGCGACGTCGTCGTGTTTCAGCCGCACGTGCAGCTCGCGGATCACGTCCGCCGCGAGCGCGCGCACCTCCGTGGACTCGTCGCTTTTGCGCACCACCTGCAACAGCGGGATGAGCCGCTCGTCGGCGAAGGCGGCGAAGGCGCGGACCACCTCCATCCGAAGCTCCGGCCGGGGGGAGCGGAGGATGTGGGCGAGCCGGTTGATGGCCTCCGGCGACCCGAGCCGCGCCAGCGCGTCGACCGCCGCCCAACAGCAGTCATCGTCGTCGAGGGCTCGAAGCAAGTGGGGCACCGCCGACGCCTCGCCGAGCTGGCCGAGGCCATCACAGGCCCGCACCTTCATCCACCAATCGTCGTCCGTCAGCAGCGCCGCGAGCGGCTCGACCAGCCGCGGATGCCGAAAGGCCTCGGCGACCGTCAACGCCATGGTGCGGACGTGGGGCTCCGGGTGCTCGAGCAGCGCCAGCGCGGGCTCCAGCAGCACCTCGCCGAAGCCGTGGAGGGCGTCGACGACGCGGCTGCGGATCCACCCGAGCAGGCCATGGGCGTAGCGAAGGACCTCGACCAGCACCTCGTCGGGCCGCCCGGTCTGCAGCAGCACCTCCAGGCTCCCACGGCGCGTGGCGTCCCCCTCCGCCAGGACCTCCATCATCCGCCCCCGGATGACCTTCGGCTGACTCCGAGCGGCTTTGACGAGCCAGGCCTTGGCCTGGTCCCGAACGACGGCGTCGCCGTCTCGGAAGCGCGCGACCATCAGATCCAGGACGCGGCTGTCCGAGACCCCGGAGAGCGCCTCGAGGGCCGTCGAGGCCAGCCGCGCGTCGGAGCCGGACGCCGCCGCCACCAACACGTCGGCCACCTCGCTGGGATCCGAGATCTGCAAGAGGCGCCGCAGCGCCGCGCCACGCATGACCTGCGGCGCGTGCTCGACGGCCCGGGCGAGGTATCGCTGCCCGACCGGACCTCCGATGCCGAGGACCACCTCCCACCCTGCCCGCTCGGTCCGCGGATCCTCCAGCATGCCCTCTACCGCTTGGGAGACCAGCTCGCCGGGCAGGGCCGACAGCGCGTCGGCGATCGCCGCCCGCTGGCCGGAGCTCTTCCCCTGCATCTGCTGGGCGAGCGCCATCACCTCCCGGGGGCCCGCGGCGGCACAGAAGAGCTCGCCTGCGACCCTCCGCACGTGGAGGTCGCTGTGCCACATCAGGGGGGCCAGCTCGGCGGGCTTGGGCTGCGCCTCGCGGAGGGCCGCGAGCACCGCGTCCCGCTCCGCCTCGTCGTTCCAGGCGGATCCCTCGACCCGCTGCAGGATCCGTCGCGCCCCACCGAAAAGCGCCATCAGCGGATCAACTCCTCCTCCAGGAGCATCGCCAGGAGGTAGGCCGCGTGGACCTCCTTCAGCCCGCTGCGGCGCATAATGCGCCGAAACGTCCGCTTGCCATTGACGAGCTGGATGATCTCGTAGGCCTCCCGCTCCCGATGCCGCCAGTTGACGGAGTTCGGGTCCCGCGCCTGCGTCGGCGCGCGGTCGAGGTCACCGATCCGGGCCTCGTACTCGGAGAGCAAGGCGTCACCGGGGTCCGGTGTCCGCTCGATGCTCTCCATCGCCGCCGCGAGGCTGGAGGCGAGCTCGTCCACCGAGGCGGTGATCGCCTCCTCGGCCGACTGGTCGGGGACGCCCTTCATCGCGGAGCTCGCCATGGCCGCCAGCAGGCTGGTCTCGAGATCGTCGACGTCGGCCCCGATGTCGCTCACCGCCGCCCGCTGTCGCGCCCGGACGGCCCTCGACTGGGGATGCTGCTCGGCGGCCCACACCGCCTTGGGATCCGCCGGCTTGCGCGGCCGGGGCGGCGGCCGCCGTCGGGGTTCCGGCCGCTTGACGCGCCGAGCGCGCTCCACGGCGCGGGCCTCCGCCTCCGGCGTCCCGGGCCGGACCTCCGAGACGTCGATTCGTTCGTAGCGAATCACCCGCTCGGCGGACTCGTCGGGCACCGGCGTGCGCGCCTCCGCCAGCAGGGCGCGGACCTGCTCGGCGCCGGCGTCCACGCGGGGGCGGGGATCGGCGCGCAGCGGCTCGATCGGCTCGGCGGCGGGCGGGTCTCGCACCGGCTCGGGCTCCGGCTCCGGCGTCGGCCCTAGCTCGAACTCGGTGGACTCCGCGGGATCGATCTCGATGCTGACGGCCTTCCAGGTCCCACTCGTCATCGGGGCCGGGGCCGGCGGGGTGCTCCCGGGCATCCCTGGACCGGCAGGCGCGCTCGGCGCCGCAGCGTCGACGGGCAGCCCGCTCTGCATCAGCGCCGCGAGGTCGTCCTCGTCGCCCTCCACCGGGGCCGGCTCCGGGGGCGACGGCTCGGGGGGCGGGGCGCTGAAGTCGACGAAGCCCGGCGTGAGGTCGGGTGCCTCCGCCCAGTCCGGGTGGGCCGGGACCGAGACCCGCGGGGCCGGGGCCACCTCCGGTGCTGGTGCTGGTGCGGGTGATCGTGGTGGTGCTGGTGATGGTGGTGCCGACGGGGGCCGCCGCGCCGGTCGTGCCGGCTGCGCCACCGCGGGCCGCGGAGGCGTCGAGGGCGGGGGGCGAGCGGGCTCCTGCGTCTGGGGTCGGCGGGGCGGAGGCTCCATCAACAGCCCGTGGGACTCGTCGTCCGGCTCCGGCTCCTGCCGCGGCGCGGGCTTCGGCGCAGACCCATCCACCGGGAAGAGCTGGGAGAGGACATCGTCCAATGACGGGTCACTCATGGGTCGCCTCCAACATCGCTATACGGCACAACGGCCGGGCTGTTGAAGTCTTTCCAATTCTCAGACGTACCCCTCGAGCACCTGCATCGCCACCCGATAGCGCCCAAAGGGCGGCATGACGTACGCGCCTTGGATGCGGTCCCGGACCCCTTCGAGGGCCTCGCGGGCGACGCGCACCCCCTCCGCCTGGCCCTCGCCGCGCTCGTCGGCGCGCTGCATCCGCTCCAGGATGTAGTCCGGCACCGACATGCCCGGGATGTTCTCGTTCAGGAAGCGGGCGTTCCTGAAGCTGGCCAGGGGGCACACGCCCAGCAACACCGGTAGGCCGAGGCCCGCCACGTCGTCGAGGAAGCGCTCGACCTTGTAGGGGTCATAGACCGGTTGAGTCATCACGAAGTGGGCCCCCGCGTCCCGCTTCATCTCCAGCCGCCGCAGCTCACGCTCGTAGTCGATGGCCGCCGGCTCGACGCCGGTGGCGCATACGAACTGCGTCGGCTCGGGCATGTCCTTGCCCGCCGGATCGATCCCGTGGTTGAAGCCCGTCACCACGTTGAGCAACCCCACGCTGTCGACGTCGTAGACCCCCGTCGCGTGGGGGTACGGGCCCATCTTCGGCGGATCTCCGGTGATCACGACCAGGTTGCGCAGGCCGAGGACATGGGCGCCGAGGAGATGCGCTTGCAGCCCCAGGAAGTTCCGGTCACGGCAACAGACGTGCACGATCGGTTGCACCCCCGTCTCCCGCAGGATCGTCGCCGCCATCGCGACGTTGCTCATCCGCAGGCTCGCCCGGGGCCCGTCGGCGATGTTGATCGTCGTCACCCCGAACTCACGCAGCGCCCGCGCCGCGGCGATTCGCTTGCTCAGGTCGAAGCCCACCGGCGGGTTCAACTCGACGCTGGCCACGAACTCGCCCGCGTCGAGCTTCGCCCCCAGCTCGCTGCGCGTCGAGAGGTCCTCCGGTGGCCGCGCGGCTTCGGGCGGCGCGGTGCTCGACACCTCGATCCGCGGCGCGGGGACTCCCTCGTCGGCGGCCATCATCCGCGCGGCGTTGGCCATCCGTCGGATGTGGTCCGGGTTGGTCCCACAGCACCCGCCCAAGACCTTGACGCCAGCCTTCAACAACCGCCTCGCAAACACCCCGAAATACTCTGGGTTTGCGATGTAGATCGTGCGCCCATCGACGGTCTCGGGGCGCCCCGCATTGGCCTGGGCGAGCACCGGGGCCCCGTAGCCCACCATGGGCGTCGAGACGCGGAAGATCAGGTCCGGGCCGCCGCCGCAGTTGGCGCCGATCACATCCGCCCCGGCGTCGACGAGGCGCCGCGCCACGAGCTCCGGCGTCTGCCCCCCGCTGCCGCGCCCGTTGGGCTGAAAGGTGAAGGTGGCGACCACCGGGACCCCGGGGGTGCAGTCGCGGACGATCCGCACGGCGTTGTCGAGCTCGGCGAGCAGGCTGAAGGTCTCGAGGCAGATGACATCCACCCCGGCGTCGACGAGCAGCTCGACCTGCTCGCGCAGCGCGCCCTCGGCCTCCCGCCCCTCGGGCCCCGTCAGCGCGTCGAAGCTCAAGCCCGAGGGGCCCACCGAGCCGGCGACATAGGCCCGCCCACCCGCGGTCTCGCGCGCGACCAGGACCGAGGCCCGGTTGATCGCCTCCGTCTGGTCGGCGAGCCCGTGCCGTTGCAGCTTGAGGCGGTTGGCCCCGAAGGTGTTCGTCGTGAGCACCTGCGCGCCGGCTTGCAGGTACGACTCGTGGACTCCGCGCACCAGCTCCGGCTGGGACACCGAGACCTGATCGAAGGAGTGCGTGAGGAACACGCCCCGCTCGTAGAGGAGCGAGCCGATCGCACCGTCGAAAAGCAATCCACCGCGTTGGGCGAGCTCGAGGAAGGGCTTCACTTGTGCCGCTCATTCGCCGCTGGGCTCATGGCGCGGAGCATACCCGCAAGCGCCGTTCGTCAGAAGCTCGACCCCGGCTGGGTGAGGAAGAGCGCCTCCTCGGAACGTTTTCCGCGGGGACTGGTCGCACACGATGGTCTCGTGGCTGCCCATCGGCGGGTCCCCGTTGCAATCGGAAGCCGCGTCCGTATCATGCCCCCGCTTTGCGCCACCTCGCTCTCCTCTTGTGCGGCCTCGCCGCCTGCGCCTGCCGCACCCGGGAGGGCGCGCCGCCTGCGCCCAAGGACCAACCGGTCCAGCTCACCTTCCTGCACACCTCCGACTGGCACTCCCGCCTCATCCCCTACGACCTCCAGCTCGCCGCCACCGACCGCCGCCTGATCGAGGGCTACGCGCCGGACTCGCCGATCGTCACGGAGCGCCAGCCGCTGGTGCAGATCGGCGGGCTCACCCGCATGGCGACGCTGATCAAGCGCGAGCGCGCCCGGTCGCCGAACGTGCTGTGGGTCGACTCGGGGGACTGCTTCCAGGGCGCGCCGATCTTCAACGCCTTCAACGGCGAGGTCGAGGTCCGCGCGATGTCGAAGCTGGGGGCCGACGCGGTGGTCATCGGCAACCACGAGTTCGACAAGGGGCTCGACAACCTCGCCCACCAGTACGAGCGCTGGGGCACCTACCCACTCCTCGCCGCGAACTACGTCTGGGAGCGCGACCGCAAGGGCGCAGAGACCATGGCCCGCGTCACGCGGCCCTTCGTGATCCTCAGCGTCGGCGGCCTGAGGGTCGGCGTCATCGGGATGGCCAACCTCTCCTCCCTCAACAGCATCGGCGAGGGCACCAACTCCCTGGGCGTCCAACCCCTGGACGAGGTGCAGACCGTCCAGTTCTACATCGACTTCCTCGCCGGCCAGGTCGATCTCGTCGGCATCGTCAGCCACATGGGGCTCACGGGCCACGACGCGCGCATCGAGGACTACGAGGTCATCGACCGCACGGTGGGCCTCGACTTCGTCTTCGGCGGGCACCTCCACGTGGTCCTCGATCCGCCCCAGGTGCGCTTCGACAAGGCTGGCCGGCCGGTGGTTCTGACGCACTCCGGCGCCTTCATGAAGTACCTCGGACGCCTCGACGTGGTCGCCGAGGACTCCGGCGATCCCTACTTCGGCTGGGAGATCACCTCCCACCGCTTCCACCTCTTCCCCCTCGACCGGGACGTGCCCGAGGACCCGGAGATGGTCGCCTTCCTCGACCCCTACGTCCTCGAGCTCAACCGGAAGTTCGACCTCACGGGGATCATCGCCTACGCCCCGCGGCTGGTGCCGCGCTTCGGCCGCGAGAAGGCGGGGAGCGAGCTGGGGAACATCGCCGCCGAGTCGATGGCCGACCGCCAGGGCGTGCAGGCCGACTTCGCGCTGACCAACACCCTCGGCATCCGCACCGACATCACCCGTGGCCCCATCACCCGCGACCAGATGTTCAACGTCTTCCCCTTCGACAACTTCATCACCAAGATGTTCATGAGCGGTCGCGAGATCTGCGAGATGATGACCTTCGTCGCGCGACGCTCGGCGGGGCGCGGCTGCCAGCCCCAAGCCCAGTTCTCCGACCGCGCCCACGTCAAGCTCAACTGCGTCGTCGACCGCCCCGAGTGCAGCTTCGCCTCGGAGGTTGCCTTCCGCAACCAGGCGACCTACGACGCCTGCCTCGAGGCGGGTGGCGAGCCCCGCGCCTGCGACCTCGACGCCCGCGAGGACCTCGATCCGCTCCACATCTACGAGGTCGCCGTCAACGACTACATCGCCCGCGGCGGCTCGGGCTTTCGAGTCCTCAAGTTCAACAACGCGCGCTTCCCCACCGACATCTCCATTCGCGACGCCGTCGCCGGCCGCTTCCGCTCCTTCCCCACGTGCTTCGACGTCTGCGCGGCCCAATGCGGCGAAGACGAGTCCTGCCTCGAGGCGCTCGAGGGACCCCTCGGCAACAGCGGGTGCGAGGCGCTCACCAACTGCGGCGGCGACGTGACGACCTACCACGAGCGCTTCTGCCGCGACCTCGAGGAGCGCGATCCCCGCGACTTCTGCGACTCCGTCGACCGCGCCCGCGCCGAGAACGACCCCGACCGCGAGATCCTCGGCGCCCTCGAGGTCTACTGCCGCGCCGTCCGCGCCCAGGCCACCCAGCTCGAGCCCGGTGAAGCGCTGCCCGACGACTGCTACGTCTCCACGCTGGTCCGCCAGACCGCGCTGGCCAAGGGCATCCGGGTGGGCACCGCCGCCCGGAACCTCCGGGAGGGCTTCGCTCGCCTCGGCGTGCTGCCGCCGTCGGACGTCTGCGAGTGCCGACTCGACGCGCAGCTCACGGCCGACGCCGAGTGCCGGCAGCTCGCCTGCGTGGTCGGGCGCGCCGACGACCGCCTTGAGACCGAGCTCCACGAGACCTTCCGGGGCGCCGAGGCCGCCTACGCCGACCGCCTCACCACCGATCTCTGCGCCGCCCAGGCCCTTCGCGCGGGGTGCGACGCCGAGGACCTGCGCGGCATCGGCACCGACGACGAGCCGAATTGAGATCGTCCCTCGTCATCGGGCTCACCCTCGCCTTCGGGTGCAGCCACACCGACTACGACCCCGGCGCGCCGGCGGTCTCCGCGTTCCAGGTGGAGTTCGCCACCAACGCCGCGTCGGGGACCGAGGCCGAGCCCCTCCCCTTCCCCAGCGCGGTCCCCGCCGAGGTGACCATCACCGCCCTCGCCGTCGACGCCAGCGGTGAGGTCTTCCCCTACAACGGGCGGGCCCGCGTGAGCGTGGTCCCCGGCGAGCTCGTGGGCGGCGACCGCGTTCGCTTCATCGACGGGCTCGCCTGGTCGGCCACGGCGGGTACGTGTGCCGCCGGCTGCGCCGAGGCGGAGCTCTGCGACGAGGAGACCGACCGCTGCCTCGCCCCCGGGCTGGTCGTGCGCTGGCGTTTCAGCTTCGGCGAGACCTTCGTGTGGGTCGAGGACGTCGGGGAGGACGGCAAGCTCGACTGCCACAACGATCTCGACGACGACGCGGACGGGCTCGTCGACGGCTTCGACCCCGACTGCAACCCGGAGGCCGACGGTCCCCGCGCGACCCTCGCCACCGGCATCTCACCGCCCCTCTACTTCGCGCGACCACGTATCCGCGACCTCCAGTTCAGCCCTCGCTGCACCACCGACACCCCCCTCGGCGGGCAGAACGTCAACATCGCCACCGGGAGCCTCGTGGTGACGGGCACCACCCAGTCGGGCATGTACGTCACCGATCTGGAGGGCCCGGAGGGCGGCTACAACAGCGTCTACCTCTTCACCTTCTCGAACCCAGGCGACGTGCGCCGCGGCGACCGCCTGTGCAGCATCTCCGGCAACGCCGCCGAGTTCATCGCCAACACGCAGCTCAACTTCCCCAGCTTCGTCAACGCGGACACCAACCGGAACGGCAAGATCGACGACGGCGACCTGGCCCTCTGCGTGCTCGACGATCCCGAGCGCATCGGCCCCGACGCCGTCCCCGAGCCGGTCCTGCTCACGCCCACCGACCTCCTGGGTGAGCAGCGGGCCCCGACGGAGGACTTCTACCTCGTCTGCGGGCCCGATGGCGGCGTGATCCCGAACCTCCAGGACCCCGCGGACTGCCAGTCCGTCCGCGGCGCCCTGAGCCGCGAGGACCTCCGCGCCTCCCCCGTCGACTGCGCCCGCGACAACTTCCTCATGGAGCCCCACGAGCACGCGCTGGTCGCCTTCGACGACGTGACGATCTCCACCCGCTTCGTGGTCTGCGACACCAACGGGGACGGGCGGATCGACCGCCGCGGCGGCTCCGAAGGGGGCTGCGAAGAGGACTGCACCGACGACCCGCTGTGCACGGTGCGCCTCAACCTGGAGCTGTTCGGGCAGTTCGCCGCGGGCCTCGGCTGCTCGTCGATCGATCCGCCGGTCTGCGACGGCAAGATCTTCGTCTCCACCCGCGACACCCTGGGCGGCACGGGCTACGACGCCGAGCAGCACGTCGGCGAGCGCTACGAGCGCGTCAACGGCCACCTGCGCCAGCTCCAGCCCGGGGCGGGGGTGCCCACCACCTGGATCCTCGAACCTCGATTCATCGAGGACTTCGTCACATCAGAGGGAGCAACACCTTGAGAACGCTCCTCTTTCTAGTCTGCCTCGGTGCGCCTGCCGCCGCCGTCGACTTCGTCGATACGCGGCTGGTCTTCGTGGCGGGCGACGACGACTTCAGCCACGACGCCGGGACCACCGTCCCGCCCTCGCAGCAGGCGGACCTCGGAGACCGCGTCGGCTACACCGAGTTCTACGACCGGCGAACGGAGTCCGAGACCCAGCGCTTTGGCCGCACGCACCTCGTCTTGCACACCCAGGCCGATGGCTACTTCGAGCGGGTCTTCACCGAGGCCGCGATGGTCATTCAGCTCGACCACGCGCGGATCCTCAGCGGCGACCCCCGCGCGCTGAAGGACGACGGCACCTACCTCAACATCGAGTACCGCGCCGAGGCGGGCACGCTGGCGGCGGTGCTGATGCCCTTCGAGAGCGATCGGCTGCGCCTCGGCGGGCTGTGGGACGTGACCTGGGGCGGCAGCCACAGCTTCCCCGGCGGCGAGGCCACCCCCGCGATGAAGCTCGAGTGGCGGGCCCCCTGGTGGGACGTCTTCGCGACGCTCAAGACCGCGCGGATGACGTTCCAGTCCCCCGATCCGTCCCTCAACGGGCAGGTCGAGGCGGTGCACGCGATCTACGGCGGGATCGGCGCCGGTAAACGAGACGACGGCATCCGCGTCGAGCTCCAGGCGGGCTTCATCAACAAGGGCACCAACACCCGCGACGCGGTCCTCGGCGAGCCGGTGGACGCCGGTGGGGTCACGGGGCGCATCGCCTACGTCGACGGCCTGCCCTTCGAGGCCACCAACGACACGCGCTTCTACAGCGCCGATCCGGTGAAGCCCTTCAACTCCGGGCGCGGTCGAAGCGGGTGGCGGGTGGCGGCGGAGGCGACCTTCCTCTCCCAGACGCTGGAAGACCCGGAGCGCACCGGAGGCGTGGACTCAAACGAGGCCACGGCGGCGGCGATCTACGGCCGCGGTGAGGGCGGCGGGCACCGCGTCTTCGGCCGCTTCATCTACCGCGACGTCAGCTTCCTGATGTTCGACGCGCCGGGGCCGCTCTCCCCGTTTCAGCTCCTCCCCGACGGGATCGAGGAGACCCCCGAGTGGGTCGCGACCTTCGGCTACGAGAAGCACTTCGGGGCGCTCCACTTCACCCCGGGGTTGACGCTCGGGGTGCAGCAGCCGGCGTCGCTGTCGAACACCGTTCCCCCTGCCGGCCTGTACCCAATCGAGGGGCAGACGGGCCGGCGGACCTTGGTCCTGCGGCGCGCCGACATGTTCGACGACGCGGGCTTCCACACGCTGACGATCCTGCCCAAAGACGAGGACGCGCTGCCGCTGATCGGAGCCCGAGTGCATGGTCAACTCGACCTCGCCGAGGGCTTCGCCCTCCTGGCCGAGCTCACCGTGCTCCACGACTCCAACCGCGTGCTCTTCGTCCAGGACGTCCTCGGCGTCAACGACCTCCGGGAGTTCGACACGCCGACCACCTTCGGGGCCGCCCTGATGGCGATCGCCGAGTTCTAGGGTGGTGCAACGCGCCTTCCCGATGCTGCTGCTGCTGCTGACCGTCCCCGCGTGGGCCGGGAGCTTCCTCGACACGACGATCACCTTCGTCGCCGCCGACGACAACGTCTTCGCCGACGCCGCCGAGACCATCCCCTCGAGCCCGCGCCCGGACCTCCGGCCGCGCCCCGGCAACAGCCTCTTCTTCGACAACTACGACACCCGCAACACCGGCGAGGAGACCCGAACCCACCTCGTGCTCTACCGCGAGTTCGAGCCCTACTTCTCCGGGATCACCCCCGAGGCGGCGATGGTGATCGAGTGGGACGCCAACCGGATGGCCCGCGACCAGGCTTCCTTCGACGGGAGCGGGTTCCGGCGCACGGCGGGCGGCCTGCGCGAAGACGGAAGCTACCTCGCCCTCCACTTCGACACCCGCCCCACCGAGCGCCTCTCGCTGGTGCTTTTTCCCTTCAACAGCGAGCGCTTCCGCAACGGCTATAGCTGGGACCTCACGTGGGGTGGTCGCCGCAGCTTCGTCCTCGGCCCCGTGGTCCCCGCCGTGCGCGTGAGCTACGAGGCCCCCGGCTGGTACGCCCTCGCGGGGGCCAAGACCTCGCGGACCCAGGCCTTCCGCGCCGACCCCGACCTGCCCGTGATCCCCGACCCCGACTGCCAGCCAGGCGTCGTCTGCGCCCCCATCCAAGCCGAGGCCGATCCGCTGGCCGACGAGAACGTCGCCATCTACGGAGCGCTGGGGGGCCTCGGCGTGCACCTCGGCGACCACCTCCTGCTCGAGGCCAGCGGTGGATGGTTCCAGAAGGGGGACATCCCCACCGACCGGGCCGGGGTCCTAGGCCGGGGCATCGACGAGATCGGGGGCAGCGCGCAGATCACCTGGTCCGACGGCATCGTCCCCCGCCGATCCGTCGACACGAAGCTCTACCGCAACACCGGCGCAGAGGACGCCAGGCCCGTCGACCTCCAGCCCAAGCCGACCGGCTACCTCGTCAGCGCCGAGTTCACCCTCATCAGCCAGCGCCTCGAGGACTCCGACGCCCTCGGCACCGTGAAACGGGAGGCGGCCTGGGCCGGCGACGTCAACGCCCGGCTGCGAAGCGGCGCCCTGGACCTCCACTTCGATGTCGTCGTGCGCTCCCTCGAGTTCCTCGTCCGCGACACCCCCGGCTACTTCCCCTTCGGCACCGTCTCCGACGAGCAGTCCCCCGATCCCGAGCTCTTCACGGCGGTCGGCGCGAGCTGGAGGCTCCCGCACCTCTGGCTGGTCCCCGGCCTCACGCTCGGTGTTCAGCTCCCCGCCACGGCCCTCGTCGAGGGCACCGATCCCGACACGGGCGAGCGTTTCGAGGACGTCACCGTCGTCCGCGCCACCAAGGACGTACGGGGTTCGAGCGTGGTCGAGCGCATCCCACTGCCCCGAGACGAGGAGGTCCGCCCGGTCTACAGCGTGCGCCTCGACAGCAAGCTCCACCTCTCGACGCTGGTGACCCTGGTCGCCGAGGTCCAGCTCAGCCACAACCAGAACCTCGTCAGCCGCGACACCAACTCCGGCCTGCGTACCTTCGACAACCCGCTGGTGCTCGGCCTCGGTCTTCTAGCCCAGGCTCGCTTCTAGCCCAGGCTCGCTTGTAGCGACCGAGAAGTCGGCGGGCGTCCGCCCGGCGCCAGCGACCAGGTCGCTGCCGAAGTCGCGCGTCAGCACGAGCTGGTACATCCGCGCCACCTGCCACGGTTGCCAGTGGTGCCGCTTCACGAGCTCGTGGAGGAAGATCGCCAGCATCGACGGGAGCGAGCGCTCGTACAAGCGCATGAGCTGGTCGAGCCGCGCCACCACCGCCGCGACGTCACCCGTCCCGGCGCCGACGAGGCTCACCTGCCCGTCGGGCCCGCCGGCCCGGGCCACCGCCCGTGCGACCTCGGCGTCGAAGTCCGCGCCGTGCTCGGGGCCGACGGGGCGCGGGAGGACCACCAGCGTCCCGCCCGGATCGATCTCGAGCACGTGCATCATCGCCAACAGAACCGAGGCCGCCGTCCCCCGGTCGTAGGGCTCCACGAGCAGATTGTCGGCGCTGATCACCGGGAGCCCGCGGCTCGACGAGCCGCCCGCCCGCGAGACGACGGCGATGACTCGGTCCGGGGCGCTCAGGCGCGCGGCTCGACGCAAGGTCTCGACGAAGGCCCGGGGGGAGGCGTCCCCCAACAGCGAAGCGAAGGGCGCGCCCCCCGCGCCGAGCACCACCACCCAAGGTTGCTTCCACTCTCTCATCAGGTTCCCCCTAATCGGTTGTCCCTCTACGCGCGCGCCTCCGGCGGATACAGCGGGAGCCAGAGGATCATCCCCTCCGCCCGCAGGTCCTTGATCTCGAGGCGACCGCCGTTGCGCGCCGCGAGTCGCTTCGCCACGGCGAGCGGGACCCGCGAGTCGAGGGGCTCGAAGGCGCGCGGCGAACGGAGCAGGTCGGCCTGCCGAACCATGAAGCCCATGAACCCGCCGCGGGCGTGGGTCTCCAGGATGACTTCACTGCGGGGCGCCGCCCGCCTCAGCCAGACGGAGAGCAGATGGAAGAGGGCGCGCTCGGCGTCACCCCGATCCGCATGGACCGCCGCCCGGCGGGCGCTGAGCCGGAGGGTCAGGCGCGCACGCCCCTCCTTCGCCGCGGCCAGCGTGCGGGTGACGCACAGCTCGGCGATGTCCCTGACCGACACCCGCTCGGGCTCGACGGGGCCCGAGGCGACGCGGCCCAAGCTCTCCAAGGTAGACTCCATGCGCCGAATCGCCTCCTCGGTGGCGCGACCGTACGCCGCCACCCGCGCGGGGCTCGTCGCCTCCGCCTGGAGCGCCTGCGCGCAGGCCAACGCGCCCATCATCGGTGCTCGGAGTTCGTCGACCAGCGCTCGGCTCAGCAACCCGATCGACGCGAGATCCTCGAGGGGTAGCTCCTCGTCCTCCCCAACCCTCGTCGCGCTCTGCATCGCCCCCCCTCTCCCCGAGACCAGTCTCGGCACACCACCACAGAGATAGTGCGCCAACACAGCCCCCAACAACATCGGTGGCGGCCTGTTGTTGCGGTGGGGGATCCCCCTATGCACAACGACCCTCTGTTTCGTCACTGGCCGGGGATTTGCACGCTCGACACGGGCTGGACCTGACCTCATCGGAGCCGACGATGATCGAGGAAGCGGCCACGCCGGCTCGCCCGGCCCAGATGCTGGCGGATCTGGCTGAGCTGGCGCTCGCCGGCGAGCCCCGGGATCGCTTGGCGCGGCGGGCCCTGGCGTTCGCCGCCGAGATCGCCGAGCCCCCCGTCGCCGGGTTCTTCACGCCCGCGGACGACCGCTTCGTCTTGCGCACGGGCGTCGGATTCCCGCCGGGCGTCGTCGGGCACCGCTGGGTAACGGCCGGTCACCGAGACCCGGTCTCCTTCGCCGCCCGCGAGGCCGAGCCCGTCGTCGTCGGCGACCTCGAGTCAGACCCCCGTTTCGACCGCGGCGCCCTGTTCGCCGAGTGTGAGATCGTCAGCGGCGTGTTCGCGAAGGCGGGTGAGTTCGGCGTCCTGGCGGTCCTCGACCACCGCCCGCGTCGCTTCGCTCCCGAGTCGGTCATCCCCCTCGAGAGCCTCGCGGCGACCCTCGCGGTGGCTCGGGACCGGATCTCCCTTCAACTCCACCTCGAGCAGTACGCGGGGCTCACCGCCGCGGCCCTCGACGTGATGGAGGAGGTGGCGATGGCGACCACCCTCGAGTCCGCGATGGCGATCGCGGTGGGCCGGGTCCGCCAACAGCTCGGCTGGCCCCTCGCCTTCGCCCTGCGGCACACGGCCCACGACCGCCTCGGCGGCTGCGGCGTCTGGTCCGACGACGGCGGCGATCGCGGGGGGATGCGCGCGTACTTCGAGGCGAGCCGGGTCGTGGACCCCGGCGGGCTCTCCCGAGTCCTGGCGGCGGGCCGAACGACCTGGATCGATCTCGACCACGCTGCGGAGACACCCTGTATCGCGGCGGCGAGGGCCGCCGGTTGCCGCGGGAACGCGTGCACGCCGATCATCGTCGATGGGCGAGTCGAGGCCACGCTGAACTTCCTGTCGGCGCAACACGAAGCGCCACCACAGATGCTGCTCGATGTCTGTGACACCCTCGCGCGCCAGATCGCGGCCCGTGCCTCCGAGCTCCGCAGCCAGTCGGCCAGGCACGCGAGCGAAGCCCGCTTCCGTGGCCTCTTCGAGGCCTCCGATCTGGGTATCGCCGTCCTCGACCTGCAGGGGCACATCGAGGAGGCCAACGCCGCGCTGGCGGGGATGCTCGGCTACACCGTCAACGAGCTGGTGGGGCGGCGCTTTACCGAGTTCAGCGCGCCCGTGGAGGCGAAGGCCCACCACGCGCGCTTCCTCGATCTCGTGGAGCGCAGAACACAGAGCTTCGACGTCGAGCACCACTTCCGCCGCAGTGACGGCCTCGTGACCACGGTCCACATGGTGATCAACGTCGTGCGCGACGGCCTCGGCCGCCCCCTCCACGCCGTCGGGATGGCCCTCGACCGCTCGGAGCAACAACGCCTGAGACGGGAGGTCGCCGAGGCCGCGTGGCGCGAGCAGCGGAGGCTCGCCAGGGTGCTGCACGACGACCTCGCGCAGGTGCTCACCGGATCGACGCTGATCGCCGACGCCCTCGAGCGCCGGTTGCGGCGGGGCGACTCCGCCGAGGCGGGGACCGCCGCCCAACTGGCGACGGGGCTCCACCACGCCTCCGCCGCCCTTCGCGCCCTCGTCGACGTCCTGGAGCCGGTCTCGCCGGCGGCGGGGGGGCTGGGCGGCGCTCTGGAGGCCCTCGTCGTCCGACTCCAATCCGAGGGGGGAGCGCCCGCCTGTCGGCTGCTCTGCGACGGGGATCTCTCGGTGCCAGACGAGGTCGCCTATCGGCTCTACAGGGTCGCCCAGATGGCGGTGACCGACGCCGTACATCACGCCGAGGCCACCGAGGTCTGGGTCAGCGCCAGCCGCCACGGGGACCGCGTGGAGTTGCTGGTCGAGGACAACGGGGACCGCGACGCCGACCACCTCGAAGGACGCCGGCTCGATCTCGAGGTGGTCCGCCACGAAGCGGACCTGGCCGGCGGCCGCGTCGCCGTCTCCCCGCGGGACCCCGGCGGCGCGACGCTGCGTTGTGTGGTGCCTGTTTGAGCGCTGCGTCGGGGCAAACTGGGCGGGACCCACCGATCGAGATGCGGCGCGTCTTCGTCGTCGACGACCACGCGGTCGTCCGCCGGGGGCTGCGGGCCTTGGTGGACGACCTCGCCGGGCTCGCCTTCTGCGGCGAGTCCTCGACGCCCGACGTCGACGCGGTGCGCGAAGCGGCGCCAGCGCTCGTGATCGCCGACCTCTCCTTCGGTGGTCGCATCGCCCTCGGCTTCGTCGAGGAGGTCGCGGGCGGCGGCATCCCGGTGGTGGTGCTCTCGATGCACGACGAGCGCCTCTACGCCGAGCGCGCGCTGGCGGCGGGCGCCCGGGGCTACGTGATGAAGCACGCTCCGAGCGCCCACCTCGAAGCGGCGATCCAGGCGGCGCTCGATGGGCGCGTCTGGCTGAGCGAGGCGATGACTCAGCGCCTGCTCCTGGCCCACGTCAACGGTACGAGGCCCGAAGCGAGGTCCCCCATCGAGCGGCTCTCCCCCCGCGAGCTCGAGGTCTTCGAGCTCATCGGGCGCGGCTTGAGCACCCGCGAGAGCGCCACCCGCCTGTGCCTGAGCGTGAAGACGATCGAGAGCCACCGCGCCAACATCAAGAACAAGCTCATGCTCCTCAACGGCAACGAGTTGACGCGCGCCGCGGTGTCGTGGGTTCACCTCCTCTGAAGATGTGTCGATTCGAGCGACGGCCGTTTCCCGCCGGGCCCCGGCTCCGCTATCCTCCCTCGCCATGTCCATAGACGTCCGCTACCGAACGCTCCCCAACGGGCTGCGCACCGTCGGCATCCACCGGCCTGACGCCGCCGTCGCGCTGCTCTCGGTGGATGTCCGCGTCGGATCACGCCACGAGTCGCCGTCCGAGTCGGGGCTCTCCCACTTCCTCGAGCACATGGTCTTCCAGGGCGCCGACGGCTACGAGGACGGCGACGCCGTGAACCGCGAGGCGGAGGCGATCGGCGGCCAACTCGACGCCTTCACCGACCGCGACACGACCCACTTCGAGCACCGCGTCGATCCGGCCCACGTCGAGCAGAGCGCGGCGCTGGTGAGCGCGCTGCTGCGCACCCCCGCGTTCCGCGGGATCGACAATGAGCGCGCGATCATCCTCGAGGAGGCCCTCGACGAGTTCGACGAGGACGGCACGCGCACCGACGCCGACACCCTCTCGCGCCAGGACCTGTGGCCCCGCAGCGCGCTGGGCCAGCCGTTGATCGGAGAGCGGGCAAACATCGAGCGCTTCCGGGTGCCCGATCTCCGGCGCTTCCACGCCGCCCACTACCGTGCGCCGAACATGGTGGCCACGCTCGTGGGCCCGCAGCCCGCCGAGGGCGCCCTCGACGTGCTCGCGCGCCACCTCGGTGGGCTGCCCAACGGCGCTCGCTCCGTCCCCGGGGGGCCCGGCCCCCTCGAGCGTCCCCCGGGCATGCGCTTCGTCCCCTCGGGCCGCAGCCAGGTGGAGGCGCGCCTGCTCTTCCGCACGCCGAGCGGGCTCCACGCCGACGCGATGGCCCTCACGATGCTGCGCATCGCCCTCGACAGCGGCCTCGCGGCTCGGATGTACCGGCGCCTGAGCGGCGAGCTGGGCCTCGCCTACGATCAATGGGCGCTGTGGGAGGCCTATCACGACACCGGCGCCTTCGAGCTCGGCGCCCACTGCAGCCCGAAGAAGGTCGCGACGCTCGTGGACGAAGCCTACGCCCTGCTCGCCGGCCTCGTAGACGATCCACCTCGGGGTGAGGAGCTCGACCGGATCCGGTTCCGCGCCCGCTGGGGCATCCAGAGCGCCATGGACGCCCCGGAGGGCCTGGTGTCGATCTACGGGACGCCGTGCCTCTACTACCCCGACGCGCCACCGACCCCCGAAGAGCTGCTCCGCCGCGTCGCCGCCGTCGACACCCCGACGTTGGCGCGCGTCGCCTCGGAGGTCTTCGTGCGGGGCGGCCACGTGGCGTGCTTCGTCGGCCCGCTGGAGAAGAGTCACCGCCGCGCGCTGCGCGCCTCCGTGCGAGCGATCTGACCGTCCGTCAGGGCCCCAGACCGACCCACACCGTGCCGTCGCCGCGCACCTCGCGCTTGAAGATCGGGACGTCCTCCTTCAGACGGTCGATCACGAACCGACAGGCGTCGAAGGCGTCCGCGCGGTGGGCCGCCGCGGCGCTGACGACCACCGCCGCGTCCCCGATCTCGAGGACCCCCAGCCGGTGATGGATGGCGAGGCGCGCCGCGGGGAAGCGCTCGGCGGCCTCACCGCGGATCTGCTCGAGGACCTTGAGCGCCATCGCCTCGTAGGCCTCGTACTCGAGGCGCTCGACGGGGTGATCGCCCGTGTGGTCGCGCACGGCCCCGGTGAAGGTGACCACCCCGCCGCGGTCGGGGCCCGCGACGAGGGCCTCGACAGCGCGCGTATCCAGTGTCTCCTGGGACAAGGCCACGAGGGGCGCACCACCGGCGACCGGCGGGATCAGGGCGACCGTCGCGCCGTCGCGTAGCGGCACGTCGAGCTCTCGAACGAAGGCCTCGTCCACCGCGATCCGCAGGTACGGGCGCAGCGGCACGAGATCGGGGTGCCGGGCCTCGATCTCCGCCATCGCCGCGGCGACGGTGGACCCCGCTTCGAGCGCCAGCGATTCCTCTCCGCGGCCGGCTCGCTCGCGGGCGGCGGCGAAGTACAGCACCTCGATTTGCATCTGCGCTCCCTGGTAGCTTCGACGTTCGTGGGCGCAGACTACTCGGAGGACGCGTGAACGCAACGCCCCAGACGATGTGCGCCCTACTGCTCGCCCTGGCGGGCTGTCTTCCAGAGGAGGCGAGCGACCCCGTCGGCCGACAGCGGGCGCCGGTGACCGACGCCGGTCCGAGCCCCGACCGCGGGGTCGCGCCGGACGCCCGAGTGCTGCGCCCCCGGGTCGAGCGACCCGACGAGTGTGGCGCCGATGTCGAGTCCACGCTGGGACCCGCCGGCGGGGCGATCGACGTCTCCGAAGGGGCCCTCGTGGACGCGGTGGTCGCCCTCGCCCCCGGCGCCCTCGCCGACTCGAGGTCGATCACGGTGGGCTGTGACGCCGACCTGGCCACCGCCGGCTTCGTCCCCGTGGGGCCGGCGATGCGTGCCCTCGGCGCGGACGTGATCCCGCTGGCCACCCCGGCGCGCGTCACCTACGTCTTCAACGCGGTGACCCTACCTCGGGTCGTCGAGTCCCGACACCTGCGGCTCTTCTGGAAGCCCGACGACAGCGAACGGATCTCCGAACCTCCGCTGCTCAACGCGGTGGTGGATCTGGTGGGGGGCGTCGTCGCCTTCGACAGCCCGGGGCTGGGGTCCTTTCAGCTCGGCTACATCGAGGGCGCGGGGATGCCCGTGGAGCGCCGCTTCACCTTCCGCGCGCTGACGGGCATCAGCATGGGCGGGGGCGCCGCGGCCTACCTCGGGCCCAAGTACGCCGAGCACTTCGATCTGGTGGTCCCCCTCGGCGGCCCCGTCGACTGGCCGTACCTCCTCCACTACATCAGCTCACGGGTCCTCGGCGGCTTCTGTACCGCCGCGGACGGCGAGGTCGGGACGTGGTGTGGTCTGCCCGAGCCGGAGCGGGCGCGGGAGGTCGACTCCGACTACAAGTGGTGGTTCTACGAGGAGACGGGCGGCAACGACTTCGACCGCGGGGACTACCTCGACCTCTTTCAGGACCTCGGATACGCCTACGGCAACCCTGTCATCTACAACGCCGAGAGCCCGTACCTGCCGCCGACGATGCCCCCGTCACAGCTCGCTCGACCGCCCCACGAGCGCTGCGCGGCCGAGTGCCGCGGGGCCGACTGCGCAGAGGCCGCACCGTCCTTCGCGATCGAGGGCTTCTACGACGACGAGTACAACCCCGATGGCGCGCTCCCGGTGATCACGTTCTGCGACGGGGAGGGCGGAGAAGACCGGGGGCGATGGGCGGATGTCCGACACGGGCGACCCTCCGAGGCGATGCTCGCGGTGGACGTCAACGGCAACGGCCGTCGCGACGCCGACGAGCCGGTGGTGCGAAACCCCGGTGAGCCCTTCGAGGACCTCGGCTGCGATGGGGTGGCGAGCGAAGACGAGCCCGCCTTCGACGCGCTGCGCAACCCCGATCCGGCGGGGGACGACTACGACTGGTACCGAAACCCCACGGGCACGGAGGGCAACTGGCTCTACGACTGCGACGAGCCGTATCGCGACGTTGGCATCGACGGCGTGCCCGACACGCCACAACTCGAGGCCGGCGGCTTCGATCACGGCGAAGGCAACGGGCGCTTCGACTACAACCCGAACTACGCGAGATTCCTGGAGCGCAGCGGCGGCCTGATCTACCTGAATCTACCCGCCGAGGATCGAGAGCGGCTCCGTTTCTGGAGCGACGCCGGCGCCCGAGACCTGTTCAACTTCTCGATCGCCCATGACCAGTTCATGGGGCGGTTGCAGGCCGGAGGCCAAAACGTCCGTGTCTACGACCGCTTCGAGTCCCTCTTCGCGGGGGACATCCCGGTCGACATCTACTCGCCGTCGCCGGATCGCACGGATCCCTTCGGTGATCGCGGACAGTCGGTCTATGTCCGCTACGGGAAGCTCGACCCTTCGCCCGCCGACGTCCTGATGGGAGATGGGGCCCACGTCGGCACCGTCTCCCAGGCGATCAACCGCTTCATGACCTTCTTCGATTGGGTCCACAACCGCTGGCCCGATGGGGACTACGCGCCGGTGGCGCCGCCCTTCGAGTTCGAGCACGCCGTCGAGTTCTTTCACTCGGAGGGCTTCGGCAAGACCTTCCGCTACGCCGTCGTGTTGCCGCCGGGATACTCCCGCGAGGAGAACGCAGCGAAGCGCTACCCGGTCCTGGTGGTGATGCACGGCTACGGTCAGGGGCCCGAGGACCTGCCCGTCACCGGGCCCATCCTGGCCAACGCCATGAAGGACGGCGCCTGGCAGAAGTCCATCGTGGTCTTCCCCGAGGGCTTCTGCGGCAAGGCCGAGGTCTTCCAATGCAACGACGGCGTGGACAACGACGGAGACGGCGCCCTGGACGCGGCCAACGACAGCGAACAACGCGTCGTCTGCGAGACCGACGAGGACTGCCGCGGTCGGTACGTCTGCCGCGACACGCGCTTCGAGGCCGGCGAGCAGCGCTACTGTTGCCCCCCCGAGTGGGCGGACTGTGGCCCTCCGGATCCAACGTGCGACTTCAACCGCAAGCAGCGCAACGAAGGAGACCAGCCGCTCACGCTGTGCAGCGACGGAGTCGACAACGACCTGGACGGGCTGGTCGACACCGACGACGACGGGTGCATGGGGCAGGCCTCCCTCGACGACGAAGCGGACTGCAAGAAGGGCTCGTTCTACACCACCCACGTCGCGAAGCGGGACGGTACGCCCGGGGGCCCGGACTACGAGGGCGGCCTGCTCGACATGCTCGAGCACCTCGACGCGAACTACCGAACGCGCCGCCCGGAGACGCTCACGGTCCCCAGGTAGCCATCTTCACGCCTCGGCGGCGACGAAGGCGTCGTAGGCGGCGGCGTCCATCAGCCCCTCGAAGGCCCCGGCGTCGGCGGGGCGGACACACACCATCCAGCCGTCCCCGAAGGGGTCCTCGTTCACCTTCTCGGGGGTGTCCTCCAGCGCCTCGTTGACCGCGACGATCTCGCCGCTGCAAGGCGCGTACAGATCACTGACGGCCTTGACGGACTCGACGACGCCGAAGGTCCCGCCGGCCTCGAGCGCGTCACCCACGGCGGGCACCTCGACGTAGACGACGTCGCCCAGGGCCTCGGCGGCGTGGGCGGTGATCCCGATGGTGAGCGTGCCGTCGGCCTCGGCGCGGGCCCACTCGTGCTCCTTGCTGTAGCGGCGATCGGTCGGGTTGCTCATCAGAGACGCTCTCCTCTAGGACGGTGCTGAGCCCGGGGTGACAAAGGGGGGCTTGACGATGGTGGCGGTCTCGTCTCGACCGCGGATTCGGATCCGCAGCGGGGTTCCGGCGCGGTGCTGGCCCGTGGGCACGTACGCGAGGCCGATGTTCTTGCCGAGCGTAGGCGAGCGCGTCCCGCTGGTCACCCGTCCGACGACGTCGCCGGCGGAGTCGACGACCTCGTACCCCTGACGGGCCGGAGCTCGGCCGTCCATCACGAAGGCCACGAGCCGCCTCGGCACACCGGCCGCGCGTTGCGCCCGCAACGCCTCGAGGCCGATGAAGGCCTCCTTCTTCAGCTTCGTGACCCACCCGAGGCCCGCCTCGAGCGGCGTGGTGCTCTCGTCGATGTCGTTGCCGTAGAGGGCGTACTTCATCTCGAGGCGCAGCGTGTCGCGCGCCCCCAGGCCCACGGGCACCAGGGCGTCACCGGCGGACTCGAAGAGCGCCTCCCAGATAGCGGGGCCGGCGGCGGGCGCCGTGTACAGCTCGAAGCCGTCCTCCCCCGTGTAGCCCGTGCGGCTGATGATCGTCTCGTGTCCGGCGATGCGCCCGGTGGCGAAGCGGAAGCGCGCGATGTCCGCCAGCGGCGTGTCCGTCAAGGCCTGCAACAACGCCGGCGCCTCGGGCCCCTGCAGGGCGAGCTGTGCGTAGTCGTCGCCGACATCCGTCGCGCTCGCGCCCTGGAGGTGCTCACCGATCCACTCGAAGTCCTTGGCGCGATTCGAGGCGTTGCAGCAGATGAAGACGCGCTGCCGGCTGAATCGGTACACGACCAGATCGTCGACGATCCCGCCGTCTGGATAGCACATCGCCGTGTAGCAGGCCTGGCCGTCGGCGACCGCACTCAAGTCGTTTGTGACCAGCCGATCGAGGGCCGCCACGGCGTCGTCACCGCGGACGTCGATCTCGCCCATGTGGCTGACATCGAAGAGGCCCGCGCGCCCCCGTACGGCGCGGTGTTCGGCCTGGATCCCGGTGTAGTGGACCGGCAGCTCCCAGCCGCCGAAGTCGACGAACCGACCTCCGGCTGAGACGTGCTTCTCGTACAATGGCGTCCGCCGCATCGAAGGCACCCTACTGCGCCCGCCGCTCGGCGGCCACGCAGACGTTGTGTAGCAAGTAGGCGATCGTCATCGGCCCCACGCCGCCCGGGACCGGCGTCACGCAACCGGCGACCTCGACGACCTCGGAGAAGGCCACGTCGCCGCAGAGCTTCCCCGCCTCGTCGCGGTTGATGCCCACATCGATCACCGCCGCCCCCGGCTTGATCCAGTCTCCGCGGACGAGCCCCGCCCGGCCCACGGCGGCGATGACAATGTCCGCTCGTCGAACCTCGGCGGCGAGGTCGGGCGTCCGCGAGTGGCACACCGTCACCGTCGCGTGGGCGCGGAGCAACAGCAGCGCCATCGGCTTGCCGACGATGGTGCTGCGCCCGATCACGACGGCTCGTTTGCCGCTCGGATCGACCCCCGCCTCGGCGAGGAGGCGCATGCAGCCCGACGGTGTGCAGGCCACGAAGCCCGGCTCCCCGGCGACCAGGCGGCCGAGGTTGACGGGGTGGAAGCCGTCGACGTCCTTGTCCGGGTCGACCCGCGCGAGCAAGGCGCGCTCCTCGTCACGACTCACGGTCGCGGGCAACGGGAGCTGGATGAGGATGCCGTCCACGCTCGGATCGGCGTTGAGCCGGTCGACCTCGGCGCAGAGCCGCTCGTAGCTCACGTCCTCCGGGAAGCGGATCGTGTGCCCATCGATCCCGGCCCGCTCGGCGGCGCGGTTCTTGTTTCGGACGTAGATCTTGCTCGCGGGGTCTTCCCCCGCGAGCATCACCGTCAACCCCGGCGTGACGCCGCGGGCCACCAGGGCCGCCGCGTGCTCCGCCACCTCACCGCGCACCTTCCGCGCGATGGCCTTCCCGTCGATGATCCGTGCGGTCATTCCCCGGCCTCCTCGGAAGCGTCAGGGGGCCTTTCTACACGTTGGCGAGGTAGGACTGAAGGGAGCTCGGATCGACCTGGGTGAAACGACAGCCGAAGGCGATCGTCTGGTCGTCGCTGCGCGTGAGGTGCACGAGCTGGCAGACGCCATCGAGGGGCTCTGCGCCCTCCACCGCCACGCTCAGCCGGAACTCCTCCGGGATGAGCTTGTCTTCGCTGGCGAAGCCGGTGATGAACGCCCCGCCCATGCTCAAGTTCCGCACCGTGACGTCGGTGGGCAGCTCGTTGACGAAGAGCCGAGCGCTGAGTTGAACCGGCTTGCGCGGGAACGTGCGGTTCTCGGCGCCCTTCGGCTGCCGGGGCGGCTCGCTGGTGGTACGCGCGCCACCACGGCCGCGCTTCTTCGCGCTCTGCTCGTCGTCGAAGACCCGCAGCAGCTCCTGGGAGATGTCGTGCTCGGTCATGAACTCGACCACGCTCTCCCGGTAGATGCGGCGCTCATTGGAGCGCGGCAGGCGGAAGCCCTTGAGCTTCCCATCGTCGAACCACTTGATGACGGTATTGATGTTGACGCTGAAAACGCGCGCCACCTGTCCCGTCGTAAACACTCGAGTCATCGTATCCCCTCCCAATCCCGCACCCCCTGCGAGATCGGCGTTCGGCTGCAGGAAAACCGTAGCGAAAAAAGAAACAAGTTAAAACCCCGAAATCCTGGAAGCTTGATCCATCACGTGCTTCCCCAGGCGTCGTGATCGGGTTCGAGCTGCATATAGGCGCAGCGCCGACAAAAGAACTCGGGGTTGATCCGGTGCCCGGCGCGGCGTCGGTTCTCCGCCGTCGCCTCGTTCAAACGAATGAAGTTTTCGAGCGAATAGAAAGGCTCCTCCCCCCTCCCCTTCCCTGTCACCTTCCAGTGCAGGGAGAAGACGGGCTGGACGCCCCGCTCGATCAGGTACTCACCCGCCTCCAGGTTGCTCTCCAAGGCCGCGCCCGCGTCCGTGAAGGCCCCCTCGCCCTCGAGCTCGGCCCCGAGGACGAACGCCGTGAGCACGTTCCCGACGCCGAAGACGTCGACCGCCTCCTCCAAGGACCGCAGCCAGCGGTCCCGCCCGACGACGCGCGCCTTGCCCGGACAGACGCGGTCGAATTGCGCGGGGTCCCAGACCTCGAGGTTGAACGACGCGCCGCGGACCCCCGCGTCGCGCAGCTTCACCATGTGCTCGCGGTTGATCGCGCCGGAGCCGCAGGCGACGAAGTAGCGCTCCGTGAGCTCGGCCTCGGCGAGGTGGCGGGCGATCTGGAGATAGCGCTCCCCCTCGGCGTCCATGTCGATCATGCTGCCGCCCACCAGGTACAGGTGGCGGGCGTGGGTGTCGGGGTGCGCGCAGGCTTCGGCGACCCGGTCGAGGGTCGGCGGCGGCATTTGCGCGACGAAGAGCTCCTGCCCCAGCGGCTCGAGACGCTGCTTGTCGGGGAGCCCGTAGAGGCAGAACTTGCAGTGCAGGTTCTCCGAACCACCGCCCTCGGTCGGCACCTTGAAGTACTCGCAGCCAGGGGCGACGTTGAGCACGAGCATGTCACCGTGCTGGCTGAGGCCGGTGGCGCGCATCGGCGTCCCGTCCGCCGTCAGCGCGTCCGCCCACGCGAGGCGAGGCTCGAAGGTCGTCGCCGTCACCGGCGTGTCGCCCTCGTAGATCATGTAGCCCAACGGGTTCGCGTCCGGTCGCACGACGAATGGGCTGTCGGGCTTGATGCGCAGCCGCACCTGGGTGTCGTCGGCGAGCCGCAGGAGGTACGGCACGGGGATCTGGCGCTTGCCCCGAAACGCCGGCGTCCCTGGCGGGAGCTGGTGCGGCATGTAGTTCGGGAACGCCCAGTCGCCCGCGTGGGCGAGGGACTCGTCGTAGCGGACGCCGCCAAAGAGCAGGGCTGCTTTCAGTCGAACTTGCGACGGACTGGCCGGGTATGCCGAAGCGAGGGCGTCGAGGGAGAGTCCGTCGGTCATGCAGGGTATCTGCTTGTTTGGTTGCCTCCCATCCTCGTTATCAGGCCGCGAAAGACAAGAAAAGACGTCATGAAAGGAAAGAAACTCGGGGCTCTCTAGTTTCGATCCTTTCGGAGACGTCCGCTGCCTGCTGCGCCCGGGGGCCGGCCGCCGGGGGGCGACAATGGACGAGCCGACGGGGACCAACGCTCGGTCGAACGGGTCACGCCGGTCCACGAGAAGCAGGTGCTGACCTACATCCCTCCAGAGGGCTCTCCGGTCGGCCTGCTCCTCAACTTCGGGGCCCGTCGAATCAAGGACGGCATCACGCGACTGGTCAACGGCCTCCCCGAGTGAATTCCCTCTGCGCCTCTGCGTGAGAATCCCCGAGTTGGCGCGACGCCGTGCCGAGCTGACAGTCTTGGTCAGCGGGTTGGCGGCGGGGGTGCCGAAACCTCAAGGAGGTGGAGCGGCTGACCGCACAGCTCAGCCCGGCGATTCGTAGGCGGCTGCGCATCTTCCGTCGAGCGCCGGATACGACGCTGCGCGACCTCTTGATGGTGCTGGCGCTCGCGGGGCTGCACGCGATGCTGCGCCGGCAGATCTGCCGCGCCCACCGGCGCAAGCAGCTCCGGCCTGTCGACCTCCCGTTCGGAGTGCTCGCCATCGATGGGAAGCACACCCGGACGCGGCTGCCTGACCGTCACTACGCCCAGCGCCAGTCCGACCACACGTGGGTCGTGCGCACGCTCACCTGGTCGCTTGGTCTGCCGCACCGTCCAAGCCGCCACCAATCGGCTGAGCTCCGACGAGTGGAATCTGGTCGTCCGAAACCACTGGCGAGTAGAGAACTCGTGTCACGGGACTTGGGACTGCGTCCTGCGCGAAGACGACCACCCGTGGCTATACGACGCCCCAGGAATGCTGGCGGTCATCCTTCTGCGCCGCGTGGGTGACACATCGGCGAAGACCGCACGACGTCGCGAGCGGGTAGCCCTCTATCCTCACGACCGCCGATCAAAGCTGGCCCGGCGACGCCGCCGATTGACGCGCGGGGAGCCTCTCGTGTAAGCAGTCCCTTCCCTGGAGGGGGAGAACGGACGAGGGGGGCTCTATGACTCGCGCAGTCGTGCGGGGGATTCTCTGTGTGGTGTTGTGCTCATCGATCGGCAACGCGCTTCCGAATCAGCTCGCGCAGGAGGGGCTCCTTCTGACGCAGGATGGGCGGCCGCTCGACGGCGAGCACGATCTGACGATTCGATTGTACGCCCGGGAGCGCGGGGGCGAGGCGGTCTTCGAGGAGGTGCATCGGCGCGTCGCGCTGGTCGATGGGTACTACGTCGTGGCCGTGGGAGCCCTGCGGGCGTTGTCGGCCTCGGTCTTCCTGGACAACGAGGCGCTCTTCTTGACGATCGCCGTCGACGAGGGCGAGGAGCTCGCCCCGCGCACGCCCATCCGCAAGGTCCCGGCGAGCTTCGTCGCCGACGTCGCGTTGTCGATCTCGGGGCCCGTCGACACGACGTCGGTGTCCATCGGCGGGGTCCCGGTCATCAACGAGGATGGGGAGTGGGTGGGAGAGCCCGGCGGCCTCGTGGGACCGGAGGGTCCACAGGGGCCGCCCGGACCGCCGGGGCGCCAGGGCGGCGATGGCTCGCCGGACACCCCTGCCCAGGTCCGTCAGAAGCTCCTCCAGGTCGACGGCGCAGGGTCCGGGATCGACGCCGACCTGCTCGATGGGATCGACAGCACGCGGTTCATGCGGACCGATCGGGACACGGGGACCACGGGCGGTCTCTCGGTGGCGGGGCGGGCCGTCTTCGAGGACCGGGTGCAGGTGGCAGATGCGTTGGTCTGCGACGGCCCCGTCGTCGGCACCAAGTACTCGGTGGGGAACCGGGAGGTCATCGACTCGGAGGGGCGCTGGGTCGGCAGCAGCGTAGGGCTCGACGCGGATCTCCTCGACGGTTTCGACTCCGACGATTTTCTGCGCGCCGACGCCCTCGAGCGGTTGGATCTGCGCGGCGGCGCCGTCGAGAACGTGGGCCGGATCACCCCCGGGGACGAGCGGGCGCGCGTGCGCTGGGTGCAGACGACCCCCGCCGACTTCGCCGCGGGGCACGTCCAAGACGCCGATCTGGCCACCACGCCCGGCGACATCCGACTGACGCAGGTAGGCGGCAGGGCTGGCGGCGCCGTGCGGGTCCTCGGCGAGGCGGGGATCATCGAGGATATTCGCCACGACTGGCGC
The DNA here is from genome assembly GCA_964402225.1 of uncultured Nannocystaceae bacterium. Classification (GTDB taxonomy): domain Bacteria; phylum Myxococcota_A; class Bradymonadia; order UBA7976; family UBA1532; genus CAYOBQ01. Next base: position 14,220 of record CAYOBQ010000034.1, on the reverse strand, counting down.
ACCATCCGGCTGCAGGGCCGATACGAGGACCCCGTGGTGGTCGCCACCGGAGCGACGGTCAACGGTGACGACGGCGTGACCGTCCGGGCGCGGAACATCGGCAACGACCGCTTCGATATTCGTCTGGAGGAGTGGGACTGCGAAGACGGCGCCCACCCCCGTGAGACGTTGGGCTGGCTCGTGATGGAGCGCGGCCATTGGGACTTCGGTGGCGGCCTCGAGGTGGAGGCGGGCAGCGTCCGAACGGACAACACGCCGGAGGACGGGAGCTGGGAGCGGATCTCCTTCGACGAGCGGTTCTCGCGGACCCCCGTGATGGCCTCGATCCTGAACTCGAACAACGGCGGCGACTCCACCACCGTGATGCTCCACGGGATCACCTCCTCCCGGTTCCAGATCATGATGCAGGAGGACCTCTGGGCCGACGGGCACACCACGGAGGATCTCGGCTTCGTGGCCATCAGCCCCGGAGGCGGCCTCCACAATGGGCGGCGATGGGCGGCGGGCTCGACGGGGCGGCGGATCACCCACGGGTGGACGAGCATCGACTTCCCCGACCGCTTCCCCCAGACGCCGGCCCTCGTCGTCGACAGCCAGACGGAGCACGGCGGGAACTCCTTCACGATGCGCACCCGGGGCCATCGCGCGGACCGCTTCGAGATGCGGGTCCACGAGTCGTGCCCCTACGGAGGCTCCGCCGGCGGCCACACCACCGAGGACGTCGGCTGGTACGCCTTCGAGGACGGCTTTCGCTTCCTCGGCAACCCCGAAGGGGGCGGCCCGGTGGAGTACGCCGAGGAGGGTTCGCATACCTCGCAGATCGCCGACTTCGGCTCGCGCGTCAGCTTCGGCAGCTTCTTCGCCAACGCCACCCTCCAAGGCGAGGCGATCGGCGTCCGGGTTGAGGTCAGCAACGACCGCTTCGAGAACATCGCGGGTCGGGTCGCGATCACGCTGCGCGACGGCGAAGACGAGTACGAGGAGTCCGCCAACCTCCCCGACGCCCGCTACGCCCGGGTGGAGGTCATCCTCCGCACGCGCGATAGCCAACGGACGCCAGCGCTCCACGAATACGGGCTCGACGTGACGGTGGGCGGCACCATCGACTTCGGCGGCGCGAACCTGATCAACATCGGCAAGATCAACGCGAACCTCTATGACCCCGTCTACCGCATCGATGGGGAGTTCCACGCGACCTACCTGCCCGAGAACCCGACGGCGGTCGTGCAGACCAGCGGGGTGGCGGTCTTGCGGGACGGCGTCGCGCGCGTGCCGCTGGCGAAGGCGAAGCGAGGCACGCCCGAGTGGCTCTTCGCCCAGGCCGCAGAGGAGGTCCACGCGATCGTGACGCCGATGGGGCCGGCCTCGCTCTATGTCGAGTCCGTCTCCCCCGAGGCGTTGGTGGTTCGCTCCTTCTCCGGGGACGCAAACGTGCGCTTCGCGTACCAACTCACGGGGCGCCGAGTCGACATGGCCGAGGTGCGCACGACGCACTACCAGGGCGATCCGGCGGAGGTCACGACGGCGATCGATCCCGTCGGCCGCGGGATCTGGCACCGGGGAGTGGGCCAATGAACCGCTGGAGAGCCTCCCTGCTGCTCTTGTTGGTCGCCTGCGACGACGGCGGCACAGGTGCGGGCGCCGACGCGGCCCAGGGGGGCTGCGAGTCCAACGAGGCGTGCGGCGAGGGGCTGGTCTGTCTCTCTGCCCACTGTGTCATCCCGCAGTGCACCGACGACCGCGAGTGCGCCGCGGGGCTGCGCTGCGAGGGCTACCGATGCGCCCTCGCGGCCGACGCCCGAGGGACCCCCGCGGACGTGGGCCGGATGGACGCCGGCCCCGACTCGGCGCCCCTCGACGCGGGGACCGATGTGGAGGTGACGGACGCTGAGCTCGACATGGCGCCGGACGGCCCGCCGCCGTGCACCGTCAACGACGACTGCGGCCCCGGCGAGCGCTGCGAGGCGCCGCTGTGCGTGCCGCGGTGCGACGCCGAGGCGGCGGAGGCGTGCGGAGAGGCGGAGGTCTGCGACGGGGAGACGGGGCGCTGCGTCCCTCGGTCGGGTTGCCCCGAAAGCTGCGGCGAAGGGCTGGTCTGCGACGAGGTCGAGGGTCGCTGCGTGGCCGCCCCGGACGAGGGCTGCGCCGACGCGTGCCCCGAGGGCTTCGTCTGCGAGGAAGAGGCGGGCGAATGCGTCCCGGCGGACTGTGAAGACGACGCCCTGGCGGGCAACGCGACCGCGGAGCTGGCCGCCGAGATCGAGGAAGGCAACGTGCTCGACCTCGTGACGTGCACCGCCGAGGACTGGTACCGCCTCGCCATTCCCCCCGGGGAGGCGGGCGGCGCGGGCTTGGAGGTCGAGGCGGTCTTCGAGGAGGGCAACCTCGATCTGGCGTTGTTCGCTACGCCCTATGCGGTGGGGGCGCGGCCGTTGGCCGAGGCGGCGACGAACGGGAGACCGGAGGTGCTGCGCGTCAACCGGCTCGAGGCCGGCGACTATCTGCTGCGGGTGAGCTCCTGGAGCGCCGAGCCCCCGACGCCCGAGGTCGGCTACACGCTGTCGGTCGTCGTCGAGTCGGACGGGTTCTGCGACGAGGACGAGCAGTGCGGGGCGGGTCGGATCTGTGAGGTAAGCCGCTGTGTCGGCGCGGGCGGCTGCGAGGCGCGCTGCCCGCCCTTGAGCGAGTGCGACGCGGTGATGGGGGCGTGCGTGGAGCGCTGTGAGCCCGACCTCCATGGCGGGCGCAACACCCGCCGGGCCGACGCCGCCCTGTTGCCGGCGGGGGAGCACGCGGCCCTGACGCTGTGCGATGGGGAGGACGATTGGTTTCGCATCGAGGTCCCGGAGGGGGCGACGCTGAGCGTGGTCGCCGAGGGCGCAGATATCGGCGACGGCGACGACCTGGACCTCGAGCTGTGGGGCGAGGCGCCCGAGGCGCCCGATCCCGGCGAGGGCGGCCCGGACGATCCCCCCGAGGAGATGGCGATCGCGCGGTCGTCGGTGGTCGGGGAGCGCGTCGAGCGCATCGAGTTCGATCCGCCGGAGGCCGGCACGTACTACGTCCGGGTCGTCGTCCCCCGGCGCACGATCTACACGCTGCGGATCTCCCTGGAAGCCGTCTGCGACTTCGACTGGGACTGCTGCCCCGACGACGCCCCGGACTGCCCGAGGCGCTGTGACGGGGTGGAGGGCCGGTGCGTTGATCTGCGCTGTGGTGTGGACTTCGAGTGCGAGGCGCCCGCCGTCTGCGACCCCGGGAGCGGCGCGTGCCGGGCGCCGGGCTGTCCCCCCGACGCCTTCGGTGGCGAGAACACGGGCCGGGAGGACGCGGCCCGCATCGAGGCGGGGATCTACGAGGGGCTCACGGTCTGTGACGGCGAAGAGGATTGGTTCCGCTTCGAGGCGGGCGCCGACGACGGTGTCCGGGTGGCGCTGCGTTTCGTCCACGAGCCGGATTCGGGGCAGCTCTTCGACCTCGAGCTCCGAGATGACGATGGCGTGCTTCACGAGTCTCGAAGCGACACCGACGACGAGGCCCTCGCCTACAACCTCGACGCGGCGGGCGACTACTTCCTACGGGTCTTCAACGCCGACGCGGGGACCTACGCGTTGGAGCTGGAGCTCGTCGGTGGCGGCATCGATCCCATCGAGTGTGACGAGGTGCGCCGGTGCGGACGCGGCCACGCCTGCGTGGCCGGTGCGTGTCGGGCCGAGAGCTGCGCTGGGCCCAACCCATCGCGGATCTGCGGGGCGGGCTACGCGTGCGATGACCTGAGCGGCACCTGCGTGTGTCCCAACCCCGACCGCTTCGGACAGCTCAACACCACGGGTGACTCCGCGGCGCCCATCGAGGCGGGGCCCCTCGACGAGCTCACGATCTGTGGGGAGGAAGAGGACTGGTTCCGCACCCCCCTGGCCGGCGGGGGCACGGCCACGGTCGTGGTCACCCCCATCGGCGGCGAGGCGGCCTTCAGCGTCAACCTCTACGATGACGGGCTCCGCTGGTTGGGTGAGGGCCAGGCCGACGAGGCCGGCGTCGTTCGTGCCGAGCACCAAGCCGCCGACGACTCGACGCTGCTCATCGTCGTCGGCCACGGGCCGCCCTACGGTAACGCGGCCTATGGCTTGAGCCTGGAGATCGAGGGGCCGCCTCCGCAGTAGGGCCGATCCGCGGTCGGGGTCCTGGGGGCTCCCGAGGATCGCCTCGAGATCCGCGATGTCCACCTCCCGCGACAACGCGCCACAGCGTCGTCCCGACGATCCCGGCCACGACCCGCACCAGCGCACCGACCGCCGCCGCGATCTTCGTTCTCAGCTTCAGGTTCCGCGTTCGGCCCACTCCTCACCTGCGTCCTCGGATTCGGACGCCGGCGCGAGCCGCCTTGACGGGGTCGTCACGGTGGGCGACGACGGACCACCCCGGCCCAGGCCGCGACGTCTCCGATGAGCAGCAAGATCGCCAGCAACGCGAGGTACCCCGCGAGCGGCGCCCCGCGCCCGCGGCCCCGGGCGGTGACGACGGCGGCCACGTCCCGTGGACCGGAGAGGACTCGCCCCCCCGTGAGCGCCGCCTGAAGCGCGAGGGCGCCCGCGTCGGCCCCCGTTCGCCGAACCTCGGTCGGCGGCGGCCGCGTCACCCGAGTGACGACCGCCCCCTCCGCCGACGCGCTCTCCACCTCGAGGACGCCGACGGGGCCGGACGGCAGCGGAGCCCACGCGCGGCCGGGACCGACGGGTCGCCAGGCCACCTCGCTCACCACACCGCCGGCGTCGACCACCCGCGCGAGGCCCGACGGCGGGGGATCGGAGACGTCCCCCTCGAAGAGCAGGCGCTCGCCGACGACCCGCACCCGAGCGGCCCCGGGCCGTGGCGCCGCGGAGGGAGAGAGCAGCGCCGCCCATTGGTCGCTGCCAAGGGTCCAGGCGTCGGTGGCCAGCGCGATCACCCGCCCCTGTCCAACGCTCCACTCCGCCAGCAGCGGCTCCCCGCCCGCCCGCGCCAGGACCCGCGCGACGGGACGGGCGCGGACCCGCACGCGCCCCTGGATGTCCGGCGCGGCCCCGCCGACGCGGGCCGCCCACGCGGCCTCCGGCTGGACCGGCCCTCCATCCACGACGAGCCCCCCCGTCCCGGCGACCAGCGCGGCGGCCGTCGCGACCCGGGGGACCAGGGCGGCGCGGGCCAGCAGCACCTCGTCGGCGAGGGCGTCGGCCGTCACCCGGTCGGGGTCCTCCCCTACGAGGACCATCACCAGCCGAGCGCCGCGGGCCTCGAGCAACGCCCGCACCTCCGTCGGAAAGGGGCGGTCGATGAAGCGCCCGTCGGTCACCGCCACCAGCACCCGCGCCTCCACCGGCGCTCGCGCGAGCAGCTCGAGGCCGCGATCGAGGGCGGGGCGGAAGCGAGTCCCGCCACGCGCGAGCTCGGGGACCGGCAACCCCGCCGCCTCCAGGGTGCGGGACGGCTCGGCGGGCCGCAGCACGGTGGGGTTCAACCCGAAGGCGACCACGCCCAGCGGATCCTCCGGGCCCAGACCGGCGGCCACCGCCCCCGCGACGTGCGCCACGCCGGACGCGCCGATGCCCCCCGCCTCCTCGGCCATGCTCCCGGATCGGTCGAGCAGCAGGACCACGCCGATCGGGGCCGAGCCCGGCGGACGGGGATCCGAGAGCAGGGGCGAGAGCGCCTCGACGGCGGTCCCGGACCACCCCCCCGCCCCGAAGGCCACCCGACGGCCGCCGAGGACGAGGGTGCCGCCGGCCTCCACCCAGCGGCGGACCCGCGGGACGACAGCGCGGGCGAGGGCCGGCGCCGGCTGGTCGTGGATGAAGACCGCCCGAGCGGTGGCGAGCCGGGCGCCGGCTTCGGCGATGGAGGCGGCGGGGAGGACCCGGGCCCGCAGCCCAGCCGCCCGCGCCCAGGGCGCCGCCCCCGGCCCCACGACCACCGCCGTCGCCGGACCAGGGTCCTCCACCGGGATCGGCCAGCGGTCGTTCGCCGGCTGCACGTCGTCTGGCACCGCGACGGAGACCTCGACGGTGTCCGCCGATCCGGCGGGCAAGACCGCCTGCACGGCGCGCGGGCGGCCAGGCCGAAGATCGACCTCGAGGGTCGCCTCTCCGAGGCGCGCGCGGCCCCGTACGGCGCGGTCCGCCGTCAGGACGGCGCGGGAGAATATCTGCGGGCCGAGGCGGAAGGCCCGGGCCGACACGACCCAGGCGTCGGGGCCCGCGGCAGACACCGGCAGGGCGAAGACCGGCGCCGCCGACGCGACCGGACCGTCGGCGGCCCGTCCGTCGCTGACGAGCACCACCGGGCCGCCGTCGCCCAGCGCCGCCGCGGCGTCGAGCAACGGGGCGTGGCGGGTCGCTCCCCCGGGCGCCACCACCGCGCCCTCGGTGCCCCGGACGGAGTCGGCCCCTTGGACCTGGCGAACGGGGACGCCGGCGAGGGCGGCCCGCAGCTCGGCCACCGCGCGCCGCGTCGCCTGCGAGGGCATCGAGCCGGACACGTCGACGGCGATCACGACCGGCGCCTTCGTCCCGCCTACGCGCGGCCCCCACAGGGCGATCCCCGCGGCGGCGACGGCGCTCCAAGCCAGCCAGCGCCGGGCACGGCGCGCGAGGAGCAGCGCGCCCACCAGGGCGACGAGGGCCAGGGCGAGGGGCCACTCCGGGTTCGGCTCCGGCCGGGCCTCGGGCGCCTCGAAGGACGGCCGATCGGACGCAGCGCGCCGTTCGGGGTGGGGCGCGACGGCGAGGTAGGCCGTCGTGCCGTCGGCGCGCAGCCGGTGGACGCCCCTGGAGTCGAGGCCATCGATGACCACCTGTAGCCCGATCGGTTCGAGCGTACGGAGCGCGCCGTCCGGGCCGCGGACCTCGACGGGGGCCTCGCTCGCCAGCAAGAGCGGGCGGCCCGCGACGTGCGTGCGGCAACGGGCGCGGGCCGCGCGATCCTCGTCCACGGCATCCGCGAAGAGCACCGGCCAGCCCGCCGTGTCGGGTAGATCGGTGTCGGCGGGATCGAAGCCGAAGCGTCGGGCGGCGCCCTGGAGCCCCCCTCGGCTGTCGGCCACCACCGCGTCGCCCGCGAAGAGCACCGGCTCCCCGGCCCCCGCGAGGGCCTTCCAGCGACGCGCGACGGCGCCGGGGGACGGCAAGGGGCCGGCCAGGAAGAGCTGAGCCGGCGTGCTCGCGCGGGCGGCGTCGCCGGTGGCGAAGTCGAGGGTCGTGACCAGGGGCGCAAACGCCGCCCAACCGGCGGCGGCGGCGGGGGCCGAGCCCGGACGCCAGGTCGGCTCGGGGCCCCGGCGGACGTGGGGCAGCACGTCCAGGACCGCGTCGACGGCGGGGGGCCAGCCCGCTTCGGCCACCGTGAGCGGTGAGGCGTCCGGGACACAGACCGGCCAGCGCTCGCCGCCCACGCGGATCTCGACGGGGCCCGGCGGCAGGGCGCCGCGGTAGAACCAGTCGCCGAGGCGTTGCGTCATCGGGTAGCGGGCCCCGTCAGCGACGACGACAGGGGCGTCCGTACCCTCCGTGACGGCGGTGACCACGACCGCGTCGGCGTCGAGGGCGGCGCCCGCGCCGAGGATGGCCGCGTCGCGGCCGTGTGCGACCCGAACGACCCGCGCCGATGGGGCGTGACGTCGGCCCAGGAGGAGCGCAGCCCCCCAACTCGGCGGCGCGTCGACCGGACGAATGCTGCGGGGATCGTCGACGAGGGTCGGGGGGCTCCCGGCCCGGACGACGACCACCGGCTCGGCCCAGCCGGGGTTCGAGACGGGACCCTCGGCGAGGACCAGCGTCCCGCCCTCCGACGGCGCGACCACGCCCACCGCCGCGACGACGAGGGCCACCACCGCCAGGACGCGCAGGGCGAAGAGCAAAGGGGCGCGAAGTCGACCCCCGCCCCCCTCGGCGCCGGCGCCCTCGACCAGCAGGAAGAAGGCGCTGAAGGGGCGGTCTCCCGCGGGGCGGGCGCGGCGGTGCAGGAAGAGGAGGACGGGCACCGCCGCGAGCGCCAGCGCCGCCCACGGGTAGGCGAAGCTCATCTGTCCCGCCCAATCGCAATCGCCGCTGGGCTCATCTGTCCCGCTCAATCGCCGCCGGGCTCATCGCTTGCGGCTCCGAGGTGCAGCTACCTTGCGGAAGTAGGCTTCGAGGGCCTGTGGGAGGGGGAGAGCCGCGTCGAGGTCGAGCAGCGCGGCGCCCCGTCGTCTCGCCGCGTCGCCGAGGGCGGCCCGGTGCTCGGCGATGGCCCGCTCGACCCGTGCGCGGTCCGGGCCGCGTGGGACGGCGCGATGGCCGTCGCCTTCGGGATCGCGGACGGCCCCCTCGATCGGCAACTCCAGCTCACCGGCGGCCGTGACGCGGCACAGATCGACGCGGAAGCCCTGGGCTTGGAGGACGTCGATGCCCCGGGCGGGGTCGTGGGGATCGAGGAAGTCGCTGATGATGACGGCCTCCCCGCGCGCCCCGGCGACCGGGAGATCGCCCAGGGACGCGCCCAGCCGCGTCGGCCCCGCGGGATCGAAGCCGTCGAGAAAGCGGAAGCAGACGGCGGCGAAGTCCAGCCCGCCGCTCACCGGGAGCGCCCGTAGTCGGCCGCCTTGGAGGACGCCCAGCAGGACCTGGTGGACCTCGCGCAGCGCCGCGAAGACGAGCACCGCGGCGACCTGCCGGGCCAGACGCCACTTGGGCGGACTGCCGACGCCCATCGATCCGGAGGCGTCGAGCAGGACCGCCAGGAGCCCCGCCCCCTCGTCGGCGAAGCGCCGGACGTAGAACTGGCGGGTTCGCGCATAGAGCTGCCAGTCGAGGTGGCGCAGATCCATGCCCGGGACGTACTCGGCGAAGCCCTCGAAGTCGAGGCCGCTGACCTCGCCACTGGGGACCGGCCGGCCCCGGACATCGAGGCCGCCACCCTGCCGGAGCCAAAGGGAGAAGCGCTCGCAGACGGCCAGCGTCGCGGCGTCCGGGAAGGCCTCCTTGCTCACGTCGCGGCGAGCACCGCGGACACGACGTCGTCGGCGCGCACCCCCTCGGCTCGGGCGGCGAAGTTCAGCAAGACGCGGTGGCGCAGGACGGCCGGCGCCATCGCGCGCACGTCGTCGATGGTCGCGTGCAGGCGGCCGGCCATCGCCGCGCGGGCACGGGCGCAGGCCAACAACGCCTGGGCGCCGCGGGGGCTCGCGCCGAGCTGCACGTACCCGCGCAACGCCTCGGGCGCCTCGTCGGGGCGGGTTCGACACACGAGCTCGACGACCAGCCGCTTCACGGCGTCCGCCGCCGGCAGGTGCCGCACGTGGGCCTGAGCGCCGAGGAGGCTGGGGGCGTCGAAGCACGGGGTGATCTCGGCCAAACGGTCCGCGGGATAGACCTCCAGGATGTCGAGGAGGTCCTCGCGAGGCGGGAGGGGTACGTCGAGCTGGAGCAGGAAGCGATCCGCCTGCGCCTCGGGCAGCGGGTAGGTGCCGTCCATGTCCACGGGGTTGCGCGTCGCCATCACGAAGAAGGGCGGCCCCAGGGGTCGCGTCTCGTTGCCGTGCGTGACCTGTCGCTCCGCCATCGCCTCGAGCAGCGCCGCCTGGGTCCGGGGGTTGGCGCGGTTGATCTCGTCGGCGAGCACGAGCTGGGCGAAGACGGGACCTCGCTTGAAGGTCACCTCCGGGCCGCTGGGGGTCTCGTGGAGCGTCTCGGTGCCGAGGATGTCCGCCGGCATGAGGTCGGGGGTGAATTGGATGCGGCTCACCTTCAGATCGAGGGCTCGGCCCAACGCCCGGACGAGCAGCGTCTTGCCGAGACCCGGCACCCCCTCCAGCAAGACGTGGCCGTCGGCGAGCAGGCCGCAGACGAGGCCATCCACGACGTCGCGCTGACCCACGACCACCCGCCCCAGCGCCGCGCGCAGCGTCAGGACCGTCTCGCGGATGCGCTCCGCCCTCTCCTCGACACGTTCTGCGTTCACTTCCCCCCCGGTCCTCGCTCGACTCGATCCAGTCGGCCGCGGGCGTCGCGACCGAACCACGCGCTCACCACCTCGTGGTAACGCCGGGGGTACGGTCGCGCAGGGTCGGCCACGTCGTCCAGCGGAGCGCGCCCGATGGGTCCCGGGCCCGCCTGTGGCCGAGGCGCGGTCCCGGGGCTCGCGACCCCGACACCGGCGGCCCGGGGGACGACGAGCTCGGGACCGGCGCCCGCCCGGACGTCGGTGGCGGCGCGTCCAGCGGCCCCCCCGGCGCGCTCTCCAGCGCGCGCGCCAACCCCCCCTCGGCGCCCCGCGGTCGTGGGCGCACCGGAGCCGCGTCCGCCGTCACCCGTCGCCCCGGCGTCTGGGGCCATGCGGTGGGCGACAGCCCGGGTCCCGGCGTCGGCGGCGCCCCGGAGGGCGTGGGCGTCGGCGCGGTCCGTCCCGCCCGCCCCCCGCGCCGCCGCCAGCGCCTCGATCGAGTGGTCCGGCTCGGACCGGTCGGAGACCTCGCCCGGCGTGGACAGCAGAGGCCACGCCCATGACAACAGCAACAGCGACCACGCGGGGGACGGGGGTCTCACCACCCTCAGATCGGCGCGGTCCGCCAACGCCTTCAGCGCGCGGCGGCGCTGCGCCAGGACCATCGGCGTATCTCGTCCAAGGTGGTCCCAGGCGCACTCCACTTGCCCATCGAGCTCGGCGGCCTCATCGAGGCGTCGCGCGGCGTCGCGCGGGCCCGGGCGCAGCGAGGCCCCCAACGCGATCCCGAGCAACGTCATGACCGCTGCACCGACGGGCTCGCCGTATGCCGCCGCGACCGCCGCGACCGCCCCGCCGACCGCGCCACCGCGGACGGCGTTCCACCCGCCAACGTGGCGGCGCACGCCATCCACACGCGCTTGGAGCTCGGCGGCTCGATCGCTCTCTTCGCTCACGCGAGGGCTACTCCCCAGGTGACCCAGACGAGGGCGCCACCGGCCGCCGCGCCCACCGCTGCGCCACCGGGCTCACCCACGACCAGCGCGCTCGCGCCGGCGGCCATCCCCGCGCAGAGCAACGCGCTCAGCCCCGCGAAGTATGCCAGCACCAGGGTCCCCGGCGAGGCCACCCCGAGGCGCGCCAGCCAGATCCACCCCGGCGCCGCCGCGAGCGCGCACACCACCGCCCCCGCCGCTCCCGCCGCCAGCCCGCCCAGGAGGCGTCGCCCGAGCCGGGGGTGCGCGGGGGCGGCCGAGGCGGCCCAGCCCGCGAGGGCGAGCACGCAGACCAGGGCCCAGCCCCGCCCCGCCCAGGGCACCACCAGGGTGGACCAAAACGGCCCGACTCCGGCCCCGGCCCAGTGACCGCGGTGGGCAGCGGCGATCTCGACGACGACGGGGACCACCACCGCCGACAACGCAGCGAGCCCCCAGAGTCCAGGGCTGATGCGACGGGCGAAGGACGGGATCAAAGGGCCCAGCCCTGAGCCGCGGCGACCCGCTGCGCGAAGTCGGCGTCGCCGCGTGAGACCTCCGCCACCACCGCCCCCGCCGCGAGGCAGACGACGCGATCGCACAGCGTGGTGCACAGGTGCGGCGAGGCGTCAGCCAGCAGCACGGTTCGTCCCGCCGCCGCGGCCTCCCGGACCGCCGACGTCAGCCTGCGGAGTCCGTCGCCATCGAGGGCCTCGCCGGGGGCGTCGAGCAGGAGCACGGGGGGATCGCGAAGCCAGAGCCGCGCGAGGGCGAGGCGCCGTCGGGCGCCACGGGAGAGGGTCGCGACCAGCCCATCGCCGGGGGCGAAGCGCTCGCGCGCCGCAGAGGTCCGAGCCGCGAGCTCACCTCGGGGGACGCCATCGAGCTCGCCCCAGAGGCACAGCCAGGCCGCGACGTCGAGGTCGCCCGGCCCTTCGAGGGCGTGGCCGCAGAGGCCGACCGTCGACCTCAGGCGCGCGACGCTAGCGTCCCGTTCGTCGATCAGGACCCGCCCACGCCGGGGCGGCAGTTGTCCCGCCGCGATCTGGAGCGCCGTCGTCTTTCCCGAGCCCGTGGCCCCGGCGAGCCCGAGCACCTCACCGGGGCGCGCCGCGAAGCTGCATCGGTCGAGGCGCGCCTCGACCACCACCCCGCGAAGTTCGAGCATGCTCGCGATCTCGCACACGCGCGCTACGGAAGCAACGGCCCCGACGCAGCGCCCGCGAGAAGCTCCGGGCGGCGCGGGTCGGCCGGCGTCGGAGGACGGGGTGGTCTAGTTCGGCCTGCTCTTCTCGACCAGCCGGGCCACCAGGTCGACGCGAAAGCGCTCCAACTCTTCGGCGTGCTCACAGAAACCGGCGGCCGCGGCCACTCGCTCGACGGGGAGCCGTTCCAACACCCACGAGAGCGACAACGCCGTGAGGCCACCGTCCTTGCGGGCAGCGTCCGGCAGCGCGCGGTCGAGGTCGCCGCCCGTTTCCAGCAGGACTTTGACGTCCAGCAGGTCGCGGACCTCCGAGCGAGACAGCAGGGTCGTCAGCTTGTTCACGAGGATCTCGTGGCGAGTGTCGACCTGAACGCACACCCCCGCCACCTCGACTTGCTGGGGTGCCTCGATCGTCGGGACGATGTCGGCCACCAGATCGACGATGGTCGAAGCGCGACCGCGGGTGACGACGAGCCGAGCGAATGACCGCGCATCCACGTCGACCCGGACCTCGAACCCCGCCGACAGGAGTCGATCGCGCACCCCGGCGAGCAGGGCGCCCAACACCTCGCGGCCGTGCCAGAACAGGTCGAGGTCACGGGTGTGTCGGTGCCGGAGGTGCACCGCGACGAGCGCGCCACCGCCCGTCAACGTCCAGGGCGGATCGAAGCCAGCGAGGGTGGCGAGCACCTGCTCCTGAATGGGCGTCAGGCCGCGCAATCTCGCCATCGACCGAGCAGCCAGGTCCAGAAGTCTCGCCGCTTCCCGAGGTAGCGGTCGATGATGGGCCAGAGCGACTCGATGGTGTCCAGATCGACGAATGCGAAGACATCGTCGGGTCTGGCCTGGCGCATCACCTTCGCGACCGCGTACCCCCGAATCTCGGGATCCGGATCGTGCAGGAACACTTCGAACTCGGCCAGCGTCATGTCCGCGTCCCACAGGAAGTAGGGGCGTCCCTCGGCGTCGAGCATGCGCTCACGCGGGGTCGGAAAGAGCCATGCGTCCAGACGGGCGTGCATCCCCGGATTGTAGCCGCAGATTGGACAACGAACCACCACTCACCGGCGCGACGACTCATGTCCAGGCGATCCGACGTGGCCCCGCGAAGGTCACCCCCGGCCCCGCGCCACCGGTAGGCCCTGCTCTGGCTCGCGGCCCAGGCGATGGCGCCGCGCCCTACCAGAGCGTCGGGGCGGGGTAGCGCCGGATCTCGTCGTCGGGCGTGACGAGGACCGCGCCGGTGACGATCGCTTGGGCGACCAGGGCGCGGTCGAACGGGTCTCGGTGATGCACGGGAAGGAGGTGCACGTGGCACGCGGCCGCTTCGCCGAACGGCAGAGGCTCGATCTGGAGTCGGGTACGGCGGTCGGAGACGTACACCTGCGGCGGCGCAGGCAACGGGAGACGCCCCAGCCGGTGCTTGATGGTCATCTCCCACGCGGAGATCGCGCTCAGGTAGACGTCGTTGCCGGGATCCGTGCACGCGTCCCTTGCCGCTGGCGAGAGCCGCGGATCATCCGCGGCGAGCCAGAGGAAGGTGCAGGTATCGAGCAGCAGCTTCACGAGCCGCCGGAGCCGCCATCGAAGGCATCGAGGAGGTCATCTGGCAGCGGCTCGAAGAAGCTGTCGGGGATGAGCATGCCTCGGTCGATTCCCACCGGACGGCGACCCTCCCGGGGTTTCGGCAGAGGGCGGATCTCGGCGATCGGGACGTTGCGCCGGCAAAGGATGATCGTCTCTCCACGCTCCAGCGCCTGGAGGTGGCGCGAGAGGTGGGTCTTCGCCTCTGCGATATTGAGCCTGATCATGGTCTGATACTAGACCAGGTTGCTGGGCCCCTTCAACCGGCCTCCTCGGACGGCGCGGCAGACAAAGCGACCAAGTGATGTGCGTGCCCGCCGGCCGAGTTCAAGGCGCGGAGCCGTGGCGATATCCGAAGATATCGATAGGCTTCGCAACGCCGAAATCGGTTGGCGGGCGCGTGCAGCGCGCCGCGTCGCGACTCTGCCGCACCGTCCTAGGACGGCGCGGCAGACAAAGCGACCAAGTGATGTGCGTGCCCGCCGGCCGAGTTCACGGCGC
>CAYOBQ010000033.1:0-60064 GCA_964402225.1 uncultured Nannocystaceae bacterium | reverse complement strand
TTGGCGGGCGCGTGCAGCGCGCCGCGTCGCGACTCTGCCGCACCGTCCTAGCGTCGGCTCTTTCGCAGCGGTCGAAGGGAGCGCTCCTGGGGGACGATGCCTCGGAGCCGGTTGGCGATCGTTCGGGCGCGATGCGCGCCGACGGCGTCTCCCGTCTTCATCAGGAAGTCCGCGTAGCGGAGGTGGACGGCGGGGTTGTGGCCGAAGTCGAGGGCCAGACGTTCGTAGACGGCGCGGGCCTCGGCGGGGCGACCCGCGTCCTCGTAGAGCTCGGCGAGCTTGAAGCGGTCGAGGGGTTGGCTCGCCCCCGCCGCGACCACGTGCTCGAGGTAGGGGAGGGCGCGCGCGTCGTGCCCCAGGCGTAACAGCAGTCTCAGCACGAGCTTCCGCTCGGTCCAAGTGAGCACCTGTCTGCGCTCGAGCACGGCGAAGTGGCGCTCCGCGTCGGGGTCGCGCCCGGTCTCGAGGGCGGTGTGGGCGAGCTTGCGCCGCACGACGACGCGCGTGTCTCCCAGCCCGACGAGGTGTTCCAGATCCGCGTAGAGCTCGCCTGGGGCGGCGCCCCGCGCAGCGGTGCACTCGTAGAGAGCGCGATGGTCCGCGAGCACGGGGTCGCTCAGCTCCTCCGCCCTCGATAGATGCGCGCGGGCCGCCTTGCATGCCCCTTGGCGCATCGCCTGCATCGCCGCGGCGCGGTGGGCGCTGGCGAGGCGGTCGAGGGGGACTTCACCGGCCGGAAGCCGTGCACGGGCCGCTTCGTAGGACTCGATGGCGACATCGTACCGGCCCGCGCCGAGCGCCGCGTGGGCTTGGAGAAGCTGGGGGTCCCCGCAGGCGAGCAGCAGGAATGGGGCCAGCGCAAGGGCGGGTTGCAGCCGACGCATGGTGCGTACCGTATCGGGAATGACCGACCCCCGCACGGGTTTGCTGATGCCGCGTCAGGTAGACATACTCCGCGCCGTGAGCTCGATTGTGCCCTGGACGCTGTGTGCGCTGTTGATGTGCGGCTGCGGGTCCTCGTCGCGCGTCGTCGCGCGGGACGACGCTGATCCATGGCGCCCGCCCACCGACGGGCCGGTAGAGCTCTCCCTTGAGGCGCTGGGCGGGGGGGCGTTTGACCTGGCCGATCTCCGGGGCCGCCCGGTGCTGGTGAACTACTTCGCGACGTGGTGCGTGCCCTGCGTCAACGAGCTACCACGTCTGGACGAGCTGCTCCCCGACGTCGACCAGGCCCCCGGGCGCCTCGCCGTGGTGGGGGTGAGCCTCGACACCGGGCCGCGCCGGGATCTGGAGGCCTTCGTCCGCGCGATGCGGCTCCGCTTGACAGTGGCGATGGCCGACGCCGACACGCTCCGGGGCGAGACCCCCTTCGGGCCGCTGCCGGCGGTACCGACCTCCTACCTGCTCGACGCCGCCGGCCATCCCGTCGAGCGCTTCCGCGGGGTGGTCCCGATCGGGTATCTGAAGCGACGCGTCGCCGCTCTCGGCGCAAAGAGGAGACGATGACCGAGCTGATTGAGTTCCTGAAGCGAGGCGGGGTCTTGATGATCCCGATCCTCGCCTTCTCCGTCGTCGCGCTCATGGTCTTCTTCGAGCGCGTGTGGGCCCTCCATCGCCCGCGGGTGATCCCCCGGGACTTCCTGGCGCTGATCCGCCGGAAGATCGACGACGGAAAGACGGCGGAGGCGCTCACGCTCTGTGAGGGCAATCGATCGGCGCTGTCCACCGTCCTCGCCTCGGGGCTACGGCACGCCGGGCGCCCGCGGGACGTGGTCAAGGAGGCCTTCGAGGAGGTCGGGCGCATCGAGATCAACCGGCTCGCGCGCTTCGTCGAGGTCATGGGGACGATCGCCGCGGTGGCGCCGCTTCTCGGGCTGTTGGGGACCGTCGTGGGCATGATCGAGGTGTTCCGCGCGGTGGTCGACGAGGCCTCCCGCGCCCAGGGGCCGGTCAACCCGGCCACCCTCGCGAACGGTATCTGGGCGGCGCTGCTCACGACCGCGGCGGGTTTGAGCGTGGCGATCCCCACCTTCCTCGGCTACCGGTACCTGCTCTCTCAGGTCGACCAACTCGCGATCTCGATGGAGGAGATCTCCCTCGACGTCCTGGATCTGCTGGCCGACCAGCCGAGGGGCACCCCAGCCGACTCCGGCGCGCGCGCCACCCCAGCGCCAGCGGAGGAGGGGGCCGCGTGAACTTCCGCGCCACGCCCAATGGCCGTTCGCGCCGCGCCGCCGTCGTCGTCGACCTCACGGCGCTCATCGACGTGGTCTTCCAACTGCTGATCTTCTTCGTGCTGACCTCGTCGCTGGTCGACCAGCAGAACGCCGAAGCCTCCGCCCGCGTCGAGGTCGACCAGGCCGCGACGAGCCTCACGCCGAGCGCCACGCCCTACGACGACATCACCGTGACCATCGACGCCGACGGCCTCACCTACCTCGACGGCGAGCAAGTCGTCCCCGGTGAGCTCGGGCCGCGCTTCTGCGAGGCGAAGAACCAAAACCCCGAAACGCTCCTGCTGCTGCGGGCCGACCAACGCGTCGCCCACGGCAAGGTGGCCCAGGTCATGGCCGTCGCCCACGCCTGCCAGCTCCGGGTGCACATGGCCCAGAAGGCCGGCCCATAAAACGCGTTCCCACCCTGTGGAAAGGGTGGTACAGACACACACATGGCCCTCGTTCGACGCATAATGCCGCTGATTGTGGTCGTGACGCTCGCGGGCGCGCTCTTGGCCGCTCACCAGGGCTCCACGGATCCCGAACTCGAGGCGCGAAACGCCCACCTCGCCGACGCCCTGGCGCAGGTCGAGGCTCGAAACCGACGCCTCGTCGGCGACATCGCCGGCTTGAAGAGCGAGATCGCGCGCCTCCGTGATGGCAAGGCCGAGTCCCTCCATCGCGCCCGGACCGAGCTGGGCATGATCCGCCCCGGCGAGGTCGTCTACCGGTTCGAGGCCCCGGGGCGCCCTCAGTAGATGTCCGCTCGGGACCAGGGGCCGGCGGCCTACGCGCTGGCCTTCCTCGGGCGGTGGTACGTCCTCGGCGTCGCCGGCCTGGGCGCCGTCGCCGTCGTCCTCGGCGTCTTCGAGGGCGATCACCCCCTGAGCTGGCTGCGCGTGGTGACCGGCGCCGGTGTCGGGGCGCTGGTCTTCGACGACGCGCGCGCGCGGCTCCGCGGTCGCAGCGTCTCTCGGCCCTACTACGAGCAGGAGGGGCCGCTCCTCTGGGTGGTCGGCACCTGGATGGTGGTTCGACTCGGCGGCGCCTACGCGGGTGACCTCACGGCGCTCTCCGCGGCGGTCGTCGCGTGGCTGGTCGCCTTCAACCCGAGCCGGGTCTCGGCCCTCGCGTGCGCGGTGGCCGTCACCCTCGAGGTTGGGCTCGGAGGCGCCGGCCACCAGGATGGAGTCGCCCTCGTCATCCACCTCGCGGTGTACGCCCTGGCCGCCGCGGCGCTGCGCAAGCTGCCCCAGGTCGAGGGGTTTCGCCGACGCCTCGCCGAGCAACACGCCAGCGACCGCCAGAAGCAGCACAACGAGACCCGCGCCAAGGATCTACGGCTCAAGACGGAGCAGCTCGACATCGTGAAGCTGCCCGGCGCCGACTCCCTGGGAAACGAGACCGTGGGGCGCGTCGCGCTGAGCCACCTCGATGCTTCCTTTCAACTCCAACTCGATCTGCTGCGCGACGCCTTCGAGCTCACCACCGCCGCGGTGCTCTGGCGCACGGCGGACGACGAGGCCGATCTGCGCCTTCATAGCTGGTCGTCGGACCGCGAGCTGCTCCCGGGCCCGTACGACGCGGCGAAGGGGCTCCCCGCCAGCGTGCTCCGCGACGGCACCGAAGAGGTGGCGGTGGCCCCCGTGCACCGTGGCTTCGCGGGCCTGCCCTACTACGCCGACTCGGCTGGCGTCGGGGCGGTCCTGGTGCTGGCGATCCCGGGGCGCGACTCGCAGCCCGCCGGCGTGCTCTGCGTCGACCGAGAGAGCGAGGCGCCGTGGACCGAGTCGCAGCGCAGCGGCTTTCGCCGGGCGGCGCGCAAGCTGGGGCTGGACGTCGAGAGCGGGCAGCGACTCAAGGCGGTCGACCACGAGCGGAGCACGGTCCGCAGGTGGAGCGCGGCCTTGCAGCGGCTCAACGGCGCGCAGGACATCGAGTCCGTGGCCACCGTCGCCACCGCCACCGTGAGCGCGCTGGTGGAGGCCGATCTGGTGGTCCTCAGCCTTCTCCAGGACTCAGAGCCGGGTGTGGCTCGGCTCCCCGGCGATCTGGTCCACACCGTCATCGCCGCGGCCGGGGACCACGCCGAGCGGTACGAGGGGCTGAACTTCACTGGCGACGAGGGCCTCGTGGGCCAGGCCGTGAAGTTCGAACACGCCCTGCCGGAGGTGCCCTACAAGCCCAAGCAGACGGTCTTCACGCCCAGCAGCGACAAGGTACTCTCGGACATGCGCGATCTGCGCATCGTGCCGCTCCTCCGTGAGGAGGGCCCCCCCATCGGCGCCTTGACCGTGTTGTCGCGGCGCGAAGGGGCGTTCGCCTCGCCGCGGCGCGAGATGCTCGATCTGGTGGCACAGCAAGTGGCGACCAAGCTCGATCTGGCGCAGGCATATGAGCGGATCCGGCAGATGGCGATGGTCGACGAGCTCACGAAGCTCAAGAACCGGCGTACCTTCGAGCAGGCCTTCGAGACCATGCTCTCCCGCGCCAAACGGCAGCGCGGGCCGCTGTCGATCATCATCACGGACATCGACCGATTCAAGCGCTTCAACGACACCTATGGGCACCCCTTTGGCGATCTGGTGCTCCAGCGCGTCGCCGCCGTGCTTCAGCAGGCGGTGCGGCAGGTCGATCTGGCCGCGCGCTGGGGGGGGGAGGAGTTCACCATCCTCCTCGAGGACGCCAGCGAGGAGGGGGCGCTCCAACTCGCCGAGCGCATCCGGCAGGACGTGCAGGCGTTGACCTTCGAGCACGAGACGGGCCCCGTGCGGCTGACGCTCTCCCTCGGCACGGCCACCTATCCCGACGACGCGCGCACCCCCGCCGACCTGCTCAGTCGTGCCGACGAGGCGCTCTTCTACGCGAAGGAGCACGGGCGCAACCAGGCGGTCGCGGCCTCGACGCTGCGGCCAGTGGACCCGCCCATGGTCGCCGCACACGATCCCCAACCGGCAGAGGAATCCAAGACATGACGAAGACCTTCGTGCTCGACACCAACGTGCTGCTGCACGACCCTCGGGCGCCGCTGGGATTCGAAGACAACGTCGTCATCCTCCCCATCTACGTGGTGGAGGAGCTCGACCAGTTCAAGAAGGACCTCTCGGAGCTCGGACGAAACGCCCGTGAGGTCTCCCGGCTCCTCGACTCGCTCCGTGCGAAGGGGCATCTCGCCGACGGGGTAGAGCTCGACAACGGCGGCATCATCAAGGTCGGCTTCGTCGACGAGCACGAGCAGCCCAACCCGTTCTTCGCGAAGCGACATCAGTACGACACCCTGATCCTCCGCACCGCCCTGGCGCTCAAGATGAACGACCCGGAGCGGCCCGTGGTCCTGGTCACCAAGGACACGAACCTGCGCATCCGCGCCGACGCGGTGGGCCTCGAGGCGGTCGACTACGACCCGGACAAGGTGCAGATCGCCGAGCTCTACGAGGGGCACCGCGAGGTGATGATGGGCCCCGACGCGCTGCAGCAGGCCTTCGAGGAGGGCGTGGTCCTCGATGAGCCGGGGCTCCATCCCAACGAGTATCTGCTGCTGCGCGACGAGACGAAGGCGAACCACACGGCCCTGGCGCGCTACGACGACGGAGACGGCCGGGCCCACGCGCTGCCCCGGCGCCGCGAGCCCGTGTGGGGCATCTTTGCGCGCAACAAGGAGCAGGCCTTCGCCCTCGATCTGCTGCTCGACGACGACATCGCGCTGGTGACGCTGGTGGGGAAGGCGGGCACGGGCAAGACGCTGGTCGCCCTCGCCGCGGGGCTACAGAAGGTCACCGAGGAGAACGAGTACCAGCGGGTCCTCGTCAGCCGCCCGGTCCTCCCGCTCGGTCGCGACCTCGGCTACCTCCCGGGGACGGTCGAGGAGAAGCTCGACCCTTGGATGAAGCCCATCTACGACAACGTCGAGCTGCTGCTGGGCCTCAACCAGAACGCGCGGCGCGAGAGCCACGCCTACCACGAGCTCTTCGAGATGGGGGTCGTGGAGGTGGAGCCGCTCACCTACATCCGCGGACGGTCCATCCCCAACCAGTATCTGATCATCGACGAGGCACAGAACCTGACGCCCCACGAGGTCAAGACCATCCTCACGCGCGCCGGCGAGGGGACCAAGGTGGTCCTCTGCGGCGATCCCTACCAGATCGACAACCCGTACGTGGACACGACCAACAACGGCCTCGTGCACCTGGTGAAGCGATTCCAGAACCAGAGCATCGCGGGGACCGTGACGCTCACGCGCGGCGAGCGCAGCGAGCTGGCCGAGCTGGCCGCCAACGTACTTTGACCCGCCTGCGTACTTCGACCCGATTCGGTAGAGTCCGATGATGCGCTCGGCTCTGCTCCTCTTCATGGTCTCGATGGCCGCGCCCACGGGGGTCGCCGCCGACCACGTCGCGAGGGGCGATGTCGACGACGTCGTCTTCATCGACACGCCCGGCGGCGAGCTCGAGGGGCCGGGCCAACGCGTCTTCGGCGCCGCGAGCTTCGAGGTCGGCGAGCCGGTGGGCGTCTTCCTGACGCGCCGCGCCGACGCCCTGGACCGCGCTCCGCGGTGATCCCGATTCGGCTCCTGGCGCTGCTGTGCGTGGGCGCCACCGCCCAGGCCTGGACGCCGCTCCGAGGCTCGGACGGGGCCGCGCTGGCCTGGCCCGACGACGCCTGGCCCCTCACGCTCGCTGAAGGCGGCGCCGCGTGGAGTCGCGCCGCGGCCACCTGGACCCAGGCGGCCGACGTAGGCTTCGCCCCGGCCCCCGAGGGCCGCATCTCCCTACGCCACATCACCGACGAGGCGTTGTGGACCGACCTCGTCGGGGATCCCGGGCTCATCGCCTTCACCCTGGTCACCTCGGAGGGCGGGCGCATCGAAGACGCCGACGTGGTCCTCAACGCGGCTCGCTTCCGCTTCGCCGACCCCCCCGAGCCGCGGGCGCACGCGATGGAGATGGTCCTGCTCCACGAGCTTGGCCACGTGCTGGGCCTCGGACATAGCTGTGGGGCTGGGGAGGGGAGCGGCTGCTTCGATCTCGACGCCGATGACCCCCGCCTCCTCGCAGTGATGTTCCCCTCCATCGGCCCCGGAGAGCTGCGCGAGCCCGGGGTGGACGACACGGCCGGCCTCGAGGCGCGCGTGGCCTACCCGATCCCGGTCGATCGGCCGGTCGTGGGGGCGATCGAGGCGCTGGGGGGCGGACGCTGGACGGTCCCCACCGCGCCGACCCACCAGCTCCGGATCCGCGATGGCGACCGGCTCGTCGACGCCCGCACGACCCCCGATCCGGAGCGCCCCGACCGGCGGCGGGTCACGCTCGACGGGGAGGGCCCGCTGACCCTCGAGGTCTGGAGCGCCGCCGGACAGGGGCGGGTGATCCCCGGGGCGCTGCGCCGCGCGGCTCCAGACGCGGGGGCCGAGGCCGACGCTGCGTCGGATGGCGGATGTGTTGCCCTCGGCGAGGCGCCCTCCGCTATGCTCTGGTTCCTCTTACTGGCGCGGAGGCGCGCATGATTCGCCCGGCGACGGGGTTGATGGTCTTGTTGCTCGCCGATCCGGCCGCGGCCTACCTGCGTTCGAGCACCGAGGGTGGAGATCCCCTCGAGTGGGGGCGCCGTTGCATCCCCTACCACCTCCACGCGGACGGCAGCGCGGACCTTCGCCTCAGCCACGTCATCGAGGCCGTCCAGCAGTCCTTCCAAGCCTGGGAGGCGGTCGAGTGCGGCGGCCTCGAGTTCCACTACCAGGGCGTCACCAACGACGACCGCGTCGGCTACAACCCCAACCGGAGCAACATCAACCTCGTCGTGTTCCGAGACGACCCTGATGATTGGCCCCACGCCGACGGGGTCATCGCGCTCACCACGGCCACCTTCTGCACCGATCCGGGCAACGCCGACTGCCCGGCGGGTCGCGTCATCGACGCCGACATCGAGCTCAACGGCGCCCACTTCGACTTCACGACCACGACCAACCCCCGCCTCGTCGAGTTCGACCTGCGCAACACCCTGACCCACGAGGTCGGTCACTTCGTCGGTCTCGACCACACGCCCGTGCAGGACGCGACGATGTTCGCCTCCGCCCCCGCCGGAGAGCGCAAGAAGGCGAGCCTGCACAACGACGACCGCGAAGGCCTCTGCGCCATCTACCCCGCCGGAGGCGGCGGCGCCTGCGAGACCTTCGAGATCGAGGGCGACCACTTCGTCGATCCCGGCGAGCTCGCCATCCCGGCGGAGGAGGGGGGCTGTCGGTCCACCGCCGCCCCAGGACCCTGGTGGTTGTTGCTCCTCCTGGCCGCGGCGCCCGCTCGGATCAGGGGCGGCGGCAAGTACCGAAGCTGAGGCCCACCCCGAGCTGGGTCTCGATGCAGCGCCAGTTCGGAAGGCAGTCCTCGGCGGCGGCGCAGCCCTGGGAGCAGTACTGCGCGTCCCCTTCGGTGATGCAGTAGCCGTGGTCGCAGCGCTCCGGTGGGTCGGCGTTCAGATCGCAGGGCTCGCCGGGGGCGGCGCCCTCGAAGGGCGTGTCGCAGTAGCCGACGATCGCCGCCCGGTCAGGCTGTAGACCGTATTGGCACAGGCGGCCCTCGGGGGCACCGCAGTCAGCGTCGCCTCCGCAGGCCTCGAGGCAGAAGCCCAGGTCGAGTACGTCGCCGTTGCCCAGGAAGAACGGCGTGAGCGCGCAGACGAAGCCCGGGTCGCACTCCTCCGGGGTGACGCAGAGCCGCGTGCATCGCTGGACGCCCGCGAGGCACATCCCCCCCGCGCAGCGCCCCGCCTCGCCGGAGCAGTCGTCGCCCAACCCCAGACCCTCGGCCTCGAGCGGTCGGCACTCCGCGCCGAGCTCGTCGGGGGCCCCGGCGGGCACCAGCCGGCAGCCGTCGGCGGCGTCGGGGCAGTCGCGATCCGTCTGGCAGCCCTCGAAGGCGCGCACGCACCGCATCCGCCCCCGGAGCGCCTCACACCGGGTCCCCGCCTCGCAGGCTTCGCCCTCGGCGTCGCAGTCGCGGCTGCAGTAACGCGTCCCCGAGTCGTCCAGGCACACCCCCGAGGCGCAGCGCTGGTCGTTGGCGCAGGCGTCGCCGATCTCGGGGCAGGGGACACCGCCG
Organism: uncultured Nannocystaceae bacterium; assembly: GCA_964402225.1. GTDB lineage: Bacteria > Myxococcota_A > Bradymonadia > UBA7976 > UBA1532 > CAYOBQ01. The sequence continues at coordinate 50,754 of CAYOBQ010000033.1, read as the reverse complement.
GCCACGTCGTCCGCCTCGTCGATGGCCCCGTCGCAGTCGTTGTCGAGATCATCGCAGACCTCGGGGACGGCCGACACGCCGCCGAGGCAGAGGATCTGGCCCGCGATGCACGTCAGCGTCCCAGGCTCGCAGGCGCCGACCTCCTCCCCGCAGGGCATGTCGGCCCGCGGATCAGCCTCGTCCACCAACCCGTCGCAGTCGTTGTCTTCGCCGTCGCAGACCTCGTCGCTTGCGCCCTCGTCCGCCGCCGGAACGCAGGAGAGCACGCCCTCCAGGCACGCCACGGCGCCCTCGCCACACGGGCTCTCGCAGCCACGCCCCGCCTCCGCGACCGCCTCGTCGATGGCGCCATCGCAGTCGTCGTCGGCGCCGTTGCAGACCTCGGCCGGGGCGTCCTCGACGCCCTCGCAGACCAGCCCGCCGTCCACGCAGCGCAGGGTGCCAGCGGCGCAGACGCCGTCGGGGCCGCACGGCCCCCCGGCGTCGACGGGCGCCTCGTCGATGGCGCCGTCGCAGTCGTCGTCGACCCCGTTGCACGCCTCACGCGGCCCCTCCGCCGGCGGATCGCAGGTCAGCACGGAGTTGAAGCAGACCGTCGTCCCGGGCCCGCAGACGCCGGGCGCCTCACAGGCCTCACCCGTCCCGGAGGCGTCCTCGTCGACGCGCCCATCGCAGTCGTCGTCGGTCCCGTTGCACGACTCGGTGGCCGGCCCGATGGCGCCAAAGCACTCGACGTTTCCGCCGACACAGATCAGCGTGCCCGGCTCGCAGGCCCCGGTGGCGGAGTCACACCGCGTCCCCGGATCCGTCCCCTCGTCGATGCGCCCGTCGCAGTCGTCGTCCCGCCCGTTGCAGCCCTCCGGCGCCGGCAGGCACGCGTCCAGGACGACCCCGTCCGGCATGCCGCGCCCGACATCCCGCGCCCCCCCGTCGGGGCGCGCGTCGACCGTCGGCCGGTTGGCCCCCGTCGTCCCCACCCCCGGGGCATCGTCGCAGCCGACCACCGCGACGACCGCGAGCGACCACCACAGGCGCCTCACAGCGGTGCGCAGATGTTGGCGATGCAGATTTGACCCTCCGGGCAGAGCAGCGCCGGGATCGGCAACGGAATCAAGCCGCACCCCGTGCACAGGTTCAACACCCGGTTGCAGGTGTGATTTGGCCGGCAGTCGTCGTCGTTGGCGCACGTCGCGTCCGCCGGGTGACAGAAGCCTAGGAGCCCGTCGCAGCTTCGCCCCTCGCCGCAGTCCGCGTCCCGCGCGCACAGGTCCTCGGGCTCCACGCAGCGCCCCGTCGGCTCGTTGCACAGCCTCGGCGCCGGGCAGTCTGCGTCGCCAACGCAGGCGACGCAGCTCGAGTAGACGCCGTGGCAGAAGGGGCGCTGCCCTCCGCAGTCGGCGTCCCCTTCGCAACCGACGCAGACGCGCCCGTCCCCGCAGACGCCATCCGGGCAGTCGAAGTCGTCGGCGCAGGCCCCGCAGGTGCCGTCATCCCCGCAGCGCGGTGTCTCGTCCGGGCAATCCGCGTCGACCACGCACTCGACGCACACGTCCTCCACCACGTCGCAGACCTGGGCGGCGGGGCAGTCGGCGTTGACGACACAGCGGCGGCACTGGCTTCGCGCCGGATCACAGACCCCGCCAGGGCAATCGCCATCGTCGTTGCAGTCGACGCACATGCCCGTCTGACGGTCACAGGCCTGCCCGCCGCAATCCTCCGGTCCCAGACAACCCACGCAGACCTGCCCCGCGCCGCACACCCCGTCGGGGCAGTCCTCGTCGTCGAGACACGCGACGCAGCGACCATCCGCCTCCTTGCAACGGCCCTGTGGGCAATCGGCGTCGGCGGCGCACTCGACGCAGACGCCGTCGCCGAGGCGACACCGGTGGGCCCCGCAGTCGGCGTCGCCGAGGCAGTCGACGCACCGGCCGATGGGGGCGCAGCGACCGTCGGGGCAATGGTCGTCGGCGGTGCACTCGACGCAGCGCCCGGCCGCGTCACACCGACCCTCCATGCAGTCGGCGTCGATCAAGCAGAGCACGCACCGGCCCTCCGCGTTGCAGCGCCCCTCACCGCAGTCCTCGTGGCGCAGACACGCGACGCAACGCCCGTCCGGGGCGCAGAGGAGCCCCTCGCAGGCGACCCCGTCTCCGCACTGAGCGCAGCGCCCGTCCTCCAGGCAGCGTCCCAGCTCGCACTCGGCGTCCTCGGCGCACTCGACGCACGCTCCATCGACGCATCGAAGCGCGTCGGCGCAGCCGGCGTCGTCCTCACAACCGGCGCAGACGTGGTCTTCACCGCAGGCTCCGCTGGCGCAATCCTCGCCGACGCGACAGCCCACGCACCCGCCAGCGAGGCAGACCCCCTCGGGACACCCGGCGTCGTCGCGGCACTCCACGCAAGCCTGCCCCTCGCAGACCCCGGCCCCGCAATCGGCGTCCGCCCCGCAGGCGACGCATCGCCCCGCCTCGCACACCCCAGCGAGGCAGTCTTCGTCAGCCCGACAGCCCACGCAGGCCTCCCCCTCGCAGACGCCGTCGCCGCAGTGCTCATCGGCGACGCAGTCCGCGCAGACCCCCGCCGCGTTGCAGACCCGGCCGCCCAGGCAGTCGCCGTCCGCGGCGCACTCCACGCAGACGTTGCGCACCGGATCGCAGACGGCACCCTCCGGGCACTGGGCGCGCCCGCGACACTCGACGCACGTGCGCAGCCGCGCGTGGCAGACGCCCGCCTCGCAGTGCTCGTCGGCGACGCAGGGAACACACGCGTTCCCGGCTCGGTCGCAGACCCCCTCGGCGCAGTCCGCGTCGTCGCTGCAGGCGAGGCAACGCCCCCGGGCGTCGCAGGTCCCCACCTCGCAGTCCTCGTCGCCCAGGCACTCCACGCACCGCCCGCGCGCCGGCTCACAGTGCGTGCCCCCCTCACAGTGGGCGTCGTCGGTGCACTGGCGGCAGAGGCCCGGCGGCAAGCACCGCGTCGGCGGCGGGCACGTGTCGTCCTCGGCGTCGCAGGCCACCACACACGCGCCGCGGGTCGGGTCGCAGACCTCCCCCTCGTCGCAGCGCAGATCGTCGCAGGGGGCCCGCGCAGCGCAGCCGTCGCTGGGGATGCAGAGCTCGTCTGCGCACTCGAAGCCCTCGGCGCACATCTGGCCGGACCCACACGGGGCCGCGCAGCGCCGCTCCTCCCCGACCATCGCGCAGCGGTCGTCGGGGCCGCCGCAGTCGTCGTCGGCGCCGCACTCGCTACAAGGCCCCGTCCCGTAGGGGCGGCACGCGCCGGTCTCGGCGCAGTACTGGCCGGCCTCGCATTGCAGCTCGGCCCGGCAGTCGGCGGCCGCGACGCGGCAGCGACGACCTAAGCACCGCTCCTCTTCGGTGCAGTCGGCGTCGGTCACGCAGGTGCCGCCGGGACGCGCCACCGCCATGTCGCGCCCATGCCCGCGCGGACCGGCGTCGACCTCCGTCGACTCCGCCGACTCCGAACAACCCACGAGCACGCAGACCGCCCCCCACAGCGCGTAGCTTGACACCCGTCGTGGCCGGTCACGAAGATGCGGTCTCGACGCAGCTTCAGGAGGGTAGTGATGTCTGACGAGGTGCGACGGCGCTTCGGACGCTTCGACCGGGTCCTTCAGGTCGAGATCGACGAGAGCGCGGGTGAGACGGTGAACATCGGCCTCGGCGGGCTGCTCGTCCGCACCGATGGCGCCTTCGAGTTCGGCCAGCGGGTGACCGTCAAGATGGACGTCCCCAAGCCCGCCCAGCAGGTCGAGGCGGGGGCCACCGTGATGTGGTGCAGGTCGGAGGGGCCGCCCACCATCGGGCTTGCCTTTGACGCGCTGCGCCCCATCGATGTGTGGGCCCTTCTTCAGTACTTCAACCTCTCGTCGCAGGAGTCCGGGATCAGCCCCGTCCTCGAGTGAAGCCTTCGGCGCCTCGATCGCGGCGCCGCCCAAGTCCGAGCAACATCAGCAGCAGCCCCGGCGCGAGGCCGCGGCTCGAATCACAGCTACAGCTCGAGCCGGCGGGGACGATCTTCGATGCGTCACCGCCACCGCCACCGCCGTCGGGCGGCTGGACGCCTCCATCGATGAGGACCGCGCCGCCGGAGTCCGGCCCCGCGTCGCCGGGGGACGGTCCACCGTCAAAGTCCGGGGGCGGGGGCTCGCTCCCCTCGCGCACGCACTGAGCCGCGCCCTGGCGCACCACGCACTCCTCGCCGACGGGGCAGCGCACACCGGCGCAGGGGTCCCCGACGCACTCGCCGCCCTCGCAGACCTCGTCGGGGCCGCACCGCACCCCCGCGCAGGCCCCCGGATCGACGCACTCGCCCTCGACGCACTCCAGCTCGCCGTCGCACTCGACGCGCCGACACGGATCGCCGACGCAGGCGCCGTCGACACAGATCTCGTCCCCCGCGCAGGCCGTCTGGGCGCAGGACTTCGCGCACTCACCGTCGCGGCAGAACTCACCTTCGACGCACTCGACCCCGACGCACGGGTCTTCCTGGCACTCGCCGCCCACGCAGACCTCGCCGTCAGCGCAGCCGTGGGCGCGGCAGTCGTCCGGGACGCAGTCGCCCTCGACGCAGAGCTCCCCCCCCGGGCAGTCGACGTCTTCGCAGAGATCCCGGCACAACCCGGTGGCGAAGTCGCACGTGAGCCCGTCGTCGCACGGATCCCGCTCGCAGCGGTGGACGCAGGCGTCCCCGATGCATACGAGGATCCCGGTGCACTCGAAGTTCACACACTCATCGACGCAGCGGCCGTTGAAGCACACGCCCGTCGGGCACTCGGCCTCCTCGTCGACGTCGCCATCGCAGTCGTCGTCGAGCCCGTTGCACTGCTCCGTCGGCTCGCCGCCACACCGCCCGCAGGCGTTGAGCTGCCCCTCGTCGATGGTCCCGTCGCAGTCGTTGTCGGCGCCGTCGCAGACCTCCGGCTCCACGGCCTCGTCAGGGGCGCACTCGAGCTCGCCCTCTCCGCAGGCCGTCTGACCGAAGGCGCAGCCGCCGACCTCGCCCGTCACGCACACCTCACCCAGCCCCGCGACCTGCTCGTCGACGGCGCCGTCGCAGTCGTTGTCGAGGGCGTCGCAGACCTCGGGGCTGTCCGGCGTCTCGGGCTCGCAGCGGACCTGGCCGACCTCGGCGAGGCAGACCGTGAGGCCCTCGGCGCAGACGCCGGGGCGACCGGTGTCGCAGGCGATGCCCGCCCCGGACACATCCTCGTCGGTGGATCCGTCGCAGTCGTTGTCCTCACCGTCGCAGACCTCGTTGATCGGCTCGGTGGTGGGCGCACACTCGAGGCCCCCGCCGACGCAGAGCACCGTGCCCTCGCGGCAGGCCCCGACGCGCTCCGTCTCGCAGTCCTCTCCCGTCCCATCGGCCTGCTCGTCGACGGTGCCGTCGCAGTCGTCGTCGAGCCCGTTGCAGATCTCGTCGACGGGGTCGCACATCGAGCAGGCGTCGCCCCGCCCGTCCCCGTCCTCGTCGGCCTGGTCGGGGTTGCGAGCCTCCGGGCAGTTGTCGCAGACGTTGCCGATGCCGTCGCGATCGTTGTCCGCCTGCCCGCCGTTGGGATGCTGTGGGCAGTTGTCCTCGGGGACGCACACGCCGTCTTCGTCCTCGTCGCTGCACGCCAGCGCGAAACCCCACTTGGTCTGGTAGCAGATGGCGGGGCTCATCTCGTCGGGCTCGAGCGGGCCGGTGTCGAAGCGCAGCGAGAGCGTGACGTCGTAGCCGTTGTCCGTGACGAGGTCGCCGTTGAGATCGCTGTTGGCGCCGTTGCGCACCGTGATGCCGTTGCGCAGCGGCTCACACCCGTTGCGCGTCGTGCCGATCCTTCGCCGCGACTCGCTGTACTCGCCGTGCTCCCAGCCGGTGAGGTAGGCATCGTCGGGATCCACGCCGTAGAGCGAGAGCTGGGTGGTCGGCTCCCGCGGGTTGTCCCCGGCGTCGAACTCCCAGATCGTCTTCGGGACGCCGACGGAGGTGGCCCCGAAGTCGTTGTTGAAGTTGCCCACGAAGAAGAGATCGCCGTCGACGTAGTGAATCAACGCGACCTCGTCGAGGCGCGCCGCCGTGTTGTTGGTGAAGGTGTAGCACTGCGTGAGGATGTTGCACTCGAAGGTGGCCTCCATCTGCACGTCGATGCCGTCGAGCTCGAAGCGGCTGGTGAGACGGTTGCCCTCCCCGTCGGCGACGGCCTCGACGTCCCCGATGCGCTCCTCCTCGAGCCACGCGCCGCGGGACGCCCCGGCCTGGGTGGCGCAGAGGAAGGGCATGCTCTCGAAGACGGTCCCGCGCGGGCCGCGGTCGGGCTCGTCGTTGGCCGGGTTGAAGCGCGCGTCGATGTCGATCCCCGTCGCGCTCCCGTAGGAACCGAAGACATCGAGGGCCATCTCGAGGTGGCCCGTCTGCTCCTGGTTGCAGGCCGGACCGGTCTCAAACCGTTGGAAACGCTGGACGGGCACCGCCCCGGCTACGCTCGCCATCCCAAGGCCGAGCACGCCGAGCGCGAAGAATCGAAACATTGGAAATTTCCCCACGGACTTGTCGGACCCGAAGATCGTTCAAGCGCCCCGTGTGGGTCAACCGCTCCGCGCCAACAACTCGCGCAGAAATCGGCCGGTGTAGCTCTCGGCCGACGACGCGACCTCCTCTGGTGAACCGCAGGCGACCACCCGGCCGCCTCCATCGCCGCCCTCGGGGCCCAGATCGACGACCCAGTCCGCGGTCTTGATGATGTCCAGGTTGTGCTCGATCATCACCACCGTATTCCCCGCACACACGAGGCGTTGGATCACCTCCAGCAGGCGCCGCACGTCCTCGAAGTGCAGGCCCGTGGAGGGCTCGTCGAGGATGTAGAGCGTGCGCCCGGTCGCTGTGCGGGCCAGCTCTCGGCTGAGCTTGATGCGCTGCGCCTCGCCCCCCGACAGCGTGGTCGACGGCTGGCCGAGGTGCAGGTAGCCGAGGCCCACGTCCTGCAGCGTGCGGAGGATGCGGGAGACGCGCTTGTGGAGTTGGAAGGCCTCGGCGGCCTCGTCGATGGTGGTCTCGAGCAGCTCGCTGATCGTGTAACCACGGTAGTGGACGCGCAGCGTGGCCTCGTTGAAGCGCTTACCGGCGCAGGTCTCGCAGGGCACGTAGACGTCGGCGAGGAAGTGCATCTCGACCTTTGTGACGCCAGCGCCCTTGCACGTCTCGCAGCGCCCCCCCTTCACGTTGAAGCTGAAGCGTCCGGGCTTGAAGCCGTAGGCCCGCGACTCCTTGGTGCCGGAGAAGACCTTGCGGATGTCGTCCCACAGCTTGGTGTAGGTCGCCGGGTTGCTGCGCGGGGTGCGGCCGATGGGGCTCTGGTCGATGTTGATGACCTTGTCGAAGTGCTCGAGCCCCTTGATACGCCGGTGGGGCTTGGCCTTGGTGTTTGCGCCGTTGAGCTCGCGAGCCGCGGCGGGGTAGAGGATGCCGTTGATCAGGCTGCTCTTCCCCGCGCCGCTCACCCCCGTCACGCAGGTGAACAGACCCACCGGCAGCTCGACATCGACGTCCTGGAGGTTGTTGGCGCTGGCGCCCTCGATGCGGATCTGGCGCTTCTTCACCCGCGCGCGCCGGGTCTTCGGCCCCTCGATCTCGAGGCGGCCCGTGAGGTAGCCGCCGGTGACGCTCGCCGGATCGGCCATCACCTCCGCGGGCGGCCCGCTGGCGACGATCTCACCACCGAGGCGTCCGGCGCCGGGGCCGAAGTCCACCAGCCAGTCGGCGCTGCGCATCATCTCGGCGTCGTGCTCGACGACGACCACCGTATTGCCCAGGTCGCGCAGGTGCTCGAGGGTCTGGATCAGCCGCTTGTTGTCGCGAGGATGCAAGCCGATCGAGGGCTCGTCGAGGATGTAGAGGACGCCCGTCAGCTCGCTGCCGATCTGGCTCGCGAGGCGGATGCGCTGACTCTCACCGCCGCTGAGCGTAGGCCCGGGTCGATCGAGGGAGAGGTACTCGAGCCCCACGTCGCGCAGGAAGCGCAGGCGCCCGGCGATCTCCTTGAGCAGCTCGGCGGCGATCACGCCACGCGCCCCCTCCAGGCGCAGCCCGGCGAAGAAGTCGTGGGCGTCTCCGACGTTGAGGCCGTTGAGCTCCACGATGCTGAGCTCGCCAATCCGCACCGCCCGTGACTCGGCCCGCAGGCGCGTGGCGCCGCAGCTCGCGCAGTCGGCGTCGGTGAAGTACTCGCCGTACTTCATGCGCGTATCGTCGGACTCGGACTCCTTCCAGCGCCGCATCATGCGCGGGATCACGCCCTCCCAGCTCGACGGGATCTTGTCGGTGCGTCCCCGGCGCCGGAAGTAGACCGGGAACTGCTCGTCCCCCGCGCCGTAGAGCACGAGCTTCTGCACCTCGGGGGAGAGATCCGCAAACGGGGTGTCCAGATCGAAGCCGTAGTGCTTCGCGGCGCCCTTGAGGATGCGCATCATCCAGCGGACGGACGGGTGGGCCGCCATCCGCTTCCAGGGGCGGATCGCGCCGTCGGAGAGGGGGAGCGTCTCGTCGGGGACGACGCGCTTGGGATCGATCTCGAGGGCGGTGCCCAGCCCGTTGCAGTCGCGGCACATGCCCAGCGGGCCGTTGAAGCTGAAGGACTGCGGCGTGAGGTCGGGGAAGCCGATGTTGCAGTGGGCGCAGGCCCGCGCCTCGCTGAAGAGGCGGTCGGCCTCCTCCCCGATCACCGCCGCTACGACGTGCCCGCTGCCCCGCTTGAGCGCGGTCTCCACCGAGTCGGCGATGCGCGCGCGGGCGTCAGGGCGCGCGGCGAGCCGGTCGACGACGACCTCGATGCTGTGTTTTCGCTTCGGCTCGAGGACGATCTCGTCGTCGAGTCGGCGCACCTCGCCGTCGACGCGGACCCGGGTGAAGCCCGCGGCGCGGATCTCCTCGAGCAGCTCGCGGTGCTCGCCTTTGCGGTTGTCCACCACCGGCGCGAGCAACAGGTACTTCGTGCCCTCCGGCAGCGCGTCGAGGGCCTCCACGATCTGCTGCGCGGACTGCGCCGTCACGGGGCGCCCGCAGCGGTGGCAGATCTGCTCGCCCACGCGGGCGTAGAGCACGCGGAGGTAGTCGTAGATCTCGGTGATCGTGCCCACCGTCGAGCGGGGGTTCTTGCTCGCCGCCTTCTGCTCGATGCTGATCGTCGGCGAGAGCCCACGGATGGAGTCATAGTGCGGCTTCTCCATCTGCCCGAGGAACTGCCGGGCGTAGGCCGAGAGCGACTCGACGTAGCGTCGCTGTCCCTCGGCGAAGATGGTGTCGAAGGCCAGAGACGACTTCCCGCTGCCGGACACGCCCGTGAAGACCACCAGGGACTTCTTGGGGATCGCGAGGTCGATGTTCTTGAGGTTGTGCTCCCGGGCGCCGCGCACTACGAGGTGGTCGAGCTCGATGGCTCTCTCGGGGGGGCTCGGGCTTCTGGACATCCGTTCAGTCTCCTGGGGAGGCGGGCGTATACTGCATGGGCGAAGAGGGTGTTTCAAGGAGGGCGACGAAGCGCCCCGAGCGACGTAGAATCCGCTCCGTGACGAAACCCAACCAGCCCTGCTTCATCCGCCGCGCGCTGCCCGAGTCGGTGCGCACCATCCACCTCATCGGCATCGCCGGCTCGGGCATGGGGGCGTTTGCCTGCATGCTCAAGGACGCTGGCTTCGAGGTGCGAGGGTCCGACCGCAACGTCTACCCGCCGATGAGCGACACGCTCCGCGCCAAGGGCATCGAATGGATGGAGGGCTTCGACGCGGCGCACCTCGACTGGGGTCCCGACCTGGTCGTGGTGGGCAACGTCTGCCGACGAGACAACCCCGAGGCGGTGCGCGCGGAGCAGGCGGGGGTGGCGGTGTCCTTCCCGCAGACGCTCAGTGATCTCTTCCTCGCGGATCGGGTGCCGGTGGTCGTCTGCGGGACCCACGGCAAGACCACCACGACCTCGCTCACCGCCTGGCTGCTCCACGCCGCGGGTCGGGCCCCCGGCCTGCTGGTCGGCGGCGTGGCGCGCAACTTCGAGGCGACCTACTTGCTGGGGGGCGGCCCCGGCACGCCCTTCGTCGTCGAGGGGGACGAGTACGACACCGCCTACTTCGACAAGGGGCCGAAGTTCCTGCACTACCGCCCGCGGGTGGCGATCCTCAACAACATCGAGTTCGACCACGCCGACATCTACGACGACCTCGAGGAGGTCATCGAGAACTTCGACCGGCTGGTGGACATCCTGGGCCCGGAGACCACGCTGGTCGCCAACGCCGACGATCCGCTGGTGGTGGCGCGCGCCGCGCGGAGTCGTGCCACGGTCCTGACCTACGGCTTCGCCGAAGGGGCCGAACTGCGCGCCACGGATCTGCGAGCCTCGGCCGGCGGCGGGTGCGACTTCACCTTGTCCTACCGCGGCGCGTCGCGCCCGGTCTCGACCCCGATGAGCGGGCGGCACAACGTGTGGAACGCGCTGGCGGCCTTCGGCGCGGGTCTCGCCACCGGCGTCCCGCTCGAGGCCCTGGTCGCGGGGCTCGCGCGCTTCGAGGGCGTCAAGAAACGCCAGGAGGAGCGCGGCTGCGTCGACGGGGTCCTGGTCATCGACGACTACGCCCACCACCCCACCGCGATCTCCGAGACCCTCAGCGCCCTGCGCGCGCGGTACGCCGGGCGCAAGCTCTGGGCGGTCTACGAGCCCAAGAGCAACACCGCGCGGCGAAGCATTCACCAGCGGGCCTACACCGAGGCCTTCGACGACGCCGACGAGGTCGTGCTGGCGAAGCCCTTCGTGAAGCGGGATGGGCTCACGGCCGAGCAGAAGCTCGACGTCGATCGCCTCGTCGCTGACATCGGCGCCCGGGGCACGCCAGCGAGCTACCACCCGGGCGTGGAGGGGTGCCTGGCCCATCTGCTGGCCCACGCGACGAGGGGCGACGTGGTCGCGATCATGGCCAACAGCGGCTTCGGCGGCATCCACGACAAGCTCCTCGCGGGCCTCGCGGAGCGCGCCCGTTGAAGGCCCACGTCGCCCGCGACACCTACTGGGATCCACACCTCTCCCGGAGCAACCTCGCCGAGCCGGTCTTCAGCGATCTCGCCGAGGTCACCGGGTTGGAGCGCCTCGTCGGCGCGGGCCGGATGGTGATGACCCTCGGCGACTTCCCCTACGCCTGGCGCTGGCTCCTGGCCGGGGTGCGCGAGTCGGGGGGGACGAAGTACCTCGTGCTGGGGCGCCCCGAGGCCCCCGCGAAGGCCCCACCGCTCGAGAAGGGGGCGCCCGTCGCCCTGTCCTGGTTCCACGACGAGGCGTGGTGGGGGACCCGCGTCCACGTCGCGCAGGTCATGGGCGTGGGGTTGGTCCTCCAGTTCCCAGTGACCGCCTACCGCTTCCCGGTCCGCGATCATCTCTGGTCTGCCGTCGACACGCTCGGGCGGCTCTTCACCGGCTTCGACGTCGCCCTCGAGCACGACTACGACATGACCTCCTCGAACCACGCGATGCGGATCATGGGCTACCTCAACAGCGCCTTGCTCGACGCGCGGCCGGCCTTGCTCTTCCTCGGCCTCGCCGACACCGTCTTCCCCGGCCGGCTCGCGATGGGTGAGGGGCAGGGGAAGCCCCCCTTGAACCGTGCCCCCCGTGACATCGACTTCGCCATCGCCGGGGCCGACATGGTCGGGCTCGGCTGGCGCAAGGGCGTCAAGGTGGTCGTGAGCCTGCTCGTCCGTGGCGACACCGTGGCCTTTCGCAGCCAGGTGACGGGCGGACGCGACAGCCGGGTCTCGATCCGCTGGCCCCTCGAGATCTTCATCCGCCAGCGCCGCCGCACGCCCCGCGTCCCGGTGGGCGCCCAGCGCGTCATCACCTTCGAGGTGCCCCTATCGAACCAGCTCGGCGCCTCCGCCGGAGTCGCCCGCCCGTTCCGCGTGATCGACGTCAGCACCAGCGGCGTCGCCCTGGTCTACGACCGCCGTACGGCGGAGTCCCTGGGCGGTTCGCTCCCCGACTGCACCGCCGTGCTCTACGACCGGCTCCGCCTCCCACTGCACGTCGAGGTGCTCGACACCGTGCCCTTCGGAGAGCGCCACGTCCGCTACTGCTGTGCCTTCCGGGGCCTCGAACGCAAGGCGCGCCGCGCCCTCGAGCTGCTGTGCGCGAAGCTCGCGGGTCAGCCCAAGTAGCTCTACTCGGAGTCCTCGAGCGCTCTATATCCCTGTTTCGGCGCCGGCGCCCCGGCCTCTTCGTGGAACGGCGCTCAAGCTCGAGGGCGGATTTGACGTTGCTGGCGGTATGACCGAGGAGGATATCGCCGCATTCGACGCCTGGCTCGACGACCTCGCGCCGGTGACCGCCCGTGACGACGCCCCGGGGGACCTCTTTGGCCGCCTCACTGACGCTGGCGAGCGCTACGAGGGGGTCGCGGCGATCCACCCGCATCTCGTGCGGTTGATCTCGTCAGACTCGGTGCTGCTCGCGATCACGGGCCACGCCGATCCCGTCGAGGTCCAAGTGGTGGCCATCGAGCGCGAGGAGGAGGGCCCCGAGGACGTCGTCGCCCGGCAACTGGTGGTGCGCGCGCTGGGCCCGATGCCCGAAGGGAGCGCCGCGGGCCTCCCCGCACAGATCGTCTACCAGGTGGGCCCGCAGATCTTCTCCCTCGAGTGCCGCGTCCAGGGCGGCCCACCGGAGCGGCTGGTCCTGGCCTATCCGCGGGCGCTCGTCTACTTCCCGGGGCGCGCCTTCCCCCGCGTGCGCACCGCGATCAGTGGCGACACCACGCTGCGCTTCGCCGATGGGGAGCAGGTCGAGTGCTCGGTGGTCGACGTGAGCTACGGCGGCGCCGGGTGCCTGATCGCCGGCGAGGTCCATGCGCCCGAGCGGTCGATGGTGTCGCTGGTGGGACGCTGGTCGGGCATGTCGGTGGACGTAGAGGCGCAGGTGGCCAACGTGCGGCCATCCCCCGACGGGCGCCAACGCCTGGGCCTGCGCTTCACCAGCACCGAGCCGACGGTGATGCGCATCGTGCGCGACCTCATGGCTCGCGGCTGATCTTTCGTCGGACCCGTTTGCGCTTCGGGCGCACCTTCGGCCGGGGGGGCGGCAGCTCGCCGCGGAGGGTGACGGCGTGCTCCAGGAACTGGGCGTCCTCACATCCTGCGGCGTCGAATCGGTCGAGGGCCTCGCGCGCGTCGCCTTCGCGGTCCGTGAGCAGGGCGAACTGCGCGCGGTAGAGCCAACCGATGGGCTCGTCCGGGGCCTCCTCGCACAGGGCGCAGAACAAGGTGTGCGCGCCGTTGAGGTCGTCGCGGCGCTGGCGGTGGGCGGCCCACTCGACGTAGGCGTCCGGGCGCGTGGGATCGGTCGCTACGGCCGCCTCCAAGACGCGCTCGGCGTCGTCGGCTTCGCCACGCTCGGCGTGCTTCACGGCGAGGTAGACGAGGAGCCCATACTCGAGGGCGCGCTCGTCGTCGGAGAACTCGACGGTGACGTCTCCCAGCTCGCCGTCGGTGGCGTGCGCCTCGCCGGTCCGCTCGGCGTTGACCCACACCGGGTTCAGCTTCAAGACCGGATCGAAGTAGTCGATGGGCTCGATCTCGTGGACCTGGAACCCCGCTTCGCGGTTCAAGGCGGCGAAGGTGGCGTGGTCGTAGACCCGGATGTTGAGCGTGTCGTTGGGGCTGTGCCGATGGGCGTCGGGGCCGACCCAGAACTGGTAGCGAAACCACCCTCCGGGGCGCAGCACCCGGTTGACCTCGGCGAAATACGACCGCAGCACGGGGAGGGGCAGGTGCGGCAGCACGGAGTAGGAGAAGACGAGGTCGAAGGCGTCGTCCTCGAAGACCTTGAGATCTGCCCCGCTGTTCGCGACGAAGCTCAGATTCGAGACGTCGGGGTGCAGCGCGCGCGCCTGCTCGACCATCTCCGGCGAGACGTCGACGCCCACAACATCGGCGAAGCGGTCGACGAGCTGGGCCGTCATGCGCCCGATGCCGCAGCCCAGGTCGAGGACACGGCCCGCAGGCGCCACGCGGTCCCTCAATCCATCCAAGAGCGCGCGCGTGTCGCGGACGGCGGATTCGAGGTAGCTCTCCTCGTCGGCTTCCTGCGTCGCGGCCACCCAGTAGCGCGGATCGATCCGCGCCCTACGGTCCCACTCGCGGCGCATCTTCTCTCGGATGTCCATTGGGCCCTTATACCACCTTGGAAAAGGACCGCCGCGGGTGTTACACCGTCGCCTGAGTCAGCGGCCGATGAGGCGCCAGATGGACGTTCGCTTCTGGGCGGCCACGGACGTGGGTCGCACCCGCGACCACAACGAGGACAACTTCCTCGTCGACAAGAAGCTCAACCTCTTCATCGTCGCCGATGGAATGGGGGGGCACGCAGCGGGTGAGGTCGCGTCTTCGGTCGCGGTGCGCGAGGTGCGCCGGGTGATCGCGGAGCACCGCGAGCTCGTGGAGAAGTACGGGGCCGATGAGAGCTCGTCGGGGCGACAGGACCTGCTCCGGCTCCTCGAGAAGGCGATCCAGGGGGCGTGCGCCCGCGTCTTCCAGCTCGCCCAGGAGAACAGCGAGCGCCGGGGCATGGGCACCACCCTCAGCCTGCTGCTGCTAGCGGGCAAGCGCGGCTTCATCGGCCACGTCGGCGACAGCCGCATCTACCTGGCGCGCACGGGCCAGGTGCACCAGCTCACCGAGGACCACTCGCTGATCAACGAGCTGATCAAGCGGGGCCGCCTCAAGCCCGGGGACGCCTTCGACAGCCCGTACAAAAACGCCGTCACGCGAGCCGTGGGCGTCTACGAGTCGGTGGAGGTCGACACCTTCGACTTCGACGTGCTGCCCGGCGACAACTTCCTGCTCTGCAGCGACGGGTTGAGCTGCTACATCGACGACGAGCTCACGCGCACCTACCTCGGCGGTGAGAACGTGCGGGAGATCCCCGACCGCTTCATCCACCTCGCCAACGAGTCCGGCGGCAAGGACAACATCACCGCGGTGGTGGTCCGCGTGCGCGAGTCGGGGGCCGAGGACCAGCAGCGGCGGATGACCGAGGTCCGCCTCAAGCTCGACACGCTCCGGGCCATCCCGTTGTTCAAGTACCTCTCCTACAAGGGGCTGGTGAAGGTGATGAACATCACCGATACCCGCCGCTTCGAGGGAGGCGAGGTCATCTTCGAGGAGGGCAGCCGCGACAGCGCCTTCTTCGTGCTCATCGACGGCGTGGTCCGCATCTCCAAGGCGGGGACGACGCTGGCGCAGCTCAACCCCGGTGGCCACTTCGGCGAGATGGCGATGGTCGACAAGGCCGCGCGCTCCGCCACCGCCACCGCCATCGGCGGCGCCAAGGTGCTGGTGATCCAGCGGCAACAATTCTACGAGCTCATGCGCCGCGACCCGGTGATGGCCGTCAAGCTCATGTGGAGCTTCATCCAGGTGCTCAACACCCGCCTGCGGATGACCAACAAGGAGCTGCTCTCGGCCCGCGACACCATCGACGTGCTTCGTCATCACCAGGTGGGCGGAGTGGTGGCCGAGATGCCCGCCCTCGACCCTGGGATCGCCGCCGTCGCGGCCTTGCCGGTGTCGGTCACCGATGAGCTCATCCCGGGCTTCCTCTTCGCCGAGAGCGAAGCGAGCGGCACCGACCCGCTGTTGCGGGTCGAGGCCCACGACGCCCTGGCCCACGGTGATCTCGACGAACGACCCGGCATCGAGAAGGGGCCCCCCGCGCCGAATCGCTCCGTCGAGGCGATCGTGGAGACCATGGACCAACGGGCGGTGTCGGTCGCCACGGCCCGAACGCACCCGATCGCCGAGGCGAAGCCGGCGGCCCCCGACGCGCTCTCGATGGCGCCGACGCCCGCGCTCGGTGCCGTCAAGTCCCCGCCGCCGATGGCGGTCCCGGTGGGCTCGCCCGCCGCTTCGGGGGAGGGCCGCGTGACCCTCGTCAGCCACGGCCCGTCCCAGACCGCGCCGGTCGCCGAGACGGTCGAGGACGCCGAATCGCCCGAGACCGTGGACTCCATCCCCGAGGCCCCCCCCGAATCGGACTGATCGGTGGCCGTCTTCCTCAAGCGTGCGTTGATCGCCATCGGCGTCGTGGTCGGCGTCGCGCTCGTCGTCTCCGGGCTCGTGAGCGCTCGCTACAGCCCGGACGCGCCGCCCGCAGACGGCAAGCTCGTCTACAGCGATGACTTCGAGCGGACCGCCCTGGGCTCCGAGTATCTCCAGGGTCAGCCCGATCCCGGGTGGAGCGCCGGCACGTGGAAGATTGAGGGCGGGAAGCTCGAGGCGGACAACATCCACAACGCCGCCCTCTGGCTACGAAGGCCGCTCCCAGAGAAGGTCAAGATCGAGTTCGACGCCCGCGCCCGCTCCGAGACGGGGGACGTGAAGTGCGAGGTCTTCGGCGACGGCAAGACCCACCAGAGCGGCTACATCATCATCTTCGGCGGATGGCACAACTCCACCAACTGCATCGCGCGCCAGGACGAGCACCAAAACGAGCGCAAGGAAGACAAACGCTGCCCCCGGCGAGGAAACCGCTCGATGTGCGTCGAGCCCGACGTGGACTACAAGTGGACCATCGTCCGCACCGACCACGTCGTCCGCTGGTACCTCGACGACACGCTCTACCTCACCTACGCCGACAACGATCCCGTATTGGGCCGCCACTTCGGCTTCAACAACTGGGAAGCCCCCGTGAGCTTCGACAACCTGAAGATCTACGATCTGGCGCAGTAGGAGCGGGAGGGGCGCTTCATTCGTCGCGGCGGGCCGTCATTGTTCTTGCCTGCCCTTTTCTGGGCGTGATAGAAGCCGGCCGACATCGCAGGTTGAATCGAAAGGGGCATCCTCGAAGAGGGGCGCCCCTTTCGTCTTTTCTGGGAGCAACGAAGGACCGAGTGACCGAGCCCGTACTCATCGGCGGCGCGCTACAGCCCCTCCACGCGAGGGTTCGCGCGGTGGCTATGCCCATCGTCGCGGGGCTCGAGCTGACGCTGGTCGGGGTCGAGCTGCTCCAGGAGGGACACCGGTCGGTCCTGTGGGTCTACATCGATCGGCCCGAGGACGCCGACGGCGTGACGATCGACGACTGCGCGCGGGTGAGCCCCGAGCTCTCCGCGGCGCTCGATGTCGATGATCCGCTGCCGGAGCGGTACGAGCTGCGGGTGTCATCACCCGGGGTGGACCGTCCGCTGATGAGCGACGGTGACTTTCGGCGACACGTCGGGCAGGAGGTGGCGATTCAGCTCCTCTCGCCCCTCGCGGGTCGGCGCAAGTTCACCGGCGAGGTCCAAGGCGTCGAAGCCGACCAGGTCGCGCTGCGCTGCGCGGACGGCGAGCACTCGGTGCCGCTGGCCACGATCCAGCGTGCGCGCCTGAAGTTCGACTTCGACATCGGCAAGAACAAGGTCGCCGGCAAACGAGGCCGCCAAAGGTGAGGGCAAAATGGAGCTGAACCTCAACCACGTCATCGAGCAGGTCGCCAAGGACAAGGGGATCGACCGCGAGGCGCTACAGGAGACGCTGGAACAAGCGATCCTGCAGGCAGCCAAGAAGGTCTTTGGCATCGAGCGCGAGATCGAGGCTTACTTTGACGCCGAAGAGGGCGTCGTCGAGCTCTCCCAGGTGATCCGCATCGCCGAGGAGATCACCGATCCCTTCAACGAGATCACCCTCGAGGAGGCCGAAGAGCACGGGCTGCCCGCCGAGGTCGACGACGAGCTGCTCTTCCAGATCTACTACCTGCCCAAGGATCTGCAGAAGGCGCGCGAGCAGGACGAGCGCTACGGCGACATCCTCCAGCTCCGCTCCCAGCGCAGCAGCTTCGGCCGCATCGCCGCCCAGACCGCCAAGCAGGTCATCACGCAGCGCATCCGCGAGGCCGAGCGCGACAACGTCTACAACGAGTACATCGACCGCAAGGGCGAGCTCATCACGGGCATCGTCCGGCGCTTCGAGCGCGGCAACATCATCGTCGATCTGGGCCGCGCCGAGGCCATCCTGCCCATCCGTGAGCAGGTGCCGCGTGAGTCCTACCGGCCCGGCGATCGCGTCCAAGCCTACGTCCTGGACGTGCAGCGCAACGTGCGAGGGCCCCAGATCGTGCTGTCGCGCACCTCGCCGGGGCTGCTCATCAAGCTCTTCGAGATGGAGGTCCCGGAGATCTACGAGGGCATCGTCCGCATCGAGACCGCCGCTCGTGAGCCCGGCTCCCGTGCCAAGATCGCGGTGTCGAGCCGCGACTCGGACGTTGATCCCGTGGGCGCCTGCGTCGGCATGAAGGGGTCCCGCGTTCAGGCCGTCGTGCAGGAGCTGCGCGGCGAGAAGATCGACATCGTACCCTACTCGGAGGATCCCGCGCGCTTCGTGTGCAACGCGATTCAGCCCGCCGAGGTCGCGCGCGTCTTCATCGACGAGGACACCTTCACGATGGAGCTCATCGTCCCCGACGACCAGCTCAGTCAGGCCATCGGCCGTCGCGGCCAGAACGTGCGCCTCGCCAGTCAGCTCTCCGGGTGGAAGATCGACATCCACTCCGAGTCGAAGATCCTGGAGCTCGAGGAGGAAGCGCGCCTCGCCATGGTGGCCCGCGACGGCATCAACGAGGAGCACGTCGACACCCTGTGGCGCCTCGGCTACCGCTCCCTGGAGCACATCGCGAACACGCCGGACGAGGAGCTTGCGAACATCCCTGGCATCACCGTCGAGGACGCCGAGGTCATCCGCTTGGGGGCCGAGGACCTGCTGCTGCGCAAGGAGCGTGGCGAGGACATCCGTCCGGCGGCCGAGTTGCCCGAGGGGTACGATCCCGAGGTGGAATGGAACCGGTGGCCCGCAGATGTCGTGGCCCTCGACCGGGCCGTATTCGACCGCTGCGTGCGGATCGGCCTGTTCACGTTGGAGGACATCACCGCGGTCGAGAGCCCCGAGCAGCTTGCCAAGAAGCTGGGTCGGGACATCGAGCGCTCGGTGGAGACGCTGTACGCCGCGCGGGAGGCCCTCGCGGCCCAGCGTGCGGCGGCCGGGATCGTCGAAGGTGCACCGACGGAGGCCGCCGATGTCGTGCCGGCGGCGCCCGAGGCGGCGCCCGAGGCGGCGCCCGAGGCTGAGCCCGAGGAGGCGCCCGCGCCGGAAGAAGGGTGAGCCGCCGTAGGCGCGTGCCACGAGCGCCCAAGCCGAGCACCGCGGGGATGCGTACCTGCGTCGGCTGCCGGGCCCGTGCACCGCGCGAGGCGCTCGTCCGATTGGTTTGTGACGGCGACGGCGTGATTCACGTCGACCGCCACCTGAAGGCGCCGGGTCGCGGCGCGCACCTCTGCTACGACGCGAACTGCGCCGAAGCGGCGGTAGAACGGCGGGCGTTGGGACGTGGGTTCCGACGCCAGGTGAAGCCGGTCGCGGTCGACGCCCTGGTGGCGGCGATCCGGTCGGCGGTGGACGCGCGGATCGTCGACGCGCTCAGGATTGGCAGGGGCGGGGGCTGGACGGTGGCCGGGGCGGATGCCCTGAGCCGTGCAGCCCCGCAGCTCCGGCTGCTCGTCGTGGCGCAGGATGCGTCCGACGGCACGGTCAGTCGCCTTGAGCGGTTGGCCGAGCGCGCCGAGTGTGGCGTGCGGCGCTTCGGTGCCCGCGCGGCCCTCGGGGCCACTCAGGGTCGCGACTTGCTCGCGGCCATCGGGGTCGTCGAGCGCAGCTTGGCGGCCCGTCTCGAGGTCGAGTTCGAACGCCGCGCCTCGCTGGGGTTGCTGGCGTAGTGAAAAGCCAGTAGATCACCCGCTCGGTGCGCCGGGGTGCCCGCGGTGAGCCAGGAGTGGAGACGAAATGGGCAAGAAGGTATTCGAGGTCGCCAGGGAGTTGGGCGTGGACCACCGCGTCCTGCTCGACAAGTGCGACAATCTGCACATCCGCGTGCGGAACTACATGTCCATCCTCGAGGCCTCCGACGAGGGGAAGCTGCGTGCCGCCGTCGAGGCGGAGCAGAAGTCCTCGGTCGAGGAGCGTGTCGGGTCTTCCCCGGGCGTCCGTCGCCGCCGCCGCCGACCGCCGTCGGACGGACAGGCCGCGAGCCGGAAGCCGGCCGTGACGCCGGCCCAACGGTCGGCGCCTCGGAGCGAGGCAAGGAGCGCCCCCGCCGCGCCGCCTGCGACCCCTGCGGTCGTGGTGGAGGCTGCGCCAGCGCCCGCCCCGGAGGTCGTGCCCGTCGAGCCCCGGGTCGAGCCGGAGCCCGCCGTCGTCGAGCGGGTGTCGGAGGCGAAGCCCGCCCCCGCCCCCGAGCCGGTGGTCGAGGCGAAGCCGGAGCCCGCGGCTGAACCGGCGCCGGAGTCGGCGCCGGAGTCGGCGCCGGAACGGGAGCCAGAGGCAAAGCCCGCCGCGGCCGTCCACGAGGCAACGCCCGTGGCCGCGGTCGCGTCGGCGCCCGAGGTGGCCCCCGACGCCCCCGCTCCCAAGGCCGAGGTCGAGGCGCCCACGGCGCCCGCCCCCGAGGACGCGAAGCCGGCGGCGCCACGGCGCGCCGCAGACGGCGGACCGACGCGTCGGCGTCCGACGGAGAAGCAGACGGGGACGCCCCGTCCGCCGACCAAGCCGGCGCAGCCCGCCAAGGGCGCTGCGCGCGTGCTGGGGCGGATCCCGCTGGACCAACTCCAGAAGCGAACTCGGCCGCAGGTTCGTCGTAGCCCTGGTGGTCGTCCGCCCGGTGGACGTCCGGGTGGTGGACGCCCGCCGGGTCGCCCCGGTGGCGGTGGCGCCCCAGGCGGGTTCCGCCGTCCGGGGGGACCGCCGGCGAGTCCGGGGGGGGCGCCTCCTCCGGGAGGGGCACCCGCGGCTGGACGCACCGACAATCGTCGCAGTCGGCCGGGCGCTGGTGGTCCGGGGCGCGGCGACGCCGACCGTAATCGCGCCGGTCAGAAGCCGGGGCGCAAGCAGCGTCGGGTCGTGGAGCGCGACGCGATCTACAAGGGGGGCCCGTCCCGGGTCAGCCGTGGTCGCAAGCGGAAGATGTCGTCCCGCAAGGGGGCCAAGACCCAGATCACGACGCCGGCGGCGCACAAGCGCATCGTTCGCATCGAGGAGACCATCTCGGTCGGCGAGCTCGGCAAGGCCATGGGGGTCAAGGGCAACGATCTCGTCCGCAAGTTGATGCAGATGGGGTCGATGGTCTCGATCAACCAGCAGATCGATCTCGACACGGCGCAGCTCCTCGCGGGGGAGTTCGACTACGAGGTCAAAAACGTCGCCTTCGCCGAGGATGCGGTCCTCTCCGGGCCCACCGAAGAGGCGGCGCTTGAGGCCGATCCCGACGCGCTCCCGCGGGCGCCCGTCGTCACCATCATGGGCCACGTCGACCACGGAAAGACGACGCTGCTCGACCACATCCGAAAGGCTCGTGTCGCTCAGGGAGAGGCCGGCGGCATCACCCAGCACATCGGCGCCTACAAGGTGCCGTTCGGCGAGACGGGGATCGTCTTCCTCGACACCCCTGGCCACGCTGCCTTCACGGCGATGCGGGCCCGCGGCGCAGAGGTGACCGACATCGTGGTCCTCATCGTCGCCGCCGACGACGGCGTGATGCCCCAGACGGAGGAGTCGATCAACCACGCGAAGGCCGCCGGGGTCCCGTTGGTCGTCGCCGTCAACAAGTGCGACAAGCCCGACATTGACTCGAATCGCATCCGCCAGGAGCTGACGCAGTTCGAGCTGGTCCCCGAGGAGTGGGGCGGCGAGACGATGATGGTCGACATCAGCGCGCTGAACGGCACCGGCGTCGACAGCCTGTTGGAGTCGTTGGCGCTCCAGTCCGAGATCCTCGAGCTGCGGGCCAACCCCAAGAAGGACGCCTACGGATCGGTGGTCGAGGCGCGGGTCGACCGTGGCCGCGGCAACGTCTGCACCGTCCTGGTCCGCGAGGGCACCCTGAAGAAGGGTGACTACATCGTCTCCGGGGCTGGCTACGGCCGGGTCCGGGCCCTCATCGACGACGCCGGCAAGCAGGTGAAGGAGGCGGGGCCGTCCACGCCGGTGGAGGTGCTCGGTCTGGGCACGCTGCCGGGGGCCGGTGACGGCTTCTATGTCGTCGCCAGCGAACGCGACGCGCGCAAGGTCGTCGAGACGCGGCAGGACAAGGCCCGCGTCGAGGCCAGAGAGGCTCGGACGACGTCCGATCCGATGGCGTTGTTGGCGGCGATGGGCAAGCCCGACAAGGAGGCCCAGAAGGTCATCCTCAAGACCGACGTGGCGGGCTCTCTGGAGGCGCTCCGCGCCTCGCTGGAGCAGCTCTCCACCGATGAGGTCGAGGTGAAGATCGTCCACGGCGCGGTCGGGGCGATCAGCGAGAACGACGTGCAGCTCGCCATCGCGTCGGACGCGACGGTCATCGGCTTCAACGTCAGCCCCGACGGCAAGGCCAAGCGCGTCGCCGATCAGGGTGGGGTCAATGTCCTGAAGTACTCCGTCATCTACGACGTCATCGACCGGGTGAAGGAGATGATGAGCGGGCTGCTTGCGCCGGAGATGGTGGAGGAGCCCGTCGGCAAGGCTGCGGTTCGCGCGGTCTTCCACATCCAGAAGGTGGGGGCCGTCGCGGGTTCGTTCATCACCGATGGCAAGATGGTGCGCGGCGCCATGGCCCGGGTGGTGCGCGAAGGCGAGCGGATCCACGAAGGGAAGCTCAGCACGCTCAAGCGCTTCAAGGACGACGTCAAGGAGGTCGCGACCGGCTACGAGTGCGGTATCGCGATCGACGGGTACAAGGACGTACGCGAGGGCGACATCCTCGAGGTCTACGAGGTCAAGGAAGTCCGGCGTCAGATCGCGTGAGCTTCAGCCGTACCGCCCGCGTCTCGTCCCAGGTCCAGAGGGTCGTCGCGAGGATCATCGCCGGTGAGGTGAAGGATCCGCGCGTCGGCGGCGTGAACGTGACCGAGGTCGAGATCAGCCCCGATCTACGCGAGGCCAAGATCTACGTGGTCGCGCCCAGCGACCCGTCGGAGCGGGCGGGCATCATGGAGGGGCTCACGAAGGCCAGCGGGTTCATCCGTCGGCAGCTTGGGCGCGAGGTTCGGATGCGCGTCACGCCGAATCTCACCTTCCGTTGGGACGAGTCCATCGAGTACGGCGCCCGGATCGAGGCGAGGCTTCGCGAGTTGGGACTCGGTGGCGATCCGGCTGACGAAGACCCAGAGGATACTGGTGGGTCGGAGACGTAAGGCTCGCCCGGACACCACCCACGGGGTGGTGCTCATCGACAAACCGTCGGGTCCGACCAGCTTCGATGTGGTGCGCCGGGTGCGCCGCGCGCTCGGCGTGAACAAGGCCGGGCATACCGGCACCCTCGATCCCCTCGCCACGGGGTTGCTCCCGGTCTGTCTGGGTCACGCGACTCGCCTCGCGACCTTCCTCACTGCCGACGACAAACGCTATGAGGCGACGCTCCGTCTCGGGGTCCTCACCGACACCCTCGACACCGAGGGAGAGATCACGCGGATCGACGACGACGAGGCGGTGGCGGCGGTGGACGCCGGCACCCTCGAAGCCGCTCTCGCCCAGTTCAGAGGCCCCATCACCCAGCGCGCGCCGATCTACTCGGCCATCAAGGTAGACGGGCGGCGGCTCCATGAACGCGCGCGGGCGGGGGAGGCGGTGGAGGCGCCGCTCCGCGAGGTCTGCGTCCACGCCCTCGAGCTGCGGTCCTTCGACCCGCCCCACGTCGCCTTCGACGTCCACACATCAAAGGGCACCTACGTGCGGAGCCTGGCACGCGATATCGGCGAGGCGCTGGGGCTGGGGGCGCACGTGACGGCCCTTCGACGCACCCACGTGGGCGCCTTGTCGATCGACGACTCCGTCGGTCTGTGTGCGCTGGAGGCCGAACCGACCGTGCTCCGATTGTTGAGCCCCGCCGAGGCGATGGCCCATCTACCGGCGGTCATCCTCGACGCCGAGGCCCTCGCCGACGTCCGCCATGGCCGGCGCCGAGCCTTCCCAGGGGTCCCGGCGGGGCTCGCTCGCGCCCTCGACGCGGCGGGTCGTCTCGTGGCGATCGTCGAGGCCGCCGGGGACGAGCCGGGGCGAGTCGTTAGAGGCTTTCCTTTGACCTGACCCCGCGGTTCCGATAGAAAGCCGCGTCAAATCATGACCCCGCGCTGGACGACGGCCCGGCGCGGTGGCGACAGGAGAGAACATGCCGCTCGAGAGAGACATCAAGGCCGAGATCATCGCGGAGCACGCGCGCGGCGACGCAGACACGGGCTCCTCCGAGGTTCAGGTCGCGCTGCTCACGCGTCGCATCAGCGACCTCACGGAGCACCTGAAGATCCACAAGCACGACCACGCATCGCGCCGCGGCCTGAAGAAGCTGGTCGGGCAGCGCACGCGTTTGCTGCGCTACCTGCGGACCACGGAGCTCGAGCGTTACCGCGCCGTCGTGAAGAAGCTGGGTCTTCGTCGCTGACAATCTGTTGAAGCGGGGGGCATGGGGTCCTCCGCTTCGTTTCGAGATCGCCGGCGCGAGCGCGTCGGCCTCAGTATCTGACCCGGGCGCGTTTCATCGACGCGAGGCGCTCCCGGGTCAGGGACCGAGGCAACCGCTCTTCTTCTGCCGGCTTCATCATCCATCGGCGTCGCGCTGCTCGCGCGGCTGAGTGGATCAGGAAGCGGTCGCGGAGCACCCGCGACCGAAAGGAGAGAGAATGGGTGTCATTACCCTGAAGGTCCCGTTCGGGAACACCGAGGTCATCCTCGAGACCGGCCGCCTCGCGAAGCAGGCGTCGGGCTCCGTGCTCGTGACGATGGGCGAGACCATGGTCCTGGCGACCTGCGCCGGGAGCAAGCACGACAAGCCGATGAACTTCCTGCCGCTCACGGTCGAGTACCGCGAGAAGATGTACGCGGCGGGCAAGATCCCCGGTGGCTACTTCAAGCGTGAGGCGCGGCCGGCGGCGTGGGAGATCCTCAACGCCCGCATGATCGACCGCCCCATGCGCCCGCTCTTCCCCAAGAACTGGCGCAAGGAGATCCAGCTCATCTGCAACGTCCTCTCCTACGACAAGGAGAACGACCCCGGCGTGTGCGCCATGGTCGGCGCGGCGGCCGCCGCCCACCTCAGCAGCACGCCCTTCGACGGTCCGGTCTGCAGTTGCCGGGTCGCGCTGGTCGGTGGTGAGAACGTCATCAACCCGACCAACGCCCAGCGCGAGGTCGCCGAACTCGAGCTCGTCGTCGCCGGCACGAAGGACGCCGTGACGATGGTCGAGGGGCTGGCGCAGGAGGTCTCCGAGGGTCAGATGATCGACGCGATCATCGCCGCCCACGAGGCGATGCAGCCGGTGCTCGACGCCATGATCAAGCTGCGCAAGAAGGTGGGCAAGCCCAAGCAGGCGGTCAAGGTCGAGACCACCGACGTGGAGCTCTACACCCAGGTCATCGAGCTCGCCCTCGACCCGCTGGCCGACGCGCTGTGCATCGGCGAGAAGCTCGCGCGCTACGAGGCGCTCAGCCGGGTCAAGGACGGCGTCGTCGCCCAGCTCGTCGAGCAGGACGCCGATCTCGCCGACCGCACGTCCGAGATCAAGGGCTACATCGGCAAGATCCAGACCGACATCGTCCGCACCCAGGTCACCGAGGAGGGCGTGCGCATCGACGGGCGCGGCCTCCGCGACGTCCGCGCCATCAAGTGCGAGCTCGATCTGCTCCCGCGCACCCACGGCTCGGCCCTCTTCCAGCGCGGCGAGACGCAGGCGTTGGCGGCGCTGACGCTGGGCACGCGCCGCGACGAGCAGCGCATCGACAACCTCGACGGAGACGTCTTCGTCCCGTTCATGCTGCACTACAACTTCCCGCCGTTCTGCGTCGGTGAGGCCAAGCCGATGCGTGGCACCAGCCGCCGCGAGATCGGCCACGGCACCCTCGCCTTCCGCGGCGTGAAGCCGATCCTCCCCGCCCACGACGACTTCAGCTACACCATTCGCCTGGTCAGCGAGGTCCTCGAGTCCAACGGTTCCTCCTCGATGGCCACCGTCTGCGCCAGCTCGATGGCGCTGATGGCCGGCGGGGTCCCCGTCAAGAAGCCGGTGGCGGGCATCGCGATGGGCCTCATCCAGGAGGAGGGCAAGATCGCGATCCTGTCCGACATCCTGGGGGACGAGGACCACCTCGGCGACATGGACTTCAAGGTCGTGGGCACCGCCGACGGCATCACCGCGCTGCAGATGGACATGAAGGTCAAGGGCCTGGGCCGCGAGGTCCTCGAAGAGGCCCTCGAGCAGGCCAACGAGGGCCGGCTGCACATCCTTGAGGAGATGGGCAAGGCCATCAAGAAGCCCCGTGAGGACCTCTCGGCCTACTCGCCGCGGATCCTCACGACCTACGTCAAGCCCGACAAGATCCGCGACATCATCGGCCCCGGCGGCAAGACGATCCGCGGCATCACCGAGCAGACCGGCTGCTCCATCGACGTCGACGACACCGGCAAGGTGGTCATCGCCAGCCCGGACATGGAGGCCGCCGGCGCCGCCATGCGGATCATCGAGAGCCTCACCGAGGAGCCCGAGGTCGGTCGCATCTACGAGGGCACGGTCCGCAAGGTCCTCGACTTCGGCGCCTTCGTGGAGATCCTCCCCGGCACCGACGGTCTGGTCCACATCAGCGAGCTCGCCGACCACCGAGTCAACCGCGTCGAGGACGTCCTCAACGAGGGGGACGAGGTGATGGTCAAGTGCATCGGCGTGGATCGAAACGGCAAGATCCGCCTCTCCCGCCGCGAAGCCCTCGAAGGCGGCGAGGAGTAGGGGCGCGTTGGCCCGCCTCACGCTGAAACGCCTCTCCGAGGCGGGCCCCCCAGACCCCCTCCCGATCCCCCGCTACGAAACCCCCGGCGCCGCCGGCCTGGACCTCCGGGCCGCGGTTCGGGCTCCCCTCACCATCGACCCCGGCGCCCGCGCCCGCGTTCCCACCGGCTTCGCGATGGCGCTGCCCCCCGACCACGAGGGCCAGGTTCGGCCCCGCTCGGGCCTCGCCGCCCGCCACGGGCTCACGGTCCTCAACGCCCCTGGCACGATCGACGCCGACTACCGCGGCGAGCTGCAGATCCTGCTCGTCAATCTGGGCAGCGAGCCGGTCACGATCGAGCGTGGCGAACGCGTCGCGCAGCTCGTGGTCGCCCCGGTCGCCCGGGTCGAGGTCGCTGAAGAGGGGGAGTTGCCGGCCACCGCCCGGGGCGAGGCCGGCTTCGGCTCCACCGGCGCCAGGTAGGTTGGCGCCGGGGCGCTTCCCGTCAGCGCAGCGGGTGCTCGCGCAGGAAGTGGAGCATCGCCGGCTCGAAGTCGGTGGGCCAGTTCATGTGGTTGGCGAAGGCGAGGCCGGTGCCGCACCAGCGCCTGCACTGGTTGGTGGTGCGTCCGCGGCCGTCGAGGATGACCCGCTCCACGTTCTCGTTGTCGACCATCTCTGACAGCGCCGACATCCACTTCTGGACGTCCTTCCCCGACTCCGCCTCGAGGTTGTTCGCCTGGCGCGTGTCGCAGGCCATGATGTCGCAGTCTCGGCCGACGAGCATCAGCGGCACGTCGGAGGTGGGGTAGGGGTCCATCTCGCAGCTCGAGCCGTCGCGCAGGTCCGCGTGGAGATCGATGTCGGCGAAGGGGTCCCCCGTCGAGTAGACCGACGTGGCCGCGACGCGGTGACCGCCGGGCGTCGGCGTGTCGTGGCGCGCGATGGCGTACATCTGGGCGAAGAAGCCCCCGTTGGAGTGACCCATCGTGTAGATGCGATCGGTGTCCACCCCGCCCTCGGCGACGATCTCGTCGATGATCTGGTCGAGCAGGGCCATGTCGGCGTTGGTCGAGGGGGCCGCGAGGTCACGGTAGAGGTTGTCGAAGTGGCTCTCGTCCTTGTCGGTCTCGGTGGGGTAGCGGAGGTTGCGCCCCTGGACCGAGACGAGGATGAAGCCACGCCGCTGGCGGTCCCCCGTGAGGTCGAAGCTGTCGGCGTGGCGCCGGATGTCCGTCGCTGTGAGGACGTTGTCCGCGTCTCCCTTGGCGCCGTGGAGCCACACCAAGAGCGGCAGCGCGCCGCGGGCGTTCCCGGGGTGGTGGAAGCAGGCGTAGCGCGGCGTCCCGTCGGCGCCGTCCCAGGTGCGCAGATCGGTGTCCTGGCAGTCGGGGCGCCGGGTGGGCGTCGTGATCGGGTCGGGGTTCGGCCACAGGGAGAGGACCCGGTCGCACGGCGCGTCGGCGGAGCACGTGGGCACCGGGTTGCTCAGGCCCGTCTCGTCGTCGCAGATGCGGGCGACGGGTGGCGGTGGAGGGGGCGGGGTCGTGCCGCCACCGTCGACCTCGAGGGCCCAGGAGTCGATGATGCCGGTGTCGGCGCCCGCGAAGTCCTGGACCCAGAGCGTCCAGCGGCCCGCGACGCGCAGCGCCGCCGGGATCGGCTTCTCGATGTGCAGGTCGTCGGCGGAGCGGCCACCGCGGTCGTGGAGTCGCAGCTCGGCGCCGGTCGGTGCGATCACCGTGACCCGTAGATCCCCGCGGTAGGTGTGGAGGATGTCTACCTCGACGCGAACCACCGGGCCGTTGGCCTCGAGCACCCGACGCACGCCCCGCGGATCGTTGTCCGGGATCGGGGTGTCGGCGTCGTCCACCGTGCCGCCGATCTCATCGGGGACGCACTCGAAGACCTGGGGGCACGGCGCGGCGAAGCAGTAGACCTCGATTTGCTCGCAGTGGGATCCCGCGGCGCAGTCCTCCGCGCAGCCCGCGGGCGGGGGCGGGGGCGGGGGCGGGGGCGGCGAGCTCCCGTCCGTGTCGAGGCCCCAGGCCGTGAGCACGCCAATGTCGCGGCGCGCCAGGTCGACCACGCGCAGGGTCCACACCCCGGCGCTCTGGGCGCTCGCGGGCACGTCCCAGGAGACGCTGAGATCGTCGGCGGAGGACCCGCCTCGGTTGTGGAGCACCTGGGAGAAGCCGGTGGGGGACTTGACGGAGACGTGGAGATCCCCGCGGTAGGTGTGGTCGATCTCGACCCAAACCCGAGTGACGGGATCCTCTGCCCGGAGGGTGCGGACGAGCCCCCTGGGGTTGTCGTCGGGGATCGGCGCCTGAGGCCGCTCCGTCGTGGCGTCACCGCCGCTGCCCCCGGGCACGATGCATGCGCCGGCCGCGTCGGGGTAGTCGCCGGCGAGCTGACACTCCAGGCCGGCCGCGCACAGGATCCCGGCGATCCCGCCGCACAGCTCTCCCTCACCCGCGGCACCTCCGCCGCCGGGCTCGTCGGCGACGTCGAGGCCCCAGGACTCGATGTAGCCCACGTCGCGACCGGCGTGGTCTGAGACGTGGAGCTTCCAGGTGCCGGCGGCCTGCATCGCGGCGGGGACCGTCCAATCGAGGTGGAGGTTGTGCCGGCTCCCGCCCTGGCGGTCGTGCAGGACGCTCTGGCGCCCGTTCGGGCCGGTGACGACCACCCGCAGATCGCCTCGGTACGGGTGCCGAATCTCGACCCAGACGCGGGTGGCGGGGCCGCCTGTGACCAGCGTTCGGCTGACGCCGCGGGCGTTGTTGTCCGGGATGTGGGTCCTCGAGGTGTCGTTCGGGCTGTCCGCCTTGGCCGACTGGGAGTCGCCGGCCGAGGGCGCGTCCTCATAGCCAGCCTCGATCTCCTCCGCTTCGCCACAGGCGATCAGCGCGAGGGCCGCGACACAGGGCGCGATTCTACGGGAGATGGATCCGGTCATTTCGGGGGGCGCCTCCAGGTGTGGTTTGGCGCCCGCTCCTAGCAAACCTCACGCCACGGTCCTCCCCGCATGGGATCTGACATCTGCCTCGCATGTCGATTCAGATGGTCGCTCCAGTGTTGCATTATTGTGCAGCGTCAGGGCGTTTCGGCGCGATAGAACGGAGCCCCCGCACGCTGGCGTGCTTCCTGCGTGCGACGGGCCCCCCGCGGATTGGAGCCAGCGCGTGCAGCGATCTCTCGAGCGCATTCTTCTCTTCATCGGAGCCCTCACGTTGGTCACGGGGTGTCCCCCGGACCCGGAGCCGGCGGACGCCGGTCGCCCCGACACAGCCCCGGCGGACGCCGCGTCGGTGGACGCGGGCTCGCCGGACGCCTCGCGACTGGACCACGGCGTCTCGCCGGACGCGCGGGCTCCGGACGCCGCAGCCTCGGATGCAGGTCCGGTGGTGATGGAGTGTGCCTGCGCGCGCGACTCGGGCTGGGTCCTCGCCGCTGGGCAGCGTCACTTCTGTGCGTCGCGCCGCGGCACGAGCGAGGTGCGTTGCTGGGGCCAGAACCAGAGCGGCATGCTCGGCTACGGCGACCACGAGCCGGTGGGGGACGATGAGCGTCCGATGGACGTACCGACCTTGGATCTCGGAGCGCCAATCGAGGCGCTGGCGGGGGGCGACGCCCACACCTGTGCGCTGTTGGCGACCGGGGACGTGCGCTGTTGGGGCGCCAACTACCACGGTGAGCTGGGCATCGGGAGGCGCGGAGTCCAGGTGGATGCGCTGCTCGCTGCGCCCGTGCAGCTCGGTGGCGCGGCGGTGAAGATCGCCACCGGCGGGAACACGAGCTGCGCGGTGCTCGCGGGCGGCACCTTGCGTTGCTGGGGCTACAACCGCGAGGGGCAGGTCGGGATCCCCGACGAGGTCGACTACGGCGACGAGCCCGACGAGCTCCCGCCCCCCGATCTCGACCTCGGCGGCCCGGTGGACTCGGTCTCGGTCGGCTGGGACCACACCTGCGCGCTGCTGGCCAACGGCGAGGTCAAGTGCTTCGGTTGGGGCCTGTACGGTCGGCTCGGCACGGGGGCCGTGGAGTCCGTGGGGGACGACGCCGGGGAGATGCCCCCGGTCGCCGTGCCCACCGCGGAGCCGGCGGTCGAGGTCGCGGCGGGCTTCAACCACACCTGCGTTCGGAGCATCACCGGCGCGGTCTCGTGCTGGGGGGAGGCCAACGGCGGGAAGCTGGGGCTGGGGGACCGGGAGGATCTGGGCGACGAGCCGGGGGAGCTGCCCGCGGGGGCGGCGTTGTCCGTGGGGCCCACGCTCCCCGCCGTCAGGCTCGTCACCGGCGGATCCCGGGTCTGCGCCATCGACTGTGCGGGGGGGCTGCGCTGCTGGGGGCTCAACGGCAACGGCGCGCTGGGGCTCGGTGAGCCGGGCCACGTCGGGGACGATCCGGGGGAGATGCCGCCTCCCTTGGTCGATGTGGGCGGGCCGATCGCCGAGATCGCGCTGGCGGATCGGGTCTCGTGCGCGGCCCTCGTGGATGGGCGGATCCGTTGCTGGGGACAAGCCGAGGCCGCCCTCGGCGTGGGGATGCCCTCGGAGAACATCGGTGACGACGAGCCGGCGTCGGCGGGGCCTCTGGTGATGGACGACCCCGGCGCCGCGGCGGCGTGCCTCGTGCCCTGCGACGCCGGGAGTTGCCCCGACGGTTGTTGCGACCGTCACGGCCGATGCGCGCAGCCCGGTCCGGGGGCGTGTGGCTCGGCGGGGGCCGCGTGCGTCGTCTGCGAGGCGGGGGCGCTGTGCTTCGAGGGGGGCTGCTGCGAGGTCACGGAGGAGATCTGCGACGGCCTCGACAACGACTGCGATGGTGAGATCGACGAGGACGGCGCGGTGCTGCCGCCGGACGCGCCGACGTCCTTCGAGCAGGACGTATCGGCGGCCATCGAGCGCGGATTCGCGGTCCTGCGAGCGAGCATCGGACCCGGCGACATCTATCACGACGTGCGCGCCAACCCGATGGTGGTCACAGCCTTCCTCGAACAGCGGCTCCGGGCCGATGGGCGGGGACCGCCGGTGGGCTACTCAGGCCTCGACGCCGCGGACCAGGCCATGGTGCAGCGGATGGTCGCGCGATTCTTGGATGACAACGGCTCGGGTTTCACCGTGCTGCGCGATCCCCTCCAGATCCCCCGGGTCTACGAGACGGGGAGCAGCGTCGCGGCGCTGGCGATGTATCTCGAGACGGGCGGCCCCGATCAGGTCGGCGCCCAGGTGACGGTCTCCCAGGGCATCGCGAACGGCGCGGCGAGCCTGATCGCCAACCAGGGCGCGCTCCCACCGCTCAACGACGGCGGCTGGAACTACGGGCCGCCCCAGGCCGCTGGCGACGTCTCGGCGACCCACTTCGCGCTCTACGGGCTCGCGGGGGCGCAGACGACCGTCCCGGCAGCGGCCCTGGCGTTGGCCGGCGCCGATCCCTTCCTGGTCGCCGCCGAGAACGACGACGGCGGGATGGGCTACTTCGCCGGTCAGGTGTCCACGCTGGCGGTGACGACCGCCGGCGCGTGGTGCCTCCGGCTGTTGGAGGTCCCGACGGCGGACGCGCGCGTCCAGTCCAACCTCGCGTGGCTTCGAGCCAACTACAGCTACGACGCGGTCGGGCCCTGGACCCAGAGCATCTACTACTACCAGTGGGCCTTCACCAAGGCGCTGCTGGCGAACAGCGAGCAGAATGACGGCCACCTGGACGCCAGCGACTTCCCCGGCCTCATCGACCCGGTCGCCGCCGGCTACCCGGACCACGCCGCGAGCCCCTGGTTCGACATGGCCTACACCCTCCTGGGCTGGCAGGACCCCCAGGGCCGATGGGGCACGCAGTTCGCGGGGAGCGTGCAGGGCTGGAGCGAGGACAGCTCCCACGCCTTCGCGCTGCTGACGCTGGAGCGGGGCGGACAGGTGGAGCCGGAGGTCTGTCGGCCCTTCTGACGCTCGGCGCGACCCGCCGGAGGCGCTGTGCCTACTCCGCGTCAGGGCAGGCGGCGCCGGCTCGGCAGCCCTCGAAGGTGCCGACCTCGGGGAGCAGGTCCGCGACGCCGAGGGCGCCGTCCCAGACGCCGTCCACCAAGCGGTCGACGGAGAGGTCGGGCGTCGCGTCGAGCACCGTGACCTGTCCCTCGAAGGTGAAGCCGGACAGGTCGCCCGGATCGCCGATGATGGCCGCCGTGAGCTCGTCGGCGAGGGGCGTGACGATGGTCGCTTCGCAGACCCCGCTGTTGGCGTCGCCGGGGGGGAGCTGGAGGTTGATGTCGGCGCAGGGCACGAGCCGGCTGATGTAGTCGTGCATGGTGATGGGCCCCGGCTCGCGGAGCGCCTGGGGGAGCACCCACGCCTCGAGGACACCCAGCATCAGGCGACCGAAGTGGACCCCGAACTCATGGGGCTCGATGTGCAGCACGTCGCCCTCGAGGGCGCCGTCGAAGGCGCCGACGAGCGTGCGCGGGCCAAAGCCCTGGCGCAGCAGGTCGATGTCTCGCTCGCAGGCCTCCGGTGCGTTGACCGGACACCCGTCGCGCCAGGCGAAGCGGAAGGAATGCCAACGACTCTCGTTTCCGGGGAGCCGGCCCTCGGCGTCGGGCCGTGAGGCCGCGATCTCCATCTCACCGAAGACCGTGAGGTCGGAGAGCCCATGGTAGATGCCGCCGATGGCGTCGAGGACCTCGAGGGTCTCGGCGTCGAGCTCGGTGTCGAACCAGGCCTCGATCTCCGGGGCGGCGATCAAGCGGAGGAAGTTGCACTCGCCGTCGTCGAGCTCGGCGTAGCGGCACGCGAGCTGGACCAGGCCGTCGCCCCGCGGCCAGGGAGGCCGCCCGAGGCCACCGCCCGCCGCCGCCGCGATCTCGAGGATGTCGGCGAGGGCGCCGGCGTCCTCGCGCGCGTCCATCATCTCGCGGATATCGACCCGATGCTCGACCGCGTAGACACCCTTGAAGTCGAGGGCCAGATCCGCGAGCTCGACCTCCGCGGTGACCTCGTCACCGCCCTGGACCACCACCCCCTCGGTGCAGCCACGGGCCAGGGGCGCGCCAGCGAGGTTGCTCCCGACGGCGACCGCCGTGAGCGCCGCGCCGTGGGGCAGGGCACCGGCGGCGGTCCGCTGGTCCATGGCGGAGGGGTCGAAGGGCACGATGACCGGGAGCGCCGCGACCGGCTCGAGGTTCGCGAGGGGCGTCCCCGTGGCGACCTCGCAGGCGACCGCTTCGACGAGGAAGACCTGGACCGCGTCCAGGTCGACGGCGCCATAGCGGCCGGCCTCCAAGGGATAGGTCACCGTCACCGCGACGTCGCCGGTGGCCGGGTGGTCGATCGTGACGCGCCACTCGACGGGCTCCGCGAGCTCGGCGCTGGCGCGCACATCGAAGACGGTGGCGTTCGAGCCGGCGCGGAGCTCGAAGACCGCGCGGCCCGCGTCGTCCGTCGTCACCGCGGCCTGCTCGAGGACGGTGCCGGCGACACCGCCGCGCGTGTGGTCGACCTCGTCGACGTAGAGCGAAGCGCGCACGACGCCCTGGACGCTGCCGCCCCGGGCGTTCACGTAGCGGACGCGGAGCGAGAGGGCCTCGCCGTAGAGGGCCGTTCGCAGGCTCATCCCCTCGATGAGCAGGTGCCGCGTCTCCGGCTCCGGCTCCGGCTCGGGCTCGGGCTCCGGCTCCGGCTCGGGCTCGGGCTCAGGCACCGGCGCCGCGTCGGGGGCCGGCGTCACCATCGCGTCGGCCTCTGTCTGGCCGCCGCCCGGCGAGGAGTCGTCGCACGCGACCGCGAAGGCCATCAGCAGGACGAGGATGGGCGAGCCGCCTCGGGACAGGGTGTATTGCATGTTTCCCTCCGGTTTGGCGGCGCCCATAGCAGGTTTCGGGCCATCGGGGGAGGCTGCGGGGCATTCCGGTCGTGAACGCCACGTTTCGTTCCCCCGTGGGGCGACGTGTCGCAACGAGATGATTCAAAACGCTGCGTTCGGGCGTCTTTGGCCCTGGCTCGCTTCTTGCGAAGCCCGCCCCCGAGATCGATCCATCCAGGAGGCGAGAATGCGCGGTTCCTACAGGTTGCTCCTCGCGGTGGTCTTGACCCTCGCCGCGTGCGACGACGACGCCTCGCCGGCGACGCTCGCGCTGGACTTTGGCACGGAGATGGACCGAGACGCCGCGATGGCACCGACCTGCAACAGCGACTTCGCGTGCGGTGACGGCGCGGTCTGCGTCGAGGGCGAGTGCGTGCCCGGCGAGTGCAACATGGACCGGGCCTGCGCGCCGGGACAGGTCTGCATGATCGAGAGCCACACCTGTTCGGGCTCGGTCATCGACCGGTGTGACGAGCACGCGGATTGCGATGCCGGGGAGGCCTGCGTAGCCGGTGAGTGCCGCGAGGGTTGCCGCGCGGACGCGGACTGCGCCGCCGCAGAGCGGTGCAACGCCCAGGGTCGGTGCGTGGCTCGGCCCGCCGACTGCATCGACGGCGACGGCGACGGCTACGGTGCCGGCTGCGAGGCGGGCGAGGACTGCGACGACGGATCGCCGGAGATCAACCCGGGCATCGCCGAGAACGGCTCGAAGCGATGTAGCGACGGCATCGACCACGACTGCCGGGACGGCGACGTTCGCTGCGGGGCCGACGCCGACGGCGACGGCGTGACGGACGCCGATGGGGACTGTGACGACAGTGATCCCGAGGTGGGCCCGAACCAGTTCGAGACCGCCTACAACGGGCGCGACGACGACTGCGACCCGGCGACCCCGGACGACGACCTCGACGGGGACGGCTTCCCATTGGACTGCGTCGCGTTCTGCGCCGCGTTGGCAGACGAGGCGTGCGCCGATCTCTGCGAGGAGGACTGCGACGACCGGGCGCCCTTCATCCACCCAGCGGCCCACGACATCCCGGCCAACGAGGTCGACGAGGACTGCGACGGGGCGGACGCGGTGCCCTCGCCGGTGGACGCCGACGGGGATGGCGTCTCGGAGGTCGACGGCGACTGTGACGACTCGAACCCGGAGGTCGCGCCCGGCGCCGACGAGATCGCCTACAACGGGCTCGACGACGACTGCGACGAGGAAACGCCCGACAACGACCTGGACGGGGACGGCTTCGCCCACCCGCAGGACTGCGACGACGCCGACGCCGCCGTGAACCCCCGCGCCGACGAGGACTTCTACAACGGGGTCGACGACGACTGCGACCCGGAGACCGACGACGCGGACGCAGACGGGGACGGCTTCGTCGCCGTCGAGGCCGGCGGTGACGACTGTGACGACGGCGTCGCGGCGGTGAACCCCGGCGCCGAGGAGATGGCGTACAACGGGCTCGACGACGACTGCCGCGAGGAGACCGCCGACGACGACCTCGATGGCGATGGTTTCGGGCGCGACGAGGACTGCGACGACGAGGACGGCGCGGTCCACCCGGACGTGGTCGAGGACGCCGAGACCCGCTGTGGTGACGGGGTGGACGACGACTGCCGTGGCGGTGATGTGGCGTGTGATCCGGGGGCCGTGGACGGGGACGGAGACGGGGTCCCCGACGACCAGGACTGCGCCCCCGACGACCCCGCGGTGCCCGGCCGAGAAGAGATCCCGGGCAACGGCGTGGACGACGACTGTGACCCGAGCACGCCGGACCCGTTGGCCCCGTGCGACCACGACGCCTTCGACGCCGGCAACCGGAACGACGAGGCGCTCACGGCCACCGGGGTCGCCGACGCCAACGCACGCGGGATTCAGTACGGGGATCTCCGCATCTGCGATGGGGATGAGGACTGGTACCGGATCGCCCTACAGGCCGGGGACGGGATCGAAGCGGACGTCTACTTCGACGTGGGGACGGGGGACATCGCCGTCGAGCTCTACCAGGCGGTGGGCGACGGCGCGCTGCGCCTGGTGGACACCGGTGACGACACGCGGGACGGCCAGACGGTCTACGAGCGGCGCGCGAACCAGGAGGCGACCTACTACGTTCGGGTCGCGGGCACCAAGCGGGGCGTGACGGACTACGCGATGACGGTGAACGTCTTCGGCGACTGCACCGACGACCGGGTCGGGCCGACGGGGGAGCACAACGACGGTCGAGGCGAGGCGGTGCCGTTCCCGGAGCCCGACGAGCGGCGAGTCGTGTGCGACTACGACGACGACTGGTACACCTTCCAGATCGTCGGAGAGCAGCGGGTTCGTATCGACGTGCTGCTCGACCACGACCAGGGCGATCTCGACCTCGAGCTCTTCCGTGACGGAGAGCCTCGCCGGTTGGACTTCTCCAGCGGGCTCCGCGACACCGAGTCGATGGAGCGGATGCTCGATCCCGGTCGCTACTACCTTCGGGTCTATGGCTTCCGCGACGACGCGAACGCGTACCGCGTGCTGCGTAGCGTGGGGGGGCTCGAGACGGTGAGCGCGGAGATCCGAGACGATGTGGCGATCCCCGACGCGGCCGACGGCGAGCCCGGCGCGATCACCGTCAACCTGCCCCTGGAGGTCCCCGCCGGGGCGATCATTCGTCGCTTGACGATCGACGACCTGACGATCGAGCACGAGTTCCTGCGAGACCTGGTCATCGTCGCGACCTGGGACGGGCAGGATGTCGCGACGCTGTGGAATCGGGACGGCGCCGCCGACGGCACGGACGGCGGTATGGACGACGACTTCGTCCGTGACTTCGACAACGACATCGAGCTCGATGACCGCATCTACCTCGAGTTCACCGGGATGGGGGCGGGGGATGGTCGGTTCGGGCTGCGAATCGAGGATCACGCCGAGGGGACGGCCGGGCGGCTCACGGAGCTCGACGTAGAGGTGGAGTTCGTGCAGCCGTAGGCGCGTCCGCCGCTTGAAGGGGCGGGGCCCCTCTGCTACAACCTCGGCCTCGCGACTCGAGAGGCGCCGGAGCGCGACCATGATGTGCCCACGCTGCGGGAGTGACGTCGCCGACGGGATGCCGCAGTGTGGCAACTGCGGCTACCGCTTCGCCGGGGCCCGCAAGACGTTCACCGCGACCACCACCTCCTTCCGGGCCCTCGAGAAGCGGCGGGCGCGGGCCGCGAAGGCCGCCGAGAAGCTGCCCTACGCGATCGGCGACGTGGTCAACGGGCGCTACGAGGTGCGCGACCTGGTGGGCAAGGGCCCGTTGGGCGTCGTCTACAAGGTCCACGATCAGGAGATCGAGCTCGACGTCGCGCTGAAGGTGATGCACCCGCATCTGCTCGGCCAGACGCTCGCCCGGCAGCAGTTCTCTCGGACGATTCGCAAGGTACGGAAGCTCTCGCAGCAAAACATCGTCCGCCTCTACGAGGACGACTGCGATGGTCCGCTGTGCTTCTACACCATGCAGCTCCTCGAGGGACTCACGCTGCGCAAGGTGATGGCGCTTCGCTCGGGCAAGGGCCAGCGCTTCACGGTGCGAGAGGTCGAGCCCATCCTGGGGCAGATCACGATGGCGCTGGGCCACGCCCATCGGCACACGGTCCACGGAGATCTCAAGCCCGAGAACGTCCTGATCCTCCCCGACGTCCTGAAGCTCACCGACTTCACGGCCCATGAGGCGGTGCCGGCGGAGGCCTTCGCCGAGGCCCAGCGGGAGGTGGGCGCCGACGTCTACATCGCCCCCGAGATTCTACGCGGTGAGACCCCCGACGCGCGGGCGGACATCTACAGTCTGGGCGCGATCCTCTACGAGCTCGTCTGTGGGCAGCCCTACGCGCTGGGCGCGCCACCGCCGAGCGAGATCCTCGATGACGCCGCCGAGGCGAGGCCTGACGGCCTCGATCCGCTCATCGCGCGGGCGACGGCACCGGACGTGGGTGACCGCTACGAGAGCGCCGAGGCGTTCTCGGAGGCCCTCGGCACGTTCATCGACGGTCGCGAGCTCGCCTCCGTCGACCTGCGCTCGATCGGCGGCGTGCTGCTCCCGGACGACATCACCCGCAAGGTCGCCATGGCGGAGGTCGGTCAGGGTGACGCCGAGTCGACGGCGGACACGACGAGGGAGCGAGCGGCGCCGGAGGCCGAGGCCGAGGAGTCCTACGTAGAGGCCCTCGACTCCCAAGACCTCCACGAGTACCTCGAAGACGAGTCTGGACCGGTCATCGTCCCGATCGCCGAGGCGAGCGCCATGATCGGGACGCCGGCGCCGGGGGCTGAGGCCGGGACAGGGGCGTTCTCGCCGCCCCCGACGATGCGGGGGCCGGAGCTCTTCGACGCGGACGCGGCCGTCCCCCCACCCGCATCGACCCCCACCCACCCGACTCTGATGGCGCAGCCCGACGAGCCGGAGGGCCCGTGGCTGCTCCGCTCGAACGTGGGCTTCGTGCTGGCCATCGCGCTGGTGGTGTGCGGGGCGGCCTTCGCGGCGATCTACCTGATCTCCGACGGCAAGCCGGATCCGAAGAAGCGGGCGCCACAGGTGCTGCACCTGCGCCCCGACGCGTCACCCGCGCCGCGCCCGACGGTGGTCCGCCCGACGGTGCCGGACGCGGCGGTCGTGGCGATCACCGCGCCGGACGCCGCCGTCGCGCCGGTGGCCGTGCGGCCCGCGGCGCCAACGCGCGGGCCCGAGACGCCGAAGCCGAAGCCTGAGCCGAAGCCGAAGCCGAAGCCTGAGCTGAAGCCGAAGCCTGAGCTGAAGCCAGAGCCTGAGCCGAAGCCGAAGCCTGAGCCGAAGCCTGAGCCGAAGCCGGAGCCGCAACCGCAGCCAGCCCCGAAGCCCAAGCCGAAGCCCGAGCCGAACCCAACGCACACCCCGAACTCACTGCCCCCCGCCCCGCCGAAGCCGAAGCCGGAGCCCGTCGAACCGGCCTCGGCCAAGGAACGACCACCCGCCACCGACGATGAGTTGCGGTGCCCGGCGGGGATGCTCCCCGTCACCCTGAAGGGGTTTCCGCGCCGCTCGCTGAAGCGCGGGCGGATCGTCGGCGCCAAGGCGGTCGCGGCGGCCCGCGAGGGGAAGGCCTTCTGTGTGGACCGATACGAGTATCCGGGGCGCAAGGGGGCGCGCCCCTCCGCCTCGGTGAACTTCAACACGGCGAAGAGCATGTGCGCTCGTGTTGGCAAGCGCTTGTGTCGCGACCGCGAGTGGCGGCGCGCCTGCGGCGGCTCGTTCCCCTACGGACGACGCTTCGACGCGCGGCGCTGTAACACCGAGGACGCCGACGGCGAGGAGCGTTCCTTGGCGGCGTCGGGGAAGTTCAAGCGCTGCAAGTCCGGCTGGGGCGCCTACGATATGAGCGGGAACCTCGCGGAGTGGACCGCCGACCAGATCGTGCGCGGGGGGGACTTCACCTCCGCCGACGAAGACGCCGCCTGCGGCGCGGGAGGACGGCGCTCGGCGGGCAGCGCCCGCGCCTCCATCGGCTTCCGCTGCTGCGCTGACTTCGAGTAGGCATGCACGACGACGGCGGCAAAGGACTGGGCCCTGTCGACGAGACGGGCCTGCCGGTGGCCGAGACCCAGCCGGGCCTGCGGCGTCGAGTCCTCCTGGTCGGCCGCGACCCCGACGAGCGCGTCTTCCTCCAGCGATCCCTCGAGTCGCGGGGCTACGACGTCGGTGAGACCGATCCCGGTGAGGGCGTGTGGGAGGCGCTGGAGCACTTCAAGCCCCAGGTGGTGGTCATCGACGTCGCGCCCGACCTCGTCGATCCGACCGCTGATCTCGAGCGGATCAAGCAGACCATCCCCGCGAGCCAGTTCGTCCCGTGTCTCGCGATCTACCCCCGCAAGACGCCGGCGGACATCGCCCGGGGCTTCTCGCGCGGCGCCGACGACTTCCTGGTCCGCCCCTTCGAGCTCTTCGAGTTGGTGCTGCGCCTGGAGGTCCTGTGGCGCATGAAGGGCCTCCAGGACGAGGTCCTGGCGAACAACGAACGGCTGCACTCGCTGTCGATCACCGACGACCTCACGGGGCTCCTCAATCAGAAGGAGTTCAAGCGTCGCCTCGAGCTCGAGCTCCGGCGCGTGCGGCGCTTCGGCATCCCCGTCTCGTGCGTCTTCTTCGACTGCGATCGCTTCAAGCGGGTCAACGACACCCACGGCCACGCGATGGGCAGCCACGTCATCAAGGCGGTGGCGCGGATGCTCGTGGCGAACCTCCGCGATACGGACGTCATCTGCCGTTACGGCGGCGACGAGTTCGTGATCGCGTTGCCCGGCGCGGATCTGGCCCAAGGCGAGTACACCGCACAGCGGCTGCGCCAGCTCGTGAAGCTGGCCACCTTCCGTCTGGGGGAGGCCGAGTGCGGGGTGACGCTGAGCATGGGGGTCTCGGCCTGCACGCCCGCCGATCCCGTCGATCTCGAGACGCTCCTCGGGCGCGCCGACCGTGGTCTCTACCTGGCCAAGGAGGGCGGGCGCGACCAGGTGCACGCCATCGCCGGAGAGGATTCCTAGGATGATCGAGCGCTACACCCGCCCCGAGATGGCCGAGCTGTGGGCCCCAAAGGCCCGCTACGAGGCGTGGCTGGAGGTCGAGATCCGCGCGTGCGAGGCCATGGAGCGTACCGGCTCGGTCCCCGAGGGCACCGCGGCCCGCGTGCGCGAGCGCGTCCGCCTCGATCCAGAGCGCATCGCCGTGATCGAGGGCACCGTGAAGCACGACGTGATCGCGTTTCTGACGCAGGTCGAGGAGACGGTGGGAGACGACGCGCGCTGGCTCCACCTCGGGATGACCAGCAGCGACGTGCTCGACACGAGCTTCGCGTGGCTCCTGACGCGCGCCGTCGATCTGGTCCTCGACCGTCTCGACGCGCTGCTCGGCGCCGTGAAGACCCGCGCCTTCGAGCACAAGCACACGCTGATGGTCGGCCGCAGCCACGGGATGCACGCTGAGCCCACCACCTTCGGCCTGGTCCTCGCCATCCTCCACGATGAGCTGGCCCGCGGTCGCGTACGACTCGAGATGGCCCGCGCCAACATCGCCGTCGGCAAGATCAGCGGTGCTGTGGGCACCTTCGCGAACGTCTCACCGGAGGTCGAGGCCCACGTCTGCACCAGCATGGGCCTCGCGCCGGCCCCCGCCAGCAGCCAGATCGTCCAGCGGGATCGCCACGCCGAGCTCTTCAACGCCATGGCCATCCTCGGCGGCACCGTCGAGCGCTTCGCGATTCAGGTCCGCCATTGGCAGCGCAGCGAGGTGCGAGAGGCAGAGGAGCGCTTCACGGCGGGACAGAAGGGCTCCTCGGCGATGCCCCACAAGCGCAACCCGATCGCCAGCGAGAACCTCACCGGTCAGGCTCGGCTCCTGCGCGGCTACGCCGGCATGGCCCTCGAGAACCAGGGGCTCTGGCACGAGCGCGACATCAGCCACTCGAGCGTCGAGCGCACCATCGGTCCCGACGCCACCACGACCCTGCACTACACGCTCCACCGGTGCACCGGCCTGGTGGCGAACCTCGTCGTCTACCCCGAACGCATGCGCGCGAACCTCGAGCTCTCGGGCGGCCTGGTCTACAGCCAGCGGCTGCTCCTCGACCTGGCCCGCGCCGGCGTCGCGCGGCAGACCGCCTACACCTGGGTTCAGCGAAACGCGATGGCGGCGATCGAGGGGGCCACCCCGTTTTGCGAGGGCGTGTTGGCCGATCCCGACATCGGCGCCCACCTCGATGCGTCCACCATCGAGCGCGCCTTCGACCCGTCGTGGCACCTCCGCCACGTCGACACCATCTTCGAGCGGGTCTTCGGGCCCGGAGAGGACACCGCGTCGTGAAGAAGGGCGAGCTGCTCTACAAAGGCTCCGTGAAGCTGGTGCACGCCGTCCCGGGGCGCGACGACCTCGTCATCTTCGAGTTCACCGACCGGATCAGCGTCTACGACAAGTGGATCCCGAACACCGTGCCCCACAAGGGCGAGGTCATCTGCCGCGCCGCCGCCTTCTGGTTCCGGCGCCTCGCGGAGGCGGGCGTGCGCACCCACTTCGTGGAGCAGACGGGGCCCCGCGAGATGGTCGTGTCGAAGATCGAGGTCGAGCACGACTACGACCGCATCACCCACGACCGACACAACCTGTTGGTGCCCTGCGAGTTCATCGTCCGCCACTACGCGGCGGGCTCCTTCCACGACCGGCAGCAAAAGGGGCGGCTGCCGAACATCCCCGCCGACACCTATGCCTATGGCGCGCGGCTGCCCCAGCCCTATTGCGAGACGAGCACCAAGGTAGAGCCCACCGACCGCCTCATCGACGAGGCGGAGGCGCTGTCGATCTCGAAGCTCGAGCCAGCGGAGCTGTCGGGCATCTGGCGCACCTGCCTGGAGGTCGATTCGCTCATCGACGCGCAGGCCGCGGCGGGCGGGCTGATCCACGTCGACGGGAAGAAGGAGTTCGGACGCGACGCCCACGGCGAGCTGATGTTGGTCGACGTCTTTGGGACCCCCGACGAGGACCGCTGGTGGGACGCCGCGAAGTACGAGGCGGGGGAGATCGTCCAGTACTCCAAGGAGTTCGTGCGGCAGCATTACGTGCGCAGCGGCTACAAGGACGCGCTGTACGAAGCGCGCGCGGCGGGCACGGCCGAGCCGGCCATCCCGCCGATGCCCGACGACCTCGTCGAGCGGACAACCGCGCTCTACACCGAGCTCTACGAGCGCATCACCGGGGAGAGCTTTCGATGAAGGGGCGCGTCACGGTTCGGCTCAAGGGGGGCGTCCTCGACGTCCAGGGCAAGGCGATCGCCGGCGCCCTCGACGGCCTCGGCTTCGAGGGCGTCTCGTCGGTCCGCGTGGGCAAGGTCTTCGAGGTCGAGCTCGCGACGGACGACGCCGAGCAGGCCACCGCCCAACTCGACGCGATGGCCACGAAGCTGCTCGCCAACCCGGTGATGGAGTCCTTCGTGGTGGAGCTCGTCGACGGATGAGGTTCGCTGTCGTCTCCTTTCCGGGGAGCAACTGCGACGACGACTGCGTGCGGGTCGTGGACGAGGTGCTGGGGCACACCGCCTACAAGGTCTGGCACGCAGACGCCGATCTGCGGGG
Organism: uncultured Nannocystaceae bacterium; assembly: GCA_964402225.1. Classification (GTDB taxonomy): domain Bacteria; phylum Myxococcota_A; class Bradymonadia; order UBA7976; family UBA1532; genus CAYOBQ01. The sequence goes on along the minus strand of CAYOBQ010000033.1, from coordinate 7,007 downwards.
ACCCGACGTCGTGCTCCTGCCCGGCGGTTTCTCCTACGGCGACTACCTCCGCTGTGGCGCGATCGCCGCGCGGTCCGCGGTCTGCGCCTCCGTCGCCGACTTCGCGCGCTCGGGCGGCCCGGTCCTCGGCATCTGCAACGGCTTCCAGGTGCTCACGGAGCTGGGCCTGCTGCCCGGCGCCCTCGGTCGCAACGCCGGGCTGCGCTTCGTGTGTTGCGATGTGCGCCTGACCGTCGAGGGACGCGACACCCCGTTCACCCGCGGCGTCCCCCGGGACCGCGAGCTGACGGTCCCCGTCGCGCACCACGACGGCAACTACTTCGCCGACGCGGAGACCCTCGAGCGGATGGAAGGGGAGGGGCAGGTCGTGTTCCGCTACGCCGAGGGCGGGAACCCCAACGGCTCGCTCAACGACATCGCCGGCATCTGCAACCCCGCCGGCAACGTCGTCGGGATGATGCCGCACCCCGAGCGCAGCGCCGAGCCGCTCCTGGGCGCCACCGACGGTCGCCTCCTCTTCAACGCGGTCCTGGAGCATCTGCGATGAAGCCGGCCCACGACCCGCAGACCATCCGCGAGCACGGCCTGACGGAGGCGGAGTACGCGCGCATCGAGGGCCACCTCGGCCGCGCGCCCACCTGGCCCGAGCTGGGCGTGTTCAGCGTATTGTGGAGCGAGCACTGCGCCTACAAGTCGAGCCGGGTGCACCTCGCTCGACTCCCCACGGAGGGGCCGCAGGTCGTCCTCGGGCCCGGTGAGAACGCTGGCGCCATCGACGCGGGTGACGGCTGGGCGGTGGTCTTCAAGATGGAGTCCCACAACCACCCCTCCTTCATCGAGCCGTACCAGGGTGCCGCGACCGGGGTCGGGGGGATCCTCCGCGACGTGTTCACGATGGGAGCCCGTCCCATCGCGTTGATGGACGCCCTGCGGTTCGGCCGCCCGGAGCATCCGCGCACGCCGTACCTCGTCAGCGGCGTGGTCTCGGGGATTGGCGATTACGGCAACTGCGTTGGCGTGCCCACGGTGGGGGGCGACGTGCTCTTCGACGAGAGCTACGACGGCAACATCCTGGTCAACGCCTTCGCCCTCGGCGTGGCCCGCCAGGACCGCATCTTTCTGGGCACGGCGGAGGGGGTCGGCAACCCCGTCTTCTATGTCGGCTCCAAGACCGGTCGCGACGGCATCCACGGCGCCACGATGGCCTCCGAGGAGTTCGGTTGTGGGAACGAGGAGCGGCGCCCGACGGTCCAGGTCGGCGATCCCTTCACCGAGAAGCTGCTCATCGAGGCCTGTCTCGATGTCATGGCCACCGACATCCTCGTAGGCATCCAGGACATGGGCGCCGCGGGGCTCACCTCCTCCTCCTGCGAGATGGCCTCCCGCGCGGGCTCGGGGCTCGTCCTGGAGCTCGAGAAGGTGCCGATGCGGGAGACGGGCATGACCCCCTACGAGCTGCTGCTGAGCGAGAGCCAGGAGCGCATGCTCATGGTCTGCAAGCGGGGCCGGGAGGCGGAGCTCATCGAGATCGTGGGGAAGTGGGGCCTCGACGTCTGCGAGGTCGGCCGAGTGACCGACACCGGCCACTTCGTGTGCACCTGGCATGGCGAGCAGGTCGTGGACGTCCCGGTCTCTGCGCTGGTCGACGACGCGCCCAAATACGAGCGCCCGATGTCCGAGCCGGCGCCCCCGAAGGCGGCGCCGGCCACAGTCGATCTCCCCGACGCCACGGCCACGCTCCGGGCGCTGCTCGCGCGGCCCACCATCGCCAGCAAGCGCGCGATCTACCAGCAATACGATCACATGGTGCGCACCGGCACGGTGCTCCGCCCCGGGGCTGGCGACGCGGCGGTCGTGCGGCTCCCGGGCACGCCCCGCGGCATCGCCATGTCCGTCGACTGCAACAGCCGCTTCTGCGGGCTCGACCCGTACATCGGCGGCGCCCTGGCGGTCGCCGAGGCCGCCGTCAACGTGGCCTGCGTCGGAGCGCGGCCCCGGGGCGCCACCGACTGCCTCAACTTCGCGAGCCCCGAGAAGCCGGAGCGCATGTGGGCGTTGTCCCGCGCCATCGACGGGGTCGCCGCGGGCTGCCTAGCCTTCGACACGCCCATCGTCTCGGGCAACGTCAGCCTCTACAACGAGACCGACGGCGAGGGGGTGCTCCCGACGCCGATGATCGCGGTCGTGGGCTTGATGGATCGGGCGGCGGACGCCAAGGGGAGCGTCTTCCCCGCAGCCGAGCTCGAGGTCGTCTTGCTGGGGGACGCCCGGCCCACCTTGGGGGGCAGCGAGTACCTGCTGTGGCGCACCGGCGAGCTGGCCGGCCGGCCGCCGGAGGCGCAGCTAGACGCGACGGCGGAGATGATCGAGGTGCTGCTTTCGGCCCACGCCGACCACCTGGTCGCGAGCGCCCACGATTGTAGTGAAGGCGGGCTCGCCGTCGCCCTCGCCGAGGCCGGCTTCGGCGGGATCGGCGCGACGATCACCCTCGACGATGGGTCGGACACGGCGCTGTTTGGCGAGGGCATCGGTCGGGTCGTGGTGGCCACGCCTGACGGCGACGCGCTGCTCGCCCTGGCCACCGCCGCCGGCGTCCCCGCGGTGAGGCTGGGACACACCGGCGGCGAAAGCCTCACGGTGCGGGTGGGGGCTGCGCCGGTCATCGACGCGTCCGTCGCTGAGCTCCACGGGATCTGGGACTCCGCCCTCGACGACCTCTTCGGGTGATGCGCGACGACCACTTCCGCGACGAGTGCGGCGTCTTCGGCGTCTTCGGCCACGCGGAGGCGGCCAACATCGCCTACTTGGGCTTGCACGCCCTCCAGCACCGCGGGCAGGAGAGCGCCGGCATCGTCTCCAGCGACGGCGCCCTGCACACGCTGCGGGGGTCGGGGCTCGTCGCCGACGTCTTCGGCGCCGACCAGCTCGCCAAGCTCCCCGGCACCCACGCGATCGGTCACGTGCGCTACAGCACGAGCGGCGGGACCGGGCTCAGAAATGCCCAGCCGATCTCGGTGCGCTACGGCGGCGGGCAGATCGCGATCGCCCACAACGGCAACCTCACGAACGCCGATCGGCTGCGGGAGGAGCTCGAGTCCGAGGGCAGCATCTTCGGCGGCGACAGCGACACCGAGGTCATCGTCCACCTCTTCGCGCGCTCTCGGGGGGGGACGGTCACCGCGAGGCTGGTGGACGCCTTGAGTCGGGTGGAGGGCGCCTACTCCCTCACGGTCCTCACCGAGGACTCGCTGATCGGCGTCCGCGATCCGCACGGCGTGCGGCCCCTCGTCATGGGGGCCATCGAGGGGGCCCCCGTCCTCGCCTCGGAGACCTGCGCGCTCCACCTCATCGGGGCCTCCTACGACCGTGAGATCCGGCCCGGCGAGATGGTCGTCATCGACGCCGACGGTCTCCGCAGCATGAGCCCGTTTCCCCCCGCCCCGCGGCACGCCTGCGTCTTCGAGCACGTCTACTTCTCGCGCCCCGACTCGCGGATCTTCGGGGAGAGCGTCTACGCCGTTCGCCACGCCCTCGGTCGGCAGCTCGCCCACGAAGCGCCCGCTGTGGCCGACGTGGTCATCCCCGTCCCGGACTCCGGGATCTCCGCGGCCATAGGCTACGCGGAGGCCTCGGGGATCGCCTACGGGATGGGGCTGGTGCGCTCTCACTACATCGGGCGCACCTTCATCGAGCCGGCCCAGTCGATCCGCCACTTCGGCGTGAAGCTCAAGCTCGCGCCGGTCTACGAGGTGCTCGACGGGCGGCGCGTCGTGGTCATCGACGACTCCCTGGTGCGTGGCACGACGAGCCACAAGATCATCGCGATGCTGCGATCGGCGGGGGCGCGAGAGGTCCACGTCCGCATCTCGTCGCCGCCGATCACCCACGGGTGCTCCTACGGCATCGACACCCCGACCCGGGGCGAGCTCATCGCCGCCCACCAGTCGGTGAAGGCCATCGCCGACTTCCTCGGCTGCGACTCCCTCGCGTATCTGAGCCGGGCCGGTCTCCTGCGCGCCGCGGGCGGTGCGCAGGCGGGCTTCTGCGACGCCTGCTTCACCGGTGACTACCCGATCCCCATCGAGGACCGCGCCCCTGCGTGACGTCGGTCGTTCGCGAAAGCGCCGGCCGAGTTTCTCCCCGAGCAGAATTTTTCACGATCGGGTAACGTGACTGGCAGCGGCTCGACGGGGGGATCATGAGGAAGCTATTGCCAGTGATGCTGGTCGTTGGGTGGGCTGCGCCTGCCCTCGCCTTGGACGACACGATCATCCAGGAGGGGATCGTCACCGATGCACGGGGGCTGCCCCTCGAAGATGCACACGATGTGCGCGTGCGGCTCTGGGATCGGGTGGCTGGGGGGATGCCGCTCTTCGACGAGCGCCACGCCGATGTGGAGTTCATCGGCGGCTGGTACGCGATCGCGGTCGGCAGCGAGCGCGACCTCGATCCGGCGATCTTCCGTCGACCGGGCGTGTGGTTGACCATCTCCGTCGACGGGGGGGCGGATCTCTTGCCCCGCATCGCCCTGGGCAAGGTGCCCGCGGCGTTCGTGGCCGACGACGCCGTGGGTGACATCCATCCGCGGACGGTGAGCATCGGCGAGAACACGGTCATCAATGAGAACGGCCTCTGGGTCGGTGACCCGACCGGGCTGCGCGGCCCCGCCGGGCCCGCAGGCGCCGCGGGACCCCAAGGACCGGAGGGGCCCGCGGGCGCCGCCGGGGGCCAGGGGTCGCCGGACACGCCCGCGCAGGTGCGAGCGAAGTTGATGCAGGTGGACGGCGCGGGCTCGGGGGTCGACGCCGATCTGCTCGATGGCAGCCAGGCGAACGCCTTTGTGCGCACCGCCGCCGAAGTCCTCCAGCGGCTGTTGACGGTCGATGGCGCTGACTCGGGCCTCGACGCCGACCGCCTCGATGGCCACGACAGCGGGGCGTTCATCCGCACCGGCGCTCAGCTATTGGCGCTTCTCCGAGGAGTCGATGGCGCAGACTCCGGCATCGACGCCGACCGCCTCGATGGCCACGACAGCAGCGTCTTCGTCCGCACCGCGGCGCAGATCCTGAACTTGCTGCGGGGCGTCGATGGCGCTGACTCGGGTCTCGACGCCGACCGGCTCGACGGTCACGACAGCAGCGTCTTCGCGCGGACGCCTGCGCAGGTGGTCGCGCTGCTCCGGGCCGGTGACGGGGCGGGCTCGGGGGTAGACGCCGATCTGCTCGACGGACAGGACAGCAGCCGCTTCATGCGCGTGGACCGCAACACGGGCACCTCCGGGGTGCTCACGGCGGAGCGGATCGACATCCACCCTGGTGAGATCGCCGGCGGCCGACGGGCGTGGATGGTCGATGGGGTGCGGATCGGCGCCGGGGGCTCCGACAACGCCTACTTCGGCCTCAAAGACGAGGGGAACAACAACGCGGACACGGTCGTGGCCTGGGGCGACGACGTTGGCGACCACCTTCGCTTCATCTTCGCGCGCTCCGGGGGGGCGGTGAACGGAGAGGAGTACATGCGGGTCACCTCCGAGGGGCGCGTCGGCGTCGGCAAGACGAACCCCGCGCACCGGCTGGACGTCAACGGGACGATTGGCGCCAACTCGATCCAGCTCACGCCCAGCGCCAGGCCGCCGGCGAACCCGGCGGTCGGCACCGTCTACATGGACGAGGAGACCCTGGGCCTGCTCGTGTGGACCGGCGAGGAGTGGAGTCGGCTCACCGATCCCGTCCAGTCCGACGGGCCATACCTCTCCTACGGGATGTGGCAGAACCTCAATAACGGCGCCGACGCGACCACCGCGCTGCCCATCTCCGTCCGGCACACGAAGCTCGAGCGCAACTCGAAGCTCCGGGTGACGTTCAGCTCGAACCTACGCACCAACGGCGGAGGCGGGAGCTGCTGCCGCTGGGGCTTGCGGGTCAATGGGCGTCAGTGCACGCCCCAGCCCGTCAACGGCAACGTCTACATCAGCCCGGGCGGCAACTACCACCAGCACCGGACCATCAATGGCATCTGCACCGGAGTCCCGGAGGGCGATGTGACGGTCGTTCCTTGGGTCGAGCGCTGTCCCGGCTACGGCAACCACGACTGCTACACGGGCTGGCAGAGCATGACCTCACTCATCGTCGAGGAGATCCCCGAGGACGAGCCGATGTCCTTCGGCGCCTGGAACAACCGCTCGAGCGGCGCCGACGCGACCAGCGCGCTGCCCCACGCCGTCGTCTACGACAAGCAGGACGCGGCCTCCTGGCTGGAGGTCGTCTACACCACCAATATGCGCACCCACGGGGGCGGTGGGAGATGTTGCCGTTGGGCGATGCGCGTCAACGGCGCCCAGTGCAGCACACCGCTCAACGCGAACGTCTACATCAGCCCGGGTGGCAACTACCACCAGGTGCGGACCCTCGGCGGGCTCTGTAGTGGCGTGGGGCGGGGACGCATCACAGTGCAGCCTTGGATCGAGCGTTGCCCCGGCTACGGCAACGCCGACTGTCACACGGGGTGGAATAGCGCGACCTCGCTGATGGTCCGCGAGAGACCGCGAGAGCGCATCGCTTACGGGGCGTGGCAGAACATCAACCGCGGCGAAGACGCGACTCGGCGGGTCCCCGGCGTGGCCCTCGACTACGACAAGCAGGAGGACGACTCCCTGCTGAGACTGACCTTCGCCTCGAATCTGCGCACCCACGGCGGCGGCGGGCGCTGCTGCCGGTGGGCGATCCGCGTCGACGGGCAGCAGTGCCGCGAGCCGATCAACGGCAACGTCTACATCAGCCCCGGCGGCAACTACCACCACCACCGCACCATCACCGGCATGTGCGAGGGCGTGCGCCGGGGCCGCCACCGCATCGAGCCGTGGCTCGAGCAGTGCCCCGGCTACGGCAACGCCGACTGCTATACGGGCTGGCAGAGCACGACCACGCTGCTGGTCGAAGAGGGCCCTTTCTAGAAGGGTGCATATCCCGATTCTGACGGAGGGAGTGTGGAGGGCTCTCAGCACTCAG
>CAYOBQ010000032.1:20848-60323 GCA_964402225.1 uncultured Nannocystaceae bacterium | reverse complement strand
CGGTGGTCCAGTTTTCACAAGCAGAGGTGGGTCAATTCTGGATAGCGTCGAAGGTGGGGGCGACAGGAAGAAGGCTGTCGCACTCCTGCAATCCTCGGTGGTGAGGGCCCCCCCACCTGGCCGGCGGCGTCGATGGCGGTCTGATCGTTGGCCGGAGAGGCGCCAGCAGCCCGCGAGGCGATCGGAATCACCGGGATGTAGTTGCCTTTCCAGCGCAGAGAGTGCGACAAGGCGCAACTTGCTGGTTGACGGGAACGTTGGCTAGGAGTATTTGCTATCCTCATCGGGGACCCGCGGTGTGAGAGCACCGGCCTCGAGCGGGTATTAGTTTCGTGAGTTGCGGGCATCCGGTCCGCACCTCGGGCGCGCATGAGCGCGCATTTCAGAGAGTCGCACCGATGGGTGCGCAGCAGAGAGAGAGTTAGAGAATGTCCAAGAAGCTTTTTGTTGGCGGCCTCAGCTGGGGCACTGACAGTGACGGCCTCCGCACCGCGTTCGAGCAGTTCGGCGAGGTCACCGACTCGGCGGTCATCAGTGATCGTGAGACCGGCCGCAGCCGCGGGTTTGGTTTCGTCACCTTCGCCCAGGGCTCCGACGCCGACGATGCCATCAACGGCATGAACGGCAAGGATCTCGACGGTCGCAACCTCAACGTCAGCGAGGCCCGTGAGCGCGCCCCGCGCGGCGGTGGCGGTGGCGGCGGCGGCGGCGGTGGCCGCTGGTAGACCCCACCGAGACGCCGGCCGCCAGGCCGGCCGCTCCTGAGGAAGCCCCTGACGTTCGTCGTCGGGGGCTTTCTTCGTTCTGAGGGTCGTCCTGGCGGCTTGTTGCTGCACAAAGTGGTTGACGAGCCCCTCGGGGTCAAATAAGCAAATGGTTGTGGAACCGTTTGGTTATGCGATAGACCCGAGTCCGGGACTCAACGCGGTCTTCGGCGCCCTCTCGGACCCCACTCGGCGGGCGATCCTGGCTCGGTTGGTCGAGGGGGAGGCGTCGGTGGGCGAGATCGCGGCGCCGTTCTCGATGTCCCAGCCGGCGGTGTCGAAGCACCTGAAGGTCCTCGAGCGGGCGGGCCTCGTCGAGCGGGGCATCGACGGCGCGCGGCGCCCGGCGCGCTTACGTCCCGAACCGCTGGCCGCTGCGAACACCTGGCTGGAGGCGTACCGAGCGCTCTGGGAGGCGCGGTTTGCGCAACTCGACGCGCTCCTACACGAGATGGCCTGCGAGTCAGGCCAGGAGGATGATGATGGCTGAGGCGGAACGGACGGCGACGGAGTTCGTCTTGGAGCGGGTCTTCGCGGCGCCACCGAAGATGGTGTGGCGGACTTGGACCGACCCGGAGCTGCTGGTGCGTTGGTACAAGCCCAACCAGACGTGCCAGACCGCGGTGCTGGAGCACGATCTGCGGCCGGGTGGCGTGATGCGGTATGAGATGCGGTTCGGCGAGATGCCGCCGCACTTGGAGCGCTGGGAGTTCTCGGTCATCGACCCGCCGCGCCGGTTGCAGTGGAAGCACATGCTCACCGACGCCGATGGCACCGTCGTGGGGAACCCGCGGATGCCGGATTGGCCTCGAATGATGCTGACGACGATCGAGCTCTCGGCGCACCCGGAGGGAACTCTCCAGCGCCTCGTCTGGGCACCGCTGGACGCCACGGAGGACGAGCTGGCTTGCTTCCTTCGCGCTTCGTCGCAGTCCGGGCAGGGCTGGGCGAGCGGCTTCGACAACCTCGGCGAGTTCCTGCGGACACTGGCGGCGGAGTCGTCGTAGCCTCTTCGCGGGCGACGAAGGGGACAACGTGAGCAGTCAGGCTGAGGACGCCGCGCGAGCGGGAGGACCTGGGGGGTATCGCCTCTGGCGCTGGCCCCCGCGGGATGATGACCGTCTTCAGGCCTGGGACGGGGCGGACCGGTACCTGCTGGACGCGCTGTCTGAACGCCGGCTCGACGGTCCGGTGCTGGTGGTGGCTGACCGCTTCGGCACCCTGAGTTGCGCGCTGTCGCCCCGTGCTCGCGCCTGGGGCGACTCGGAGATCGGGCGCCTCGCGCTGGCGCACAACCTCGACCGCAACGGCCTCCCGCCCGTGCTCTGGACGCCGCTGACTCAGAGCGCGCCGACCTCCGACGTCGTCGCCGTGGTGGGGCGACTGCCCCGCACGCTCCGCCGCCTGGAGTATCTCCTCGCGCGCCTCGCCCCGAGCCTCGCCCCGGGGACGCCGGTGCTCCTCGGTGACCTGTCGAAGTACGTTCAGAAGTCCGCGGTGGCGGCGATGGAGGCGGCCATCGGGCCCGCGTCGAGCACTCGAGCCGCTTACCGCGCGCGGCTGGTGGTCGCGACTCGGGATGACCGCGTCCCCCCACCACTGAGAAGCGCTGGCGTGTTCGGCGAGCAGCGCCTCGATCGAGGCTCCGCGCTTCTGATCGAGGCGCTGGGCTCCGTGCCCGCGGGTGCCGCCGTGGTCGATCTGGGGTGTGGCGCAGGTGCCCTGGGCATCGCCGCGGCGGCTCGCGCGCAGGATGCCTCGGTGTTGTTCTGCGACGAGTCGCACCTCGCCGTCGCCGCGGCGCGCGCCGTCTTCGAGGGCGCGCGCCTTCCGAACTCCGCCCGCTTCGTGGTGCAGGACGTCCTCGCCGCAGAGCGGGACGCCTCGGCGGATCTGGTCCTGTGCAACCCTCCGTTCCACCAAGGGCAGGCCGTCACCCGGCGAGTCGCGGCCCAGATGTTCGTCGGCGCCGCACGGGTGCTGCGCCCAGGCGGCCGACTGCTCGTCGTCGGAAACCGTCACCTCGAGTACCATCGGCGCCTCCCGCGGTACTTCGCCCGCGTCGCGACGGTACGGTCCAACCCGAGTTTCGTGGTGCTCGAAGCGACTCGTTAGGCGATTATCGGCGCAATGCTGAACCCCACCTGGAAGCGACGAACCCTCCCGACCCTGGCCCTCCTGCTGCTAGGCTGGCAGAGCCCCTTCGCCGCAAAGGAGACCGCGCGCGTGTGGCACTTCGAGGCCGGCCCCGCCCTTCCGAAGGACCTCGCCCCGGCCTCCGGCGCGTGGGCGGTCGCGAAGGGAGAGGGGGCGCCGAGCGCTCCTTGGGTCCTGGCTCAGACGGCCACCAATCCAGAGGCCGCCTTCAACGTGGCCCTCATCGGCGGCGCGACCTACCGCGACCTCGACGTGTCCGTGCACCTGCGCGCCCGCCACGGGAAGGTCGACCAGGGCGGTGGCCTCGTCTGGCGTGCAAAGGACGGGCGCAACTACTACATCGCCCGCTACAACCCCCTCGAAGACAACCTCCGCGTCTACACCGTTACCGATGGGCGGCGGCGTCAGCTCGCGAGCGCCGAGGTCCGACTCGATCGCGCCGCCTGGCACGTGCTGCGCGTGCAAATGTCCGGTGACCACATCACCTGCGCCCTCGATGGTCGCGCGCTGCTCTCCCTGCACGACCCGACCTTCGCCGAGCCTGGACGCATCGGCCTGTGGACCAAGGCCGACGCGCAGACCTGGTTCGATGATCTGACTGCGAAGCGCCGATGAACACCTCCGCGCGCGTCCTCGTCGCCGCGGGCCTCATCGCCCTGGTCGCTGCCCTCGCCTTCTGGGGCTCCTCGACTGGCGACTCCGGGGCGCGCGAGGTCGTGGTCTATACGTCGGTCGACCAAGTCTTCTCGGAGCCCATCCTCCGCTACTGCGGAGCGCAGACGGGGCTCGCCGTCCGCGGCCTCTTCGACACCGAGGAGACCAAGAGCACGGGGGTCCTCAACCGCCTGCTCGCAGAGGCGGAGAACCCACAAGCCGACGTCTTCTGGTCCGGCGATCCCGTGCGGCCCTTCATCCTGATCGATCGCGGGCTGGTCGAGCCCTACGCCCCCGAGCGCGCCGCCGATCTCCAGGCGACCTTCCGCGGCAAGGACGGCGCCTGGACCGGCTTCGCGGCGCGTGCGCGGGTGCTGCTCGTCAACACGAACCTCGTCCCCGCCGACCAGACGCCACGCTCCCTTCTCGACCTCGCGGCGCCGCGCTGGCGCGGGCGGACCGCCATCGCCAACCCGCTATTCGGCACCACCACGATGCACGTGGCCGCGCTCTTCTCGACCTGGGGCGACACGCGCGCCCGCGAGTTCCTGGGTCGGCTGCGCTCGAACGAGGTGCGCATCGCCAGCTCCAACGGCGAGGTCAAGCGCCTCGTGGCCTCCGGCGAGATCGCCTTCGGTCTGACCGACACCGACGACGCCCACGAGGCCCTCGGCGACGGCGCCCCGGTGCGGGTCGTCTACCCTGATCCCGACGACCTCGGGACGCTGGTCATGCCCACCGTCGGTGTCCTCCTCCGCGGCGCGCCCCACCCCCACGAAGGGCGCCGGCTCATCGACTGCCTGGTCTCCGTGGAGGTCGAGCGTCGCCTGGCCATGCGCGCTGCGCACATGCCCCTGCTCCCCGGCGTCCCGGCGACCGAGGGCGTGCGACCCGTGGAGAGCATCCGGGCGATGGCCGTGGACTACCGCGCCGTCGCCCGCGAGATGGAGCGCATCCAACCCTGGCTGCGGGAATGGGTTGGCCTGTGAGCTTGGCGCGGCGCGTCCAGGCGCCCGCCACCATGGCCTCCGTCGCGCTGCTCCTGGTCGTCGCCTCGCTGCTCCCCCTCGTCTTCCTCGCCACCGAGCTGCTGTCGGCGAGCGCCGCAGGCGCGCTGCAGCGCACCCTCGGTACCGCGCGCCCCTGGTGGCTGCTCGCGCGCACGCTCGCCCTCGCCGTCACCGTCACGCTCGGTGCCCTGGCCGTCGGCGTCCCCATGGGCGCGATGCTCGCGAGGGCCAACATCGCGGGTCGGCGCGTCGCCTTGTTGCTACACCTCTTCCCGGTCTCGCTGCCCCCATTCCTGCTCGCCTTCGGCTGGTTCCATCTGCTTGGACGCGAGGGGCTCGTCGGCTCGCCGATGACCTCGAGCCTCCTGTTCGGACCCCTGGGCGTCGTCGGGACACTCACGCTGGCCTTCGCCCCCATCATCTCGGCGCTGACCGTGCTGGGCACCGACGGCGTCGAACCGTCTCTCTCGGAGGCCGCCCGGACCGCCGCCAGCCCCTTGCGAACGCTGACCCACATCGTCCTCCCGCTGGCCTGGCCGGCCATCGCCTTCGGGGCCCTGATCGTCTTCGCGCTGTCGCTCTCCGAGATCGGCGTCCCCATGTTCCTCCGCGTCCGCACCTACCCCGCCGCCGTCTTCGCTCGCCTGGCGGGCGTCGCTCAGGCCCCCGGTGAGGCCGCCGCTCTCGTCGCCCCGCTGCTCCTCATTGGGATCGCCCTCCTCTTCATCGACCGACGCCTCCTCGGCCGCCGCTCCTTTGCCGCCCTCGGCCTCCGGTCGCGACACGTCGCGCCCGCCGGTCGCGCCGACCTCATCCCCACGGCCTTGGTCTGGGCGGTCTGCGCGCTCACCGTCCTCCCCCTCGTCGGCCTCGCCTCGGAGGCCGGCGCCAGGGGATTGCTCGGGGTCGGCGACTGGATCGGGCCGAGCCTCTCCACGAGCCTCCTCGTCTCGGCGTGCGCGGCGTCGGCGATCGTCGCCGCGGGGCTCGTGACGGGCCACGCCGTCGCCCGCGGACACCGCGGCGCCGCGACCCTGGACGCGGTGGCCTTCCTCACCTTCCTCACCCCCTCCGCGGCCCTCGCCCTGGGGCTGATCGCCACCTGGAACCGCCCGTTCTCACAGGGGATCTATGCGACGCCAGCGATCCTCGTCGTAGGCCTCTTTGCGCGGTACGTCGTCGTCGGCGGGCGAACCCTCGGGGCGGTCTTCCATGGCAGCCCGCGGCGCTATGAGGACGCCGCGGCCACCTTTGGAGCGGGCTACCTTCGACGCCTGCGCCATATCCTCGTACCGATGCACTGGCGCGGACTGCTCGGCGCCTGGCTCGTTGCCTTCGTCTTCTGCATGCGCGACCTCGACACGGTCGTCTCCTTCTACCCGCCGGGCTCCGAGCCGCTGCCGGTGCGGATCTTCACCCTCGAGGCGAACGGCCCCGAGCACGTGGTCGCCGGGCTGTCGCTGGTCCAGGTCGCCGCCACCGCGGCGGTACTTCTGGGCGTCGGGCTGCTGTCGAGGCAGCGAGCGTGAGCGCGGTGGTCGAGCTCGCGGGCATCACGACGCGGCTCGCGGGGCGGATCGTCCACGACGACGTCTCGTTGGCTATCGCAGAGGGCGAGGCGCTGGCGCTTCTGGGTCCCTCCGGCTCGGGGAAGTCCACCCTGGTGCGTGTCGTCTTGGGGCTGGTGGCCCCGGAGCGTGGCATCGTCCGACTGCGAGGGACCGTGGTGACGGACGGGCGCCGCCTGGCCACGCCCCCCGAGGACCGGCGTCTCGCCGTCGTCTTCCAGGATCTCGCCCTGTGGCCGCACCTCACGGTCGCCGGCAACCTGCGCTTCGTCCTCCGCTCCCGGCGCTGCGACCGCGCGTCCGTGCCTGCCCACATCGTCCGTGCCCTCGACCGGGTGGGCCTCGCCGGCTTCCAGGACCGCTACCCGGGCGAGCTCTCCGGCGGGGAACAGCAGCGCGTCGCTCTGGCGAGGGCCCTCGTTGCCGACCCCGACGTCGTCCTCTTCGACGAGCCGCTGGCGAACCTCGACGTCCGTCTGAAGCGCGAGCTGCTCCCGTTGGTGGCCGAGCTTCTCTCCGCCGGCGGTACCAGCGCGTTGTGGGTGACCCACGATCCGCGGGAGGCGGCGGCCCTCACCCAACGGGCCGTCGTCCTGGAGGGCGGACGCGTCGTCCAATCCGGGCGCTGGGACGCGGTATGCGCGGAGCCTGCGACCGCCTTCGTCCAAGCGGTGGCCGACACGATCGAAGGTCGGTGAGCGCACGAAAAGCTGACGGAATCCTCCGCGATCGGGCAACGTTGTACAGGTTGAGATGAGCGGACAACGCGCGATAGAGGAGCCCGAGCCCACGCTTCGCCTTCGGCGGCTGGACGCGGACGTGCGAGGCGAGGTCGCGCGCCTCCTCTCCGAGGCGCGATTCCAGCGGCGCACCATGTTCTCCGGGCTCCACGAACTCCACCCGGTGGACTGGTCGGAGCGGCGCAGGACCTTCGTGGCGGAGCGCGGCGGCACGCTCGTGGGGAGCACCGAGCTCCTCCGCGACGAGGACGATCCAGACACCTGGGAGATCTCGCTGGCGCTGACCGGCGATCAGCGAGGCGACGGGGGCAGCGCCGCGGCGGCCACCTTGTACTACGCCTTCGAGGTCATCGGCGCACAGAGCGTCTTCTTTTGGGCGCCGGACGAGAACCTCGCCGTCACCCGGCTCGCGGAGCACTTCGGCTTCGCTCGGCTCCACCCCGTGCGCCTGCCCGGCGGCACGCCTGCCCACGCCTTCGAACTCGACGCCGCGACCTGGCGCGCGCGGGACCCCGAGGCGCGGTCCTACGGGCTCGAACACCCGGTGGTGGTCGAAGACGGCACGCATGTGTGGCGCGGCACGGCGGAGGGCTTTATACGAATCGGGTGAACCAACCGCCGGTCCCGATCACGCTCGTCACCGGCCCCCTGGGCGCCGGCAAGACCACCCTCGTCAACCGGCTGCTCACCGGCGATCACGGCTTGCGCCTCGCGGTGGTGGTCAACGAGTTCGGCGCCGTCGGCATCGACGCCGACCTGGTGGACCACGCCGACGGGGACCTCGTGGAGATGACCAACGGCTGCGTTTGCTGCCAGCTCCGCGGCGATCTCGTCGAGGCCCTCGACCGCCTCACAGCGCGGGAGCGGCAGCTCGACGCGGTGGTGGTGGAGACGAGCGGTGTCGCCGATCCCAGCCCCCTGCTGCGCACCTTCATCATCGAGCCGGCCATCAAGCGGCGCTTCCGAGTGGACGGCGTCATCACGCTGGTCGACGCCCGTGCCTTCGACCGACAGCTCACCGAGCAGCCGCAGATCCGTGCCCAGGTCGCGTTCGCCGACGTGCTGCTGCTCAACAAAGCCGACGCCGTCGAGCCGCCGCAGCTCGAGTCCGTCGCCGCTTGCCTCCGCGAGCTCAACCAGGTCGCCCCTATCCGCCCCTGTCGTTTCGCCGACGCGTCGGTGGCGACGCTGTTCGGGCTCGAGACCTTCGCGCACGAGATCCCCCATGACCACGACACGCATCGCCTCGATCTCGAGACGATCTCGGTGGTCATCGACGGCGCCCTCGACGACCGGCGCGCGTCGCTGTGGCTGGGCATCGTGATCGCGAAGCACGGCGACCAGATCTATCGCTGCAAGGGCATCCTCGACATCGCCGGGCGCGACGACCGCGTAGTCTTCCACGGCGTCTATCGGCACCTCGACACCTACCCCGGCAAGCCCTGGGGCGACGGACCACGCCAGAGCCGCTGCGTCTTCATCGGGCGGGACCTCGACCGCGCGCTGCTCGAGGGTGGCCTCGCCGACTGCGTCGCGTGATCCCTAGGACGGTGCGGCAGACCAAGCGATGTGCGTGCCCGCCGCGTCGCGACTCTGCCGCAGTGTCCTAGTCTTCGGGGACGTCGATCCCCTCCATTCGCAGCACGTGGAGGGCGTTGGTGGTGGTCGCCGTGCCGTCGCGAAGCTGGTAGTCGAAGTGGAGCGCCTCGCCGTCGAAGCGGTCGCTGAAGTGAGCCAGGCGCACCGCGTCGGGGAGCGCGTCGGCGATGCCGACGAGCTCGAGGTCGTGGGTCGTCACCAGCCCGTAGCTGCGCGACGCGGCGACCAGCCGGCCGACGATGGTGCGACACGCCATGTGGCGCTCTCGGCTGTTGGTGCCGCTCAGCATCTCGTCCACCAGGTAGAGGCAGGGGCGCAGCGCCTCGTCCTGCTCGGCGGCCTCCACCGCGCGCAAGACCTGCGCGATGCGCTTGACCTCGGCGTAGAAGCGGCTCAGGCCCTCCCCCGGCGCGTCCGTGACCTGGATGCTGGTCGACAATCGGCACGCGCGCATCGCCAGCCGAGCCGCGCACACGGGCGCGCCGGCCTGGGCGAGCTGAATCGATGTGCCCAAGGTGCGGAGAAACGAGCTCTTGCCCGACATGTTGCTGCCCGTCACGAGCACCATCGAGCCGCCGGCCTCGATTCGGAAGTCGTTGGTGCGCCGTGTCGCGTCCGCGAAGAGCGGGTGACCGAGGGCGACCCCGTCGAAGGGCGCGTCGTCGCGGCCGTCCACCTCCGGCCAGGCGTAGTCGGGGTGATCCGCCGCGAAGCCAGCGATGGAGCACAGCGCCTCGAGATCCGCGATCGCGGCAAGATCCGCGCGGACGCCCTTGCCGTGGCGCAGCCGCCACCGCTCAAGCTTGTGGCATTGCTGGAGCTCCCACAGGAACGCGACGTTGACCACGGCGTGGGTCAGCGCGCTCTCGCGAACGGCGAGGGCCTCGACGGTGTCCTCGAGCGCCTTGAGCCGCACGGACGGCCGCACCCCGGAGGCCGACAACGCGTCGCGGGCCGCCCGCAGGAGCGGCGCGTCGAAACGCCGGCCCTCGATGAGCGCGAACATCCGGCGCAGCGCCACGAAGGGGCGGTGTCCACGACGCCCGAGCAGATGTAGGTAGCCCTTCGCCAGCCGGCCGCTCGTCGCCGAGAAGACCGCGAGTTGGGCGACCAGGAAGTAAAGCCAGGCGGTCTCGATGTCGAAGGCGGCCGAGGCGACGATCTGCGCCCACGTAGCCAGCACCGACGCGCGGGCGGGCCACACGAGCTGGCCCAGCCACGCGCGCTCGGCGGGCGCCTCGGCCCACTCCAGGAAGGTGTCCAACGCCCCGCCGTCGACCTCCACCATCCGCCCCTCGGCGTGTACGCGATGCCGCACCCCGGATAGCCGCGCCAACTCGCGCGCGGCGGCCTGGCGGTCGGCGACCTGCTCCGGCTCCACGCCGTCTCTGAGCAGCGACGCGAGGCGCGCGCGGCCATCGGGCAGCGTGGCGCGGGTCATCAGGTGGTAGAGCGAGCCGCGCCCGAAGACCTGCAACTCCGAGAGCTCGGGGCGGGTCGCGTCGAGGAACTCGGCGCCGTCGTCTTTGACCACGTCCCACTCGGTCCTCAGGCGGGCGGCGTTCTCGCGGGCGCTGGTGATCAGGGCTTGTAGCCGCGGCGCGAGCGTGTAGGGGCCGCGGTGGAGCCAGACGGCGACCAGAAAGACCGCGGCGCCGATCAGGGCCGGTACGCCGAAGGCCACCGGGCGGTCGTCCTTCAGCGCCGCGAAGCCGAAGACGGCGGCCACGAGAAACGCCGCGAAGCGCAACGTCGCTACGTATGCGATCCGTCGCTCGACCTGAGCCAGCAACCGCTCGTAGCGGCGCGCGGCGCGGTCGTAGCGGGCGGCCACCCGGTCGCGCGTCACCAGCGCAGACGCTCCTTCAGGTTGCGGAAGAAGTAGTCCTGTTCGAAGTAGACGAGGCGCGCCGGGACCTCGGCGCGCCGCACCCGGACGGTGTCGCCGGTGCCGACCATCAGCCGGTCGCCGCCATCGATGGCGATGCCGATGTCACCCTCTCGGCCGTGCTCGATCTCCAGCTCCACCTCGGCGGAGCCGGGCAGGATGATGCAACGGCTGCTGAAGCTGTACTCGTTGAGGGGTTGCAGCACGATGCAGTCCACGTCGGGCGTCACGATGGGCGCCCCGGTGCTGAGCAAGTAGGCCGTGGAGCCCGTGGGCGTGCCGACGATCACCCCGTCGCCGCGGGGCGTGTGGACCAGCCGACCGTTGACGCTGATGCCCACCGCGACCATCGCCGAGGCGCCCTTGATGACGATCTCGTTGATGCAATGGCTGGTGTGGCCGCGGTGCTCGATCTGGAGCGTGAGGCGCTCCTCGACGTGGTAGTCGTCGGAGAGCAGGCGCACCAGCACTCGCTCGAGATCGTCGCGGTCGCACTGCGTCAGGAAGCCGACGTTGCCGAAGTTCACCGCCATCACCGGCACGCCCGGGTGGCTCCCGAGGGCCCGCAATACGGTGCCGTCGCCGCCCAGTGACATGACGAGGTCGAGGCTCTCGTCGCCGGCGACGGCGGAGACCAACTCGATGCCCGCGCGCGAGAAGAGGCGGCTCATCGCGTCGGCGCGGTACTCCTGTTCGGCGTCCCGCACAAAGAGCCCGATGCGCTTGAGGTCGAGCATGCCGGGGAAGTTACCTGCTTTTTCGCGAGCGCGCATTGTGCTTGAATCCCGCGTTTTCGCGTGGAGACCCACAATGCTCATCGACTTGCACACCGCCCCGGGGCGCCAAACGCCCGCCGAGCTCGCCGAGGCGGCGCGGAGCGCCGGGCTCGACGCCGTCGTCGTCACCGACCGCAACCGCATCGACCGCACGGACGCCTACGTCGAGGCCCTCGAGGACGCGGGCGTTCGCGGCTACGTGGGCGTCGAGCTGGCCCTGAAGGCGGGCACGCTGGTGCTGGTCCCCCGCGATCCGGAGGCGTCGGCCTTCCGGGACGCGAAGTGGGCCCCCGGCGGCCCCACCTGGGCGATGGCCGACGCCCTCGACGCGGTGCGCGAGATCGACGCCGCGCTGATCGCCGGCCACCCCTACTGTCGCGAGCTCGGCTCCGTCCTCGGCGATCGGGTCTACCGGGTCAAGGGCCTGGCGGCCGTCGAGACGCGGGCGGGGCGTGGCATGCTCTCGTGGGATCGACTCGCCGAGCACGCCGCCCAGAAGGCACGGGCGACACAGCTCGGTTCGTCGGGTGGCGATCCGGCGTTTCTGGGTCGCGCGGCGACCGTGTTTCCGGGGGAGGCGGGGGATCAGGCCGCCCTCGTGGACGCGCTGCGCGAGGGCAACTGCCTCGCCGTCGAGTTCGACGATCCGGCGAATCCGCGGGACCGCACGCCGCCCGAGCCGCCGCCTCGACGGGAGCCCCGCGACCGCGATGGCGACCGGGGCCGGGGGCGGGACCGCGACGGGGGTCGCGGGGGTCGGCGCGGCGGGGGCCGGGGTCGTCGATAAGGGATCCCTCAATCTCTGGCGCAAGGGTTCCGAATAGAGGGCCATGAGCAGTCCCTTGCGCATCCTTCTCGTCGACCAGGACTCCCACACCTTGCGGACCGCGGGGCGCCAACTCGAAGCGCTCGGAAACAGCGTCCACCCCATCGACAACGCGAGCGCGGGCCTTCAGAAGTGCGCCGCGGGCGGGATCGATCTGGCCCTCTTCGAGATGATGATGCCCGGGATGGACGGGCATGGCTTCCTCGAGGCGGTGCGCGGACAGGGCGGCGAGGTCCCGGTGGTCTTGATGTCCGCGGACCCCGAGCCCGCCGACGTGGTACAGGCGCTTCCGCGCCGGGGCGGCGGACTTCCTCCTCAAACCCTTCAGCCGCCTCGAGCTCAAGGGCGTCCTGGATCGACTCCAGCACCGGGTGGCGCCCTCGGGGGGCGGCAGCGTCTCACCGCGCCCCATCGCCGACGAGGACGAGGCGAAGACCGACGAGTTCGACTCGATGCGGCGGCACCTCCTGCGAACGCTCAGCAGCGGTGACTTCGGTCTCCCCGTCGCCCCCTCGGTGCTGACCCGGATCATCACCCTCTCGCAGAGCCCATCGCCCGATCCCGAGCAGGCGATCCGCACCATCGAGTCCGAGGTGCTCCTAGGCCGCGCGGTGATGAAGCTCGCGCGCAGCGCGCAATTCCGTGGGCGCAGGCCCCCCGGCTCGGTCCGGGAGGCGATCGCGCGGACGGGGGTGGTTCGAGCGCTGTCAAACGCCGCCACGGCCGCCCAACGGGCGAACTACGAGTTCAAGGAGCCGGCGATCGCCAAGCTCGCGGGCCGGATGTGGCTCAACCACTTCATCGTGGCGCTCACCGCGGAGATCATCGGCGAGCGCGTCGAGATGGACCGCCCCGATCGGCTCCAGACGATGGCGCTCTTCGCCGAGGTCGGCGAGCTGGTGATGCTGCGCGTCAGCCACGAGCTGTGGCCGGAGCACATCACGGCGGATGGCCCGACGCCCCTGCTGGCGAGACTCATCCGCGAGCAACGCGCCAAGGTGAGCGCGATGCTCCTCGCCGATTGGGGCATGCCGGCGGACTTCATCGTCGTGGCGCGCTGGGCGGCGCCGACACCGCTGCGCAGCGTGCGACCGGAGATCCAGCCGTCGCTGTCGGTCATCTTGCTGGCGCGACAGCTCGCCCAGGGGCTGTTGGGCAAGAGCCCGCTCGGCGACTACGCTCCGATCTCGCCGGAGGACGCCCGCTTGCTGCCGAGCTTCTCGCCGGAGATCCAGGGCGAGATCCGGCGTGATGCGGTGGATCGAGCCCGCGCGCAGCTCGGCGTGCGCTGATCTCTCTATCGCGCGCCGGGTGGGATTGGCGGGGCCGCCGGTGGGCTCGGCCGGTGGTAGATGCCCATCAACTGCACCCCGTCAAGGAAGGTCCCTCCTACCGGCCAGTCGGTGCCGTAGGCCCGCCAGACGTCGACCTCCTCGGGTAGCTTCTCCATCTGGTCGTGGTAGACGGCCCAGTCGGAGTAGGGCGCGGTCCAGTCGCCGGTGTAGCGCACATCTTCCCGTAGGCGGCCATCTCGCTTGTAGGCCCGGATCGCGCCGAGGGTGGCCTTATGCCAGAAGACGTAGGCGCGGCGCTCCACGTTCTCGTCGACGAAGGGCAGCACAGACGCGGTGCTGTGGCCCCAGAAGTTGCGTGGGAGGCGTAGCTCGGCGGCGCCCGGGGGCCCGCCGACGATGGAGTTGAAGTAGGCGGGGCCCTGGCCACCGTAGCGAAGCGTGGCGTGGAGGGCGGGGAGCAGCATCAGGGTGGCCAGAGCGCCGCCGGCGACGCTTTGTCGGCGCTCGGAGAAGAGCCCCCGGACGAGACGCGCGGCGCCGACTCCGGCGACGACGGCCAGAAACGGCATCGCCGGCATCCAGTGCTTGGTGCCCCCGAAGATCGGCGTATAGGGCATCGCGATGACGGCGAAGGGGACCACGAGGTTGATCAGCACGACGCCCTCGGCGCCGCGGCGATCGCCTTCGACGGCGCCCTTCGCCCAGGTGCGACAGTCCGCGACGACCCGCCAGAGCCCGATGGCGCCTGTGACCAGCACCCCGACGGGCACCGTGAAGAAGGCGAAGGCAAAGGGGAAGTGCACCGGGAAGGGCGGGCGGTAGTAGAGGGTCCCGAACCAGTCGACGGGGTAGTGCTCGTGCCGCGCGTGGAAAGCGTAGTACGCGCCGAGGCGCTTGAAGGTGTCGTGCCACAGCCACGGCCAGTGGGCATAGAAGACCAGCAACCCGAGGACCAGCATCGAGGCTGCGATCCACGAGTAGTAGGTCAGCGGTCCGCGTTCCCCCTCGGGGGCTCGCCAGGCGCCGGTGCGCCGCGCATGGATCCAGGTGTCGGCGATGGCGACGAGCAGCAGGGCGAAGGGGACGAAGAAGATGTTGAGCTTCGTGGCGAACCCGAGGCCCAGCGCGACGCCGCTCGCGAGGGCCCACGCCCGGCTGCGCGCGGCTCGCAGATAGGTGTAGCAGACGAGGAGCCACATGAACGTGACGGGCGCGTCGAAGCACGCGAGGTGGGCGTGGAAGAAGTAGCGCGGCATCCAGGCGAGGGAGAGCGCCGCGATCCAGCCGACCAGTCGGCCCCCGACCATGAGTCCGAGCAGGTAGACGAGCCACAGCGTCCCGCCGGCCATCAGCATCGTGGGGAGCCGGTAGCCCGTGAGGTGGTCGTCGAGGAGTCCCCAGCGCTCGACGAGCAGCTCGTGGCTGACGCCGAAGAGCGACTTCATCAAGACGGGGTGCTCGTGGTTGTAGCGGAAGCCGCGATCGATCGCCTTCGACGAGAGGGACTCGACCTCGGGATCGGCTAGGCTCAACCACCAGTGAGCGGCCTTGGTCCCGGCGTCGAGGTAGAAGCTCTCGTCGCGCGGGATGCCGACATCTCCGCTGGTGGCGGCGAGCATCAGCGTGTAGCCGACGCAGAGGGCGAGGCCTACGGCGTGATCGCGCCAGGTCGGCAGCCTCAGGTTCATCGCTCGCGCACCCGCAGCGTCGGATCGATGCACAGGTGCGCGTCGACGTGGGACTTCGCGCTGACCTCGATCACCAAGGGGCCCTCGCCCTCCGCCGCCACCCGCCAGCGTCGCCAGCCCTGGGAGGGCTCTACGCGGTGGCGGCCGAGGGCGCGCCCGCCGCGGGACGCCGTCAAGGTGGCCGGGCCCACCCGCGGCGGGGAGGTGCGGTTGTGGGTGACCTTGTCCGTGAAGCCGTAGTCCACGACGAGGGCGTCGGCGGCGGGCGCGTCGGGCCACTCGAGGCGCAGCGTCTTGCCGCCGACCGGGTGGAACCAGACGCAGCGGCGCGGCGCGTCGTCCACCACCCGCGTGTCGCGGCTGACGTGGAGCCACGGGTTGAGCCCGCAGTGGGGGTCCTTGCTGCGCCGCCGGCGTGACGCCCGGAAAGCCGAGAGGCGCTTGCGGGTGGGCTGTCCGAGGCACGCGCGCGTGGCGTTCGGGCTGCGCTTCAGCTCGCAGTGCCAGCCGCGACCGTCCCAGAAGTCGCAGGCCTGGATCTGGTCGCCGCGTACCCGCGAGACGCGCACGCGCTCGAGGGCGGCGCGGACGTCACCGACCACCTTCTCCCCCCCTGGCTTCACCAGGTCGAGGGTCACGCGCCCGAATTGGCGCCGCTCGAGGCGTCGATGGGCAGGTGGGAGGTCCGAGGCGTCGCGCCCGAAGGCGCCCAGCAGCCAGACGCGGTCGAAGCGGGCGAGGTCAGCGTCTTCGAGATCGGGCAGGTGAAAGCCGGGCAGGCCGTGGAGGGAGAGGCGCCCTTCCCCCGCCCAGTATGGCGCCCAGGCCACGCCGTCCCCCGGCTGGAGGTCCGCGCGGATGGCGTCGGTGGCGGAGACCCAGTCGGCTCGTTCGGGGATCTCCGCGTGCTGGCACATCGTCTGCGCCCCGCCGAGGAGGACGGCGAGGGGGGCGAGCAGCCAGGGGTTGGGACGCTTCTTCACGGTCACCGACGGGAGCGGGCCGCCCTTCTATCACGCCACGCGCAAAGACGTGGACCCTGCGGGCCGACGGCGGCTAACCTGCCGGCCTGTGGAACACACCCACGGGAGTCGGAATGAAGCGCTGGTGTCTGACGCTGGGCCTGCTGGTGCCCTTGCTCCACGGTTGCCCCGGGTTCGGGGACAAGGTCCGTGGTGAAGGCGTCGCGACCTACGAAGGTGACGTGAAGGCCATTCTGGAGACGCACTGCACGACGTGCCACGGCGACCCGGTCACCCAGGGGGCGCCGTTCCCGCTGGTCACCTACGAGCAGGCCCTCGCCCAGGGCGACCGCATCGTGGCGCGGGCGGTCGACGAGATCCCCTCCGCGATGCCGCCCGGTGGTGGGGTCAGCGAGGCCGAGAAGGACACGCTCGTCGCGTGGAAGAACAGCAGCTATCCGCAGGGCGCCGAGGGCGAGGGCGAAGGCGAGGGCGAAGGCGAAGGTGAGGGGGAGGGCGAAGGTGAGGGCGAGCCCACGTGGGACACAGACATCGAGCCGATCACCTCCAATAGCTGCGCCTTCGACGGGTGCCACGGAGGCGACGCGCCCAAGGCGGAGCTCGACCTGACGACCTACGCCGGCTTCCAAGCGGGGAGCGTCAGCGGTGATGTGACGGCGGGTGGCGACGCCGCTACCGCGCTGATCATCCACCGCCTGCGGGCGCGAGACGGCTTCGACGTCATGCCGCAGGGCTCAAATGGCCTCCCCGAGGCGCAGATCCAGACGTTCGAGCGCTGGATCGACGCCGGCGCTCCGGAGAAATAGACGA
The DNA here is from genome assembly GCA_964402225.1 of uncultured Nannocystaceae bacterium. Classification (GTDB taxonomy): domain Bacteria; phylum Myxococcota_A; class Bradymonadia; order UBA7976; family UBA1532; genus CAYOBQ01. Next base: position 43,565 of record CAYOBQ010000032.1, on the reverse strand, counting down.
TGCGCGCACTCCTGATGTTCGCGACGTGCCTTCTCCCGGCGACCACCCTGGCGCTGCCCCAATACGCGGTGCGGTCGGCGCGCGCCTGTGACACGTGTCACGCCGATCCCGAGGGCTGGGCGAACCCCGAGCTCGCCGAGCGCAAGTGCAGCCTCAACTGCAACATCTGCCACGTCAGCCCCGGCGGCGGCGGCATGCGCAACGAGTCGGGCCTCTACTACGGCTACCAGGTGCTCCCGATGTTTGGGGACCGCCCGGCGGACAACGCCTACAAGCCGCCGGCCCTGATGGCCGCGAGCGCACCGAGCAGCCAGCCGTCGGTCCCCGCCAGCCAGCCGTCGGTCCCCGCCAGCCAGCCGTCGGTCCCCGCCAGCCAGCCCACCGAGGCCGGCGCCATCGCCCAGGTCGCTGCCCCCGGTACCGCCGGGCGCTACGGCGGCATCGAGCCCCACCCGTTCTTCCAGATCGGCGCCGACTGGCGCTCGATGATCTATGTGCCCTTCGAGGACCACCCGCTACACGACCCGGACCGCTCCGTCGCGCTCTTCCCGATGCAGCTCGATCTGCACCTCGCGGTGCGGCCCTACAACCCGCCGGCCCTCAACGTGGGGCGCCTCACGGTGCTGGCCACGACCGGCATCGAGGGCAAGCGCGTCGACCCCGACACCGACACGCACCATCGCATCTTCCTCAAGGAGTACTTCGCGATGTATCACGACCTCCCGTACCAGGTTTACGCCCGGGTCGGGCGGTTCCTGCCGATCCACGGCTGGCGGGTGGATGACCACACCCTCTTCACCCGGCAATCCCAGCCGCTCCTCGGTCTGCCCTTCGACCTGGAGCGGCAGGTCACGGGGGCGGAGTTCGGCATCAACCCAAACTACCTCTACGCCCACCTGAGCGTCTTCAACCCCGCGGACCAGAACCTCAAGTTCGCCGGTGACCAGAGCTTCGAGTCGCCCATCGACGCCGATGCCGGCTGGGGCTCCGCCCTCTCCGTGGGCTGGCGCGACCTCTTCTGGCAGGCCGGGGCGTCCGGCGTCTTCGGGCAGCGAGACGACGCCAGCCAGCTCATGCTGAGCCTGCAAGCAGCCCTGAACTTCGAGGTGATGTGGGACTTCCTGCCGCTCATCTACCTGGGCGAGTTCCATGTGAACAACACCGAGCGCCCGGGCGGCGACGACACCCAGACGCGCCTCGCCGCCTGGCACGAGCTGGGCTGGCTCATCGTGGAGGGGCTCAACTCGAAGGTGCGCTACGAGTGGGCCGACGTCGACACCGACTTCAAGTTCGACACCGCCCACCGCGCGACGGCGGGCCTCGAGCTGCACCCCTACACCTGGACCACGGTGATGGCGCAGTACCGGCACAACTGGACGAACAGCGAGGAGCGCTTCGAGTTCAGCGCCGACGAGTTCTTCATCCAGCTCCGCGCCTGGTACTGAGGAGCGCCTCGCTCAGCCTTGGGGCCTGTCCAACAATAAATAGGCGCCTCGCATCCACGAGCGCAGGCCATCTTCGCCCGCAGCTCGGTCGCCCAATCCTCAACGTACCTCCGGTACGCCTGCGGTTGAGCTCGGTCGCCGCGAACGAATCTGACCCACGCTCGCGGCGCGAGTCTACCTATTTATTGTTGGACAGGCCCTTGGTGCGGGAACGGGAAGGGCCCCAAGGCCGGCTCCAGATCGCTGAGCCAGGTCGCCTCCGGGTCGTACTTCGCGAAGAAGGGCCGCTGCACGAGCGCGGCGTCGCGCGCCTGGACGAAGCGCAGGACGAAGACCTTCTCGCCACCGATCTCGGTCACGCCCTGGATCTCCACCTTGCCGGGCTCGGCGCTCATCGACGGCCCACGCGCGGTGCGCCCGAGGCCCGAGACGCGCTGAATCGCGTCGCGGTAGATCTCGTAGCAACGCGAGAGTGGCACCTCGAAGAAGCGCTGAGCCCCTGTGTTCCGCGCCACAAACATGTAGTAGGGCACCACGCCGAGCTTGACCTGCTCACGCCACATCTTCGCCCACACGTCGGCGCTGTCGTTGATGCCCCGCATGAGCGGTGCCTGGGAGCGGATCACCGCGCCGGTGCCTTGGATGCGGGCGATGGCGCGCCGCGCGGCCTCGGTCTCGAGCTCGCGCCAATGGTTCACGTGCGCCATGAACGCGACGTGCTTGCCGGCCTCGACGGCCCGCTCGAAGGCGCGCAAGACGTCGTCGGCGTCGCGCTCCGTGAGGAAGCGGTACGGCCAGAAGCTGAGGGACTTCGAACCGATGCGGATGGTCTGCACGTGCTCGAGCTCGGGCCGCAGCAGCGCGTCGATGTAGCCGGCGAGGTTGCGGCCGCGCATCACCATCGGATCGCCACCGGTGATGAGCACGTCGGTGACCTCACGGTGGCGCTCGAGGTAGGCGACGAGCACGTCGGCGTCGCTCGAGGCGATCTTCAACGCCTTGTCACCTACGAACTGGGCCCAGCGAAAGCAGAACGTGCAGTACGCGTGGCAGGTCTGCCCCTGGGACGGAAAGAAGAGCACCGTCTCTCGGTACTTGTGCTGGATGCCCGGCACGGGCACCCCATCGAGCTGGGGCACGTTGCGGTCCATCTGACCGGCCGGGTGCGGGTTGAGCTCGGCACGAATCTCGGTCGCCGCCGCGCGGATCTCGTCGCGACTCGCGCCCCGTCGCAGCAGCCCCTCCATGCGGCCGAAGTGCGCGTCGCTGAGCATGGCTCGCTGGGGAAATGTGAGCCGGAAGACGGGATCCTCGGCGGCGCGCGACCAATCGATGAGCTGGTCGACGACGTACCGGTTCACGCGGAACGGCAGCACGCTCGACACGACTCGCATGTCGAAGCGCTGCTCTTCAGGGAGAGTCTGGAGCTGTGGGATCAGGTCGAGCCCCACGCTGGCGAAACGCACTGGTTCCGAAGACTCGTTCAACTCGACCCCTTCTCAACCACCGCGGTTCATCGCTGCTTGGCAGGTCATCGGGTCGAGGCAGATCCCCATCCCGGCCGGAAAGCCCTCTATCATACAGCATTGCAAGCCCGAGTTGCACGGACCGACCTCACCGCACTGAGAATTGAGCTCCCCCTGCTCCGGCGCGCCGGGGGTCGGCCCGGGGTCCGGGTTCGGCGCCGGCTGCTCCATCCCGTTGATCGTGCAGCGCTGGCTGCTGTCGCCGCCGCCGCCGCCGACGCCGCAGGCCTGGATCGCGTCCACCTCGGCCTGGCTGAAGCTCGCGCGCTCGCCGTCGGGGCAGATCATCTCCAGGTCGTTGTCCCCCTCGTCCTCCCGGTCGGGGATGCCGTAGCGCTGACCGTTCACCGTGATCCAGAAGATCTCGTCGGCGCCGCGCTCGCCGGTCGCGCAGACCTGGCCGGCGGGTCCGTAATATGTGGCGTCGAAGGCCCCGGTGTCCCGGTCGGTGATCGTGAGCGTCGCCCGTGAGCCGTTGTCGTAGACGATCTCGAAGGAGTCGTTGTTGACGAAGTCGCCGCGCAGGTCGCACCGGCCCGCCGGCGCCCAACACGTGAACACGTCGAAGAAGCCGGCGGCGCAGGTGCCCGCGAACGGGTTGGGCCCCACGTCCCGGCAGTCGATCTCCCGCGAGTCGCCGCCCGCCTCCTCGATGCGCACGACCCCCCGCTCGACCACCCAGGTGCCCACCTCGAGGCACTCATCGATGCCGGGCCGTGGCGGGACCGCCGTCGGTGCGCTCCCGGACATCACGGTGCGCTGTTGGCCCCCGCCCTGCCGGTGCGCCGCGGTGACGGTGACGGTCGACTCCTTGCGCACGACCACATAGAAGCGTCCGTCTTCGATGGAGCTCGCCGTCGTCGTGCCGAAGTAGTCGACGCCGCTCGCCGTGATGCGCGCCCCCGGCAGCGGATCGCCGTCGGGCGTCTCGACTGTGCCCGTGATGCACGTCGCCTCCACCGCCTTGTCGACGTTCCACGACGACATGTGTCCGATCTCCGCCTCGTAGAGCCCGGTGTCCGGGTCGAGCACCGCCTCGCCCTCCATCACCCACTCGTTGGTCGCCTCGTCCAGGCTCCACAGCGGCGCCCGCTCCGGCGGCGCGTCCATGCCTTCCGGTGCCGGAATCGCGATGTTCAACGCCATGCCGTCGGCCACCTGGAGCGCCTCGCCGTCCTGGCGCACGGTGATCTCGACCATCCCGAAGGACTCGATCACCACCGTCGATCCGCCCATCCGCCCTTGGAACCGACCCGCCGTACCGTTGATCTCACCGGGCTTGCCCGGATCGAGGGGCGTGAGGTGCACCTCGACCATCCCCCCGATCGAGGCGCCGTCACCGGAGACGAACGCCCCCGCCGGCACGGCGACCCTGGCGCCCCGCGCGCCCTCGACCTCCCCACCCATCTCGGCGTCGATCGGCTGCGCCGGCGCCTCCGGTGTGAGCTGCACCGAGAGCGCCGTGGGCCTCAGCTCGAGGACCGGCGTGGTGCGCACCGCGGCGAGGTACCCCTCCCGCACGAAGCGGATGGTGACCTCCGAGATCGCCGGCGCGTCGAGCTGGTAGGTGCCGTCGGCGCCGGTCACGGTGCTCGCGCCGCCGCCCTGGACCCGCACGCCCGCGAGCGCCGCTCCAGACGCGTCGGTGACCGATCCGAACAGCACCGTCACCTCCTGGACGCCTCCACCCCCGCCCCCGCCATCGTCGTCACAGCCAACAAAGGCGAGGGCCAGGCAAATCAAACCAATCCTCATCGCGGTCTCTCCATTCGGTCTGGTCACCACGGATCCGGCAACACGACGTCGCCGGATCGATCGAGATGGAAGCCGAGGCTGATCGTGCGCGCTTCACCGGGTGCGAGCTCGGCTGTGACGCGCACCAACCCGTCCGCGTCCGGCTCGGGCCGGCCTTCGCTGCACAGCTTGTCGGACAGCCGCACGTCGAGGGCCTCGAGCTCGCTCACCGGGAGGCGCAGCAGGACCTCCACCGACGCCCGTGAGGGCGCCGTCGAGACGACCCGCGCGTCGGTGATGAAGTGGACGCGGTCCCGCCCCACCATCCGCTTCTCGACCTCGCGGCGTCGCTCGTGGTGGAGGCTGAAGCGGTCGTCGCTGCCAAAGGACAGCTCGAAGGGCTCCCCGGGGCCGACGTAGCGGACCTCGCCGCGACCCACGTAGGCGCCATCGCGTAGCAGCGTCACCGGCCCGGCGAGCAACGGCTGCGCCCCGCGGTTGTGGAGCCGCGCGCGCAGAAAGACCTGCTTGGCGACCTCGGGCATCGCCACCAGTCCCGACGAGGCCTCGCTCTCGAAGCCACCGGTGGCGACCCGATGAGGCCGCCCATCGCTGGGCACATCGACCTCGCCCTCCACCCGGAAGACCCGCACGCAGCCGCCGTCGTAGACCCCGCCGACCACCGCCTCGCCGCGGTCCCTCGACACGGCCTCCTCGCGGTGCTCCAAGACGACTCGCTTGCGCGCCTGCTTCTCCCGCAGACGCAGACGGTCCTCGCGCACCGGGGGGAGGGCGGCCCCGGCCCCCGGGCGGTCGGTGCTGAGGCGCAGCTCGACGCCGTTCCAGTCCTCGCCCGTAGCTTGCCAGACGGTGGCGTGCGTGCTCCAGCGAACCCGTCCATCCTCCAGCAGCTCGGCCGCGTGGCTCGGGCGCCACAGCGCGCAGGGCACCACCGAGGTGAGCACCAGCGTCCGGGGCCCCGCTTCGGCGGCGTGGACCCGGAGCGTCAAGTCACAGACCACCCGCGACTCGTAGTCCTCCTCGGCACCGAGCAGCGCTCCGAGGCGCTGCTCGGTCTCGTGGCACGCCCAGACGGCCGCGTTCGCCTCATCGATCCGCGCGCTCGCTTCGTCGGCGGCCTCCTCCAGCGCAGCGATGGCCTCCCGCCAACCTCGATGACCATCGTGGCCTCCCCAGACGGCGCCTCCGACCGCCTCCAGGTAGCGCGCGAGCAGCGCTTCGGCGGCGTCGCGACGTTGCCGGCGTTGGTCGACGACGCGCTTCGCCGAGTCCGTCGCCCGAGTCGCCGCGTCCCGCTCCTCTGACAGCCTCTCGAGGCGGAGGTTCGTGCCTTCCACCCGGCGGCGGTCCACGCGGACCGACTCCACGCGCGCCCCCGCCCCCTCGAACCGGGCCGCGAGGTGCGCCTCGCTCGTCAGCGGCGTGACCCCGTAGACGCGCAACGTCCCGGGGCCGGCGGCGACGGTGACCTCGGCGCGCCGCAGCAGCTCGGCGCGGTCCTCGAAGAGCGTCACGCGGCGAATCGGCAGCGTCGCGGCCTCACTCACGGCGATTCCCCCCAACGACCTCGAGCTTCGCGGGCAGCTCGAGGCGGTACTGCCACGCGACATGGGACACCGCCCCCGGCGCGACCTCCAAGGTCCAGCGCAGCGCGCCCTCGACCGGCTCCCCCGACGGCGCGCGGCCCGTCGCCTCGGGCTGGGGCGTACTCGACAGCAAGCTGACCTTCACCTCCGTCTGCTCGGTGTCGGGCACCGGCAGCCGGTCGTAGACGTGGAGCGTGGCGGGCCTATTCAAGGCCGAGCGCACCCGCACCACGACGCTGTGGTCGACCCGGGTGGTGTGGCTGACGAGCCCCTTCTCCTCCTGCTGCGCGTGGGCCTTGCGTTCGACCACCCGCAGCGCCGGCTCGAGGCCCAGGTTCAGCTCGATGGGCTCCCCGCCACCGGTGCCTCCGAGGGCCGCCCGGACTCGGAAGACGCCGTCGATGTAGATCTGCGCCGGGCCGCTCGGCAGCGGCGTCCCCGCGGGGGGCCGGAGCCTGCAGAAGCGGAAGACGTCGTGGCTCGAGCGAGGCACGGCGCGGTACGCCACCGTCGTCGGCGCCGTCGTGGCGAGGACCGTGAGGCGATGCCACTCGCCATCTCCGGGCACATCGTGGCGTCCGTCGGCGGTGTAGGTCTGTTGGTAGCCATCGGGGGCTCGGGTGCCCCGGGGCAGCGGCCCGCGCTCCAGCCGCTCGCGAGCCTCCGTCAAGCCGCGCACCGCCCGCTCGAGGAGCGGATGGTGCGACTCAGGGTCGTAGTCGGTGATGAGCGCGCACATATCCTTCAGCGGATCGACCGGCTCCAGGCGACCGCGGTGCCAGGACTCGGGATCGCCGAGGCGGAGGTAGGCGTAGCTCAGCCGGGTACGCGGCGCCGCGCGCGGCGGCTTGATTCGGGCCCCCACGGCCTCGGCGGGCGCCGCGACGCTGCTGCGCGACTTCGCCATCGCCGGCGGGGGCGCCACCATCGCGATCATGTCGGGGGTGAACCCGGTCAGCGTCTGCGGGACCGGCGCCCCAGACGTGGGCTCCGGCGGCTCCGCGTCGGGCTGGGCCGCGGGGATCGCGCCGCTCGACAGACTCGCGACGCCGGGCGAGCTCCCGGCGCGGTCGTAGCCGACAAAGAGGTCGTCGAGCCCGTCGGGTGGCGGACGATAGTCATCACGGCGGCGGGGCTGCGCGGTGCCGATGCGCCACGACGTCAGCTCCGGCAACACCGACTCGCGCGAGAGATCGGCGGTCGAGACCCGGATCTCCGCCCCCTCCCAGTCCTCCCCCGTCGCCTGGGCCACCAAGGCCTCGAGGCGCAGCGACGTCTCCTGCTCACCGACGTCGACGACGTAGCTCGGCACCCAGCGCGCGGCGTCGACGAAGTACTCCAGCTCGATCTCAGTCGCCGCCGTCCCCTCCAGGTAGAAGCGGACGCCCCGTGTGAAGCGTGGCGGCGCGGCACGCTCGCGGCGTCGTCGGGGGAGCGCGCGGAGCCCCGCATCGCAGCGCGCCGTCCGCGCCTCGACGTCGGCGAGCAGCGGGGCCAGGGTCTCGAGCTTCTCGGTCGTGAAGGCCTGGAGCGCGAGGAGTTCCTCGGCGCCGGGGAGTTGCTCCGCGCGCATCGCGGGGGCCGCCGCCAGCCGCGAGTAGTGCTCGATCCGGGCCTCGATCCGCCGCCGCTCCTCCTTCAGCGCCCGGGCTTCGAGCATCAGGCTGCGTCTCTCGTCGTCGAAGTCGTCGGTAGGCTCCCGGGGGCCTTCCTGTCCAAGGGCGCAGACCTCCCGCAGATCGCGGACGGAGCCCGCCTCGGGTCGGAGCCGGAGGGAGTCGGCCGACAGCAGGAGCGGCAGCCCGGTGATCTCCACCGGTCCCGGCTCGGCGCGACCCCGGCGGACCACCAGGGCGCCGTTGCGGTAGACCGTGACCTGGCTGATGCGCGCGTTCATCGTCCTCCTCTCATAGGCGCTCGAGTAGCCTCCGCGCCAGGAGATACGCGTCCCCGGGCCAGCGCCCCGAGACGTAGCGTCCATCACAGGTGACGAAGGCCGGCCCGTCGTCGTCGATCGTGCCGCGGCGGCTCAGATGGATCGGGCCCCGCTCGTATTGGGTGCGGGGATCGGCCAGCGCCGCGCGCACCTCGTCGGCGACGTAGGCTGGGTAGGTGCGGTAGTAGCGACCCAGCTTCCAAGAGGTGGCGTAGTAGGCGAGGCGCTCCATGTACTTGGGGAGGCACGTGGTGCGCGCGTCGCGCAGTACGCCCGCCCGCGCCAGCAAGAGGACCCCGTGGCAGATCGCGGCCACCGGGCGCTCGAGGGACCAGAACTCGGCGACTTTTTCGGTGGCCGACGCGCTGCCGAGGAGCTGCCTCATGCCCGGGGCGTGGCCTCCCGGCACCAGCAGCGCGTCGAAGGCATCCGCCTCGAGGCTTCGCCAGCTCACGGGGCTCAGAAACGCCGGGCACTCGAGCATCTGGGCGTAGAACCTCTTCGGCTCCACCTCGGCGCCGAGTTGCCCGAAGAGGACCCCCGTCAGGAGGAGCGGATCCGCCGCCGGGGCGGCCCCTCCGTCCTCGGTGGCGAAGACGACCTCGTGCCCCGCGTCGGTCAGCAGTCGCCAGGGGACGGCCACCTCGGTGACGTCGAAGTCGCGGTCGGGCAGTGGGATCCAAACGCGCGCCAAGAAGAAAATCAGCCCCCCGCGATCAATCCGCCGACGGCTCTCCGTGGGTCTGGGTAGCGAAACCTAGAACAGGCGCTCCGGCGCCGCAACACGAGGAGAGACGATGAATCTCGCAACCCGCCCCACCCTGCTTCTGGCCGCCGTGTTCCTGGCGACCGGCTGTGACCAGCCCGCCCCCACCGCGCCCGCACCGGCGCCGACCGCGGACACCGAGTTCGAGATCGGCGGCGTCGAGCAGGAGGACTTCGGCGTCAAGATCAGCTTCGTGGCCGACGGGCTGACGCGGACCCTGACGCTGGCCAAGATGATGGGTGAGCTGACGATGGTCGTGGCCGATGGTGAGGGGGCGCAAGTCGCCATCGGTCACCTCAAGGACGACGTCGTCTATTTCACCAACCAGGCCGACATGGACACCGCCGTCGCGCCGATGGTCCTCGGGGCGCGCTGGGACGGGGCCGTGGACGGTCCGGCCCGGCTGCTGATGGACGCGAACTTCCTCGCCGCGCTGGACTCCGCCACCGTGGGCGTCGAGCGCGAGTGGCTCGACGAGTTTCGCTTCGTCTACACCGACCGCGACAACGCCCCCGAGCCGGAGTGTGACGCCGAGGGCCACTGCACGCAGGCGCAGGCCCTCGGGGCCGCCAGCAGCGCATCGCTGAGCGTCGGGACCTCCCTGAGCGCGTGGGGTTGCTGGGACGCACCGTGCTGCTACGCCCGCCTCTGCGGCGGTCGCGAGCGGCCGCCGTGCTACCGCTACGTCAACGATGGCAAGTGCCAGCGCTGCGTCTGGCCCTGGTAGCGCGCCGTGTACCGCACGCTGCTCGTCGCCCTGGCGTTCGGCTGCGCCGCGACCCCCGTCGATCTCGACCCCGGCAGGCTGGTGGTCGAGGCCGACGGGCGCGACGTACCCCTGGAGTTTGGGCTACAGGGGGGATTCCACGTGCTGCTCGAGGTCGGACTCGAGGGCGCAGAGGTCGCGTGGTCGGAGCGACACCCCCTCCTGGAGGTGGACGCGCGACGGGCCGGCGTGACCATCGCGTCGTTGACCATGACGCCCCGCTTTGTCGCCGGAGCGCCCGGCACCTACCGAGCACACGCGGCCGTTCCGCTGGCGCTGTGTCCCTCGGCCCCCGGCGTCCGCGTCGTTGACGAGCCAACCGAGGTGTGGCTCCGGGCCGTCGATGAAGAGAGCGGCGCCGTCGTCGAGCGGACCGTCCGCATCACCCCTCGGTGCCCGGAAGGGGACCGCGACTACTGTCACGAGGTCTGCTCAGGATGATCCGCGCGCTCCCCCTCGCCTTCGCCGTTGGTTGCAGCGTCTCGACCCTCGAGCCCGCCACCGACCCACCCTTCTCGCCGGAGGCCGAGCACCAGGATTGGCTGGCAGAGCGCGCCCTGGATGCGCCGGGCATCGGCCGTGTCGGGGTCGCCGTCGGCGACGTGAACGGCGACCACCGCCTCGATCTGCTCGTCACCGGCGACGGTGGTCCGCCGCGCCTCTTGCTCAACCGTGGCGCCCTGCACTTCGAACGCGTCGAAGCCGGCTTCGACGCCACTACCCGACCGGTGAGCGCCGCCCTGGGCGATCTCGACGGCGACGGCGACGCCGACGCGGTCCTCGTTGGCAACGGACGGGCCGTCGTCTACCACGGCCGCGGTGACGGCACCTTCGACGAAGCGGCCGATCTGGGTGACGCGGGGCGCGCCCACGGGGTGCTGCTCGGGGACATCGACGGGGACGGTCAAACCGACCTCTACCTGCCGGGCTGGCACCTGCCCGGAACCCCCACCGACGCAGGGGAGAACCACCTGTTCCTGAACCGCGGCGACGGTAGCTTCGACGATGCCGGCGCCATCGACGACGGCTTCAGTTGGGTCGCCGCCGTGCTGGATGCCGACCGCGACGGCGCCCTCGATCTCGTCGTCGGAAACGACTGCTTCGTGCACGACACCGATGGATCGCCGAGGACCCCCCGCGCGGGGCTCGCCCCCGACCGCCTATACCGAGGCGGCGACGGCCTTCTCGCCGCCCACGACTCCGGCGTCGGTGGTTTCCGCTCCACGATGGGCGCCGCCGTCGGCGACCTCGACGGCGACGGACGCCTCGACCTCTACCTCTCGGACTACGGCCGCAACGACGCCCTCCTCGCCCGTCGCCACGGCGTCTTCGAGGAGGGCACCGATGCGCTGGGGCTTGGCGCGACCTGGCGCGACGACCCGAGCTGCGAGCCCGGGGACGGCGCCTGCCTCCTCGTGAGCTGGGGCGCCGCCATCGAAGACCTCGACCTGGATGGTCGGGCGGAGCTCGTCGTGCTGAACGGGCAGCTCGGCGAGCGTGAGAGCGACCGACAGCCCGTCGCCGCCTGGAAGGGCACCGCCGAGGGCTACCGGCCCATCGACTTGGGCCTCGGCTGGCTCAACGCGCGGGGCCTTGTCCCGGCCGATCTCGACGGCGACGGAGATCTCGACCTGGTGGTGACCACCGTCGATGGAGGTGCGCGGCTCTTCGAGAACCGCACCGCGCCTGCGAGTTGGCTCCGCGTGAGGCTGCGGGGGACGACGACCAACCCCGACGGACGCGGCGCCGAGGTCCGGGTCACGCTCCCGGGGGGCCGGCGCCTCGTCCGGCCCATCGGCGCCGGCGGCGTGGTCTTCTCCTCCGCCCCACCCGAGGCCCACTTCGGCCTCGGCGAGGCCACGTCCGTAGACGTGGAGGTGCGCTGGCCCAACGGCCGCCTTCAACGGCTACCCAATGTCGCGACCCATCAGGTCCTCGTGGCCACGGAGCCGCCCCGCTCCGAGTAGCGACCTCGAGGAGGCCCGTGTGGTCGCCACCGAGGACCGTCAGCCGAAGACGGCGCAACTGTCGGCCAGCGTACGCCAAACCGCCGATGAGGAGAGACGCGCTCCATGGTACCCGTGGGAGTCCATGAACGAGCGAGACCCCTCCCGGCCCCCCCCCGACCAGGTCGCCGACAGCGACTGGGGAGTGGCCGCCTGCCCTGAGGCCCAGGCCGACGGGGTGCCCTGCCCGAGCGCGAGCTCCGACTGCGAAACCTGCTCGCGGGCGTCCCGCGAGATCGAGGAAACGGATGGCTACGAAGAAGAAACGCCCTGAGGTCGTCCTCCTTCCCGAGCTCTGCAAGGGCTGTGGCCGCTGCATCGACGCGTGCCCGAAGGACGGGATCGACTTCGCCGACACGATCAACCAGGACTCGGGCCTGGTGCCGGTGCACATCGACTACGATGTCTGCAACCACTGCGGCCTGTGCATCTCGGCGTGCCCCGAGCCGTTCGGCATCGTCAACGACGGCTATCAGCTCGACCACCCCGAGGCGCTCTACGGTGCGCTACACACCGGGCGCCCCCCCGCCGAGGCGGTCGCGCCGACCCGGATCCCGCTGCCACCGGTCGAGCCCCTCCTGCTGAAGGGCAACTACGCGGCCGCCGTGGGGGCGCTGCTCGCCGGCTGTCGACACGTCTACGGATATCCGATCACACCGTCGACCGAGGGCGCCGAGCTGATGGCCCGGCTGCTGCCCGAGCTCGACGGCTTCTTCGTGCAGGCGATCAGCGAGGTCGCGACCATCAACCACATCTACGGATGCGGCGCGGCGGGGCTGCCGTCGATGACCTTCACGAGCTCACCGGGCTTCAGCCTGATGCTCGAGGGCATCTCCTACATGATCGGCGCCGAGCTGCCCGGGGTGATCATCAACGTGATGCGGCCCGGGCCAGGGCTCGGCTTCATCGGTCCCGAGCAGTCCGATATCAAGATGATGTGTCGGGGGCTGGGTCATGGCAACACACACGCCATCGTCTTCGCCCCGAGCAGCCCGCAACAGATGCTCGACCACACGATGTTGGCCTTCGAGCTGAGCTTCAAGTACCGCAACCCGGTGATGGTCGCGGCCGACGGCTACCTCGGACAGATCACGGGCCGGGTGAACCTCCCGACGCAAATGACGAAGCCCGGGCTCCCTTCGTGGGCGGTCTACGGCGACGCCGCTCATCGCGGCAACCTCGTCAGCTCGATCTTCCAGGACTGGGCCGAGCTCGAGCGCCACAACGAGAAGATCTGCGACAAGTACGCGCGCATCGCCGCGAATGAGCAGCGGGCGAACCTGGTCCACACCGAGGACGCGACGACGCTGGTCGTCGCCTGCAACATCCCGGCGCGGACGGCCAAGGCGGCGGTCGCGTCCCTGAGACGTGACGGCCACAAGGTCGGCATGTTCCAGCCGATCACCCTGTGGCCGTTCCCCGTCGACGCGCTCGTGTCGCTCATCGACCAGCTCGAGCACATCGTCGTGGTCGAGGCGAGCGCCGGACAGCTCCAGGACGAGCTGCGGTTGGCGCTGGTGGATCACGACACTCGGCACATTCGTTTCCACCACGTACGACACATGGGCGGAATCCTGCCGGAGGAGCGCGAAGTGATCGCCAAGGTCGAGAGCCTCTCGGAGGTGGCAGCATGACTCGCAATAACGCCTTCTTCCGTCACTTCGACCGGCACGCCCACGGCAAGGGCCTCAAGGGCGCGACGACCCACTACTGCCCCGGCTGCGGGCACGGCCTGGCCCACAAGTACCTGGCCGAGGCGATCACCGAGCTCGAGATCGAGGATCGGACCATCGCCATCTCGCCGGTCGGCTGCGCGGTCTTCCTCTACTACTACTTCGACGTGGGCAATACGCAGGCCGCGCACGGGCGCGCGCCGGCCGTCGCGATCGGCCACAAGCTCGCCAACCCCGACTCGGTGGTGATCAGCTACCAGGGCGACGGCGATCTGGCCTCCATCGGTCTGGCCGAGATCATGCACGCCGCCCAGATGGGGGTCCCGATCAGCGTGATCTTCATCAACAACGGGATCTACGGGATGACCGGCGGGCAGATGGCGCCCACCACGCTCATGGGTCAGCGGTCGACGACCTCGCCCCGGGGACGCGGGGTGATGGAGGGGTTGCCCCTCCACGTCGGCGAGCTGATCGCCAGCCTCGACGGGCCGGTCTATGTCGAGCGCACGGCGCTGTACGACCAGAAGCAGCGCAAGCGTACCAAGAAGGCGATCAAGAAGGTGCTCCGGCTGCAGATGGAGGGGCGGGGCTTCGCGTTCGTGGAGGTCCTGTCGGAGTGTCCCATCCACTGGGGCATGACACCGACCGAGGCCGAGCACTGGGTGCGCGACGTGGTGGTCGAGACGTACCCGCTGGGCGTCATCAAGGACACGCGGGCCGAGCCCTGGTTTCAGCCGCCGGAGCCCACCTTCGAGCCGGCCACCATGCTGGAGATCCTCGAAGCGACCACCGAGAAGCCCCCCAGGTACACGGAGGCGTTCCCCGCGCACCTCCACCCGAACGACGTGTCGATCAAGCTGGCGGGGTCGGGCGGCGACGGCGCCCAGACCGCCGGGCTCATGCTGGCCAAGGCGGCGATCAACGAGGGCTTCGACGCGACGCACATCCCGAGCTACGGCCCGGAGTCACGGGGAGGTACGTCGTACGCGGACGTACACATCGCGCGCGAGGAGGTGCTCTCACCGGCGGCGCCCGAGCCCCACGTCTTCTTCGCGTTCAACGCGCCCAGCCTCATGAAGTTCGGCCCGACCGTCGCCGAGGGCGGCGTCGTGGTCTATGACAGCAGCGTCATCCAACAGGAACCGGAGTTCAGGCCCGGCGTCACGGTGTATCCGGTGCCGTGCTCGGGGATCGCGATGAGCCTCGGCCACCGCATCGTCAAGAACATCGTCGCGCTCGGTGCGCTTCGAGCGGCGAGCGGCTTGATGCACGAGGACTCCCTCCTCACTGCGATCCGCAGCGGCCTGCAACGCAAGAGCGCGATGATCCCCATCAACGAAGAGGCGTTTCATGCGGGGGAGCGGTCTATCCGCGAACGTGCCACCGCCACGATGCGGGGCGAGGTCGGCGAGTCGTAGCGCCCGGGCGTCGCTGGGTGCGAGGATGCCACCGTGGAGGATGCCCGTACCCTGGAGCGTGCCGCGATCGCGTACCTGCGACGCTTCCCGGCGTCTTCGCCGCGCCTCCGAAAGGTGCTGCGCCGCCGACTCGACCGGGCGGAGCGGAGGGGCGACGAGCTGGACCGCGCGGGCCTCGAGCGCGCTATCGACGAGGTGGTGGAGGCGATGTGCGCGCGGGGATTGGTCGACGACGCGACCTACGCGCGGGCGCTGGCCGAGAGCTTCCGGCGTCGCGGGCTGTCGCGCCGCGCGCTCGGTAGCAAGCTGCGCCAGAAGGACGTGCCGGCGGAGCTCATCGACGCGGTGATGGAGGCCGACCGCGCCGGCGGGGACGACGCGGAGCGCGAGGCCGCCTGGCGGTACGCGAAGCGACGGCGTCTGGGTCCCTTCCGGCGGGCGGACCGCGCCGAACGACGCGACCGGGATCTGGCCGCGATGGGACGCGCCGGCTTCGGTTTCGGGGTCGCCCGCGATGTCGTGGACGGGGAGCCTGTGTGAGGGCCGTGGCGCTGCTCGCGTTCGCTGTCACGGGGCTCGCGGCGGAGCAGGACGTGCGCGTGCGCGCCGACTATCTCCACCTCACGGCGGGGGAGGGGCAAGCGCCGGGTCAGGCGGTGGGCTATGGCCTCCGCGCTCGCCTCGAGGGCCTCGCGGATCTGCTCGATGGCACCCTCGAGATCCACGCCGACGGGCGGGCACGGGAGGACATCGAGCGCCCGGAGGCGACCCGCCGTTCACTGGCCGAGGCGCGGTTGAGCCTGCGAGACGCGGGCCCCTTCACCGTCGATCTCGGCCGCATTCCCTTCAGCGAGGGCACCGCGCTGCTCACCATCGACGGCGGCGCGGTCGCCGTTCGCTACGCGCCGGAGCTGGTCCACCGCCTCGCGGGGGGCCTGCGCGGCGAGCTCGATGACCTGAGCCCCGACCGGGACCGGCCGGCGGCGGCCACCTCGCTGACGCTCCGCTTGGACCGCGTCGACGCGTCGGCGAGCGCGAGCTGGACGCGCGACCGCGTCGCCCCCTCCGGCCGCGAGGGGGACGAGCGCCAGCGCGACATCGTCAACGCCGCCACGCGCGCGCTCGTGCTCCCCACCGAGCAGGTCTGGCTCCTCGTCGCGGGGGAGGTGGCCGACGTCGCCGCGTGGGCGGTCCCCAGCCAGGAGCCGCGCACCTGGGAGCTGTCGGAGGCGGGCTACGCGATCACCCAAGGCTACGGGCAGGTCGGCTACCGCCCCTGGCGACCGCTGCGCCTCGATGCGTCCTACGTCTTTCTGGCGAGCCGCTTCGGCACGGGCGGTGGGACCGACCGATTCCAGGACGTCGCCGCCCGCATCCGCTGGCGCCTCTTCGGAACGCTCCGCGTGATGTCCCGAGCGCGCCTCCGCTTCCGCGACCGCGTGGCCGTGACGGGGGACGGGTTCGACACCGTCCCCGACGAGTCCCTGCGCCTTCAAGCCGGGCTCGATCTCGCCGACGTCGCCGGCACCGGGCTGGCGCTCGCCGGGACCGCCATCCTGGACCGGGGTCGCCGCCACGAGACCTTCGCCTACACCGCCGATGTGGGGCATCGCGGGCCGTGGTGGAGCGCGTTTGCGGGATGGCGGTCGACGGTCCGCGACACCGACGACGACTTCGGCACCCACGCCGCCTCCACCGACGTGGCGGCCCTCGATCCCTACAGCCGCACGGTCCAACAAGCCGTCAACCTGCGCGCGGGGGTCAACGCCTCCGCCTTCGATCTCCACGTCTCCGCGGACCGGGACCTCCAGACGAGGCAGACGCTGCTTTTCACGCAAGGATCCGTCCGGTGGCGCTGATGCTCGTCGTCGCACTCTGGGCTCCCTCGCCGGCTCCGGCCGAGCCTGCGCCGCAGAGCGCCTTCGATCACCGCCACCTCCCCATAGAGGCCGGCCATCGCTTGCCTTGTCTCCGCTGCCACGGCCCGACGGCGCCGACCCGGAAGATCGGGTGCATCGGCTGCCACGCTGATCCGCACCGCGGCGCCCCCGACTGCGCCGAATGCCACGACGCGAGGGGGTGGCTGTCGGTGCGCTTCGACCATGGCGCCACGGGCTTCCCCCTCGATGGACGTCACCGCAGCGTGCCCTGCCGCGACTGTCATCGGGGTGGGCGATTCGTCGGCCAGCCCGACGGCTGCGTCTTTTGCCACGGTCAGTCGACCCCCCGCGGCCACCGCTTCCCAGGCGCCCACGACTGCGGCGCCTGCCACCGCACGACCACCTTCGCCATCGCCGCCTTCCAGCACTTGCCCGCCCTCGCCACCTCCGGGGTCCACCGGCGCGTCGCCCGGGACTGTGGTCGCTGCCATCGCGGCGCTCCGCTCGATATCGACGCCTGCGCCACGTGCCACCTCACCGATCTGACGGCGAGCCACCGCGCCTTCCTCGCCGACGCAGGCGGGCTCGGCGCGGACTGCGTCGACTGCCACGACCGGAGCCTCCCCTGGCGCGCCGGTGTGCTCTTCAGGCACCCCGTCCAGCTCACCGGCCGTCACGTCGGGCTGCCCTGCGCGAGCTGTCATCCTCTCCCTGCGGCCATCAAGGCGGGCGCCGAGGAGTGCCGGAGTTGCCACCTGCGCCACCAGCCGCGGACCAATCACCCCAACGGCGTCGACTGCGTCGCCTGCCACACTACCCTTGGTTTTTACGCACGATGAGCCCAGCGGCGATTGAGCGGAGATGATGAGCCCAGCGGCGATTGAGCGGAGATGATGAGGTACCTGCTGCCGCTCCTGCTCGTCGCCTGCGAGAGTGAGCTCACGAGATCCGCCATCGTCGACGCTGGGCACCCCGTCCCGTTGACCGCCCCCCGCTGCCGCGACTGCCACGCGCCTCCCGACGAGGCGCCCGGCGATGCTCCGCCCGCCCCCACCTGGCACGTCCTCGACTGCTGCGGCCCCGAATGGGACGACTGCGACGCGTGCCACCGAACGGACGCCTTCCGCCCGCCGACCTTCGCGCACTCCGAGGCCCCCCTCGACGGCGCTCACCGGACCGCCGAGGGGGCCCCGCTGCGCTGCGATCGTTGCCACACCCCTCGGGCGCCGACGGAGTGCGAGGGTTGCCACACCCGACCACCGAGCCACACCTTCGTCGACCCGGCCTGCGACCACTGCCACTCGTCGACCACCTTCCGCGGCGTGGAGTTCGAACACGTCCCGCTCGAGCGCCCGCACCCCGATGTGCGCTGCGGCGCGTGTCACCTGGCCCCCGAGCCCATCGGCACCGACTGCACCTGCTGCCACACGCGCGACGCCTTCGGCGCCCCGGTCCAGCACGCCTTCCCGTTGCGCTGGCGGCCCTTCGGGCCCGGTGAGTCGCCGGAGGCGCGCACGGCCTGCTTCCCCGACACCGCGCTCGAGCAGCCCGACGCCCGCGACTGCGACGCGTGCCACCCCGGCCCGGGCTTCGGCGGCGGCGCCTATCGTCACCGGGCCTTGGTGCTGACGGGCGCCCACGACGCGCGCCGGGAGATCGGCGGGCGCACCTTGGCGATCTGCGACCAATGCCACGAGGAGCGTGACGGCTCTCTGGGCTGCGGGGCCTCGGGATGCCACCCCGGCGAGCACGCGGGCCGCCCCGCCGGACACCCCAGCGACGACCTCGACTGCGCCTCCGCGCCGGGCTGCCACCGGCCCGACGACCGCGCGTGGAGTCGATGAGCCACAACGATCGACCTAGGCTGGTCGACCTAGGTTGATCGTCGAGAATGGGCATGATTCGTGCCTCAACGTCACCATACGGCGCCTTCGGGCATCGAATGTTACCAGAGCGTACCGGCGCATTCCGAAAGGGTGACACGCATGGCCGATGATGTGGGGGTGGTGCTCTCGCGCCAGGATGGGACGGTGGTAGGCCAGTCAGGCAACACCGAGGTGTGGCTCGGCTCCGCCGCGGGGCGCACCTGTTGGGCTTTGATGGGCCGCGTGCCTGGGGCGAAGCGGCTGCCCTGCGCGGAGGGCTGCGTCGCCGCGCGCATCGAGGAGGGCGAGCCCACCGACGCCCACGCGATCGCCCTGCGCGGTCGTCGCTTCGAGTTGGAGTGCGTCCCGGTCGACGGGCACGTCGTCAGCTTCCTGCGCGCGCGCCCGGGGCCTCCGCCAGAGGCCTGGGACCGGCTCACGCCACGGGAGATCTCCGTGCTGCACCTGATGGCCGAGGGGATGACGACCGGGGAGATCGCCGTTGAGCTGGGCATCCGTCCGGGCACCGTCCGCGCCCACGTCGAGCACATGCGAGGGCGCCTGGGCTGCAAGACGCGGGCGGCCCTCGTCGCGAAGGGCTTCCGGCTCAAGTACCTGACGTGACCGGGAGGTGACAAGGCGAGGGACTCTGCCGGTCGGCAGATGCCCGCAACTCCGCTCGCTCCTAGCATTTGTCGCGACGGTGTAGCAGCGGGGATGCCTCGCAGTGAGAGAGTTCGCGTGCGCGACCTTGGTGGTCGCGCTCTTCGGCTGCGCCGAGGCGCCGCCGACGACCCGAGACGATCCGGCCTTCGAGCGCTTTCGAGCCGACGTGGTCCCCATCCTGGAGCGACGCTGCGCCATCGGGTGCCACGGCGTCCCCGCCGAGCGGTGGTCCCCCGACGGCGACGAACACGGCGGCCTACAGTTCCCGATCGCCCGCGAGGACGGGCGCATCCCGGCGGGCGCCCTACACCTCGTCTACGACCGAGCGCGCGACACGAAGCACCGCCTCGAGCCAGGGACGAACGCCGACTTCAGCCCCATCCTGCGCCATCCCACAGCCGACGAGTACGGCGGCCTCTCCCACAGCGGTTGGGACGTCTTCGCCACCCCCGAGGACCCCGACTACCGGACGCTGCGCCGCTGGGTGGAGCTCGAGGTAGGCCGCCTCCCCGCCGACGCGCCGCCCCCCCCCGCGGAGGCCTTCTTCCGCGACCGCGTCCTGGGCGTGATGGTACGCAACGGCTGCTTCCTCCAGTCGTGCCACGGCCCCGGCGCCTTCAGCGACCTGAAGCTGATGCCGCCGCTGCCACGCGCCGACGCCGCCCACGACCCCGCCGCCGGCTTCTCCCCCCGCATGGTCCACCACAACCGCATGCAGATGCTGGGGAAGAAGACCCGCTTCGCGAACCTCGGCGGTGACCTCCTCCTGAGCCGGCTGCTGGTGAAGAACCTCCCCATCGAGGCCGGCGGGGTCCACCAACGCGGCGGCAATGGCCAGTTCTTCGAGGACGCCGACGACCCCGACGTGCGCACGCTCATCGAGTGGATGAAGCTCGAGCGCGCCGCCCTCACCGCCCGCCTCACGAGCGGCGGGGCGCCGGTCGGCGCGCCCGGTGTTCTGCGCGGCGTCCTCTTCGTCCGTCGTCCGAGCGCCGCCCGCCGCCGCTTCTTCGAGGTCGACCCCTTCCAGCCCACAGCCGAGCTGTGGATCGCCCCCGCCGGTGACGGCCCGCCCTTCCCCCTGAGCCGGGGCCTCTTCGACGCGCCCATCGACATCCAGGGCGCAGACGTTCGCTACGACGGGCGCGCCGTCGTCTTCTCCGTGCGCGCCAGCTCCGAGGCCGGCTTCCGAATCTACGAGCTCGAGCTCGACGCCAACCTCCGCGCCCGCCCCGGCTCCCTCCGTCGCCTCACAGACGGCCCGGCCCGCACCGAGGACGGCACCCTCGTCCATCACGTGGATCCCCTCTACACCCCCGGCCCCAAGGACAAAGACGCCCTCGACGACGTGGCCGTCGCCTTCGCCTCCAACGCAGCCGGCGACTGGGCGCCCGCCGCGCCCTACGCGCTGCTCGGCGAGGCGGACGGCGGCGACCTCGACACCGTCGTCGACGCCCAACGCACGGAAGCCCCCGGCACGCTCACGGGCCTACGCCTCTCCTTCGTCGACGGTCCCCTCGCGGGCACCTGGCGGCACATCCTGCGCCACGAGGCTGATCCCGCGAGCGTCGTCGGCGCGCGCCTCGTCCTGGACCGCGCGCTGCCGGAGGCCCCCGACCGCCGCTCCGTCTACACCATCGAGACCGCCGATCCCCTGTGGACCTCGTCGTACGACATCTGGCGCGTCCTGCCGGGTCGCCCCGGCGGCGCGCGGCAGATGACCTTCACCAGCGCCCAAGACCGCCACCCCACGATGCGAGCGACCGGCGAGGTCATGTTCACCAGCGTGCGTAACGTCGGCTACCAGGCGGGGCGCCCGGTCTACAACGGCGCCATCTTCCGGGTGATGGCGGGGGGCTTCGACTACCACATCCAGGGCGGCAATCGCTCCCGCCACCCGCTCTACGTCGACTCGCGCGAGCTCCCCCAGGGCCTCGAGATCCGCCTCGTCACTGACCCCCTCGGGTGGTGGGGAGCCGGCGCCCTGATGCTCGTGGACCACGGCTTCGGCGTGAACATCGAGCCGGACAACCCCGTCGACCGCGTCCCCCTCGGGCCCGACGCCCCCTTCGGCAGCGCGTCGACCCGATTCCTGCCCGCGCAGCTCCCGCTCTTCCCCGAGACCGGCCACCACGCCGTGACCTCGGCCGGGCGCTCCCCCGGGGGCAGCTTCCGCGATCCCTACCCGCTCCCCGACGGGCGGATCCTCGTCGCCCACACCTCCCAGGCCGTCGACCACCTCGATCCGAGCCGCCCACCGGAGTGGGACCTCTACGCCCTCGAGTTCCCTGGCTCGCTTCAGCGCCCCGACGGGACAGGCGTCGGCCCTGTCGAACTCCACCGCCTCTCAGGTTCGACCCGCGGGGCCTCAGAGACCCACCCCCGGCCGATCATGGTCCGCTTGAAGGAGAAGCAGCACCCGCCTCAGAAGTTTGCCTGGCGAGCGGACGGGAAGAAGCCCGAGCGGGTCGACGGCGTCCTGCGTATGCCCGCGAACGCGCCCGCCGTCATCGAGTGCTACGACTACCCACTGCTGGAGTCCTTCCTCACCGACTTCGCCCCCGTCGGCCCCCGACGCTTCCGTGACGACGACGACCTTCCGCCCCACGAGCGCGTCGCCGGGATCCGCGTGCTCGCCCAGCAGCCACCGCACCGCGCCGACGTCCGACGAGTGGACACAGCCGACCCCTTCGCCACCGCCCGGGGCCTCGGCGTCCACGCCCCCTCCACCATCGTCGCCGAGGTCCCGCTCGAGCCCGACGGCTCCTTCCAGGTTCAGGTCCCCACCGAGGTCCCCCTTCGCGTTCAAGGAACCAACGCCGACGGGATGGCGATCCACTCGATGAACCGCTGGTTCTACCTTCAGCCCGGCGAGAAGCTCACATTCTCCATCCCGCGCTCGGTCTTCCCGCTCCGCTGCGCCGGATGCCACGGCGCCCTCACCGGCGATCGCACAGACGCCCTGGGCCCCCCCGACGGGGTCACGTCCGCCTCCCGGGTGATGGCCACCTGGAACCCCGAGACCCACCGCCGCCGTCCGCCACACCGCCCTCGACCACGCGCGATCGACTTCCGCCGCGACGTCCAGCCCATCCTCGACCGCGCCTGCGTCCGCTGCCACGACGAACGCACCCCCCCCGACCTGCGCGGAGCGCCAACGGCCCACTTCACGGTGGCCTATGAGTCCCTCCACGCCCTCGCCGATCCCGACAGCGGCGACTTCGCCAACAAGCGCTACATCGCGGAACGCGAGGCGAGCTCAGCCGCGTCGTACCTCTTCGAGAAGCTCACCGGCCGCGAGCTCCTCGCCCCGGCCGTCCTCGACACCCCCGGCGCCCCGCACCCGAAAGCACCGCTATCGGACGCCGATCTACGGACGCTGGTCCGCTGGGTCGATCTCGGCGCGACCTTCGTCGGGGCCACGGGCCC
>CAYOBQ010000032.1:0-20748 GCA_964402225.1 uncultured Nannocystaceae bacterium | reverse complement strand
CGCGGCGATTGAGCGAGAACGATGAGCCCCGCGGCGATTGAGCGAGAACGATGAGCCCCGCGGCGATTGAGCGAGAACGATGAGACACTCGCTTGTCCTCGCGGCGCTCTTCGCGCTCATCCCATCCTCCTCGGCCGTGACGAGCACCGCCGAGCCCACCTGGCGACGCACGCGCTTCAGCGCGCAGACCAGCCACGTCTGGCGCCACCGAGCGACCTTCGAGCCGCGGGATCTAGCGCCGGTCCCCAACAACAACCCGCACCCGGAGCCCGCGCCCCACCGGGACCGGCCCACCCGTCTTGCCCTCGACGCCGCCGGCGCCACGCTCTATGTGACGCTCCCCGGCGACGAGGGCAACCCCGGCCGACACATCGCCGCGATCGACGTCGTGTCGGGGACGGTCACCAAGCGCATCGAGGTCGGCCTGCGCCCCTACGGCGTCTTCGCCCACCCCGGCGGGCGCTTCCTCATCGTCACCAACGAGCTGTCCAACTACGCCACCGTCATCGACGCGCACAAACGCAGCGCCGTCGGGGAGATCCCCCTCGACTACTACTGTCAGGGCCTCGCCTTCGCCCCCGACGGCCGCCGCGCCTGGGTGGCGAACCGCTACCTCGACCAGGTTCTCGTCGTCGACCTCGAGGAGGGGGCCCGCACGCTGCGCGGTCGCGTCCACGTCGTCGGCGGCTTCGACGAGGCGTCCTTCCGCGGCGGCGGCGATCCACCCCAGGCGCTCGTCGACTCGCTGCGCCGCCGCGGTCACGACGACGCGGAGATCCAGCGCGCCGCCCGCCGGACGGGGGGGATCAACGATCTGTTGCGCGCGCGCTGCGGTCGCTGCCACGCCGAGTCGGCCGGGCATTTCGTGAGCGGGCCGGACCCGGTCGAGAACTTCCTCTCCGCCGTCGAGAACTCGGTGGGCGGGCAGCCCCTCGCGAGCCCCCTGGTGCGCGCCGTCGTCCCCCACGCCCTAGGGGGCTTCGGCGACCTTCGCCGCGGCATCGAGTTCCACCCCGGCGGCGCCCTCTTCGAGGCGGGCGAGCCGGCGTTGGATCGACTGCTATCGTGGATTCGTTCCGCGGATCGCGGCCCGGGCATCCCCGTGGGCAACCCGGGCGCCAATCCCAAGGACCTCGTCCTCGCCCCCGACGGCCGCCACCTCTTCGTGGGCAACACCGGCACGATGGACGTGGCGGTCATCGACGTGGAAGCCAACCGGCTCGTCGGCGCCTTGTATCTTCAGAGCCTCGCCAGTCACCTCGCCATCGTCCGGGATCCGCGGGGGGAGCGGGATCTGTTGGCCGTGGCGACCCTCGGCGCGGGCTTCGGCGTCACCAAGGCGCGGGACCCGGACGGCGCCGAGACCTGGGACCGGGACCACCCCGCCGCCCAGTTCGCGCTGCTTCGAGACCCACGCACGACGGCCCCCCGACCCCTCGCGGAGCAGCCCGTCCTGGGCCCCTTCGACGCGGTGGACGGCACCTGGAACTTCAAGATGCGCGACATCCAGAACGACCTCGTCCTCGTCGATCTCTCCCGCCTCGAGATCCCGCCCTGGAGGCCCGGCCTGCCCATCGACTACCTGCTGAAAGCCAGCACCTACGAGGCGCACCCGGCCTGGGTGCGCTACACATCCGACACCGCCGAGGCCACCACCGGCGACGTCAAGGGCGACATGCCGCCGGTCCTCCAGCGGGTCCACGGCGCCTTCCCCGAGTGGCTCGCCGTCGCCGGCGACCGGCTGTACGCGAGCATGGCGGGGAGCTTCGAGGTGGTCGAGTGGGCCATCGATGGCCACGCCGCCGATCCGGCGCTTCGCGGGGAGCCGTTGCGGGCCTTCGAGACGGATCTGCGACCGGTCGGGCTGGCGGTCGGCGCCCCCGGCACCCCCGCCGACGGCCGCCTCTTCGTCGCCAACCAGATGGCCGAGACGGTGTCCGTCATCGACCGCGAGACGGGCGCGCGGACCGAGGTCGTGGTGGGCGATCTCACGCGCCCCGTCCTCGACACCGACGCCGAGAAGGGGGCCCTGATCGCCCACACGACACAGTTCTCCAGCGACGGCGATACATCGTGTCTGCACTGCCACTATCGAAACACGGGGGACGGACGCGCTTGGGGTGCAGGAGAGGTCATCGGTCAGGACCGACGGGGCCACCAGACGCCCGGGGGGACCCTCGGCATCCCTCAGATGCGCAACGTCTACGCGCTACAGCCCTTCTACTTCGAGGGGACGCATCGCCTCGCGGAGGGCCAGGGCGCCGACATCAACGAGCCGATGAGCTCCATCGATTTCGACCGCCCGGTGTGGGCGGGCGACTTCACGGCCTTCGACTCGAATCTGCCGGCGTCCGCCCGCGGTCCTCGCCACGAGGAGCTCAAGGAGCGCGTGGAGGTGCGCGACCTCGGCGCCGCCGGGTACGACGCGGACGCGCGACGCGACGCCTTCGTCAGACACCAGTCGATGCGCCTCTTCGGCGCGGCCCACGACCTGGCCGACCTCTATCGTTACATGGCCGCCTGGATGGGCAACGCGACCCGGCTGCTGCCAAACCCCTACGACCGGGAGCACCCCGCCGTACGCCGGGGCGAGCGCATCTTCAACGACTCCAGAGTGATGTGCGGGGTCTGTCACGCGCCGCCGGAGTTCACCAACAAGACCGAGGCCCTCACGCACAACGACCGCCGCGCGCTCCCCCCCCTGACCACAATCACCCGGCGCGACGCCTCCTACACCCTCGCGGGGGTCCGCGCGGTGGAGCGAGCCAACGGGAGAGATGACATTGACCTGCACCCGGACGACGCCGGGCGGGTGGAGAAGACCGAAGGGAGCTTCACGACGATGCAGCTCCGCGGGCTCTTCGATCGCCCGCCGGTCTTCCTGCACCACGGGCGCGCCCGGTCGCTGCGCGAGGTCCTGGCGACACCGCACCATCCGGCCCTGCGACGCTATCGACTCCCCGTGCTCCAAGGCCCGGAGGAGGTGCGGGAGGGGCGCCTCGAGATCGGCTTCAACGAGCGGACGCGGCGGACGCCGGCGGGGCCGCTGCATGCCGAAGACCAGATCCCCGACACCCACGGCGGCACCTCGCACCTCACGCCGACCCAACTCGACGACCTGTTGCGCTTCGTCTCGAGTATCGAATGACGGCGCTGCTCCCACTGTTGGTCCTGGCTCTGCCTCCGGGCGTGTATCGCGCCGAGGATGGCCGCTATCTATCGCGCGTCGACGGCGCCGAGCTGGTGCGCGTCGACGGCGGCACGCACTCACTCGGCGACGCCGGGGGGCGCTACGACGAGCGCCCCCCATTCCGGGCCCGTCTGCGGCCGTTCCTCATCGATCGCACGGAGGTCACGAACGGGCGCTTCGCCGCCTTCGTGCAGGCCACCGGCCACGCCGCCCAGGGGCCCTGGAAGCGGGGCTTTCTGCCCGGACAGGAGGGTCACCCGGTGCGCTTCGTGACCTGGTTCGACGCGCAGGCGTACGCGCGGTGGGCCGGGCGCCGCCTGCCCACCGAGGCCGAGTGGGAGGTGGCCGCGGGACCGCATCGCTACCCTTGGGGCGATCAGTGGCGGGCCGAGCGGGCCGTCACTCATCGTGAGCCTTCGACGGGGCCCGAGCCGGCACGGCGCACCACGGATAGCACGAGCGGCGGGGTGCTGAACCTGGCGGGCAACGTCCGCGAGTGGGTCGCGGATTGGTACGACCGATTCCGCTACTCGGCGTATGTCGGGCGCGAGCCCGTGCGCGCCCCCCGCGGCCCGCGCGACGGGGTCGGGCCGGAGCCGCGCTTCGTCGCGACCCAGACGGAGGCGGGCAATGAGCGCTCCACCCGTAAGGGCGTCCGGGGCGCGAGCTGGTCTGCGTCGCACCCGGACCTCGCTCGCCGCGCCCGGCGCGGTGCCGAGAACCCGCGGCACTTCTACGACGACGTCGGGTTCCGGTGCGCGCTCTCCTGGGAGGGGGCGCCGTGAGCGAGTGGCGCACCCACGCGAGCTGGCTGGTCTTCGCCGGGGGGCTGGTCGTGGCCGCGATCTGGGGGATCGCGGGACACACCCCGCTAGCGGCCGGGCCGGACACCGCCCCCGTCGAGGCGAGGGCGCTGCCGCTGCCCCCAGCCTCGAGGGAGGCGGGGCTCACGCGGCGCGACGTCGCGTCGGTGGGGGCGCCCTTCTCGGTCTACGCGGCGGGGGCCGCGGGTGAAGCGGCGACCGCCGCCGCGGTGAGACGGCTGCGCGCCCTCGACCGCACCCTCAGCCCGTGGCGCCCCGGGAGTGAGATCGCCCGACTCGGTCACCCCGGCCTCGAGCCGGGGGCCGACGCCCGCGCCCTGATCCGAAGGGCGACGCGCCTCGCGCGCCTCGCGGGGGGCGCCTACGAGCCCGGCGTCGTCGACCTCCGCGGCCGTGTGGCCGTGGTCCCGCGGGGGGCCGCCTTCGATCCGGGGCCCCTGCTCACGGGGTACGCCGCGCAGGCCGCGCTGACGGCGATGTCGCGCACCGGCGCGACCCGCGCGGCCGTCGTGGTGGGCGAGGACCGCTACCTGCTCGGTGAAGGGTCCGAGGCCCCCTGGCGGGTGACGCTTGCGAACCCGCGCTGGCCCGACCAGTCCATCGGACGCTGGCGCGCGAGCGCGGGGGCCGTGGCCCACGCCGATGGCGAGGGGGCGTGCCGGCGCGCGATCGTGGTGACGCCGGACCGCGAGGCGGCGTCGGTCCTGGCTCGGATCGTCTGCGCCCAGGGCCCGACCAAGGGACTGCGCTGGGCCGAGAGACGACGGGGGCTCGAGGCGCTCATCGTGTCGCGGGACGGCGACGTACGCCGCTCGCGCGGGTGGCCGGCCCCGGCGCTGACCCGCGCAAGCGCAAGGTCAAGCGCAAGGTCCAGGAGCGTGCCGGCGACGGCGTCTGTTGCTGCACCGTCAACGCGCTCGGCGCCGGCGCCGGCACGTCCTGGGACTTCGTCCAAGAGCAGCGCTCGGCCCGATGAGGCGCGCGCCGGCGCCCTCGTCACCGTCGACGTCCACCTCCGCATCGATCGGACGGAGGTGACCAACGCCGCCTACGCGCGCTTCCTGGCGGAGGCCTCGACCCACGAGCGCTGCCACCCGGACGAGCCCGCGGAGAAGGACCACACGCCCCGCTACTGGCGTAGGTTCCGTGGCCGGCTCTTCACCGAGAGCGCGGCTGCCCGCGTGGCGCCCTTCGACGCCCGCACCTTCCGGGACCCGCTCCGCCCGGTGGTCGGCGTCGACTGGTGGGACGCCTACGCCTTCGCCGCGTGGGCGGGAAAGCGCCTCCCGACCCGGGACGAGTGGGTCCGGGCCGCTGCGGGCGGTGACGCTCGTCGCTGGCCCTGGGGCGACGTCTGGGACTACGCGCGGGCCAACACCGGCGGCGAGAAGTGGGGTGAGCTCGACGGCCACATCTACGCCGCCCCGGCGGACGCCTTCCCGGGGGGCGCGGCGCGCTGCGGGGCGCTGAACATGGCCGGGAACGCCGCGGAATGGACCGCCGATGGTTTCGTCGCCGGGGGCAGCTCGCGCAGCCCACCGTCGGGCGTCCGGACCGACGCCGGGCGCGAGCGCGACCGCGCCTTCCGAAGCTTCGACACGGGCTTTCGCTGCGCCGCCGACGCCCAGGAGGGCTCGTGACCGGCTGGGCTCATTTTCCCCGCTCAATCGCCGCTGGGCTGCGATGGGCCGCCCTCGTGGTGGGCGTGATCGTCTTCGTCACCGTCGCCCAGGCGCGTCGTGATCGGGGGCAAGCGCCCCACGAGCGCTTCGCTCGCGGGGAGTGCGCCGACTGCCACGCCGATGCGCAGGACCGGCCCACCGGCGCGCCCCGGTACCACGACACGCCGGGGTGGGACGCGGTCCACGGCCGGGACGACCGCGCCGCCCCCGCGCGATGCCAGGGCTGCCACGCACCGGACTCCTGCCGCGCGTGCCATCGGCGCCCGCCGGAGACCCACACCGCGGCCTTCGTGCGCCCGGCGGAGGTCGGGCCCGGCGCCCGTCAACACGCCCTGCTCGGGCGGCTGCGCCCGGAGGCCTGCGCCACGTGCCACGTGGAGGTGGTGTCGAGCTGCGTCGAGTGCCACACGGTCGACGAGGCCACGCGCTGGTCCGAGGCGACGGCCCCCCAGCGCGCACGCTGGGCCCCCGTGGGGGGGCTCCGATGACCACCGCGCTCCGCGACCGCCTCGGCGCCAAGTGGTCCGTCGTGCTGCTGTTGTTGCCCCCCTCGGCCTTCGGCGTCTTCCACTTCGGGCCGCGCGCGGCGGCGGTCCTGGGCCTGAGCGTCGGGCTCTGCCTCGTCGCCAACGTGCTGCCCAGGGCGTTGCGAGGCGATCCCTTTCGCTGGGTCAACTCCGGGAGCGTCGTCACCGGCCTGCTGCTCGGGCTCACGCTCACCGCGGACGTGCCGCTCTACATGATCGTCGTCGGCGCCCTGGTCGCCGAGATCCCGGGCAAGGCCGGCCGCAACATCTTCAACCCGGCGGCCCTGGGCCGGGCGGCCATCGCCGTCGTCGAGACCCTCGATCCCCCCGCCTACGCCGACGGCGCGACAGGCGCCAGCGTGCTGTTCAAGGACGCCGGCGGACACCTCCCGCCAGCGCTGGTCGACGCCTTCCTCGGCACCACCACCGGGGCGATCGGTGAGACCAGCGCGCTGGTGCTCGCCCTGGTGTGCGTCCCGATGCTGGCGTTCGTCGCCGTAAAGCGCGAGGCGGCGGTCTCGATGCTGGTGCTGGTGCCGGTGCTGGTGGCGACGCTGCCGGCGAGCGCCGCCATCGCGGGACACGCGCCGTGGGTCCTCGATCCGGCGTACTTCCTCCTCGGGAGCGCCGCGCTGCTCAACGCCACGTTCTTCTGCACCGATCCCTCGACGACCCCAAACTCGCGTTTTGGCGGCATCGTCTTTGGGATCGGCGCCGGCACCCTCGGCGTGCTTGGACGCCTCTACACCGAGATCCCCGGCGCCGAGATGTACGGCATCCTGGTGATGAACGCGCTGACCCCCGCCCTCGACGCGGCCGGGCGCCGGTTGACGGCTGGCCGCCCTCGCCCGGGGCCGCCACCGGACTTCTATGAGCGCCCCGACCGGGGTCGGCCCGGCACCATCGCGAGGGGCTTCGGGCTCGGCCTGATGTCCCGCCCGAGCCCGTACGCCGCCGTCTCGCGCGCCCTCGACGACCCCGCCGGCGCCCTCGAGGCGGTCCGCCGGGCCGGCGTGGGCGGGTGCGGGGGGGCCGGCTTCAAGGCGGCCTCGAAGTGGGACGCGGCCCTTCGTCACGCGGGTCCGCGGGTCCTCATCATCAACGCCCAGGAGGGCGAGCAGGACACGCTCAAGGATCGCTACCTGCTGGAGCACTACCCCGAGCGGGTCGTCGCCGGTGCGGCCGTCGCGGCGCTGTGCCTCGGAGCCGAGGAGGTGCACCTCGTCTACGATCCGGCCTTCCCCCGCGGCGCCGAGGCGGTCCGCGAGGCGTGGTCCGGGCTCCCCGAGGACCAGGACTTGCCTCCGCTCACGCTCCACGCGGGCCCGGGGCTCTACGTCTGCGGCGAGGAGACGGCGTTGATCGCCTTCCTCGAAGGCGGCCTGTGCAAGCCGACGCCGCGGCCTCCATACCCCACCGAACGCGGGCTGCGCGGCCGACCCACGGTGGTCCACAACGTGGAGACGCTCGCCTGGATCTCCCACGCCGCCGCCCCCGGGGGCGGCGCGGCCCAGGCTGGGACGCACCGCCTCGTCACCCTCCTCGGCCCCGTGAGACGCCCGGGCGTCTACGAGGTCCCCCTCGGAATGACGCTCGCGGGCGTCGTCGAGCTCGGGGGCGGGCTGACGCCAGGCGCTCGGCTGGGGGCCTACGCGGTGGGCGGGCCCTCGGGAGGGCTCTTGCCCCCGAGCTGCGGCGAGGTCCCGCTCGCGGCCGACGCCCTGGCGCGGGTCGGCGCCCGACTCGGGACGGCGAGCCTGGAGGTCATCGGCGACGATCGCTGCGTGGTCCGCGCGGCCCTGGACTCGGCGTGTTTCATGCGCGACGCGAGCTGTGGTCGGTGCACGCCCTGCCGCGTAGGGACCGAGGAGCTGGCGCGTCTCTGGGGGGAGATCGCCCGGGGCCGGTCCAACGACGAGGCGGGCCTCGCGCTGGTTCGGTGCGCGCTGAAGGGCTCGATCTGTGGGCTGGGGACGGCCGCGGCGACGCGCGTGGAGTCTGTTCTGAGACATTGGCCGGAGGTGGTGCAGGCGCACGCCTCCGATGGGAGCTGCGACGAATGCCAGACATCGAGTTGACGGTCGACGACGTGGTCGTCCGGGTCCCCCCCGGTGCGACCTTGCTGGAGGCCGCGGACCTCGCGGGCGTCCCGATTCCCCGCCTGTGCCACGTGCCGGGCGTGCAGTCGCGGGCGGTCTGTCGACTGTGCATGGTCGAGGCGGGGGGCAAGACCGTGGCGGCGTGCGCGACGCCGGCCCTCGTGGGGCTGGAGGTGCGCACGCGGACCGAGGCCGTCGCCGAGATCCGACGCGCGGTGATGACGCTCACGCTCGCGGAGCACGGAGGGCCTTGCGGCGTCGCCGGGTGCGAGGTCTGCGCCCTCGCCCTCGAGGTCGGCGTCACCACCGACGACCTGCGCTCCGGATCGAGCGAGGACCTGGAGGTGGACGCGACGAGCGACTATCTCCGCCTCGAGCACCGGCTCTGCGTCCACTGCGATCGCTGCATCACGGCGTGCCGCGACCGGGCGACCCTGGCCCACGTGGGGCGGGGCGCGGCGAGCCGTGTCGCCTTCGACGGGGGGGCCGCCTCGGACTCTAGCTGCGTGGTCTGTGGCGACTGCGTCGCGGCGTGCCCGGCGGGGGCGTTGACGGCGACCGCCGCCCAGGTTCACGAGGGCGATCCGCTGCTCGCAGATGCGCTCCCGGCCAGGGAGGTGGAGCCGGCGCCCTTCGCGTTCACGGAGGCGGTGGGGTTCGATCTCATCGACGTGCCCGCGCCGCCGCCCCCGCCTCGGCGCGCTCCTGCCCAGGAGCCTGAAGACGACGTCCCCTTCGCGATGACGATGGCCGTCGGCGTGCCGATCGAGCCTGTCGCCCCTGCGCCCGCCCCTATGCCGGTGGCACCTCCGCCGGTGGCACCTCCGCCCGTGGCCGACCCGGATCCTCCGGTGCTCGATCCCCCCGAGATGGAGGGGGGACGCCGCCGCAAGACGATCTTCATCGCCGCGGTGGTGGTCTTCCAACTCCTGCTGCCGGTCCGCTACTACGCCAGCGACGACGCCTTCGACGAGCGCTTCGCCTGGCGCATGTTCTCGCCGATCCGCGTCGTCAAGTGCGAGGCGAAGTGGACGGAGGGTGCCGCCAGGAGCCGTGTCATCGTCAGCCGCGACGTGCCGTTCATCTGGACCACCCTCATGAAGCGAGCGCGGCTCGATGTCTTCGCCGGCTACGCAAAGCACCGCTGCGAGAAGCTCGAAGCCGGCGGAGACGTGGCCCAGGTCTATGTCGACCTGGTCTGTCACCACCCTGATGGCGAGCCCCGGCGCCCGATCCCGCCAGACCACAACCTCTGTGGAGGTCTGCCATGACCTTCGGCGAACGGTGGAACCGCTTCTGGTTCGCGAACGACGCCCTTCGCACCCGGCTGACCATGTTCCGTGTGGTGGTCTTCGGGATGCTCGCCTTCGACATGTGGATGCTGATGTTCACCCACGCCCAGCGCTACGGCGGTGGCTTCAATGTGTCCCACATCCCGGCGCTCGACGGGGTGCTGCCCATGCCCTCGCCGGGGGTGGTGGGCGTGCTCTACCTCATCGGCGGGTTCCTTGCGCTCCGAGTCTCCCTGGGCCTCGCGACCCGCGGGTCGCTCTACGGCCTCACGGCCATCTACGGCGGCGTCTACTTCTGGAGCCAGAACGACAGCTATCAGCACCACTACCTGCTCTCCCTGGTGTTACTCCTGTGTTGCTTCCTGCCCCACGGCGCGCTCCCCGGGATCGACACCGAGCCGGAGACCAGGCGGAGCCACGTCTACTCGTGGGCGGCGAAGCTCATCTATGTCGAGGTCTCGATCGTCTACTTCTACACCGCCGTCACGAAGACTACGCGCTACTGGCTCGATGGTTGGGCCCTCGAGCGCATCATCCAGACGGAGGGGATGCGGGGCTTCCTCACGTGGTGGGCCGAAGCCTTCGGCACCTCGGCCCTCGGGGGCTACTCGTTCACCGCCCATGTGATCATGCTGTGGCAGTACTTCGTGGCTGCGGCGTTTCTGGTGCCCAAGCTGCGCCCCATCGCCTGCATCACCGGACCGCTCTTCCACATCCTGGTCGAGGTCATCGATCTGAAGATCGGGTGGTTCTCCTATTACATGATCGGCCTCTACTACATCCTGCTCTTCCCCGACGCGTGGTTCCTCGCCGTGGCGCGCCCCGCCGGGCGTCTGCTCGAGCCGTTGCGCCCCGCCTACGCGTGGCTCGTGAAGCCGCGTCCCATCGACGACACGACGGGCGCGATGACCGCCGCCGCCGCCGCCGCCGTGACCGTCTCCGTCGTGTGGTTGGGCCTGCCCCTCGACGGGGCCGGCCTGCTCGCCATCGCCCTCGCCGCGATCATCGGCGCCTCTCTCTACCCCGGCGTCTCCAAGCTCCCCGACCGCACCTTCGCCCGCGCCGGCCTCCAGGTCGCCGGCATCTTCGCCCTGGCGCTGGCGCTGCGCGCCTCGGACACGCTCTACGACTACCACCGCCTCTGGGCGGGTGATCTCAAGCGCCGTGGGCAGCTCACGGAGGCCGCCCACCACTACGAGGTCGCCAACAGCCTCAAGCTCACGGGCCCGGCTCGCTATGGCCACCTCGGTGAAGTCTACGAGGGGCTCGGGCGCCTCGACGACGCCCGCCAGGCGTACGAGAAGGCCCTGCGCCGCTTCCCCGGAGACCGCCGAGGTCGCGCCGGTATCGCGCGCCTCGACCGAGGCAAACCGAAGCTACGGTAGCGTGCCGCGCGTCAGCCCGAGCACCTCCAGGATGGCCAGCGCGCGATCGAGGCGCAGCGCCGTCGACCCCTTCTCGAACTTCACGACCGTCGGGATGCTGACCCCCGCGAGCGTCGCCAGCGTCCGCTGCGTGAGCCCCTCACGTTCGCGGACCGCCCGCGCTCGCGCCACCAGCTCCGCCCAATCCAGCCGTTCACTCATCCACCGCCTCCATCGAGTCTGTCGAAGGCCTCCATCGCGCTCGCCCAATACTGGTAGAGCCAGTCGCTGCGCTCCGCCAACCCGCGGAGGCGGTCGCAGACCCTCTCCCGCTTGCGCCCGAGGTCGCGGAGCACCTTCTCCACCGCCGGTCCCCGAAGCCCGATGTCGCGCCCGAAGGCACCCAATCGGTCGCGATCGATCTGGTCCCACAGCACCGGCGCATCCCCGAAGCGCAGCCCGAATCGAGTCGAGAAGCCCCGGCGCGCGAAGACGTAGGTATTCACCACGTCGTAGACCGGCGAGAGGCGCAGGCCTCCGTCGACCTCCAGCAGCGAGAAGTTCTTCAGATGCGCGTCGCAGTTCCCCAACAAGAAGAAGACGACGAGCCGCTCGAAGAACCGCAACAAGTCGACCCGGGGCAGCGCGCTGTAGCGCTCGATGGCCCCGGCGACCTGCTCGAAGGAGGCGTCGTACTTGCCGCTGTAGTCGAGGCCGCGCGGCACGACGAGGATCTGAGCGAGATCCTCGAGCCGCCTCTTCTCCCCGGTCTCGGTGCGGTCGAAGCGCTTGACCAGCAATGCCCCGAGTCGAATGCCCTCCACGCCGCCGAAGTGGCTCTCGACGACCTGCGCCTTCCCCAGGAGCTCGCGCGTCAGCTCGAGGCTCAACCGCTCGTTGGGCACGAGCTCGGGGATCTCCGCGGTCGCGAACTTCGCGATATAGGGCGCCGGCCCCGAGGCGCCCGCCGGGACGAAGCGGTCGCCCTCGCGCCGCACGAGGAGCTTCGGCTGGACCCCGGAGATCGTTCGCTTCCCGGTCACCGCCGCGCGGGTCAGCGCGTCGAGGTCCCCCTCCGGGGGCAAGTCCGCTGGCGTACGGTCGTGGACCGAGACGGCGCCGATGCAGTCAGCGCCGTAGCGGAGCAACAAGCCCAGATCGTCCTGCGCTTCGATCTCCCCCGTCCGCACCTGCCGTGCACGCAGCCACCCCTCCGGCGCGAGGTGCTGAAAGAAGGGGTGCAGCCCCACCGACCACTCGTGGCGAGGTACGTCGCGGGGCAGCGCGCAGCCGAGGTCCTCTCCAAAGCCGTCGCGGTACTCGAAGACGCTCCCCCCAGCCGCGGTCTCCCGGAGGACTCCAGCGGGGCGATCCTTGAACCGGACCTCTGCATAGCGGAGCACAGCCATGGATCATCTATAGTTGATCCTGGAGTAAAATGAGAGGGACGCCGATCATTTTCCGATGATCCTCAAAACTATTTTGACCCCGCGATCAATGCTTGCTGATCACACACTGTCTCAGCCACGCGTTGCTGAAGCGCGCCGCCTTGCCGTAGTTCTCGCGCATCGTGTGGGCGATGAATTGCTCGAAGACCCGCCCCAGGCCCAGGACCCGAACGTCGAAGTCGAAGTCCGCCACCCGTTCGCAGCGGTCGGGCCCCCGCGGCTCACAGCGCACGGAGATCCCGATCTTCACGCGGTCCGCCAGCCGCGACGTGACGACGCGCGTATCCCAGCGACGCGAATGGGGGTCGAAGACGCCCTCCTCCACGTAGGTCAGGGCGTCCCCGATGAGTCGCCGCACGGCCCGCGGCGCGTCGAGCTTCGGCTTCACCCTCATCCGCCGCCTTCGCTCGCCGTTCGGCTCGACCTCGTCGCCGAGGATGTCCATCTCCGAGAAGCCCAGCCCGTCCCGGTAGAGCGCACGGTTGTACGCCTCGTCGAAGAAGAGCTCGTCCCAGAAGTGCGTCTCGGAGCACTCGTAGATGTCGCGCAGCGTGAGGACCACGGGCTCAGGATAGCCGGCGCGAAGCCGGTTACGCACCCGCGAAAGCCCAGTGGCTCTTGATCTGCGGCCCCCGATGGCGGAGATAGTGCCGCTTTCGAACGTGGGGATTGCGTGATGGCCGCCGCGGCCTTCTACGATGTGGACGGAACGCTGATCGACGCCAACGTCGTGCACGGCTACGCGTATTACGCCCTCAATGGGCCGACGCTGACCGGGAAGCTGAGGCGTACCGCGGGTTTGGTGGCGAGCCTGCCGTTCTACGCCGTGGCCGACAAGATCGGGCGCAAGTACTTCAACGACATCTTCTACCGGAACTACGCCGGGCTCCCCGAGGACCGCCTGTGGGTGCTCGGCGCCGAGATGTTCGACCGCTTCCTGCGCCGCCGCGTCTTCGCCGACATGGTCGACTTGATGAAGCGCTCGCGCGCCGAGGGTTACCGTCAAGTGCTCATCACTGGGGCCGTGGCGCCCATCGTGAAGCCGCTGGCCGAGTACCTGGAGGTCGACGCCTGGTTCGCCAACGACCTCGAGATCAAGGACGGCGCCGCGACGGGGCGCCTGGTCCCACCGGTCCTCGCCGGGCCCGAGAAGGCGGCCTTCCTGCGCCGCTACGCCATCGAGAACGACCTCGACTTGAACCTCTGCCGCGCCTACGCCGACAGCTCCAGCGACATCCCGATGCTGTCGACGGTCGGACGCCCGGTGGCGGTGAACCCGGACACCAACCTCAAGGCCACGGCGCTCGCCCACGACTGGCCCGTCATCCGCGCTTCGTAGGAGCAACCGCATGGCCCGCCCCCGCCCCCGCATCACCCGCGACGACAACATCGAGATCATCGACGAGCGTTCGGGTCCCCGCGTCGTCCACTACGGCACCCGCTTCCGGGAGATCGTACTGCCCCGCGGCAGCCGCGTCATCTACCCCAACGAGCCGATGGAGCCGCTGGGCAACGTGCGCGCGGCGATCAAGTACGCGCTCAACCATCCGCTCGAGGCCGAGCCGCTCTACGCGC
The DNA here is from genome assembly GCA_964402225.1 of uncultured Nannocystaceae bacterium. Lineage (GTDB taxonomy): Bacteria > Myxococcota_A > Bradymonadia > UBA7976 > UBA1532 > CAYOBQ01. The sequence goes on along the minus strand of CAYOBQ010000032.1, from coordinate 6,747 downwards.
AGCTCCGGCCGGGCATGAAGCTCACGATCGCCGTCGACGACATCTCCTTGCCGTTGCCCCCGATGGTGAAGCCCGACATCCGCGAGCTCATCCTCACCGAGATCCTCTCCCAGGCCGCCGAGCACGGCGTGGACGACATCGAGATCATCGTCGCCATCTGCCTGCACCGCCGGATGACCGGCCCCGAGATTCGGCGCATGGTGGGCGACCGCATCTACAACAGCTACTACCCCGATCGGCTCTACAACCACGACGCCGAGGACCCCGACGGCATCGTCGAGCTCGGTGTCACCGATCACGGCCACCACGTCCGCCTCAACCGTCGAGCGGTGGACAGCGATCTGCTGGTCTACGTCAACGTGAACCTGGTGCCGATGGACGGCGGCCACAAGTCCGTCACCATCGGCCTGTGCGACTACAAGTCAGTGTCGGCGCATCACAACACGCGCGTGATGCACAAATGTCATTCCTACATGGATCCCCGGCACGAGAAGTCGGAGCTCGCCCGCATCACCGATGACATGGGCCAGATCGTCGACAAGCAGCTCAACGTCTTCCACATCGAGACCGCCGTGAACACCAATATGTACGGCGGTCTGTTGAAGCACCTCGCCAAGAAGGAGGCGCGCTGGTCGGAGTTCGACCGCGCGAAGTTCCAGGCGAGCAGCGCGATGCTGGAGCGCTTGCCGGAGGCCGCACGCCGCAAGGTCATGTCGAGCATCCCCGCGCCGTATGGGGTGATCGCGGTCAACGCCGGCGCGACCAAGCCGGTCCACGACCGGACCCTCGAGGTCTCCTTCCGCCAATACGCGGTGCCGGTCTCGGGCCAGGCGGATGTGTTGGTCGCAGGCATCCCCTTCATCTCGCCCTACAACGTGAACAGCACCCTGAACCCGCTGCTCGTGCAGGTGATGGCCCTGGGGTATTTGTTCAACTTCTACCGAAACAACCCGTTGGTGAAGAAGGACGGTGTGATCATCGTCTATCACCCGTGCCACGAAGAGTTCAATCGCGACCACCACCCGTCCTACGTCGAGTTCTACCACCGCATCCTGAGCATGAGCACCAACAGCCGGGAGATTCATCAGCACGAGCGGTCCTTCGCGGAGAACCCGGACTACATCCAGATGTATCGCAAGGGCCACGCCTACCACGGCGTCCATCCCTTCTACATGTGGTACTGGGGTGACGCGGGGCGCGCGTGGGTGGGGAAGGTGATCGTAGTGGGCGCCGAGAACGAGCGCGTCCCGGCGCAGCTCGGTTGGGCCAGCGCGCGGGACCTCGACACGGCCCTCGACATGGCGCGCGACCACCTCGGCAAGTACGACCTCGAGGTGACGCTCTCCCATGCGCCGCCGATCATGGTCACGGACGTCGAGGTGTGAGGAATGTCGGCTGAACCCCTGCTCAGCGTCCGCGACTCGTTCGCGGGCAAGCACGTGCTCATCACCGGCACCACCGGCTTCGTGGGGAAGATCCTGCTGGCGATGGTCGCCGTCGAGCTCCGTGACGTGCGCCGTATCAGCGTGCTGGTGCGCACGAATCGGCAATACGACGACGCCGGCGAGCGCTTTGACGCGGTCGTGCTGCTCTCGGAGCCCTTCCAAAACGTCGCCGAGCGCATCGGCAACGAGGCGCTCCAGGCGTGGCGCGACGAGGTCATCAACGTCGTCGCAGGCGACATCACACGCGACCACCTCGGCCTCAGCGACGAAGACTACATCGAGCTCACCAAGACCGATCCCCTCGACGTGATCCTCCATTGTGCCGGGAACGTGAACTTCGATCCGCCCCTGGACCAGGCCCTCGAGGTCAACTCCGCCGGCGCGAGCCACAAGGTCGAGTTCGCCGCCGCCGCCGGTGCGGCGCTGGTCCACATGAGCACCTGCTTCGTGGTGGGGGCGCGCTCTGGTCCGGTCTCGGAGGACGACACGATTGTCGGCTACGCACCCAACGGCAAGCCCTTCGACCCCGTCCGCGAGCTCAACGACGCCATCTACCTCGCCGCGGAGGTGCGCCGCCGCGCCGACGCCCAGGCCCTCGAGGCCCGCTTCACCGATCAGGCCAAAGACGCGCTCTCCAAGAAGGGCCTCGACTACGAGGACCCGCATCGGCTCCGCGACGCCTTCGAGACCTGCAAGAGGCGGTGGGTCGACGCGGAGCTCACCCGCGAGGGTATGGAGCGCGCGACGCAGTGGGGTTGGACCAACACCTACACCTACACCAAGAGCCTCGGCGAGCAGCTCACATGTTTGAAGGCCGACGAGGCGGGCGTGCCGCTCACCATCGTGCGCCCGGCCATCGTCGAGACCACCGTGGAGTTCCCGTTCGCGGGGTGGAACGAGGGCATCAACACCTGCGCGCCCTTCGTCTACATCATGTGGAAGGGTCAGCGGTTCATCCCCTGCAACACCGAGAATATCCTCGATCTGGTCCCCGTCGACTACGTGTGTCGCGGCACGCTGATGGCGGGCGCCGCGTTGATGGCCGGCCGTGCGAAGCGCGCCTACCAGCTCTGCACCGGCGACGTGAACCCGATCCACCTGCGGCGGGCCGTCGAGCTCACGAACCTCGCGTGGCGCCGCCGCTACGACCGGGACGAGAAGAACCTCCTGAAGCGTCATCTGATGCGGAACATGGACTCGGTCCCCGTCGGGCGTGACACCTACAACGCGCTCTCGGCCCCCGCTGTGAACCGCTGGGCCAAGAGCGCGCGGAAGCTGCTGAAGTCTGTGCCCACGGGGGTGCTCGGCCCGGCGCGTCCCATCGTGCAGCAGGCCGAGCGCGCCCTCGGCGGTCTCGAGAAGGGCAGCAAGCTCTGCGACACGGTGCTCGGGGTCTTCGCGCCCTTCGTCGAAGAGAACAACCCCTGCTTCTCCTCGCGCAATACGCGTAGCCTGAGCGCGCAGCTCGTCGAGTCGGAGCGGGACGTCTTCGGCTTCGACCTCGCGGACCTGGATTGGCGCCACTACTGGATGGACATCCACCTCGAGGGGCTCACGAAGCATGTCCTGGGCTTGCTCGACGAGAAGACCCGTCCGGTTCGTCGGGTGGCCCGCGCTCGCGACCTGGTGGAGGTCTTCCGCACGGCGACGCGGACCTACGCCGAGCGTCGCGCCCTCAGTCACTTCACTCATGGCGAGGGGGTCTGTGCGACCTACACCTACGCCGAGTTCTGGGAGGCCGCGCGGTGTGTTGCGGGCTATCTGCGGGCGCGGGGAATCGGCGCCGGTGACGCGGTCCTGCTCGCCTCGAAGAACGAGCCGGCCTGGCCGATGTGTTACCTGGGCATCTTGCTCGCCGACGCCGTGGCGGTCCCCCTCGATCCAGAGATGCCCGAGGGGGAGCTACAGCGCATCGCCGACAAGTCGGAGGCGAAGCTGGTGGTGCTGCACGAGGACCACCCCAAGGACCTCTCGGCACCCACCGCGATGATCGGGGATGTCTTCGAGTCGGAGCCCTTGGCGGAGATCGAGCAGCGCGACCGGTCCGAGGAGGTCGCGTCGCTCTTGTTCACGTCGGGCACCACCGGTGATCCCAAGGGCGTGATGCTGACGCACGGCAACTTCACGGCGCTGCTGGCGTCGCTCCACGGCACCTTCCGCGTCAGCCACAAGGACCGCTTCCTCAGTGTCTTGCCGCTGTTCCACACCTTCGAGTTCTCCTGCGGCCTGCTGATGCCCGCCAGCACCGGCGCGCATATCATGTACATCGACGAGCTCGACGGTCCGCTGCTGCGAGCGGCGATGAAGCAGTTCCGGCCGACGGGGCTGATCGGCGTCCCTGCGCTGTGGGATGTGTTGCACAAGCGCATCGAGCAACAAGTCGAGGACCGCGGCGACGCCACCCGTATCGCGTTCACCACCATGATGCGCTTCAGTCGCTTCATGCGGTCCAACTACGGCGTGAACCTCGGCCCGATGATGTTCGCCGACGTGCACCGAACGATGGGGGGTCGAATCCGCCACCTGATCTCCGGCGGCGCGGCCCTCTCGGACCCGGTGCTGAAGGCCTTCGAGGGTCTCGGCTTCGAGCTGCTCGAGGGCTACGGGCTCACGGAGGCGGCGCCGGTCCTCACCGTACGGCGTCCGGGGGACCGCAAGGGTGGTGGCTCCGTCGGCAAGGAGCTGCCCGGCGTCGAGGTCCAGATCATCAACCCGGACAAGGACGGGGTGGGGGAGGTCATCGCCCGCGGCGACAACGTCATGGCCGGCTACCTCAACGACCGCGAGGCCACCGACCAGACCGTGCGCAAGGGGTGGCTGCACACCGGTGATCTCGGGAAGCTCGACAAGAACGGGCGGCTGGTGCTCGTCGGTCGGCGCAAGGAGCTGATCGTCACCAGCAGCGGAAAGAACGTCTATCCGGACGAGCTTGAGCCGCTCTATGCCGACCACCCGCTCATCGAGGAGATCGCCATCGTCGGCATCCCCGATCCCCAGGGGGACGAGCGCGTGGCGGCGCTGGTCGTGTTGGTCGACGACGAACCGGACGACGCCCAGGCGCAGTGCAAGGCGCACTTCCAGGCGGTCGGCGGCAAGCTCGGCGACCACCAGCGCATCCGCACCATGCGGTTCTGGCACGGCGAGCTGCCTCGGACGGCGACGCGCAAGGTCAAGCGCAAGGAGGTCCGCGAGGAGCTCGTGCGACTGATCGATGTGGCCAAGGCGTCGCGCCGCGAGTCCGGGGCGGTGCCGGAGGGGCGCGAGCCGGCGTGGGTCTATGCGTCGGTCGCCGGGCTGACGGGGCAGGAGGCGGTGGACATCGAGCCCGGCACCCACCTCGTCACGGATCTCGGTATCGGTTCGCTCCAGCTCGTCGAGCTCCGCCTGCTGCTAGAGGAGCGCGGCGGGATGAAGCTCGACGGCGACGCCCTCGCCCGCGCCGAGACCGTGCAGGATCTGGTGGACGTCGTCCGCGGCGACAACCCGGTCATCATCCGCAACACGCACACGATGCGCGCCGCCCAGGCCCACGCCGAGGAGGACGATGGCATCGAGCTCCCCGACTTCGTGGCCGACGGCGCCAAGCGCATGCTCGGACGGCTCCAGCGGACGGCCTATGACAAGGTCTTCAACGTGCGCGTACGGGGCCGCGAGCACATCCCGCTCAACGAGCAGGTCATCGTCGTGTGCAACCATTGCTCGCACCTCGATCTGGGCCTCGTGAAGTACGCGCTGGGCGACTACGCGCCCAACCTCGCGGCGCTCGCCGCCCAGGACTACTTCTTCGACAACCGCGCCAAGCGAGACTTCTTCGAGGGCTTCACGAACCTCATCCCCGTCGATCGCACGGCCCCCCTCGAGTCGTCTCTACGCGAGGCCGAGCGCGCGATGCGCGAGGGACGAGTCGTGCTTGTCTTCCCCGAGGGGACGCGGTCTGTCGACGGAACCCTGCAGCCCTTCAAGCACGGCATTGGCTATCTCCAGGCCAAGACCGGTCTGTCGGTCCTCCCGCTGCACCTGAAGGGCACCCACCGCGCGATGCGCAAGGGCGCGGCGGTGCCCACCTCGAGAAACCTCCAGGCCAGGATCGGACCGGTCCTCAGCGCCGACTTCCTCGCGCAGCTCGGCAGCGGCAAGAACCGCATCGAGACGTACGCCGCCATCTCCGAGCACCTCGAGGCGGCGGTCGTCGCCCTGCGCGACGGGACGGCCTACCCCTGGATGCAGCGCGCCGACGAGCCGAAGGACGAGGGGCTCGCGGGCGTCTTCGGCGAGCTCCAGGGCAAGTACCTCGCAGACACCGTCAAGGGCCCCATCACCTGGTATTTCTCCCTCGGCGATCGCGCCGACGGGAAGTGGACGGTCGGCGTCGCCCCGGGCGGCGTCCTCGACATCCAGCCCGGTCGCCCGGCGGGCAAAGCCGACTGCGTGCTCAAGACCGATCCCAAGACCTTCGAGCGGATCGTGCGCGAGAAGTACGTGCCCTCCTTCGCCGAGTTCGCCGACGGCCGGGTGAAGACCAACGACCCCGATCTGCTGCGCCAGTTCCAGTCGGTCTTCGGTCTGTAGAGCTCGCGTCGCTACCTCGAGGGGCGTCCATGGTTCATCACCAGGGCGGCGCTGGTCTTGCCCCGATTTGCCGGACAGCTTGATTACGCTGCGACCTCCAGAATCTGACAGGCCGCTCGCTCGAACTCAACCGGGCTCATCAGGTCCAGGAACGAGTGCTTCCTGACCCCGTTGTAGAACCCACCGATGTACTCGTGGACCGCCAGCCGTGCGGCCTCTCGGGTCGGCCACGGCTGGCGGTGGACCAACTCCGTCTTCAGCGTGGCGAAGAATGACTCCACGCAGGCGTTGTCCCAGCAATTGCCCTTCCGGGTCATACGGCGAGGTAGAGCCAGCCCTCCCAGGTGCGGATGTACGTGATGTCCGCCGCCCACAACTCGTCGGGGCCAGCCGGCGCGAACTGGCGCTCGACGAGGTTCTTCGCGACCGGCATCGCGTGCTTCGAGTCCGTCGTCGCCTTGTAGCGACGCGGACGGTGCCCCTCGGCGCGCAGATGGTCACGAACGGGGGGCTACCGTAGGTGCCGCGGCTGGCCTTGTGGGAGGCCAGGATCCTGTCCCTCAAGATCGCGTCTTTCTTGCTTCGGCTGCTCGGCCCGCGCTTCACCCACTCGTAGAAGCCGCTGCGCGAGACCTGGAGCAGCCGGCACATCACGGCCACCGGGTAGAAGGCCTTCTCCGCCAGGATGAACGAGAACCTCACAGGCTCTCCCTCGCGAAGAAGGCCGTCGCCT
>CAYOBQ010000031.1:0-60694 GCA_964402225.1 uncultured Nannocystaceae bacterium | reverse complement strand
GGTTGGCGGGCGCGTGCAGCGCGCCGCGTCGCGACTCTGCCGCACCGTCCTAGAACTCGGAGATGCGGCTGGCGACGACGGCGCGAATCGCCTCCACGCCGAAGGGCTTCTCCACCAGCGTGTTCGACACCGTCTCGACGAAGCGGCGCAGCTTCGGAGAGAAGCCGCCGGCGGTCATGAAGATGATGGCGTCGGCGACCTCGGGGCGCTCGCGGCGCAGCGCCTGGTGCAGATCCATCCCGGTGACGCCCGGCATCACGAGGTCGCAGAAGACGAGGTCGAAGTCCTCCGCGAGCAGACGATTGAGGCCCTCTCGACCGCCGTTGGCGACCTCTACGTCGTGCTTCTTCAGGATGCGGGCGAAGGAGCGGGCGATGCCGATGTCATCGTCCACCACCAGGATTCGAGCGCTTCGCGCCGCGCGGATCTCGGGGCACGTGAACTCCCCGGACATGGCGGACGGATCGACGGGGAACTCGACCCGGAAGGTCGTCCCCTGCCCCACCTTGCTGCGCACCGTGATGTCGCCGCGGAGGTCACGGACGATGCGGCGGCAGATCGGGAGTCCGAGGCCAGTGCCCTCCCCCGCGGGCTTGGTGGTGAAGAACGGCTCGAAGATATGCGGGAGCACGTCGTGGGGGATCCCGTGGCCCGTGTCGCTGACCTCGACCACCACCCGCTGGTAGCCCAGGGAGAAGGCGCGGACGACGATCTCGTTGTGCTCCCTGTCGCCCGGCGGGATCGCGTGGGCCGCGTTGAGGATGAGGTTCAAGAAGACCTGACCGAGGCGCGCCTGGTCGGCGTTGAGCTGGGGCACGGGCTCGAACTCGGTGCGGAGCGTCGCCCGACGCTTGAACTGGTCGCTGGCGATGCGGGCCGAGGACTCGAGGGTGCGGTGCAGGTCGAGGGACTTCACCCCCGGCTCGGCGCGGGAGAACATGTTCAGATCGGTGCAGATGAGGCGCACCCGCTCCACCGCTTCCTCGGTGTCGAAGAGCGCGTCGTCGAGCTCGTCGGCGAAGATCCGCGGGAGGTGGTCCACGACGGTGCCGACCGCGTCCTTGAGAAACGACACGCCGCCGATGATCGGGACCAGGGCGTTTTTGATCTCGTGGGCGACGCCGGCCGTCAACGTGCCCATCGTCACCAGGCGGTCGTTGGTCATCTGCGCTTCGCGCAGGCGCTCGGACTCGCTGACGTCGGTTCGAATGCCGACGTAGTGGAGGATGCGCCCGTTGTCGTCGCAGCCCGGGTAGAGCGTCAGCTCCTCCTCGTAGGCGCTGCCGTCCTTACGCAGCGAGCGCAGCCGCCCCTGCCAGACGGCGCCGGTGCGGACCGTGCGCTCGATCTCGGGACAGATCGCGTGGTCGACGCAGCGGAAGGCCGCCGACTTGCCGACCGCTTCGCCCTGGGCGAAGCCCGTGAGCGCCTCCCACGCCTCGTTCACATACTGGATCTGCATGTCGGTGTCGGTGATCTCGATCGAGGTCGGCGCGTGCTTGACAGCCACCTCGAAGCGCGTGCGCTCGGCCATCAACGCGCCCCGGGAGCGAATCTCGGGGCCGTTCCTGCGGGCGCAGACGAGGACGTGGCCGGGCTCATCGGGGGCCGGCGCGAAGACCACGTGGTGGACATCGGCGACGCCCGGGCCGGTCAGCCCCATGTCGAGCTCTACGTGCTCGCCCCGGGCCGCACAGGCGACCGCGGCCCGTGCGCGGTCGAGGTGGGCCGACACGACGTGGGAGAAGAGCGAGCCGCGCACGCGGTGACGCCCGAGCTCGCAGACGACCTCGCCCCGCGCATCGACGACCACCGCGAGATCCGCGACCAGGGCCAACGCCCCCCCGGAGAGAGAGGCCCGCCGGGCGTCGCCCAGCGCAGCCGCCCCACCGGGGTCGGTCGCGCGCTCACCGGGCTGCTTCCGGGCCCCACTCATCTCCCCAACGTCACCCCAACGGTCAGCACTCAACACCTACCAAACCTAAGATAGCTAATCAAGGGGCTAGTGAACCTGTGGGCAAACTGTGGACAATTCTCGTCCCAGTGTTCGGCGAGAGCGCGGGTCGACTTGAGGAAAAACCCTCAGTAGGCTCGACCTACCCGTCCGGAGTCCGCGATGAAACGCCCCACAGTCATCCTCCGGTCCTGCTCGAGCTACGACGCGCAGCGCATCCGCGAGCTCGCCCGCGAGGGCTTGTCGACGTTGGATCTGCGTCCGCACGGCCGCACGCTGGTGAAGCCCAACGTGGTGGCGTCGGGCCCACACTTCCCCCACGCCTACACCCGGCCCGAGTTCGTCGAGGGGGTGCTCCTCGCGTTGAAGGACCGAGCCACGGAGCCGCTCGAGGAGCTCGCCGTCGGCGAGCGCTGCGGGATCACCATCCCCACGCGCTTCGCCTACCGCGGCGCCGACTACTACGAGATGGCGCGGCGCGTGGGCGGCGTGAAGCTGCACCACTTCGACGAGGTGCCGCAGGTGGAGATTCCGCTGTACCACCCCGAGCGGCTGCGCGACTCCTTCTACACGCCCGAGCCCGTCGCCCGCGCAGACTTCTTCGTGAATTGCCCCAAGTTCAAGGCCCACCCCTGGACCACGGTGACCTTCTCGATGAAGAACTACATCGGCATCCAGGACGACCGCCACCGCCTCATCGACCACGACCACCGCCTCAACGACAAGGTGGCGGACCTCCAGTACATCTTGCAGCCGCAGTTCATCGCCATCGACGGCATCGTGGCCGGTGAGGGGCGAATGCTGACCCCCATCCCCTTCGACTTGAAGCTCGTGGTGATGGGCGACAACCAGGTCGCCTTCGACTCCGTGTGCTGCCACATCATCGGGCTCGATCCGCTCTCGGTGGACCACATCCGAATGGCCCACGAGCGGGGCTTCGGACCCGTAGAGCTCGACGCTGTCGACATCGTCGGCGACGTCACGCTCGAGCAGGCCAAGGCACAGGCCGAGGGCTTCCGCACCGGCCTCATCCGCGTCGAGGACTACTTCCAGGACACCAACATCCACGCCTACGCCGGCCCCCCCCCCACCGACGGCAGCGACGACTACTGCTGGGGTGGTTGCCCAGGAGCCCTGGAGGAGGCCATCGAGATCCTGCGGCTCTACGACACCCAATGCGATCAGAAGATGCCCTCGATGCACATCGTCTTTGGGGCCTACGACGGGGAGATCGACGCCAAGCCCGGCGAGAAGGTCGTGTTCATGGGTGACTGCGCCACCTACGACGGCGACATCGCCGGCGCGCCGGTGCAGATCCGCAGCAGCTACGTGGACCGCAGCAAGAAGGACCCCCTGGAAGCGGAGGGGACCGACATCTACGCCAAGATGTGGAAGATGGGCGTGAAGCTGCGCGAGCTCGACCGCGGCAGCGTGACACACATCCACGGTTGCCCCGTCAGCGTCGCCGAGCAGGTGCTCGCGCTGGTCAAGATCGGTCGCCTCAAGAACCCGTACCTCGACCCCACACAGGCCATCCCGTTCACGAGCTGCTACCTCTCGTGGCGCACTCGCAAGCTCATCGCGCGAGTCTTGGGCGAGAAGTACAACGTCCCTGGCGCCACCGCGCGCGGCGCCGCGCGCCCCCCGCAGAATCATGCGCCCGCTGGCGCCGACACGCGGCTGGAGGCTTGATGCGTGCCCTGCTCGCGATCGCGCTCACGGCGGGGTGCGCAAGCGACGGCTCGGGGAGCGACGCCAGCCCGGCGTGCGTCGATTGCGCGGACGTCGGCGACGGCGACGGCGATCCCTCGCCCGACGTGGACCTTGGCGGGCCGGGGCCGCTCTCACCGCGGGTCCACAACACGACCTGCAAGCTCCCGCAGGCGCCGCCCATCGGCACGATGGACTTCGAGCGCGTCTGGGCGTCCTTGCAGCTCGAGCGTCCGCTCTGGCTCGGCTCGGCGCCGGGCCACCCGGAGCGCCTCTTCGTGGTCGAGCAGGGCGGGCGGATCACCTCCTTCGAGCGTGGGGACGCGTCTCGCAGCGCGGTCTTTCTCGACCTCCCCGTCAGCCGCGCGGGGAACGAGGAGGGTCTGCTAGGCCTCGCCTTCCACCCCGACTACGCCGCCAACGGCCGCTTCTTCGTGTACTACTCCGCCGCCCGCCCGCGGCGGTCGGTGCTCAGCGAGTTCCACGTAGAGCCGGGAGATCCTCTGACCGCCCGACCCGACAGCGAGCGGGTGCTGATGGAGGTCGACCAGCCCTTCGGGAACCACAACGGCGGCGACCTGCGCTTCGGGCCCGACGGCTTTCTGTACATCAGCCTCGGCGACGGGGGCGCCGGCGGCGACCCCCTCGGCCACGGCCAGAACACCACCACCTTGTTGGGCGCGATCCTGCGCATCGACGTCGACCGCGCCGACGAGATCTGCCTCACGCCCTACGGCATCCCGGCGGACAACCCCTTCGCCGCGGGCCGCTGCGCCCTCGGCAACGACAACCGCGCCGAGATCTACGCCTGGGGCCTGCGCAACGTCTGGCGGATGAGCTTCGACCGGAGCACCGGCGACCTGTGGGCCGCCGACGTCGGGCAGGACGCATGGGAAGAGGTGGTCCTCATCCGCAACGGCGCCAACTACGGCTGGAACGCGATGGAAGGCGAGGTCTGCTACACCGGCGGCTGCGACCCGAGCGACTTCGAGGCGCCGGTGTACGTCTATGGGCACGGGGAGGGACGCTCGATCACGGGTGGTTTCGTCTACCGCGGGCCCGATCTGCCCGAGCTGTGGGGCGCCTACGTCTTCGCCGACTACCAGTCGGGCAACGTCTGGGCCCTCGGAGCCAGGGGCCAGGCCACGCTGCTCGCGGGCACCGGCTACAGCATCGCCAGCTTCGGCGAGGACGCCGACGGGCGGCTCTACCTCGTCACCTTCAACGGCGGCATCCAGCGGCTGCGCCGACGGATCGCCGACGACGAGTTCGACCCCGTCCCCCGCCTGCTGAGCGAGACCGGCTGCTTCGCCGACATCGCCGCGCACCGGGTCGCGCCCGGCGTCATCCCCTTCGACGTCAACGCGCCGCTGTGGAGCGACCACGCCGCCAAGCAGCGCTACCTCGCGCTCCCCTCGGGCGGCACCATCGGCTACCAGGCGGAGGGCAGCTTCGACTTCCCCGAGGGCACGGTCCTTCTCAAGAGCTTCACGGTCGGTGGGCGCCGCCTCGAGACCCGACTGCTGCGTCGCGCCGCCGATGGCTGGAACGGCTACGTGTACAAATGGCGAGCCGACGAGAGCGACGCGGAGCTGCTCGACGGCGAGGTTCAGGAGCAGGTCGAGGGTCCCGACGGCGCGCAAACCTGGGTCTACCCGTCACGCTCCGGTTGCGACAACTGCCACACCCGCGACGCGAACACCGCGCTCGGACCATCCGTGCGGCAGCTCAACGGCGACTTCGACTACGACGGCGCGCGCTACAATCAGCTCTCTGCGCTGGCGGGCGCCGGCTACATCCAGCTCCCCGCGCCGCCGGCGGAGCTCCCGCGGTTCCCCCACCGCGACGACGAGTCCGCCTCCTTCGAGGCGCTCGCCCGCGCGCTGCTCGACACCAACTGCGCGAGCTGCCACCGCCCCGACGGGCCCGCCAACGCCCGAATCGATCTGCGCGCCACCACGCCGCTGGCGGAGACGGGCGTCTGTGACGTCGCGCCGGCCCAGGACGACCTCGGCATCACCGACGCCCGCCTGCTCGCCCCCGGCGACCCCACGCGCAGCGTGCTCCTCCAGCGGATGCTGCGCCGCACGCGCGAACGGATGCCCCCCCTGGGGAGCTCGGTGATCGATGTCTACGGGACGGGGGTCGTCGGCGCCTGGATTCAGAGCCTCGAGGGTTGCCCATAGGGGTCTGTCCAACAATAAATAGGTAGACTCGCGCCGCGAGCGTGGGTCAGATTCGTTCGCGGCGACCGAGCTCAACCGCAGGCGTACCGGAGGTACGTTGAGGATTGGGCGACCGAGCTGCGGGCGAAGATGGCCTGCGCTCGTGGATGCGAGGCGCCTATTTATTGTTGGACAGGCCCTGGCGCCGCCGCCCCAGGACTAGCAGCAGGGCCAGCCACGGAGCCGCAGAACGACCGGGGGCGTCGCAACCGCAGCCCGAGTCACCGGCGTCGGCCCCGGTCTCCGTCCCCGCCTCCGGTCGGATCGCCCGCCGCGCGTCCACGACGGAGGCGTCGCGCGCCAGCGGCACATCGGAGACCACGGCATCCACCGCGAGGGCGTCGGCTTCGATCCCGGCGTCGGGGGGGCCCGCGTCGGGGCCGAGATCGGGCTCTGGCGCCTCGGCGTCCACCGGCGGGGCCGCGTCCGGCTCCGGCACAGCGGCGTCGGGCTCGGGCGGCGGGTTGTCGCAGTCGATGCGCTCCGCGCCGGACTTCTCGATCGTGAACTGGTCGATGACCTCGCGGTTGGCCGGGTCGTTGCCGAAGTTCTGCGCGGCGGTGGCGTGGACGGTGGCCGTGATCAGGTTGGGCTCCACCTCGAAGGCGAGGAAGTGGTGCTCGCCGCGGAGGATCGCGCAGCCGGGCGTGATGCCGCACTCGATGTCGAGGACTCCGAAGAGCTCGTTCACGTCGGCGGTGAACGCACCGGAGCCGCCGGTCGTCACGTAGATCGTCCCGTCGGCCTCGTCCATGACCGGCTCGGCGTCGTCCCCGAGGCCCCCAAAGCTCGGGAGGAAGCGCTGGTACCAGTGGTTGTGGCTCTGGATGACGAGATCGACGTGGTGGCGGTCGAGGATGGGGACAATGGGCGCGTTTTGGCCCACCTCGTTGGGATCGTGCTCCAGGCCGAAGAGGGTGCTCGTGTAGAATGGGTGGTGGAGGATCACCACCTTCCACCGCCGAGGGTGCTCCGTGAGCACGCGGTCGAGCCACGTCGCCTGCGCCGCCCATCCGTCGTCCCGGTAGGTCGTGCTCGACAGCGAAACGACCAACAGATCGGCGTACTCGACGAAGTAGAAGTCCTCGGTGTCCGTCGTGTCGTTGCGCGGCAGCGTGAAGAGGCGGTTGTAGGCGGCGTCGTCGCCCTGGACACGATCGTCGTCGTGATTGCCGATGGTCGGCAGGTGCGGGACGCGGGACAGCCGGTCGCCGGTGTGGTCGAGCCAGTTGAACCACTGCTCTGGTGAGTCACCGCTCTCCACCAGGTCGCCACCGTTGAGGACGAAGGCCGGATCGGTCGCCAGCGCCTCCTCGAGGATCGGGCCGAAGTTCAGCGAGGGTCCGAAGTCGTCCTGGCTGCGGTCGTCGCCCAGTGAGGCGAAGTTGAAGGGCACGCAGGGGTCGTCGGGGGCGGTCTCGAACTCGAAGACGGCGGACCAGGTCGCGCCGTCACCGACGCGGTACTCGTAGGTCGTCGCCGGCTCCAGGCCCAGCAGCCACACGGTGTGCACCGTGCGCTGCATCTCCGGCCAGGCCACCGGCTCGCTCACCTGGCGTGCCCACTCGGCGGCCCCGGCACGGCGGAACTCGACGAACCCGGCGACACCCACGGGGCGGTTCCACGTCACCGAGAGCTCCGACCCCGCGTCGTTGCCAAAGGCCAGGCGCGGCTGGTCGTCCTCGGCGTGGGCCGCGGCCACGAACAACACCATCGAAAGCACGGCAAACCGCATCGCTACTCCTCACGTCCCCGCGAGAGACTACAATGGGGCATGGCCTGGCGACGAGTCATCGTGCACGCGGATATGGACGCATTCTTCGCGGCGGTGGAGCAGCTCGACGATCCCAGCCTGCGCGGCAAGCCCCTGCTCATCGGGGGCTCGCGCAAGCGCGGCGTGGTCTCGACCGCCAGCTACGAAGCGCGCCCCTTCGGGGTGGGCAGCGCGATGCCCATGGCCGAGGCGATGCGGCGCTGCCCCACCGCGATCGTCGTGCCACCGAGGCTCGAACGCTACGCCGAGGTCTCGCGCGTGATCATGGGTGTCTTCGCCGACTTCTCCCCCGACATCGAGCCACTCAGCCTCGACGAGGCCTTCATCGACATGACCGGCGCCGAACGGCACTTCGGTGCCCCCGCCGAGATGGGCCGCCGCCTGAAGGAGGCGGTCTTCGAGGCCACCGGCGGTCTGCGCGTCTCGGTGGGCATCGCCGATACCAAGTACGTCGCCAAGGTCGCCAGCGACTTCGACAAGCCCGACGGCCTCACCATCGTGCACCCCACAGACGCCCTCCAGTTCCTCGCCCCGCTCCCGCTCTCCCGCCTCTGGGGCGCCGGGCCCAAGACCGTCGGCCGCCTCGAGGCCCTCGGCTTCACCACCATCGGCGACATCGCCCGCGCCGATCCCCGACGCCTCCACGATCTCGGTGCCGCCGGCGACCACTTCCACCGCCTCGCCAACAACCTCGATCCACGCCCCGTGGTCGGCGACCGCGCGGCGAAGAGCATCGGCAGCGAGCGCACCCTCGAGGATGACATCCACGGTCCAGAGGCGACCAAGCCCCACCTGCGAGCCTCCGCCGAGGAGATCGGACGACGCCTGCGCGCCGCGAAGGTCAAAGCGCGCGGCATCCGGGTGAAGCTGAAGACGAGCAGCTTCAGGCTGAACACGCGGCAGACGCGGCTGCGCAACCCGACCGACGTCGCACGACAGCTCTACGAAGCCGGCGTCCGGCTGCTGCCGGAGTTCGAGATCAACGAGCCGCTCAGGCTGGTCGGCCTCGGCGCCTTCGACCTCATCGACGCGGAGGCCGCCTCGGAGCAGCTCGACCTCTTCGACGACGGCGCCCGCATCGCCCGCACCCGCCGCCTCGAGACGGCCCTCGACGCAGTCCGCGACAAGTTCGGTCGCGACGCGCTCCTGCGCGCCGAACGCATCAACGAACGCGACCGCCCGCGGAGCCCGACAGAGCTCGACTGACCCACGTGCGCTGCTCGCGAGGCGGCGTAGGAGGTGGCCAGCCCGCGCTCTCCCCGGGTCGCCCGGTTGAGGGCGTACGAACTCAACGGCAGTCCAGCGCGATGGCGTGGGCTTCGCCGCCTTCGCGCAGAAAGGTCGCTCGTCCTTGCCGCGCCTGGATCGCGTAGGGGCCACGTCTGACGAGCGTGACGGGTCCGGCGGCGTGGG
The DNA here is from genome assembly GCA_964402225.1 of uncultured Nannocystaceae bacterium. Lineage (GTDB taxonomy): Bacteria > Myxococcota_A > Bradymonadia > UBA7976 > UBA1532 > CAYOBQ01. Next base: position 51,618 of record CAYOBQ010000031.1, on the reverse strand, counting down.
CGCCGTCGGGCCAGAAGAGGTGCGCTCGCAACTCGACCGTCTCGGAGTCATCGCGGGTGGCCAGGGCCGCGAAACCAGCGGAGGTGGCCAGCACCGCGGGGTGACGAAAAGTGACGCCTTCCCGGGTCTCGCGAGAGATGGGCCCCCAGAGCCGCGGCGGATCGCGATCGAGGACCGAGAACCCCTGGCCGCCGTCCGAGTGGCGCCACGACACGCCGAGACCATCGACGGCGATGGCCGCGGCGACCTCGACAGGCGGGGCGCGCAGCGCGAGCTGGAATCGGCGCTCGGGTGCGTCGCCGGTCGCCGCCTCGACGAAGAACAGCGCGTCACCGGTGGCGGCCACCACACCGAAACCAGCTTCGGTCTGCACGATGGCGGGGCGCACATCCGGCGACACCTGGACCCGCCGGGCGAGGGGGCGACGGTCGAGCGCGGCTGGGTCAGCCAGTTCAAACGACAGCAGCTCGAGCTCGCGGTCCCCGGTGGTGTAGGCCAACGCCGCCGTGGCCTGCTCCACCTGGACGGCCAGCGCTAAACGACCCGCCGAGACGTGGTCCGTCGTCCGCGTGAAGACCAGATGCCCGTCGTCGCTGAAGAGCACCAACCGAAGCCGATGGACGAGCCCGTCCTCATCGAGCAGCTCGTAGGCGACGAGCCAACCTCCGGGAGACGCCGCCACGTCGGTCGAAGCGAGACGAGCGGCCTCGGACCCGGGCACCAGGAAGCCCCCGCGATGGGTCGCGAGGAGCAACCCCTCGGCCGTCGCGCGCAGCACCGCCCAACGGGGACCATCCACCGCCAGGCGCGGTGGCGGATCGGCGGGTCCCTGCCCGAGCAGCCGGGATCGGACGACCCCACAGCCTCGCTCACAACCGTCGTCGCGGTCGCCGTTGGCGTCGAAGAAGCCGGCGGGGCACTCCAACGGCCCGGCGTCCGGCTCTGGCAGCGGGGACCCGACGCGCGCGTCCCGGACGTCCGCATCGGTCGCGCGAAAGACGTCGGCTGGGCCCGTCGCGTCCGGTGGGGGCCCCGCGTCCGGCTCGGTGGGCCCCGTGTCGGCGGGGCGCGCGACGTCCTCCGCCTCCCCCGCGTCCCACGCACGCTGGGGGCCCGGTAGGTGCAACACGTCTTGCTGCTGCGCCCCCGACTCGAGCTCGATGCCGCTCGAAACGCACCCGCAGGTGAACAACGCCAGCGCGAATCGCGTCACGCACGTAGCCTACGTGATTGGCGTGCAGGCTGCATGAGGTGTAGGCGACGACGCGATTCAAACCCCTTGGAGGACCCCATGGTCAACCTGCGTTCTCGCTCCGCCTGTGTCCTGCTGTTCACGGTCGCCGCGCTGTGGACCACCACCGCCCATGCCGAGTGGCGCCTCGGCGTGGGCCTCACGACCGGATTCGACACCGGGGAGCTCGCGGTGGACACGGGCGGCGCGGCCCTGGGGGCCTCCGGGCGCCTCGGCTACGGGATCGACCTGCCCCTCGTCGAGCTGGTCCCGGAGCTCACCGTCAGCTACCTGCGCTTCCCCGGTGGGGGCGACGGCGAGGCCGCCCAGGCGATCTCCTCGGCCCGGTTCGGCGCCCGCCTCGAGCTGGGCACCCCGGTGTTGAGCCCGGCTGTCTACGGGCACGTCGGCCACTCATCCCTGGCCGGCGAGGGCAGCGACTACATCCTGGACCGAAGCGGGCGCTCCTACGATGTCGGCGTCGCCCTCGACCTCACGTTGATCCCGTCGACGCGGGTGGGTCTGCACGCGACCTACAACGGGCTGCGGGCAGATGAGGACGATGAGCTGGTCTGGACCGAGGTCGGCGCCCACGTGGCTTTCGAACTCTAGACGGAACGTTCCAAGCGGACGTGGGCGTCGGCCCACGTTCGCTTCGCGCGCTCGAGATCGACCGTCGGCGTCGCCACGCAGAGGTTCCAGAAGAGGCGACCGCCGAAGCACGTGGCCGTCGTGACCTGGTCGCCGAGCGCCGAGGTGGCCACCGCGAACCAGAGGCTCTCTACCTGCAGCGGCTCGAGCCGCGCATCCAGCGCGACGCGGCCGAGGTTGGTCATCCCGGTGGTGCCGCGCAAGGCGTAGAGGCGGCGCGCGACGAGCTCCACCGGGGCCTCTCCCCGGGTGAATCGACGGTAGAGTTGGGGGCCGAAGCGGTTGAGCAGCATGGACGTCCCCTGACGCACGTCGCGCAGCACGCTCTCGCGCAGCGCCCTGGCGAGGGGCCAGGGCCCTTCGTCGGGGTCGACGGCGAAGCTCGTGTTGGAGGCGCCGACGTAGTACCCGACCTGATCGGCGACCGGCGGCTCGAGGTGGGGGCGCAGATTGACGGGGGAGGCGTACTGGAGCGTACGTGCGCCCGCGTCGGCGGCGATGGCCTGCATGTGCACCGCACCCAGGACCCCGTGGACGGTCGTACCCTCGGCGCGGCTCCGCTCGACCAGGGCCGACACGAAGGCCGGCTCGAAGCTGGCGGGCACGACGCGCACCGCGCGCTCGCCGGGCTCGACCTCGGCGTCGGAGGCCAACAGCGGGCGACCCAGGCGCGCCGCCGACCACGCGAGGCGCGCCGCGAACCTCGCCGTGGGCGCCCAGTAGCGAAGACCACGGACCCTGCGGGGCAGGCGATGGTCGGCGGAGATGTGTGCGTCGAACGATGCCAGGGCCGGTGCCTCACCGCGGAGGTGGGCCGCCGCCGCCGCCAGCAGGTCGCGGACGGCAAAGACCCCCGAGTGCCCGTCGCTGATGCAATGTTGGAACGTGAGCAGCAGGTGCCCGCTGTGGGGTAGATAGACCGAGCGCGCGAGGGGGCCCTCGGTCCAGTGAAACGGCGTCTCGAGCTCGGCCTCGAGCTCAGCCACCAGCTCGGCCCCACCGATCCGGAGCGGTAGGGCGCGGTCGCACGGAAGAAAGACGGGGTAGCCGCGCGCGTCGGGGACAATACGGAGCCGGAGCCCCGGGTGCCGCGCCCGCACGGCGGCGAGGCCCGCCTCGACCGCGGCGGGGGTGAGCCCGTCCACGCGGGCGACGGTGGTGAAGTTGAGGCAGGCCGCCCGATCGAGGGACCAGACCATCGCCTCGGAGGCCGTCAACGCCCTCGGCTCGGTCGGTGTCAGCTCCAGCGGAAGACCCCCAGCGCGTCGACGGCGAGCAGAAAGCCGCCCAGCATCCGACCCTGCTCCGCCAGGCCGGCCGGGCTCGCGACCGCCGCCAAGGCCCGGGCGCCGGCCTCTCGCCAGACCGGATCGCCCGTCAGCGCCGACAGCTCGCCGAGGAACCTGGCGGCGAGCGCGTTGTTCTCGAAGGGGCGCTCGCGACGGGAGAAGACCCCCGCGGCCGAGGGATCGACGGTGTTGGCGAAGAAGGCGCTCGTCTGTGGATCGAGGAGGTCGTCGAAGATGGCCCGCGCCACGCGCTCCGCCTCGGCCCGCCACTCGGGCCTTCCGGTGGCCCGCGCCAGCGCCACGAAGGCCCGGCCCAAGGCGACGTGGTCGGCGAGGTGGCGCACCTTCTTGCCGTGCTTCGTCTGGCGCACGACGCGCCCGCCCGGCTTCACGCAGGTGTCGCGGACTGTGGCTGCGGCGCGCTCCGCGACCTCCAGCCAGCGCGCACCGCCCCCCGCCTCGTGGAGCGCGACCAGCGCCGTGATGGCGAGGCCGTTGTGATACGCGAAGACGTGGTCGTCGATACGGGGGAGCCCGAGCTTGCGCCGCTCGGCGTCCCCCAGAGCGTAGTAGTCGTGCCCATCGACGAAGCTGGCGTCGCGGACGTGGGCGTTGAGGTCGGCGTCCTGGCTGACCAGGAACGCCCCCGCCTCGTTGCGGAGGAACTCAGTGATGTAGCCGGCGTTCTTGCGCGCGTCGGCGAGCAGATCCGCCTGGCCCGTCACCTGGAAAGCGAGGGCGCCCGCCTCGATGGCCCCGGCCTGGATGGACATCAGCTTCTCGAAGTGCGGCTCGTCCCACACGCCGTGGACGGAGTACTGGTAGACGCCACCCCAGACGGGATCGACGAGGGCGCGTTGCTGGCGCAGGGTGAACACGGCGCGCGCGCTGGCCTGCGCGTCCCCGTGGGCGCCGCGCCTCAGCTCGAAGACCAGGTTGTCGCCGATCGGCAGCTTCTGGCGCCGACCCCAGCCGCCGAGGTCGGGGTCGTAGTAGGCGTCGAGATCCATCGCCGCGCGGGCGCCGATCCAGGGGAGCGCTTCCACTGGGGCGGCCTGGGCACCGGCGGGGTCTGTGGCCTCCTCGACGGAGAGCTGCTCGACCTTGCTCAGGATCTCGCGGAGCTCGGCGGGCTCCAGATAGCCCTGGTACTTCCCGATCTCCTCGGCGTCGGGAGACAGGATGATCGTGGCCGGCCACCCCCAGGCCGCGTAGCGCTCGCCGATGTCGGGCCGCTCGTCGATGTCGACGCGAATGGCGACGAAGCGCTCGCTCAGGAGGCGGCCCACCTCTGGGTCGCGGTACGTCGTCTCATCCATGACGTGGCACCAATGGCACCACTCCGCCGCGCCGTCGACGAGGATGTAGCGCCCCTCGGCCTTGGCGCGCGCGAAGCTCTCTGCGGACCAGTCGGACCACTCGAAGGCCTGCTTCTGCCCACCCTCGCGGGCGGCGACGATGTCGTACTCCGGCCGCTCGTGGACCGCGCGCGGGGGACCGCCGCAGGCGGCGAGGGCGAAGCAGAGAAGCAGGCTCGGGTGGCGCATGGCGGTCGGGTGGTCCACGGTGGGCTCAGTCGGGAGATGGTACGGCGGCTGGCGTCTTCTGGATCGGCGGAGCGTCGATGTTGGGCGGCACGCGCCGTTGATGAACCCGCCGCTCGACGCGCGCGTAGCAACAGCCGTCGGGGCCCCCCTGGATGATCGGCCGGTGGCGTAGCAGCGACTCGACGCGGCCGATCTCGGTCTTTCGGACGTCCATCCAGCGCCGGGTCACCACCCCATCGGGCCCCTCGACCGGGAGGAAGGCGCGGTAGACGAGCCGCTGGAGATAACGGCGCGCCGAGCGCGCCGCGCAGCGCGGGCTGTGGGTCTTGCGGTCGCCTCCGACCACGCAGAGATCGCGTCCGTCGGGGCCGATGTCGACCACCAGCGAGGCCCCCGGCCGACACACGACGTCCTCCGGGGCGAGCCGGCAGAGCGCGCCTTCCGGTGGCGCCGGGCTGTCGCGGAGCACCTCGGCGCAGGGGGCGAGCTGGAGCAGGATCAGCCCGCCCAGCGGAAGCTCTCCAACGTGGTCGCCTCGTCGAACTCGGCCTCGAAGCCGGTGGCCGCGCGAAACGCGTGGGCGTCGACCACCACCGGGTACTTCACATGCGAGATGGCCGCCTCCGGCAGCCGTGGAAACCCGAAGTGTCCGAGCATTCGCCCGAAGAGGGGCTCGGGCAGCGGAACGCGGGGGCGACCGGTCGCCTCGCAGAGCACCGAGAGCGGCACCGGCGCTGGGCCGGCGACGTTGAACACGCCGCGGAGGCGGGCGTCGACGGCCACCGCGATCGCCCGCGCCGTGTCGTGCTCGTGCATGAACTGGAAGAGCGGATCGAAGCCGAGCACGGAGGGGACGCGACGCGCGCCCAGGAAGCCGGCGAGCGTGCCTCGACGGGAAGGGCCGAGGGTGTAGACGAGGCGCAGGACGCTGGTCCGCAGATCGGGATAGCGCCACAGGGCCGAGCCCGCGAAGAGGTCGGAGGCGACGAGATCGGCGAGATCCGGGAACGTGGTGCCGCCCATCGGAGGCTCGGCCTCGGTTCGGTAGAGCGGCGCGTCGGGGGCGGCACCGTAGACGGTGTGGCGCCCCACGAAGACCGCCTGCTTCACCCCGTAGTCGTGGCAGTGCTCGAAGACCGCGCGCGTGCCCCCCAGGTTGATGCGGTAGCGCTCCTCGCGACTGGTCTCGAAGTGGGTGACGGTCGCCATGTGGACGCACACGTCGGGGCGCTCGGTGCGAAAGACGTCCTCCGCCGGGCGCTTGCGGACATCGACGCGGAAGACGCGCACCCCGTTGGGGGCGTCGGGCCAGGGCCTGCGATCGATGCCGATGACCTCGTGCCCGGCGGCGAGCAGCTCGCGGGTGACCTGGCGGGCGAGGGCCCCGGAGATGCCGGTGAGCAGGACCTTCACTCGCCCCGCGCCTCCCGCCGCAGCCGACGCCCGTCGGCGATGAGCTCCGCGATGCGGCGCTTGACCTCTTCGACGTAGCCCTCGATGACCACGTCGCGCTCGCTCCCGTCACCCTCGAAGCGAAGCGGCTCTCCGTACAGAAGCCAGCACTGCACGGGCAACGGGATGGGGAGGCCGTACCAGGTGATCGGGAAGTAGGGCACGCCCAGCACCTTGGCCAGCGACTTGACGTGGTAGAGGGTGGGGATCGCCTCTTCTCCGCCGACGAAGGCGAAGGGCACGATCGGGGTCTGCGTCTGCAACGCGATGCGCATGAAGCCGGTCCCGAAGCGCACCAGCTCGTAGCGATCGCGGTACAGCTTGCCCGTGCCCCGGGCGCCCTCGGGGAAGACCATCAGCAGGCGCTCGGCGTGGAGGAGCTGCACCGCGTGCTCGGGGAGCCCCGTCAGGTGCCCCAGCCGACTGAACCACGACGACGTGAAGGGCATCTTGTTGGCGAACTTCTCCACCATGCCGTGCACCAACCGCGGTGGCTCGTGGTCGAAGAAGACCGACGCGCTGCACATGCCCGCGTCGACGGGCAGCCCGCCGGAGTGGTTGCCGATCAACATGCCGCGGCCGACGCCGGGGATGTGCTCGGCCCCCAGCGTCTGCACCCGGAAGTAGTCGTGGTAGAGGCGCCCGAGCAGCGTGTAGAACAAGCCCAGGTGCTCGCGCGAGACGCCAAAGGCGTCGAGTCCGTAGCGGTTGAACCCGACGTCCAGCCGCTCCAGCCGTGCCTGCACCTCGTCGCTGACCATTCGCCGCCACATGCGGTGAACCTAACGCACGCCAAAGGAGCGCGCCATGCGCCCGGTCACACTCATCACCGGCGCCTCCTCGGGGCTTGGCGCCGGACTCGCGCCGCTCTTCGCTCAGGACGGCGATACGGTGGTCTGCGCGGCGCGTCGAGTCGAGAAGGTGGAGGCCATCGCCGCGTCGATCCGCGACGCCGGTGGCCACGCGGTGGCCTTGCCCCTCGACGTCTGTGACCGCGCCGCGGTGGGCGACGCCTTCGCCCACGTCGAGCGAGACATCGGTCCGATCCACACCATCGTGGCCAACGCCGGCGTCGGCGACGCCACCCCCGCGAAGTCCTTCGACGCCGAGACCTTCGAGTGGATCCTCCGCGTGAACGTGCTGGGCGTCAGCTACTGCATCGAGGCCGCGCTGCCGTCGATGCTCGAGCGCGGCGAAGGGCACCTGGTCGCCATCGGCAGCCTCGCTGGCTACCGGGGCCTCCCGGGATCCGCCGGGTACTGCGCCAGCAAGGCCGCCGTCATCGCGATGATGGAGAGCCTACGCATCGAGCTCGTGTCCAAGGGCATCGCCGTCTCGACGATCTGCCCGGGCTTCGTCAAGACCCCGCTGACGGAGCGCAACCGGTTCCCGATGCCCTTCCTCCTCGAGCGCGACGACGCCGCGCGGCGGATGCACCGCGCCATCCGCGGGCGTCGCAGCGAGTACGCCTTCCCCTGGCCCCTGGCGACCACCGTTCGCCTCGGCCGCTACGTCCCGAACTGGATGTACGACCGCCTGCTGCGCGGGCAACGCGCCAAGAAGGCGCCGCCGAAAACCTGAAGCGGCGTCCGTAGACGGTTCACCGCAGCCAGTCGGCGCGCAGCCCCGGCTTCGCGCGGAATCGCGTGGGGCCGACGCGCTCCACCGCGTCACGCCGGCGCAGCCACGCCTTGAAGGCACGCGGCGGGATCTGGCGCCCCGTGATCTGCGCGTAGAGGTGGCGGGCCTGGCGCGTACGAAACGGCGCCTTCAGGAGCGTGAGCGGTAGGGTCGAGGTCTGCGTGAGCTCGGCGAGCCGGGCGAGGGCGCGCGCGATGACCTCCCCGTGGTCGAAGGCCAACTCCGGCAGATCGTCGATGCCGAACCAACGGACCGCGCGGGCGTCGTCTCCGGCCTTCGCGTAGACCTCCGAATCGGCGAGGCCCAGAAAGGCCGCGCTCACGACCCAGCCCCGCGGATCACGCTCCGGACGCCCGAAGGCGCCCAGATCAAGGAGCATGGTAGCGGCGGTGCGCGTCTCCTCCAGGAGCTCCCGCGCCGCCGCGTCTCGCGGGGGCTCGCCCGGATCGACGAAGCCGCCCGGGAGGGCGAACCGGCCCGCGAAGGGCTCGTTTTTGCGCTCGATCAGCAACACCTGGAGCCGAGCCGCCTGGTAGCGCAGGAGCGCCACGTCCACCGTGAGCGAGGGTCGCGGGTAGTCGCCGTCCGCCATGCGGCGGACCTTGACGGCGTCGGTGCGTACAATCAAGCCCGATGCGCTGGCTGATCCCGATCTTGCTGCTCGGCTGCGCCGGGGAGGACGCCCCCGGGCGGAGCTTCATTCGGCAGGGGCGCGATCCCGACGCGGCGCCGCAGCCGCCAGACGCGGTGGTCGCCGACGCCGGCTCGACGGACGGCCCCGCGGTCGACGGGGCGCCGACGCCGCGCGGCCCCGCACGGAGGCTGTGGGTCCTCACCCACGGAGACGAATGGGCCGCGGGCGTGCGCGCCAGGCTCGATCCGCCACACGCTCCGCCCGAGGGAGCCCCGGGCGCCCTATCGGCGCTGCCCGAAGCGATCCCCGTGGTGGTCTGGGGTGGACCGGACTCCGCGGGCGCCGGGCTGCTATCGACCCTCACGCCCCCGGTGGGGGTGTTTCACGACCTGGCGCGGCGCCCCGACTCCGCGGAGGCCGACGCGGGCTGGTTGGTGGCCCACCACCTCGAGACGCAACGCGCGCTGCGCGTCGAGGGTCGCCCGGTTCTGCTCACCACCTTCGCCGACCGGGAGGCCTGGGCTGCGCTACGCCGCAGGCTCGAGGTGCTGCCGATCGAGCCCTGGCTGGTGGCCGTCGTCGACCCGCGCGCCCGCGCCGTCGTGCCCGCGGGGGCGGTCGCCGTGACCCCGCGTGGAGCGTACGGTCAGGCGCGGCCCCCCGACGCCGCGAACCTGGCGCGTTGGCGTCGCGCCACCTTGGCGGAGGGGGCGCGCTGGCTGCCGCTCGCGGCGGCCCCCGCGAACCCCCGTCTCGACGACCCCGACGCCGTGGTGGAGGCGCCCCTCGGGGGTCGCCGCTTGGCGACTTCCCTCGCGCGCGCGCGGCGCGCGTGCGATCCTCAGTGGCCGACGATCCTGGTGGACGGGGCGGGCGCGTGGCGCCACGACCGCCAGCTCGATCCGGTGGTGGGACAGACCACAGACCTCCCCTCCGAGCTGACGACCGGTGTCGAATACCGCGCATACGGCGACGCGCGCCTCCGCGCCGTCCGGGGCGCGCTGCTCGCCGCCGCGGGACGCCCCCCGACGGATCTCGCCGCCGCTCCGCCCCTCCTCGAGTTGGCGCGGGCGGCGGGCGTCCTCGTCGAGCGCCTGGAGGCCGACGCCGGCGGCGTTCACCTGGAGTTGGTCGACGAGTCGGGGGGCCAAGGCGTCTTCGAGGCGCTGCTCGACGGGCGGCCCTTCGTCGTCCCCGCCGAGGCGACCCTGCGCTACACCCGCAGCGCCGCGGAGGTCTTCGTCGATCTCGGCTTCGACCGCGCCGACCGCCTCCACGACGTGCTGCCCCGCCCCGAAGGATCGCAAGTCAGGGTCCCCCTCGGCGCCTTCGCCGGGCGCCGGGTCGAGGAGGTGGTGCTGGTCTACGGCGGCGGCGCGCTGCGCGTCGCCGCGACGATCACCGACGCTCGACTGACGGCACCATGACTACATAGCCACCGTTTGGCGGGCGGCGTAGGCTGGGCGTGATGGAAGGGGAACGTACCGCTTCGGACTCCCGGGCGCTGCAGCGACGCGTGTTGCTCATCGCCGTGGCGGGCTTCGTCACCATCGGTGGCGCCGTCGCCGCGGCGACGCTTCTTCCGATGCGCCGCGCCCTCGAGGCCGGGGACGCCGCCCACGTCTCCTTCGCCGCCCACCTCCAACGGATCGCGGTCTCGGAGTACCTGTCGCGGGTGAAGGATACGGCGCTCCAGTTCACCAGCCGCACGCGCATTCGGCAGATGCTCCAGAGGTACAACGCCGGCGACCTTGGGCGGGAGGAACTGGTGGCTTTCACCGAGCCCAAGCTCGCCGAGGCGCTGCGCTTGAGCGAGACGGCCGTCGGCTGCGTACGGACGGACGCCTCCGGCCAGCTCGTCGTCTCCGTCGGGACGCCGATCCCGGAGCCGCTGTGGCGCGAGGCGATCCGCGCGGAGGTCTTCGTGGAGGGTCCGGTCCAGGTCGGGGATGGCCGATACCTGTTGGCGGCGGCGCCGATCAAGGACCCCAGGGGCCGGCGGGTCGGGACCGACGTCCTGCTCTCGACCCTCGCCCCCCTCGAGCAACTCCTCGACAACGGCGGCGGGCGCCTGGAGGCCGCCACCACCCGCCTGACATACGGCCGCGACGACGTAGTGGCGCGGGTCATCAGCGGGGTGGAGGCCACGGCGGAGGAGCGCGCCGCTCACCTCGCCGCCGGCGCGGGCCAGGCCGGACGCCGCCTGATCGAGTCGCGGGTGATCGCCTATCAGGGGATCCCCGAGATGGAGTGGACGGTGCTGGTGGGCGCCGACGCCACGGCCCTGTGGGCTCGAAGCCACCGCACGCTCCTCGGGCTCGCGGGGATGGTGCTCTTGCTGACGCTCGTCGGCGCCGCCGGCACCTGGTCGGCGATGCGCCCGGTCTCCGGTCGCGTGCTGCTGCGCGTCGACGAGCTCGAAGCCCGGGGGCGGGCGCAGACGGCGGAGCTGCAGGCGGAGCTCGATCGACGGCTGGGGGCCGAAGACGCCCTTCGGAGGGTCCACTCGGAGCTCGAGGCGCGCTTCGAGCGGCGCACCAAGGCGCTGCGCGTGGCGAACCGACGCCTGGAGCACTTCGGGTGGAGCGTCGCCCACGACATCCGCTCGCCGCTCCGGACGATCAGCAGCTTCGCCGAGATCCTGGTCGAGGACGAGCCGGGCAACCTGTCGGCGGATCAGCGCGACTTCCTGGAGCGGATCGTGGGCTCGTGCCGGCGGATGGACCAGGTCCTCGCCGCCCTGCTCCAGCTCGCGGAGCTGTCGGCCTTGGCCATGGTGCCGACCGAGCTCGACCTCGGGGCGCTCGCGCGGGAGACCGTCGCGGAGCTCCAGCAGGTGTACCCCGAGCGCGTCGTGGACCTGGACGTCGTGGGGGCGCCACGCCTCCACGGTGATCTGGGGATGATGCGAATCCTGGTCGCGAACCTCGTCGGCAACGCGTGGAGGTACGCCGCCGCAGACCGCGAGCTGAAGATCGAGCTGGGGCGCCGCCCCGACGGTGCCTTCTATGTGCGGGACAACGGCCCGGGCATCCTGGCGAGCGCGATGAAGAGCCTCTTCGAGCCCTTCCGCCGCGGGGTGGGGGCCGAGGGTCCGGCGGGCCTCGGCATCGGGCTCACGCTGGTGCGCCAGGTCGTGGAGCGCCACGGAGGTCGGGTCTGGGTGGAGTCTCCCCCCGGGGAGGGCACGACCGTGCTCTTCACCGTGTCTGCGGAGGCGCTCTCCGCCGATCCGAGCCCGCCGACGTAGGACACCCGTCGAGCCGCTGCGCGAGCCAGGCAAGGGAGGCCTGGGTTCGGCGCTGCTGGATGGCGAGGAACCCAAAAGCGAGGTCGTCGTGGGCCGCCTCGGGGACCACCTGGTAGTCGACCTCCACCCCGCCGTCGCGCAGCGCCGCGACCAGGGCGCGCGTGTGGGGCTCGAGGACCACCGGATCGGCGCCCCCCTGATAGATCCGCAGCGGCGCGGTTTGCAGGTAGGGGCGCAGACGGTTCGCCTCGAATCCACGCGCCATGAAGGGATACTCCGCGAAGTCCAGCTCGGCGAAGGCGTGGAGGAAGGCGGCGTCGAAGATGCCCTCCGGCCGGTCGCCGAGGGCGTCCCAGAGCGTCGGTGTCGGCTCGGCCGTGAGCAGACAACGGCCGCCCATGACCTCGTCGATGTCACCCCGCAGCTCCGACGCCCACGGTGAGGGCCCGTCGTGGCCGTAGTGCTCGGCCCACGCGTAGGTGAGCAGCGCGTGGAAGACGAGGTGCGGGCCGGGGCGATCCACGAACTCCGCCCACTGCTCGGCGAAGACGCTGGAGGGCGCCGCCGCGGCGAAGGCGACGGCGGCTAGCTCCGGGGCGTAGGACGCGTGCTCGGCGGCGGCGGCGATGGCGGCGTGGCCCCCCTGGCTCGCCCCCACGAAGGCGGAGCAGCCGCTGGCCGGGATCCCCTCGCGACGCAACAACTCCAAGGTCGCGCGGGCCGCGTCGAGGCTCGCCCGGCCCTCGACGCTCGCCACGAGGTACGGGTGGACGCCCGGCGTGCCGAGGCCCGGGTAGTCCACCGCGACGCCGACCATCCCGCGCGCGCCGAAGAGCCCCGCGAGCCCCGCCCCCGCCGCCCACTCGCCCAACGTGCACGCGTCGTCGAGGCCCACCGTGTAGGGGTTGTTGACGACCAGCCCCCATCCCCCGACGGGCGGCTCGCGGCCCACCGGCACCGCGACGGTGGCCAGCGCGTCGGCACCATCTGTCCGGTACCGCAGGCGCCAGAGGGCGTAGCCGTTGTCGATCACGACGTCCGGACCAACCAGCGGCGCGAGGTCCGCCGGGCTCAGCTCGGCCACCGGCGTCGCCTCGAGGAGCGCCGGTGCGCCCGCGTCTGCGACGGCGTCGACCTCCAGCGGGAAGGCGTCCGCGGCGTCGACCGCGCCCACGGATCCCTCGCAGCCGAGGACGCCAGAGCAGGCGAGGGCGACGGCCCACCTACTCATCGGCCCCCCAGAGGGGGACCAGCGCGAGGCCGAAAGTCGCCGGGAGACGAATCGTCAGCAGCGCCAGGGCCAGCCACTCGTCCCGCCCGTCCAGCCGGCGCCAGGCGGCGTCGAGCCCGACGCCGACAGCGAGCTCCCCATGATGGGCGCCGATGAACTCGGTCTCGGCCTCCTCCATCGTGTCGGGCTCGTCGTCGAGGGAGGTGTGGGGCCCCGAGACGAACCGCGCGAGCTCGAAGGCTAGGCCCGCGTGGGCCCCGGCGCCCGCGTCGAAGAGGCTCCCGCCCCCTTCCACGCCAAAGCGGAGCGCCTGCGGCGCGTCGAGTCCGCGCGTCGGCCACCACCGCCCCGTGAGGAAGCCACCGTGGCGCCGGTCGCCCTCGGCGGCTTCGAACGCGTATCCGGCTTCGACGTCCCAGGCCCGCCCGAGGGTGGACTCGATGACCTGCTGCGGCGCGACCCCCGCGCGGAGCACGAAGAGACCGCCTCGCTCGGAGGCGCCGCCCCCGCCCACGGAGACGCGGGCAGGCGGGGTGGCGTAGGGCAGCGGGAGACAACCGGCGACGAGCGCGGCGACGGCGAGGCAGCGGAGGCACGACATGACTGGATAAGAGCGCATCCCGAGCCGGAGAGACACCCCCTCAACGCCGCCGGCGACGCCCCATCAACAACAGGAGCCACCCGCCCAGTGACCCCCCGGCGCCCCCGGCGGTGCATCCGGCCGTCAGCACGGCGGCCCCGGCGGCCGGAGCGGCGTCGCCCCGCGGGCCCCCGTCCGTCCGCCGGAGCACGACGGCGTCGGGCGCCGCGTCGACCCGCATGGCGTCGCCGGCGTCCGGTGAGAGCTCACCGTCCGACGCGGGCTCCACGGGCTCCGCCGGCACCTCTCCCCAATCCCCCACGCACTGGGCGGTGCCCTCATGGGTGGCGCAGCGCTGCAGGTGCGGGCAACGGACTCCGGCGCAGGGATCCGGTGCGCACGCCCCACCCACGCAGACCTCGCCGGGGGCGCAGACCGCCGGATCGCACTCGTCGCGTACGCACGCCCCGTCGACGCACACCCGCCCGGAGTCACAGGCGCCCAGACACGCCCGCGCCGCGCACTCACCGTCACGGCACACCTCCGCGGCGGAGCACGCGAGGCCAGCACACGAGAAGGTGCACCGCCCCTCGCGGCAGAAGGCCTCGGGGCCGCAGTCCACTCCGGCGCAAGGATCCTCGGCGCAGCCGTCGACGGTGCAGATTCGACCTGCCGGGCAGCCCCGCGAGTGGCAGTCGTCGGCTACGCACTCACCGCCGACGCACGCCTCCTCGGGGGCGCACTCGACCGCCTCGCAGGGGTCGACACAGAGCGCCCGATCGGGATCGCAGCGCGCCCCATCACGACAGCGCAGCACCGCGCAGGGCGTGTGGCAGCGGCCCTCGACGCACACCCGCCCGGCCCCGCATCGCCCACCCGCATCACAGGGCGCGACACACTCGCCCCGCGCGCACTGGGCTCCGCGGGGGCACGGCGCCCCCTCGTCCACCTCGCCATCACAATCGTCGTCGATGGCGTCGCACCGCTCCTGATCGAGGGCGCCGCAGCGCCCACAGGCGTTGCGCACGTCCTCGTCGACGCGCCCGTCACAGTCATCGTCCACCAGATTGCACACCTCGGGCTCGGGCCCGGCGGTGGGCCGGCACACCTCCTCGCCCCGCTCGGCGCAGACCCTCACACCCTCGGCGCACAGGCCCAGCAACCCCGTCACGCACCGATCCGGCGCGGTGATGTTCGTGCCGTCCGGGTGACGGTCGACCAGATGGTCGCAGTCGTTGTCGACGCCGTCGCAGACCTCGTCGCCGTCGGGGACGCATACGTAGCGGTCGCACGCGTCTCCGGTCCCGTCACCGTCCACATCGCCCTGACCGCGGTTCGACACCTTGGGGCAGTTGTCGCACGCGTCTCCGACGCCGTCCTCGTCCTCGTCGGCCTGATCGGGGTTGGGCACCAGCGGACAGTTGTCGCCGAAACCACAGAGTTCGTCGCCGTCCTGGTCGACGCAGATGCCGCCCTGGGAGCGCTCGAGCGTCAACAGCGCGAAGCCGTGGGAAGACATCGTCGTGCGCCCCTCCGGCCCACCGCCGAAACCCCATAGCCCATCGTCGTCCTGCCATCGAAGCAGCGTCGAGGCGATGTCGAAGTAAGCCGACGGCGGCTCCTGGGGGTAGCCGAGGTCGACGGGGTCGAGCTCACCGAAGTCCGCGGCGTAGAGCGCGCCCCCCAGCCCGTCCTCGCCGGAGAGATCCATCAGCTTGGAGACCGCCCACTGGTAGTAGTAGACGCCGAAGCCGTTCATCCCGCCCACCACGCGGGCGTAGGTCCAGTTCGCGCGCAGCCACGCGAGGGCGTCTTGCACCGTGGGATGCCCGGTGGGCGTGTCCGCGAGCCGCAGACACCACGCCCCCGCGGCGGTCATCGTCGAGCCCGGCAGCCGCCCCGGCCGATACCCGAAGCTGCCGTTTCGCCCCTGGTCCCTCACCAGGAACTCGAGCACCCGAGGGAACGGGGCGCGGGCCCCCTCGATCCCGCCGCTGGCGGCGGAGAGCCCCGCCGTCACGAAGGTGGTCGTGGTGAGCGGACCGACAGCCCCCCCGCCCGCTGCGCCCCCGTTGTACGGGAAGCTCCCGTCGGGCCCCTGCATCGCCTGCATCCCCACCACAAGATTCGCGAGGGCCTGACGCGCCGGGAGTGGCCCCCCGAAGTCGTCGGGCCCGCCGGTGCCGAGATAGACCGCCAGGGCCATCGCCGCCGGCCCGGCGGTGTAGGCCGCCGCTGGCTGGTTGTGCGGATCGACGACCACCGCCTGCGGTCGCACGAAGGCGAGGAGCATCCGCCGGAGCATCGCCTGGTCTTCGGGGGACATCCCCGCGTAGCCCGGCACAGCCCCGTTCCACCCGGCCCCGGCGTGCTTCTCCAGCAACGCGAGGATCGCCAGCCCGTTCTCCGGCCACGTCCGGTCGACGAGCCCGTGGCCGCCCTCGCGGTTGCGAATCGCCTGCAGCCCGAGCTCGACCGCCTCGTCCACCGCGCACGCGAAGGGAGTCTCGACGCACTGCGACCACGCCGGTCCGAGCAGCGCGACCACGACGAGCGACGACCGAACGAGCACCTTCATGAGCCCTCCACGCTGGGTGCCCTCACACACAGCAACGGCCATGCCACCACGAGCGACCCCCAAAGGGCCCAAGGGTCTGTCCGACAATGAACAGGTAGGCTCGCGCCGCGAACTGTCGCCGACTGTCGCGGCGACGGTCGGCGACGGAACTACCCGAAGCCGAGCTGGCGACGACGCAGCGTCAGCGCCCGCACCGAGATCTCGAGGGCCTCGGACATCGCGTGCAGATCGCCGCCCGCACGAGCGAAGGCCGCCTCGAAGGCCGCGCGATCCAGATCCCGGGCGATCGCGACGCCGTGCCGTCGCAGGAGGTTGTACATCGCCCCCTGGCTGAGCCCGAGGGCGCGGGCCGTCGGCGCGACACCAAAGCGATTGGCCCTCAGCAAGGCGCGCAGCTCGTCTCGGGTCGGCGGGCCACGCTCCGCGCTCGCGGCGGCCTCCCCTGCCCCGCTCTGCGCGAGCAGCGCGGCGAGCTTGGCCCCCGGCACGAAGGGACGCCGGCCCGACAGCGTCGCCATCTCGTAGGCGATGTTGCGGATCTGCCGCACGTTGCGGGGCCAATCGTAGGCCGCCAGCTCCGCGACGAGCGACGCCGGCGGCCACTGCGTGTGGGTGGCGTCGGCGGGGTGCAGCAAGCCCACGGGATCGGCGCCGAGGGCGTGGCGCAGGAAGTAGAAGAGCAAGCGCCCGATGTCGTCGCGCCGGGTGCGAAGCGGGGGCAGGTGCAGCTCGAGGACGCCGAGCCTCTCGAGCAAGGCGTGCCGGAACGTCCCCCGCGACGCCGCCGCTTCGAGATCCGAGTCCGTCGCAGCCACCACCCGCACGTCGACCCGCTGCGTCCGCCCACAGCCGAGGGGCTGGATCTCCCCCGACTCCAATGCCCGCAGCAAGGCGACCTGGATCCGCGGCGGCGCCTCCCCCACCTCGTCGAGGAAGAGGACGCCGCCGTCCGCCGCGCGGAACGCGCCGGGGTGGGGCTCGCCAGCACCGCTGAACGCGCCGGCCTCGAAGCCGAAGAGCTCGGCGGCCGCCAGCTCCGGGGGGATGGCGCCGAGGTTGATGCTCACGAAGGGGCGCTCCGCCCGTGGCCCGAGCCGGTGGAGAGCGCCGGCGACGAGCTCCTTGCCGGTCCCGGTGGCCCCGCGGAGCAGGACCGGCATCGACGACAGAGACGCCGCGGCGAGATCGCGCTGCAAGCGGCGCAGGGGGTCACTATCGCCGACGAGGGCCGGCGCCGCCGGGATGAAGTCCGGCCCGTCAGTCGCGCGGTGCAAGAGCAGCGCGACCGCGTCGTTGACGACCAACGACACCCCGTCCTCGAGATCGCCGGGGGCGAAGCACACCTCCGCCGGCACGGGCCGTCCCCCCGACGTGAGCTGCGTCTTCTCCGGGGCGTAGCGCAGACGGATAGCGCCGCGCGGTCTGGCGTCCCAAGACAGCGGCGTTCGGCTCAGCCAGCGGGTCTCCAGCGGTCGCGCGGGACCACCCCGCGGCGACGCGAAGCCTCCTTCGCCGCGGGATACGCGGGCCGCGGCCCCCAACCGCATCCGATCCCCGACGCGGGCGGGGTCCGGGTGGGCGAGGACGGTGAGCATCGGCTCGAGCCGGGTCCTCCGCCGCGCGCCGACACCGTTCACCGGCGCCGGTAGAGTCTGCTCCGTATCATCCGACATCACGGCGAAGATAGAGGCCCCCGGCGATTCTCGGGACATATTTCCGCGCGCGACCTAAGCTTCCCGGCGGTGAGTGAGGAGTCGGACACCTACCTTGAGCAGGCGCGCGACCTGCTGGACGAAGGGCGACACCGGCGCGCCTACGAGGTGGTGCGAGACGCGCTGAAGGCGCGCGACGATATGCCCCTCGACGGCCACCTGCTGCTCGGGCGCGCCCTGCTCGAAGGGGGCCGCCTGCGTGCGTGCACCCGCGAGATGGCGCGGTTGCTGACGGCCTACCCGAAGAACATCGACGCGATGAAGCTGCTGGGGCGGGCGCTGCTCGAGCACGGAAAGGCCGAAGAGGCGTGGGTGGTGCTCAAGCGGGCCCGCGAGACCGCCCCAGACGACGCCGGGATTGGCGCGCTGCTGATTCGGGCGGCGGGCGTCGTCCGTCACTCGCGGGTGGACCTCGTCGTCGCCGATCTCTCCGCCGGGGCCGACCCGCTCGATCCCGACTCCGGCCAGGCGGCGCGTAGGCCGGCGGCGTTCACGGGGTACATCCGGGCCATCGCGGCCCGACCGGGGAGCGACGCCTTCCACCCCGAGGAGGCCAGCGTCGTCATCGATCTGGACTACCAGGAGGAGTTGGACGACCAGCGCCACCACGTGGGCGCGACCCCGACCCCAGCCACGCCAACCCCGACCCCGACGCAGGAGAGCCCGGACCAGATCGCGACCTACGACGACGCGCACCCCGTGACGGGGAGCGGCACCCGTGAGGCCCTCTCCCCCGGGCTGCACCCACCGCCCATGGAGACCGAGGTGGAGGAGGCCGCCGCGGGACCCGCAGCGAGCGACGAGTTCGACGTACCGCCCACCGTCGAGAGCGCCGGGGCCTCTCCCGTCATGGACGCGACGCGCCCGATTCCCCCGCCCCCCGGGCGCAACCCCTACGACCCGGACGAAGAGGAGGACGACACCGAGGCGGTGCAGCTCCCGACGCTCGACGACGACACCGAGAGCCCGACGCCTGGACGCCCGGTGGGCCAGGACGTCGACTCGATCGGCTGGCCGATGGCCGCGACGCCACCCGAGGAGGAGGCCGGGCTCGTCACGGAGCGCTCGATCATCGAAGACCGCGACGCGCTGAATCAGCCACCCCCCATCGAGGACCGGAGCCACGATGAGCCGCTCCTGGAGGAGACGCGCGAGCTCGACGACCTGGCGCGGGACATGGACTACATCGGCGAGCCACCGACCCACCCGGACGACACCGACGCGGGCCTCGACATCGACGGGGTGATGTCCTCCGCGGCGCCGGACACCGGAGCCATCGTCGAGTCGTCCCTCGACCTGCCGAGGCTCTCCTGGGAGACCGCAGAGCCCGACGACGAGCACGCCGACCGGCCCGGGACGGTCGCGCTCCCACGGCGCCGGCCCGGCGGGGCTTCGCAGCCGCCCCCGCCCCCGGCGAAGCCGCCGACCTCCCGGCCACCTCCGCTCCCCGAGCCGGTCTCGGAGATCATCGCGATCCCCAGCCGGCCGAGCACGCCCCCGCCCCCCGCCGCGCCGGCGCCGGTCGCGAAGCCCACCGCCGACGAGCGCCCCAGCGCCCGTGCAGAGCCCGAGCCCCTCGACCTCCTCGAGATCCCCCTGGATCCGGCGGAGTTCGCGGACATGCCGCCCAAGCCCACGCCGATCGCCACCCACGCGCCGCCCACCGACATGAGCGGGACGTCGGGCCCGCTGCCCCCCCGCCGACGCCGCCGGGAGACCTCGAATCCGGGCACCGGGGAGATGCCCGCGACGGGTCCTCTGCCGCTGCACTCGTCGCTCCTCCACGAGGCGCCGCCAGCGCCCCCGCCCCCGGTGCCCGCGCCCCGACCAAAGCCGGTACCGCGGGCCGAGCCAACCCCGGTCTACGAGGGTGAGCTCGCCAGCTTCGCTGACGCGGGCGCCTCGGACGTGCTCGGCCAGGTGGTCGGTGAGGCGCGCTCGAAGAACTACGGCCCGGGCCCTCGCCCCGCGGAGGCGGCGGCGACCCTGAAGCCCGCCGACGCGGACGACGGCGGACCCTCCGCGACGGTGCGCATCGCCACGCTCGCGGTGGTCGTGGCCGTGCTGGTGCTGGCGCTGGTGTCCACCTGGAGCTACCGCAGCGCCGTGAGCGAGGCCGACGCGCTCATCGAGGACGCCCGCCGCGCGGTCGCAGACGGGAACTACGGCAGCCGATTGGAGGTCACCGAGCGGCTCGCTGGCGCCCCGGAGCCGGGCGGGCCCCTCGTCTGGCTCGGCGACACCGTCGCCAGCAGCGCCGGCGGCGGCCTCGAAGGGCACCGCGCGACGCGCCTCGCCTTGCTGGCGCGCCTCGAAGCCGAGCGGGTCCACCTCTTCGGCGAACGCGGCCGACTCGACGCGGCGCGGGTCGCCGAGAGGGCAGCCCGCGACGCCGCCCCCAAGTCCACGGACACCGCGGCGGCCCGGGTCTTGTTGGCGTTGCACGCGGGTCGCCCCGCGGACGCGAGACGCGCGATCGAGGAGCTGCCCAGCACGGCGCGCAAGCAGGCCCGAGCCCAGCTCATGCTCGCGCGTACGCTCCTGGCCAGCGGTGATCGGGACGCCGCCGTGGACCGCGCGCGAACCGCGACCCGCCTTGACGACGGGCTCCTCCCGGCGCGCAAGCTGCTGGCCGATCTGAAGGCGGCCAAGGGCGACTACACCGGCGCGCTGAAAGACTACGAGGCGCTCCTCGACGCCGCCGCCGACGAGCACATCGACACCCAGGTCGCGCTGCAGCGCCTCCGCGTGCAGGTCAACAAACGCGCCGGCGAGGCCCTCGACGGCCTCAAGCGACTGCTGGAGGGCGGCGACTCAGTCCTCGCCCCGACCCAGCGCGCCCGAATCCACGACAGCATCGGCCTCTACTACGCCCGCCGCGGCGAGTTCCCGTCGGCGCGCGACGCCTACCGCGCCGCGATCGACGCCGCCCCCGACGATCCGCGCTACTCGACGGGCCTCGCCCGGCTCGACATGCGCGCCTTCAAGCTCGACGAAGCGGAGGCGGTCCTACGCCGCGCCTCCGAGGCCGAGCCGCGGGCCCCGGAGCACCGGGTCGCGCTGGCCCGGGTCTCGCTGCTGCGCGGAGACGCCGACGGAGTCCTCGCGCAGATCAAGCGCATCCGGAAGCCGGGGGCCGAAGCGTTGCTGCTCCAAGCACAGGCCGAGCTCGCGCTGGGCGATCCGAGGGCCGCCGAGGAGACGCTGCGCGAGGCGTCCAGGCTCGACAGCGGGCTCACGGATATCCGCCTCTACCGCACGCTCGCCCAGTTCCTGCTGGGGCGGCAGCCCGACGCCACCCTCGCGCAGCTCCGGGCTGGCCGTGAGCGCAGCGGCGTCGCCGACCAGCGCCTCGAGGACCGCACGCTACCCTTCCGCGCCTACGGGATCGCCCTGGCCCGGAAGCGCGAGTTCAAGAGCGCCGTCTCCGAGTTCGAGCGCGCGCTGGTCATCGAGCGCACCGACTTCCGGGCCCACCACGAGCTGTGTCGGCTCTTCGCCGAGCGCCGCGACGCCCGCCGCGCCCTGCGTCAATGCCGCGCCGCGCTGTCCACCAACCCGCACTTCGCCCCCGCCGCCGTGCTCTCCGCCGAGATCGCCGAACGCTGGCGGGATCCGGGGGCTGTCTCCGCGTCCCTGGCGCCGCTCGTCGCCAACGGTCGGGCCTCCGCCGCGGGTGTGCGGCGGCTCGTGCGCGCCCTCGTGCAACAGGGGCAGCTCGAGAAGGCCACGGCCCTCGCGACCGACGACGTCGATCCCGCGACCGGGCGGTACATCCGCGGGCTGGTCGCCCTCGCTCGAAACGAGACGGCCGCCGCCCGAGAGGCGCTCCTGCCCGTCACCGACGAGCTGACGGCGGACCCCTTCGCGCAGGTGGCCTACGCCGACGCGCTGATGAAGAGCGACCGGGCCCAGGAGGCGGCGACCTTCTATCGACGCGCGATCAAGACCGGGGACGGGCCCGAGGGGGCCCTCGGCGCAGCCCGCGCCGCGCTCCGTCGCGAGCGCGCCCGCGAAGCGATCGCCGCCGCCCGGGAGGCCGGGCGCCGCGCCACCAAGGGCCTCTACCACCCGAAGGTCCAGGCCCAGGCCCTGGTCCTCGAAGCCCAAGGCTGGATGGAGAAGGGCGGCCGGGCAGGCCGGCGCAGCGCCCAACGCGCGCTGTCCAAGGCCCAGCGACTCGAACGAGATCTGCCGGCGACCTTGCTCGCCCAGGGCCAACTCGCCGAGGCCACCGGCCAGCGCGACGACGCCATCGCCCGCTACACCCGCGTCACGCAGGTCGCCCCCAAGCACCCCGAGGCCTTCTTCCGCCTCGGCCGCCTGCGCCTGGCCGATCCCGACGACCGGGACGCCGCGGTGCAAGCGCTGAGACTGGCGGAGAAGCTCGATCCGGAGGGGGCCTGGGGCTTCCGGGCGAAGAAGCTGCTCGAGCGCTGATGCAGTAATTCAGTTCAGCGTCGAGACCAGACGCTCGGCAAACGTGCGCAGCGGGGTGCGAGTCGCCGGTTGCAGGATCTCGATCGCCTCCGTCATGTCGAGCTGGTCACCGCAGGCGCAGTTGAGCATCAGCCCCGCGGCGGTCTGGGTCATCAAGTCGTCGGTGCTGCTCTTCATCCCGAGCAGCGCCTCGCGGGGCATGTGTTCGAGCTCGAACTTCTTGCCCGTCAGCTCCTCGAAGAGCTGCACGACGCCGAGCTGTGAGACGCACTCGGGCCCACCGAAGGCGAAGGTGCGGCCGATGGCGCGCTCGTTGCGCACGGCGCCGACGATGAACGCGGCGACGTCGAAGAAGGAGACCCAGTTGTTGCCGGCCTCACCGGTCCCGTAGATGCGCGCGCTGGCGTTGGCGACGTCGAAGCCGACGAACGCGCTGAGCCACACCTCCATGAAGTTCACGGGCTGCATGATCGTGTAGGGCATCGAGCCCTCGGCGAGCCGCGCCTCGACCGCCCGCTTCGCGGTCTGCAGCGGGAAGGGGTCGGCCATCGGCGGGAAGGAGGTGAAGACGAACTGCTTCACGCCGGCCTCCTCGGCGGCCGCCACCAGGTTGAGGTTGCCGTCGCGATCGACGCTCCAGATGTCGTCGCCGTCCCCCCGGGAGCGCGTGGAGGTGGCCGTCGTGACCACGACGTCGCAGCCCGCGACGGCGGCGTCGAGGGATCCCGGATCCTTGAGATCGCCACGGACGAGCTCAACCCCCTGCGCCTCGAGGGCGGCGAGCTTCGCCGCGTCGGATGTGGCACGGACGAGGCCCCGCACCGAGTGGCCCTTGGCGACGAGCTGTGAGCAGACCTCGGAGCCGAGGATGCCGGTTGCGCCTGCGACGAGAATCATGTCCGCCTCCTTGTGTGGGAGCGCGAAGTACACTCCCCACGGGTTCGGGGCGCAAGGCCCGCTTGACGCCGGACACCGCGTGGGCGAGCGTGAAGTGCAAGATGCTCGCGACCCCTGTCAGCCTCGGGCCCTACCTCATCAAGGGTCAGCTCGGCCGCGGCGGCATGGGCGTCGTCTACCAGGGCGAGCACACCGGGACCGGGCAGGTCGCCGCCATCAAGACCGTGGTCGACATCGACGCCGAGGTCGTGGCCGCCTTTCGCCGCGAGGTCTTCGCCCTCAGCCGCGTCGAGCACCCCGGCGTCATCCGCGTCTTCGGGCAGAGCGAGGAGGACGGGCGCCCCTGGTACGCCATGGAGCTGTGCGAGGGCCCCACCCTCAAGTCGCACACCGAGACACGATGGCAGACCGCGGCGTCGGTCGAGGACATCAGCGACTCGGCGACCGCGCGGCAGGCGCTGGGCGCCACCGTGGACGTGGACGCCGAGACCGGCTTCGCCCAGCTCTTCGACGAGGACCCACGCCTCCAGCCCAGCCGCGAGGCGGCGGGCGGGCGCCTCACGGACGCGCTCACGATGGCCTGGCGGCTCTGCCACCCGCTCGCCTACATCCACGGTGAAGGTATCGTCCACCGCGACCTCAAGCCGGAGAACATCTTCCTTCGCCCGGACGGCTCACCGGTCCTGGCGGACTTCGGCCTCGCTTCGCGCTCCGGCGGTGGGCGCGAGGTCCTCGAGATCGACACGAAGGTGCGCGGCACGGTGCCCTACATGGCGCCGGAGCAACTCCGCGGCCACCGACCGGACGCGCGCTGCGACCTCTACGCCCTGGGCTGCATGCTCTACGAGATGCTGGTCGACCACCCGCCCTTCACGGGCACCCCGTGGATGGTGATGGGCCAGCATCTGCGCGCGACGCCCACCGCCCCGTCCGAGCTCGTCACCGGCGTCCCCCCCGAGCTCGACGCGCTCATCCTGCGGCTGCTCGCGAAGGAGCCCCAGGACCGCATCGGCTACGCCGACGACGTGGCCGCTGCCCTCGAAGCCCTCGGCGCGCGCACCGAAGGCGACATCGGACCGCGCCCCAAGAGCTACCTTTACCGCCCCCGCATCGTGGGCCGAGCCGACGTCCTCGCCCGCAGCCGTCCGGCGATCGACGCCGTGTTGGACGGCCGGGGGAGCTGCATCGCCATCGGCGGCGAGAGCGGCGTCGGCAAGACCCGGGTCGCCGTCGCCATCGGCTCCTCGGCGGAGCGCGACTCGGTGCGCGTCGTCGCCGGTGAGTGCCACGACCTCTCGGCCCGCGCGCAGGAGGGCGCCGCCTTCCGAGACGCGCCGCTGCACCCGCTGCGCAACCTCCTGCTGGCGATCGGCGACCGGTGCAACGAGCTGGGCTGTGAGGAGGCCGACCGGCTCCTCGGCAACCGCGGCCCGGTCCTCGCCGCCTACGAGCCCGCCCTCTCGAAGTGCCCCGGTCAGGGGGCCTACGGGCCACCTCCGCGCCTCCCCCCCGACGAGGCGCGGACCCGCCTCTTCACCTATCTCGAGCGCACCCTCGCGGCCTACGCCGAGGCCGGCCCCCTGCTGCTCGTCCTCGACGACATCCAATGGGCCGATGGACTCACGCTCGCCTTCCTGCGCTTCGTGCTCCCGCGCCTCCACCAGCACCCCGTCATGCTCCTGTGCACCTACCGCGCGGAGGACGAGGGCGTCGTCGAAGACCTCCTCGCCGCCCCCAACGTCACCGACATCCGGCTCTCCCGCCTCGACGAGGCCAGCGTCGGGATGATGGTCGACGACATGCTGGGGCTTCGCGAGGTGCCCCCCGAGTTCGTCGCCTTCCTGTGCGCCGAGTCCGAGGGCAACCCCTTCTTCGTCGCCGAGTACCTGCGCACCGCCGTCGCCCAGGGCCTGCTCCTGCGCAACGAGGATCGGCGCTGGCAGCTCGCCGAGAGCGAGATGGGCGAGGTGGTCTACGCCGACCTCCCGCTGCCCAACTCCCTCCACGCGCTCTTCGGCCTGCGCCTCGGAGGCCTCGACGCGGGGGCTCGACACATGGTGGAGGTCGCCTCCGTCCTCGGCCGGCAGTTCGATACCTCGCTGTTGCTGATGTGCTGCGCGCTGGACGAATACGCGGGCCTCGCAGCCCAGGCCGATCTCATCCGCCGACAGATTCTCGAGCCGGGGGACGCCGGGCAGCTCCGCTTCCTGCACGACAAGATGCGCGAGACGGCCTACGCCGAGGTGGCCCCCGAGCGTCGCCGCGCGCTCCACACCGAGGCCGCCGAGTCCATCGAGCTGGTGTGGTCCCACGAAGCGGACCGCCCGCGCTACCACGCCGATCTCGGGCACCACTGGGCCGCGGCCCGGGAGCCCGCCCGCGCCTCCACCCACTTCAACCGGGCCGGCGAGCTGGCCGCCGCGATCTACGCCAACGACCAGGCGATCCTCTACTACCGCCGGGCGCTGGCCGAGGCTTCCGCGTGCACCGTCCACGACACGCTCCCCACGGCGCTCCAGCCCGAGACGCTGCGCACGCTCCACGAGCGCATCGCGGATCTGCTCGCCCACACCGGCCAGGACGAGGCGGCGCGCGAAGCCTACGCCGCCGCCCTCGAAGTAGCCCTCGACGCCGTCGTCCGCGCCCGCCTCTACCGCAAGACTGGCAAGACCTACGAGACCCACCGCCAGCACGACGAGGCGCTGGCGGCCTATGAGACGGCGGAGATGGCCCTCGAGGGCTCCGCCCGAGACGAGCAGGCCCGGCGCACCGAGTGGATCCAGATCCACGTGCGCAAGGCGTGGCTCGCCTACTGGGCCGGGGACGTCGCCGAGATGCAGGACACCATCGAGGCGCTTCGTCCCGCCGTCGAGAGCCACGCCACCGCCGCCCAGCGGGCGCAGTTCTACAACGTCGTGTGCAACTACCATCACCGCCGGGACCGTTTTCGCACCCAGGACGAGACGCTGGAGTTCGCCCGTATCGCGCTGGACGCCGCCCAGACCTCCGGCGACCTCGCCGAGATAAGCTGGAACCGCTTCGACTTCGGCTTCACGCTGCTCTTCCACGGCGACCTCAAGGAGGCGCTCTCGGTCCTCGACCGCGCCCTCGTCGAGTCCGAGCGCATCGGGCTGCTCTCCCAGCGCATCCGCTGCCTCGCCTACCTGATGGTCGCCGCCCGCCGCACCGCCGACGTGGCTCTCACGGAGCGCTACGCCACGCAGTGCCTCGAGGTGGCGGAGGCCGGCCAGATGGCCGATTACGTGGCCGCCGCCCGCGCCAACCTCGCCTGGATCGCGTGGCGGCGCGGTGACACGCTCGCGGCGAAGGCCAACGCCGGGCACGCTCGCGAGCATTGGCGCAAGCCCGAGGCGGCGGGCTATCCGTTCCAGTGGATGGTGCTGCTCTGCGAGCTCGCGATGCGCGTGGACGACGCCGATCTTCGCGGCGTCTCCGCCCTCGTCAGCGCGCTGCTCGGCAAGACCCAGCAGCTCCTCCCCGACGAGCTCTCGACCCCCCTCAAGCGCTTCCGGGCCTGCTGGGCCCAGGGGAACCAGGCCGAGGCGATCACCACCGCGCGCACCTGTGTCGAGACCGCCACCGCCCTGAGGTACCTATGAATCACGCGCCCCTCCCTCGCTCCGCCCCGGGTCACGGCTTCACCCTGCGCGACGCCGTCGCTCCGAACCAGCCGGTCTCGCTCACGCTGGTGCTCCGACCCAAGTGCGCTCGAGGCGAGCTGGCGGCGCACCTGGGCCGCTGCGGCTTCCAGATCGACGAGGCGGAGAGCGATCCGACCCACCTGGTGGTCCACGGCAAGGCGGCGGGCGCCGGGGACGCCTTCGGCGTCGAGCTCGCCCGCTTCGGCCACCACCACTCTCACAGCGGCGCCGTCCACCTCCCCGAGGGGCTCACGGGCTCGGTGATCCAGGTCCTCGGCCTCGACACGCGGCCCATGGCGCGGCGCTCCACCAACGTCGACGGTGCCGGGCAATACACCTACCGCTACACGGTGCCGGAGCTCACGAAGCGCTACGCCTTCCCCGCCGACTTCGACGGGAGCGGGACGCGGATCGCCATCCTGGTCCTCGGCGCCGGCCTGCGCACCGAGGATCTGAAGGTCTACTTCGACCACCTGAAGCTGCCAGCTCCCACGGTGAACCTCATCGAGATCGGCGACGCGACCAATGCACCCGCGCCGAAGCACGCGCTGCGGTCTTTCCTGCTCTACACCGGCGTCGGGCGTCGCGGCGCCCCTGGCGATCCCCAACAGCGGAGCAAGGTCGCCGCCGTCGCCCCCACCGAGGACTTGCTGTGGACCTGGGAGGCCGCGATGGACGTTCAGATCGCCGGCGCCGCCGCCCCCGGCGCGACGATCGACGTCTACCTCACGACGAGCGATAGCCGGGGCATCTACGAGGCGGTCCGCAAAGCGGCGGCGAGCGGAGCCGCGGCCATCTCGTGCAGCTTCGGGCAGGCGGAGTCGACGGCCGAGGTGGCCTATCGCGACGCCGTCGAGCGAGCCTTCGAGGACGCCGGCAAGGCGGGGGCCACGGTCTGCGTGGGCTCCGGCGACTCCGGCTCGGCCCCCGATGGGAAGAGCCTGGACCCCTTCTACCCCGCGACGAGCCCCCACGCGCTGGCCTGCGGCGGGACCCGCAGCGACGGCTCCGAGGCGGTGTGGAATGAGGACGACTTCGGCTTCATCGGCGCCACCGGCGGTGGCTACTCGAAGGTCTTCGACCGCCCCGACTGGCAGCGCGCGGCGGGGCTGATGCCGGGGGGCAAGCGGGCGGTCCCCGACGTCGCCGCCAACGCCGCCGCGTCGACCGGTTGCTGGCTCTGGGTGGGCGGGCTCAACTCCGTGAGCATGGGCACCAGCGCCGCCGCCCCGCTCTGGGCGGCGCTGTGCGCACGCCTCACGCAGGCCACCGGCGCCCCGCTGGGTCCGCTCGCGCGGCGGCTCTACGCCACAGACATCGCGGAGACCATGCGCGCCGTGACGGAGGGCAATAACCGGTGGAAGACGACCCGCTCGGAGTACTGCGCGGGCAAGGGCTGGGACGCCTGCACCGGCCTCGGCGCACCGAACGGCGCGGCGCTGCTCGAGGCGCTCAGGAAGTAAGGCAAGCGCGGCCGAGGGCGACGCTGGCGTCGTCGCGGTCGAAGGCCACATGGGACGAGAGCGTGTGCAGGTCGCGGACGGCACGCTCGATGGGCGCGCCGCGACGCTGGGCCCGGGTGCCCGACGCGTCGAAGAGCAGATCCACCGCCGCGCGGCACGACTCCAAGGCGACGATCGCCTGCATGCGCCAGGCCGCGTGGTCGAGCTCCGTCCCCGGGTCGTCGTCCATCTCGGCGGTCGCCGCGTAGAGCGCCGCCCGAGCCATGTCGAGGGTCGCGCGCGCCCGCCCCAGGCGCGCCGTCGCGGCGTCCCGGGGTGTCTCGAAGCGCGCGACCGACTGGGCGAAGGCGACGCAGGCGCGCTCGGCGAGGCCCAGGGCGGGGGCGGCGTTCAAGCACGCGAAGAGCGGCAGCATCGGCAGCTCCTCCGGCCGCGCCCCGAAGAACTCGTGGTAGTCGAAGACCCGCTCGGCGGGGATCCGTCGCCCCTCCACCACCCCGTCGTGGCTGCCCGTGCCGCGCATGCCCAGCGGGTCCCAGCTCTCGACCGGCGTCACCTCGTCGCCGCGCGCGAGCACCACGCGGAGTCCATCGGGGCAGCGCACCGTCAGGCCGACCCAGCGGGCGTGGCGCAGCCCCGTCAGCATGGGCCAGCGCCCCGAGAGCTCGAGCCCATCTTCGACGGGCGCCCCCCGCGAGGTACCGCTGCTCAGCGCGAAGGCCGTGGGGGGGAGCCCGTCGGCGAAGACCAGGTCCCGGGCTCGCTGAGGGCCGCGAGAGAAGACCCAGCCATGCAGCGTGAGCAGGCTCGTGAACCACGCGGCGGACCCGCACCCGATCGCCAGCGTCTCGATGATCTCGGCGGCGACGCGCGGGGCGCAGCCGAGCCCCCCGAGCGCGTCGGGGACGAGGAGCCCCGAGAGCCGCGCCTCGGCGACGGCCTGCACCGAGGCGGCGGTCATCTCGCGGCGGTCGTCGGCCTCCGCCGCCCCGCGGGCGAAGGTCCCGGCGACCGCCCGCGCGGCCTCCATCAAGTCGTTGACACGTTGACCCATGTCAGGTCTCCTCGTCCTCTCACCAAGGGGAAGGTCAACACATGGCGCGCAAGCACCGCGAGAGCAAGTTCGTGAAAGACCTCGTCATCGCCGCCGACGACGGTCACATGTACTACATCAAGGAGTCGGACTGGCGGAGCTCGGCGCACCGCTTCGAGCTCACCGACTTCAAGCCCGAGACACAGGACCTCATCCTCTCCGGCGTCGCCCTCGCGGCGGTCCCCGAGAAGGAGGACGACCTCAAGGCCGTCGACACCTCGGGCCCCGACCCCCTCGGCTTCTGCTACATCGTCGGCCTCGCGAGCCTCCGCGAGAAGACCATCTTCCAGCGCAAGGCGGAGCACGCCGAGGCGCAGAACGAGGCCGTGACCCCGAAGTCCTGATGGACGCCGGGCGGAAGGGGTTCCTCGAGGGGACCCATCGCCTGGTCTCGCCGGAGCAGACCCTCGCCCGCGTGAGGCCGTTTCTGGGCGTCATGGGCATCACGCGGGTCGCCAACCTCACGGGCCTCGACCGCGTCGGGCTGCCCGTCGTGATGAGCTACCGGCCCAACGCGCGGTCCCTGAGCGTCAACTCCGGCAAGGGCCTCACGCTCGCCGCCGCCGAGGCGTCCGGGGTGATGGAGGCCATCGAGTCCTACCACGCGGAGCGCGTCCACCGACCGCTCGTCCTCGGGAGCTACGACGAGCTGCGCTTCGAGCGCCCGGTGGTCGACGTCGACACGCTGCCGCGCCTCGCCGTCAGCACCTTCCACGCCTCGAAGCCGCTGCTGTGGACCGAGGGCAAAGACCACGTCACCGGCGCGCCGGTCTGGGTCCCCTTCGAGATGGTGCACGTGAACTTCACGCTGCCGCTACCGACGGGGAGCGGCGCCTTCGTCATGAGCTCCAACGGGCTGGCCTCGGGGAACCACCCCCTCGAGGCCATCGGCCACGGCCTCTTCGAGGTCGTCGAGCGCGACGCGAGCACTCTGTTCCGCCTGCGCCGACGGGCGGGTCACCCCGTCCGCCGGCTGAACCTCGACACCGTCGCCGATCCCGGGTGCCGCGACGCCCTGGCGCGCTTCGATCGGGCCGGAGTCGCGGTGGGCGTCTGGGACGCGACCAGCGACGTGGGCATCCCGGTCTTCCATTGCATCGTGGTCGACACCGAAGCGCACCCCACTCACCCCGGCTACGCCACCTCCGGCGTGGGGTGCCACCCCTGCCGCACAGTCGCGCTCCTGCGCGCGCTGACGGAGGCCGCCCAGGGCCGGCTGATCTACATCGCCGGCTCCCGCGACGACCGCGACCGCGCGACGTACGCCCACGCCCGCGACCCGGACTTCACGGACCGCACCCGCGGGTGGGTGCTGGCCGACGAGGACCCGCGGATCGACCTCGCCGACATCCCCGAGTTCGTCGGTGAGACCTTCCGGGCCGATCTCGACTGGTCCATCGAGCGCCTGCGGGCCGTCGGCGTCGAGCAGGTCATCAGCGTCGATCTCAGCCGCGACCCCTTCGACATCCCCGTCTTCCGGGTGATCATCCCCGGCCTCGAGGCGATGCAAGAGCTCCCCGGCTACACCCCGGGCCCCCGCGCGCGGGCGCTGCGGCCGTGATCTACATCTTCACCGGTCCCACGCTGAGCGCCGCGGAGGCCAGCGCGCACCTGGAGGCGACGTACCTACCCCCCGTCTCCCAGGGGGACGTCTACCGGGTGGCCCGCGCGCGCCCCTGGGCGATCGGCATCATCGACGGCTACTTCGAGCGAGTCCCGGCGGTCTGGCACAAGGAGATCCTCTGGGCGATGTCCCAGGGCGTCCACGTCTTCGGGGCGGCGAGCATGGGCGCACTCCGCGCCGCGGAGCTGGCGAACTACGGCATGGTCGGCGTGGGCGCCATCTTCGAGGCGGTCCGAGCCGGGCACCTGCGGGACGACGACGAGGTCGCCGTCTTCCACGGGCCCGCCGAGCTCGGCTACGTCGCCCTCACGGACGCCTGCGTGGACATCCGCGCGACGCTCACGCGTGCCCACCGCGAGGGCGTGCTCACCCCCGAGACGGCGCAGGCCCTCGTTCAGGTCACGAAGGACACCTTCTACGGGGACCGCAGCTTCGCCGGCACCCTGGAGGCCGGCGCCCGGGTGGGCCTGCCGAGGGCCGAGCTCGACGCCTTCGAGGCCTGGCTGCCCACCGGCCGCGTCCACCAGAAGCGCGACGACGCCATCGCGATGCTCTCGCACATCGCCGCCCACGGGCGCGGACCCAAGACGGTCCGCTACCACTTCGAGTACACCGACACCTGGGACCAGATCGGGCGCCGCCCGCTCCAGACGAGCCAGAGCACCCCGTCGCTGCTCACCGACGAGCTGCGCCTGCTCGGCCCCGACGCCTACGCCGAGGCGATCGACGCCGCGCTCCTGCGGGCGTTGGCCGACGAGGAGGCCGAGCGTCACGGCGTCGCGCTCGCCCCCGAACGACGCCAGGAGATCGCCGACGCCTGGCGCGTGGAGCAGGGGCTCGCCGAGCCCGAGACGCTCGCCGCGTGGATGGCGGATCACGGCACCGACGCCCGCGCCTTCGGTGCGATGATCGACCGCGAGGCCCGCCTGGAGTGGGTGCGGACGATGCTGGCCGGCGCCCTCGAGCCCTACCTCCACGACTACCTGCGCGCGACCGGGACGCTGGCGGCCCTCGACGACCGCGCGTCGCGCAAGCAGGCGGTGCTCACCGAGCGCGGCCTCACGGAGCCGGGAGTCGAGGCCACCGGGCTCACGCCCGACGCCCTCCTCGAGTGGTTCTTCGAGCGCGTGGAGGCTCCGCCCACCACCCGAGCGGCGGACTGGGCCCGTCGCGTCGGCTGCGCCGATGTCGCCGCGCTGCTCCGAGTCGCCGCCCGCGAGCATCTGACGGTTTTGCCGCGCCGCCGCTAATGGTAGAAAGCGCGGCATGTCGCTGCTTCTGACCAGCTTTGATGGCCTGACGGCCGAGGACTTCGACGTCTACGCCCCGGCCTGCTGGTCGAGCAACGTCCACAACCTCAAGCGAATGAAGGCCAAAGAGCGCGTCCTCGCCCTCGCAAAGGCCGCTGGCGAGCGCCTGGATCTGGACCTCGCCATCGAATCTTCGAGCGAGATCCCCAGCGTGTGGAACGGCCGACAGGTCAAGGACCAGTGGGCCTACCTGCTGCGCACCGCCGATGAGCGGCGCGATCTGGTCCCGCTCGCGGCGAAGCGGCTCGACCTCGCCACCCGGGTGAGCGATCCCGCCGAGCACCACCGCCACGCCTTGCTCTATGTGCGCCTCGACCACGAGGCCCTCGAGATCGGGTTGCGGGCCAACGAGCACGCCACCATCGATCTCGCCAACCTGCTCGCGCGGGCCGAGGCCGACGGCGCCGGGCTCACCGCCGCGGTGACTGGCCTGCCCGCCGAGATCCGGGTCGGCGCGGACGCAGACCCCACCGCGGGCGCCATCCTCGAGGCCGCCCAGGCGGCGCGGTCCGGCGACGCCGAGTGGCTCATCGTCGCGCGCCGGATCCCCCGGGAGACCGCCACCGACCTCGGTGAAGGCGCCGCCGACCTCGTATGCGAGGTCCTCGACACGCTGCGCCCGCTGTACCGATTCGTGTGCTGGTCGGCGGCCAACGACCACGTCGCCCTGGCCGACGAGATGGACGCCCTCGCCGTGGCCCGCGGCGAGGCCGCCCGAGCCGCCGAGGCCCGCGAGGCGGAGAAGCAGCAGGCGCGCGACACCCGGCGGGAGACAGCCCGCGCGGCCACCACCGCCCGGGTCGCCGAGCTCGAGGCGTGGAAGGCGAGCACCCGCAAGGTGCGGATGCCCCCCCGCGAGCCGGCGCCACCGCCACGGAAGAAGGCCCAGGCCAAGGCCCGCCCCGAGCCCCGGAAGAAGCCGGCACCACGGCCCGCCCCGAGCCCGGTGTCCAAGCCAAAGCCAGCGCCGAAGCCCAGGCCAGCGCCCAGGCCCAAGCCAGCGCCGCGCGCCCCCGCCGTCGAGCTCGAGGTCGGCGCGAGCTGCCGCCTCACGCGCGGGCTCCTCGCCGGCAAGGTCGGTGAGATCACCGCCAAGGAGGCCCGGGGCTACTACAAGGTCCGCGTGGGCACCTTCGAGGTGAGCGTCGCCGGCGCCGATCTCACGCCGGCTTGACCTCATCTTCAGCCGCCGCCGCCGCGCGCGAGGCCCTCTCCGCCGCCGCCGACCCCGACAAGGCCCCGGCGATGCAGGCTTACATGAAGA
The DNA here is from genome assembly GCA_964402225.1 of uncultured Nannocystaceae bacterium. Classification (GTDB taxonomy): domain Bacteria; phylum Myxococcota_A; class Bradymonadia; order UBA7976; family UBA1532; genus CAYOBQ01. Next base: position 18,069 of record CAYOBQ010000031.1, on the reverse strand, counting down.
CGGAGATGCCCTTCTACGGTGTGCAGACGCCCATACGGCGGGGGATCGCACGGGATCTCGCGCGTCGCTTCCCGCCCGCGGACGCCACCGAATACGGGGCGCTGGTCCTGGCGCTCTGGGCCGGACCGTCGCGGGAGGAGAAGTACCTCGCCCTCGATCTGGCCCAACGCTTCCGAACCTTCATCCGCCCGGCGCAGCTCGGGCTCTATGAGCGCCTGATCCGCGAGGGCGCTTGGTGGGACCTCGTGGACGGCGTCGCCAGCCGGCTCGTGGGCGGCGCTTTGGCCCACGAGCCCGAGGGCGTCGCTCCCGTCCTCGATCGCTGGATCGACGACCCCAATCTGTGGATTCGACGCGCCGCGATCATCGCCCAGCTCAACCGCAAGGGGGACACCGACGCGGAGCGGCTCTTCCGCTACTGCCTCGCGCGCGCCCACGAGGCCGAGTTCTTCATCCGCAAGGCCATCGGCTGGGCCCTGCGCCAGTACGCGAAGACCGATCCAGACGCCGTCTCCCACTTCCTGCGCGCCCACCGCGAAGTGCTGAGCAATTTGAGCTACCGCGAGGCCTCGAAGCATCTGATGTTGTCATGAGCCAGACCATCCGCGAGGTCGCCCTCGCCGCCGCCACCGCCGCCGCCCACCTCTGCCGTGCCGTCCAGGCCGACATCGGGGGCGCCCTGGACAAGTCCGACCGTTCACCCGTCACGGTGGCCGACTTCGCCGCCCAGGCCGTCGTCGGGGAGCACCTGCGACGGGCGTTCCCAGACATCCCGCTCGTGGGCGAGGAAGACGCCGGGGCGCTGCGCGACAACCCCGCCGTCGCCGACCGCGTCGTCTCCCGCGTTCGAGGCCTGCTACCGGAGCTCGACGCCGACGACGTCCTCGCCGCCATCGACCGCGGGATCTACGAGGGCGGCCCGAGCGGCGCCCACTGGGTCTTGGATCCGATCGACGGCACCAAGGGCTTCCTCCGTGGAGAGCAGTACGCCGTCGCCCTGGCCCTCGTCCGCGACGGCGCGCCGGTCTTCGGCGTCCTCGCCTGCCCCAACCTCCCCCTGGACCTCGCCGATCCGGGCGGCCCTCGCGGGAGCCTGTTGGTCGCCGAGCTCGGGGCCGGCGCGACGCAGATCCCCCTCGACGGCGGCCCCGCGCGCCCCGTCGCCGTAGCGACCCCGGCCCGCCTCGCCGACGCTCGCTTCTGCGAGTCCGTCGAGAAGGCCCACAGCGACCAGTCCGCCGCGGCCCGGGTCGCCGCGGCCCTCGGCATCTCCGCCCCGCCGGTCCGCGTCGACAGCCAATGCAAGTACGCGATCGTCGCCCGCGGGGACGCCGCCGTCTATCTGCGACTGCCGGCGCGCGCCGACTACGTCGAGAAGGTCTGGGACCACGCGGCGGGCGCGCTGGTCGTGACGGAGGCCGGCGGTCGCGTCACCGACGTCACGGGGCGGCCCCTCGACTTCTCCTTGGGACGCCTGCTGTCGAGCAACAGCGGCGTGGTCGCCACCGCCGGCGCCTTCCACGAGGAGGTCCTCGAGGCCGTCGCCCGCGCGATCAAGTAGCCGAGCGGAACCTCCGCGCCACCACGGGGAGCCCCAACAAGAGCAGCCACCAGCTCCCCCCCGCCCTCGACCCCGGAGTCGTCTCGCAGCTCCAAGGCGTGCTCCCTCCGACCTCGGTCCCGTCGTCGATTCGTCGCACCACCTCGGCCTCCACCTCCCCGTGCCCGCAGTCGTCCCCGAGGCAGAGAGGCGGGAGACCACACCCGGTCCCACCCGTGACGCAGCCACCCCCGCTCCCCGCATCTGGGCCCACGCCGGCGTCCGCCGTGGGGCCGCCATCCTCGATCGGCGTCCCGTCGAAGACCGGGTCCTGGAAGTCCGGCACCCCGTCACCGTCCCGGTCCACGGGATCCGTCTCGGGATCGAGATCCCCAGCCTCTTCGCGGTCCGGGATCCCGTCGTTGTCGCTGTCGGTGTCGAGGACGTCGATCACCCCGTCGCCGTCCGAGTCCACCGGCGGCGTGGCCGGATCCCAGTCGTCTTCCTCGTGGGCGTCGAGGATGGTGTCGCCGTCGGAGTCCGGATCGGCGAAGTCCGGCACCCCGTCCCCATCGGTGTCGCGCGCCGGCGTCTGCGGATCCGCGTCCCCCGCCTCCATCGCGTCCGGGAGCGCGTCGTCGTCGCTGTCGAGATCGCGGAAGTCCGGCACCCCATCCTCATCGGAGTCCTCCGGCGCGGTCTCGATGTCGCCATCCGCGGCCTCCTCGACATCCAGGATGCGGTCCCCGTCGCTGTCGAGGTCCAACGCGTCGATGAGGCCATCACCGTCGGTGTCGCGCGGCTCCTCTTCGTCGCCCCACTCGTCGCCGTCGGAGATCGTGTCCCCATCGGAGTCCGGATCGAGGAGATCGGTCCCGGCCCGCTCCTCCTGCAGGTCGCTCAGGCCATCACCGTCGTGGTCTCCCACATCGTGGGCGACGGACGGCGCCGCCAGAACGAGGCCAAGCGCGATGAGACGAATCACAGGTCACCTCCCAGGATCGTGAACTCCACTCGGCGATTCATACGGCGACCCTCCACCGTTCGATTGGTGTCGATGGGCCGCGCCTCGCCATAGCCGGCGGACTCGAGCCGGACCGCGTCGACGCCCTTGCCGATGAGATACATCCGCACCGCCTGCGCCCGCCGCTCCGAGAGGCGCCGGTTATAGACCGCCCGCCCCTGGCTGTCGGTGTGCCCGCAGACGCGGACCCGCCCGAGCTTCTGGTTGCGCAGCAGGACGGCGGCCACCTCGTCGAGCAGGCTGTAGCTCACGGCCCGAAGGACGGCCCGGTTGTTCTCGAAGAAGACCTTCTCGAGGAGCTCGATCCGATCGCCTGCGACCCGCACCCGTGGAGCGGGCGGCGGCAGCGGAGCGGGCGCGGCCACCGGCGGCGGGGGCGCCACATCGGGATCCGGGCAGCCGTCGTCGTCCTCGACTCCGTCGGCGTCCTCCGGCGCGTCGGGGCAGGCGTCGTCGGCGTCGAGCAGCCCGTCCCCATCGCGATCACTCGGCGGCTCGGGCTCGATGGGCGGCGCCTTCGGGCGGATGCGCTGGCGGTGCCGGTCGAAGGCCACGCCGACGAAGAGGCGGACCGCGGGAGCGCCGTACTCGGGCAGCACGCCGCTGCCCAGCCCAGCGTCCAGGACCGCCCCTGCCGACGTGCGATGCCGCACCCCGAAGACGGCCTCCAGCGGATGCCCACGATCGTCGATCTCCGCTGCCGGCAGGAGCCCCCACGCCTCCCCGAGCACCCACGTATCCCGCGAGACGCGCAGGAGATACGCCAGCCCGTAGGTGATCTCGTGGCCGACCTCCATGGCGTGGAGCCGACCGCTCTCCGGCCGAGCCCGAAAGCCCAGGTTGGCCGCCAGCCCCCACCCACCGCCGAAGAAGCTCGCCGCCGCCCGCGGCTCGACCGTCGTCTGGCCTTCCCCCAGGAAGCGCGCGTCCGCTCCGGTCCCGACCGTCGTCACCAGGGAGATCGCCAGGCCGAAGCCCTCATCACCGTCATTCCCGTCGTCGTGGCCCGCCCCCACCAACCGCAGCTTCGGCACCACCCGCGCGTCGCCGAGGGCCATGCCCTCCCCGCCGATGGCCTCGAGACCGTCACCGTAGGCAAGGTGGACGGGGACCGCCGCCGACAACTCGAAGCGGTCCGTCAGCCCGAGGACCAGCGTGCTGTCAAAGGTCGTGAGATGGCCAATGAGCACCTCGACGGCCTCACCGTCGGCGTCACGCTCGACGAGCGGATCGAAGCCGTGGTTGACGTGGAGCGCCGGCACCAACTCCAGCGCGTTCGCCGTGCGGGCGGTCTCCACGCCGAAGGCGTTCCAAGTACCCGGCGCGGGCCGGAAATGTTGAACGTTCTGCGCCCACGCACCGGTCCCCACCGAACACGCGAGCCAAACGCTTACGAGCCACCGAGCCCACGTCATCCGACGCTCCTGAGCTTCGGCGCTCTCCCTCGCTGTTCAAAGTAACAGAAGATGCAGAATATGCAAACGAGTCCGCTCTACCTGGAACGGATCCGGTCCACCCGGAGCCTGAGCTCCTCATCGAACAGCGCCCGAACGCTGAACAGCACCGCCCCCACGACGCCCAACGCCACGGCGCCCGCGATGAGGAAGAGGATCAGGATCTGATAGCGCGCCGCCTGCTCCGGCGGCGTCCCGCCCAGGATCTGTCCGGTCATCATCCCCGGGATGCTCACCAGCCCGACGACGGACATCGCGTTGATGATCGGCAGCATCCCCGTCCGCACCGCCTCCTGCGCCACGGGCCGCGCCGCCTCCCAAGGGGTCGCCCCCATCGCCAGCAGCGCCTCCACCCGGTCGCGCCCCTCATCGAGCTGTCCGAGGCTTCGATCGAGGCCCAGGCTGATCCCCGTGAGCCCGTTGCCGAGCACCATCCCCAACAGCGGGATGAGGTAGCGCGGCTGCCACCACGGCTCCACGTCGATGATCAGCCGGGCCCCGACGAAGGTCGTCAGCGTCGCGCCCACGAAGAGCGAGAGGAACACGCCGCCCAGCACCCCCTCGTAGCTGCGCGACGAGCGCCGCACCGCCTCCCGCGCCGCCAGCACCATCATCAGCAGCGCCATCCCCGCGACCACCGCCGGGTGGGCCCACCGAAAGACCGGGACGAGCACGTATCCGAGGAGCGTGAGCTGCACGACGGCCCGCACCGACGCCACGAAGAGCCGCTTCGCGAGCCCCAACCGCAGCCACAGCGAGAGCGCCCCGTTGATCAGAATCAGCGACGCGGCGAGGGCGATCGCCCCCCAACCGAGCTCGATCGGGCCGCTCATCCGAGCACCACCTCCCGCGCCCCCAAGCGCTTCGCCTGGGCCGCGTCGTGGGTCACCCAGACCGACGCAAACGCCGCGAGGTCGCGCTCCACCGACGCCACCGCCTCGGGGTCGAGGGCGCTCGTCGGCTCGTCGAGCAACAGCACCGCCGGCCGGCGCGACAGCACGACGGCGAGGTAGGCCCGCTGCTGCTCCCCCCCCGACAGGGTCGTCCAGGCCTTCTCCCACGCCGCCGCCGGCAAGCCCCAACGCGCCGCGATCGCCACCGGATCGTCCGCCGCCCGCCCCGCCTGCGCCGCCAGCGCCGCCACCGCCGCGACGAAGTCCCGCGGCGTCCCCGGCAGCCCCGGCGCCTGCTGCGCCACATAAGCCACCTCCGCGCGCCACGCGGTGATCGACCAGGCCTCCGGCGCCCGCCCATCGAGGGTGACGCTCCCGTCGTCCAGCGGCCCCAACCAGGCCAGCCCGCGCAGGAGCTGAGTCTTCCCGGAGCCAGACGGGCCGTGGACCCGGACGCACGCCCCGGGCTCGACCCGCACATCGATCCCGCTGAAGAGCACCCTCCCGTCGATCCGCCGCGAGAGCCCCTGCCCCGAGAGGATCATGGCTCGGCCTCGAGCCGCTTGTAGATCGTGTCGCCGATCCACAGCAGCGCGACTCTGGGCGCGAACCGAAACAGGAAGACCTGCAAGGCGTTTGCGAACCCCGTCACGACGCTGCGCCGCCCCCGCCCCGCCGCGCGCAGCCCGATGTCGGCCACCTGGCGCGAGGTCATCAGCGAGCCCTCGATGATCTCCGGCAGCCGCATCCCCGCCGTGTCGGAGAACTCGGAGCGGGTGCCCCCCGGGTGGATCGTCGTCACCCCCACGGCGCTGTCGCGCAGCTCGTAGGAGAGGGCATCGCCGAAGGCCCCCACGAAGTGCTTCGTCGCCGCGTAGGTCCCCATCCGCGGGATCGGCATGAACGCCGCCACCGAGCCCACCAGCACCACGTGCCCACGCCCGCGTTCGCGCATCCCGCGCGCCAGCGCGTGCGTCAACTCCACGACCGCCGTCACGTTGAGCCGCACCATCGCCAGCTCCGCGTCGGCGTCGGCGTCCAGGATCGGCCCCACCCGCCCCACGCCGGCGTTGTTCACCAGCACGTCGACCTCCAGGCCCCGCTCGGCGAGGGTCGACACCAGCCGCGCCGGTCCATCCAGCGTGCTCAAGTCCGACGCCACCACGTGGACCGAGACGCCGTGGGCCTCCCTCAGCTCCGCCGCCAACGCCTCCAACCTGGCCTCCCGCCGAGCCGTCAGCACCAGCTCGCAGCCCGCCGCCGCCAGGACCCGCGCCATCTCCGCACCGATCCCCGCGCTGGCCCCCGTAACCAACGCCGTCCATCCCCGCCACGCCGAGAGCTCAGCCATGCATCTCTCCGATCGCCTCGATCACCGCGACCACCCGTGCCGCGTCCACGTCCACGAGATCCGCCGTCCACCGCACCTCGTCACCCAGCGCCAACACCGCCGCCTGTGACTCGCACAGCGTCGCCAGGAGCGGAGCCCGCGACGCCACGAACGCCTTCGCCACCCCGGCGTCGTCGCTCAACACCCAAAGCGACGCCGGCGCCCCCGGCACCCGCTCCGACCCCCGCGCCTCGATCCGCTGCGCCCAGGCGTCGATCCGCGGCTCGCCGCGTCGCGCCGCCCACAGGTAGACGCCCGGCGCTTCTGCAACCGACACCCCCACCCGCAGCGCCCCGCCGTCCATCTCGAAGCGCACGCGGACTCCACCGGTGCGCAACGTAGGCAGCCCCGCGCGCCAGCCAACTGTGACCCCCTCGAGCGCGTCCAAGAGCGCCTCCATCAGCGCCACCGCCGGCGCCCGGCGCCTCTGCGCCTCGCGACGCACGCGGACCTCCAGGGCCGCAAAGAGCAGCAACGCCACCACCGCGACCCACCCCACGGCCAGCTCGATCCCCAGCCACCACAACGCCGCGCGCCCGAGCACCGTCGTCACCGCCGCCGCCCCCACCACCCCCAGGATCGACGATCCCCAGCGCCGCGCCTCGATCACGGATCCCAATCGACCCCCACCCGCGTCCCTACGCGCATCACGTGCAAGTCCTCCTCGCCGGGCAGGTACTCGTAGCCGACCCACGCCAGCACATAGGGCTGCAACCCGGCGATTCGCAGCGCCGCCACCCCCACCCCCTGCGACACGCGCCCACCCCAGCGGGCGTCGGAGAGCTGACGCTCCGGCGCGCGAAAGGTCGCCGCCAGATCGGTGTCGTAGCGCCAGGTCCCATCAATGACCCGCAGCAGGAGCGGCACGCCCCCGACGAAGGCCGCCTCCAGGGCCCGACGGCCATCCCCGTCGCGGGGGAACGTGCTCGAAACGCCGCTCTCCACCCCCATCGCCAGCGTCAACCGATCGCTCAGCCCAACGCCCGGCAGGATCCGCAGCAGGCCGTGTCCGCCGAGGCTGGCGTCGCCCTCCGTCACGAGGATCTGCGCGCTGCCCATGCTCTCGGCATGCAGCACGAAGCGCCGTTGGGCGGCGTGGACGCCCGCAAAGTCCGGCTCCACCGGCAGCCAGAACGGACAGTCGGCCTCGGCGCGAGCCTCCGCGTAGTCGAGGGCCATGCGCACGCGCGCGAGCGTCAGCACCTCGCGCACCGCCTCCAGATCACGCCCCGCCGCCACCCAGGCCGCCTCCGCGCTCCCCCCCGCCGCCTCCAAACGCGCCGTCAGCCAGCCCCGCAAGGCCGCACGCCGCGAGGGCGCCACCGCGCACGCGCTGCGCAGGACCGCCCCGCCGAGCTTCTCCAGTTCGACGCGGTCGACGCTCCAGTCGATTCGCTCCCGCGTGACGACCAGGGTGTGCAGATCGTTGTAGAGCGCGCCCTCGACCGGGTGGTCGGGCACCGTCGCGCAGCCGCAGAGCAGCCAAGGGAGAAGCGAGCGCCGAAGCACGCCCTACGATACGCTGCTCGCGCCGATGAAACAGCTCCTACGCCGCATCGATCGCGACCTCTACCACGAAGACGATGGCGAGGGCGCCGCGCGCCTGCGCTGGCTGGGCACCGCCGGCTTCACCCTGGAGTTGCCCAGCCGCACGCTGGTCATCGACCCCTACGTCAGCCGGCCCGGCGTCCTCGCCCATCGAGGCCCCCTGATCCCCGACGACGCGCTGGTCGCCAGCCTCATCCCGGAGGCCGACGAGGTGCTCATCGGCCACGCCCACTACGACCACATCCTGGACGCCCCGTCCGTCTGCCGACGCACCGGCGCCCGGCTGGTGGGCTCACCGTCTGCGTGCAACGTCGGCCGCGCCGCGGGCCTCCCCGAGTCGCAGCTCGTCTCCACCACCGGCGACGAGGACATCGCCTGCGGTGAAGCGGTCGTCGCCCGCGGCCTGCCGAGCGCCCACGGCCGCGCGTACTTCAACCGCGTCCCCCTCGCCGGCAAGATCGAAGCCCCCCCGCCGTGGCCCCCCCGCTTCTGGGATCTGCGCCACGGACAGGTCCTCAACTGGTGGGTGCGCGGCCACGGCCTGAGCGTGGTGCACATCGACTCCGCCGAGTTCCGCCCCGACGCGCTGCGAGACGTGCCCTGCGACGTGCTCTGCCTCTGCGCCATCGGCCGTCGCTACCGCCCGCGCTACGTATCAGAGGCCCTCGAGCTCCTACGCCCGCGCTACGTCGTGCCCTGTCACTGGGACTACTTCTTCCTGCCCTTCCACGCCGAGCAACGCCAGCTCCCCGGCGTCGATCTCGAGGGCTTCCTCACGGAGATCCGTCAGGCGGGGGGCCAGCCGGTCCTGCTCCCGGTGGGCGGTCAGCTCTCGTTGAGCGTCGCGCCGTAGCGCAGGGCGCTCATCTGCTCCTGGTCGAAGGTGTAGCGCGCGCCGCAGAAGTGGCAGCGCACCTCCGTGACCTCCTGCTCCGCCATCAGGCGCTCGAGCTCCTCACGGCCCATCGAGACCAGCGTTCGAGCGTAGCGTTCGCGGCGACAGGGGCACCGCATCGTCACCGGGTAGCGCGCCACCACCGAGACCGCGTCGCCGAAGATCCGGGCCAACAGCGCGTCGGGCCCCTCCCCGACGATGTCACCCAACGTCGGGAGGGCACCGACCCGCGCCTCGATGTCGGCCAGCGCGCCCTCGTCGGCCCCTGGCATCGCCTGGATGAGGAAGCCCCCCGCGGCGCCGAAGCCGTCGGGCCCGATGTGCTCCCCCACCCCGACGACGCTCGAGATCTGCTCGCTCGACAGCAGGTACTCCGCGAGATCGCGCCCGATCTCCCCGTGCACGATGGGCACCACGCCGCGGTAGGCGTCGGCGTCTGCCTCGAGGCGCTTGATCACCGCGAAGCGGCCCACCCCGATGGCGTCGGCGGTGCCCTCATCGAGGTGCCCCGGCGCGCGGGGATCGGCCACCGTCGCGCGGACGTGCCCCTTCGCGTCGGAGATCGCGTAGAGCTCACCGAGGGGCCCATCCCCGTTGATCTGGATGCCGACCTGCTGGCGCCCCTTCACGGTCGCCCCCAACAGCAGCGTCGCCGTCGCCAACCGCGACAGCGCCACGGCCCCGACCGGGCCGGCGTCGTGGGCGGTCCGCAGCGCACGCGCGACCTCCGTCGTCCGCGCAGCGATCGCGCGGACCGTGCCATCGAAGGCGACCGCCCGGACGAGCTCGTCGTTTTCGTTCATCGTTCCCGCTGGGCTTTGAGGTGCGCGGGACTCTACCATCCCCGCCATGCGATCCACCCTGCTCACGCTGCTCCTGCTCGGCTCGGCCCACGCCGCCGAGCCGATCCGCTACACCCTCAGCTTCCCGGCGCCCCACACGCACTACATCGAGGTCGAGGCGAGCTACCCCACGGGCGGCGCCGCCGAGATCGAGCTCATGATGGCCGTGTGGACCCCCGGCTCCTACCTCGTCCGCGAGTACAGCCGTCACCTCGAGGGCGTGCGTGTCGGGGCAAAGCGAGTCGAGAAGGTCCGCAAGAACCGCTGGCGCGTCACGGCGAAGGGCGACCGCGTCACGGTCCACTACCGCGTCTACGCACGGGAGATGACGGTGCGCACCAACTGGGTCGACGCCGAGCTCGCGATGCTCAATGGCGCGCCGACCTTCCTGACGCTCGCCGACGGCAAGGCGCGACCCCACGACGTCTTCATCCGCCCCGCCAAGGGCTGGAAGCGCTCCATCACCGCGCTGCCCAAGCACCCCTCCCGCAAGCGGCATCGCTACCGGGCCCGCGACTACGACCAGCTCGTCGACTCGCCGATCCTAGTCGGGAACCCCACCGTGCGTAGCTTCGAGGCGGGCAAGAAGCGGCACACCTTCGCGGTGGTGGGGGAGGCCGACGTATGGGACGTAGACCGCGCGGTGAAGGACGTCGCGAAGATCGTCCGCGCCGAGCAGGCCTTCTGGGGCAGCGTCCCCTACGAGCGCTACCTCTTCATGAACTTGCTGGTGGAGTCCGGCGGCGGCCTGGAACACCTCGACTCGACGCTCATGCTCGGCAGCCGGTGGGCCCAGCGCAAGCCCCAGAGCTACCGGGACTGGCTCGGCCTCGTGAGCCACGAGTTCTTTCACACCTGGAACGTGAAGCGGCTGCGACCCGCGGAGCTGGGGCCCTTCGACTACGAGAACGAGGTCCACACACGGATGCTGTGGGTCGCCGAGGGCGTGACCAGCTACTACGACGACTTGCTCCTACGCCGCGCGGGGCTCCTCGACGACGCGCAGTACCTCGAGACGCTCTCCAAGCAGATCGCCAGCGTGCAGAAGACCCCCGGGCGCCTCGTGCGCTCCCTCGAAGAGGCCTCCTACGACGCGTGGATCAAGTTCTACCGGCCCGACGAGAACTCGAGGAATGTCTCGGTGAGCTACTACCGGGCCGGCGCCGTCGTCTCGTTCTTGCTCGACGCCCACATCCGCAATCGAACGAACGGGGCGCGCACCCTCGACGACGTGATGCGCGCCGCCTATCAGCGCTTCGCCAGCGAGCGCGGCTACACCCCCACGCAGTTCCACGCCATCGCGACCGAGATCGCCGGGGTCGACCTGACGGATTGGTTCCGCCGGCACACGGGCACCCCCGGCGAGGTCGACTACACCGAGGCCTTGAAGCTCTACGGGCTGCGCTTCAAAGCCCCCAAGGAGAGATCCCCAACGAAGGGCGAGAAGAGCCCGAAGCCCGAGGCGGGCTGGCTCGGCGCGAAGCTCGACGGCGCGAACACCCGCGAGGTCCCGCGCGGGACCCCGGCCCACGCAGCCGGCCTCAACGTCGGGGACGAGCTCATCGGCGTCGGCCAGCACCGCGTCCGCCCCGACACGTGGATCGACCAACTCAGCCGCCACCGACCCGGTGAGAAGCTCTCCCTCCTCATCTCGCGCCGCGGTCGTCTCCGGCGGGTCGAGGTCACACTTGGCACCACACCCACCGACATGTGGCAGCTCGAACCAGACCCCCAGGCGACGCAAGCCCAGCAGGCGTCACGAAAAAGCTGGTTGACCGGCGGTTGAGCACCGTGTTGGATCCGCCCCGCTGATCACACCGGTCCGCCACGGCCAGAGCCGTTGCCGGGCCCACCACAGAGGGGACCGAATGCGCCTGCTCAAGAAGTCGCTCGCGCTCTTTGCGCTGTTCACCGTCGTCGCGTTGCCTGCCCAGGCCGCCCGCCGCACCGCGTTGAGCGGCAACCTGCTCATCCCGGACAAGGATGACGTCTTCATCTTCCCGCAGCTCGCCTTGGACCACCTCAACGAGATCTGGTTCGACTACGGCGGCTCCGCGGCGGACGGCAGCGGCCTGATGCTCTTCGGGAGCAAGCAGTTCGTCGTCGGCGTGGCGATGAACCGCTCCGCCACCACGTCCGCCATCGGCAACCGCGGACTCTCGCTCCTGCGCGACAACGGCACCCCCGGTGGCGACAGCTTCGAGCAGGCCAACCTCGGCGCCCCCGCCTCCGCCTTCCAGGGCGAGCTCGGCGCCGCCTTCGACCAGCCGCACACGCTCTTCGACGTCATCATGGCCTTCCCACTCGGCGGCCGGAACAAGTTGGGCTTCCGCCTCGGCATCGCCAATGGGGGCAACTCCCAGTCCCCCGACGGCGGTGACGAGAGCGTCGCCAGCGAGACGGCGGTCCGCCTCCAGGGTGGGCTCTCGTTCCCCGGCTCCTCCTTCTCCGCCGACCTCGGCGTCGAGATCGGCTTCCACACGGGCTCCGACACCGACGGCGGCGACCTCGTCGACTCCGGCTCGGCCTTCGTGCTCCAGCTCAAGGGTCGCGGCTTCTCCCGCATGAGCGAGAAGCTCGACCTCGGCCTCATCGCCGAGCTCGGCTTCGCCAACGGCAGCGTGGTCAACGATCCCGGAGAGTTCACCAAGACGACCAGCTCCTTCGCCTTGGTCGCTGGCGCCGGTCCCACCTACAAGCTCGGCAAGTCCACCGTGAACGGCCACGCCGTCCTCGGCTTCGGCAACAACGTCCACGAGCCCAACACCGAGGGGGATGACGACATCCAGACGCACACCCAGATCCTGCTGCCCGGCGTGCGCATGTCCCTCGAGACGCCGATCATCGAGGAGTACCTCTTCTTCCGCACCGGCATGGAGTACGTGTGGATCAGCCACACGCACACCGTCGAGGTGGGCGACGTCAACACCGACCGCGAGGGTTCCCCCGGCTTCGGGTGGGACGCCGGCTTCGGGCTGGTCCTCGGCAAGTTCAAGTTCGACGGCGCGCTCTCCCACTCCTGGCTCACGGCCATGCCCACCGCCATCGGCGGCGGCGGCGCGATGTTCTTCCTCGCGTCGGCCTCCTACGACTGGGAGTAATCGTTTGGTAGCATCGCGTCGCCTGACTTCGAGGGACGCGATGCTTCGGCGCACCATCCTCCCCGCGACGCTGCTCTGCGTCGCCCTCCCGGCCTGTGACGACGACGACGACAGCGAGCCTGCCTGCGCGGCGGACCACTGTCTTGCCCCCAGCGGGGACGACCTCGAGGCGTTGCAGACGCTGCTCATCGAGGTGAAGTCCGGCGAGAGCATCTACCTCGAGGCCGGCACCTTCACCCTCGACAGCGAGATCTCGCTCAGCGTCGACGGCGTAACGGTCCGCGGCGCTGGGCGCGACGCCACCATCCTCGACTTCACGGGCCAGGACTTCGGTGCCCAGGCGATCAGCATCACGGGCGACGCCACCGTGCTCGAGTCCTTCACCGTGCGAAATGCCGGGGGGGATGGGGTGCGTGCCTCCGACGTCGAGGGCATCACGATGCGCGACCTCGCGGTGGTCTGGTCCGACGAGCACGCCACCAGCAACGGCCCCTACGGCCTCTACCCCATCGCCTCCAGCGACGTGCTCATCGACAACTGCTTCGTCAAGGGCGCCAGCGACGCCGGCATCTACGTCGGCCAGTCGCGAAACATCGTGGTCCGCGACAGCGAGGCTGTGGGCAACGTCGCCGGCATCGAGATCGAGAACTGCACGGACTCCGAGGTCTTCGGCAACCACGCCCACCGCAACACCGCCGGCATCCTGGTCTTCAACCTGCCCGAGTTGCCGATGCAGGGTGGGGCCCGCGCCAACGTCCACGACAACCTCATCGAGCACAACAACGTCGAGAATTTCGGGGAGAAGGGCAGCGTCGTGGGTTTGGTCCCCGGCGGCACCGGGATGATCCTGCTCGCCGCCGACGACAACGAGATCCACCGCAACACGGTCCGCAACAACGACAGCACGGGCTTGCTCGTCATCAGCTACCAGGACAGCATCTTCGGCGAGTTCAGCGATCCCAGCTTTGACGCCTTCGCCCAGGGCAACCACATCCACCACAATACTTTCGCCGACAACGGCGCAGACCCCCAGGGCGCGCTGCGCGACCTCGCCTTGCCCGTCCCCGTCGCCGACATCTTGTGGGAGGGTTGTCTCCCGGACCCCCCCGGCGACGGCACGGTGGGCTTGTGCATCCACGACAACGAAGACGCCCGTTTCCTCAACTTCCGGTTCTGTGACGGGTTGCAGGACCAGATCACCGACACCGCCGCCTTCGAGTGCACCCATGACCCGCTACCTCCCGTGGATCTGTAGCGCGCTGCTCTGCGCCGCCTGCGACGGTGGGGGTGCCGAGGAGGCGAGCCACAGGTACCGGGCGCCGCCCGCGGGCGAGCTGCCCTACGACGCCCTCAGCGAGTACGGCTTCTTCGAGGCCCCGCTCGGCGAGTCCGTCCCCGTCGAGGGCGTCGTCCCCTACGTCGTCGCGGCCCCGCTCTGGGCCGACCACTCTGGAAAGGACCGTTACTTCGCGCTCCCTGAGGGCGCCCAGATCGACGTCGAGGGCGAACAGGCCTGGCGGTTCCCCGTCGGCAGCATCGTCATCAAGCACTTCTTCTATTCCGGGGACCGGCGCGACCCGGAGGCCACGGCGACCCTCGTCGAGACTCGGCTGCTCATCCGGGAGGCCGACGAGGGCTGGACGGGCCACACCTACGTGTGGAACGAGGCTCAGACCGACGCCGTCCGCAAGGTCGCCGGCGACCGGTTCCCCATCCGGTTCATCGACGCGAGCGGCGCCGCCGCCGAGCAGACCTACGTGCTGCCCAACACCAACCAGTGCAAGACCTGCCACGAGCTCGACGACCAGCTCGGTCTGCTCGGCCCGGTCACCCGCCAGCTCGCGCGCCCGGTAGAGCGGGGCGGCGAGGTCGTCGACCAGCTCCAGTGGCTCGCCCAGCGCGGCCTCTTCGACGCGGCCCCCAGCACAGAGGCCCCGCTCATCGATCCCTTCGGCGACGGCCCTCTCCCCCACCGAGCGCGGTCCTACCTCGAGGCCAACTGCGGGCATTGCCACCAGTCCGGCGGCCACGGCGGCCCCTCGGGCCTCATGTTGCTCGCCAGCGAGGCGCGGCCCAGCGCCTACGGCATCTGCAAATCCCCGGTCGCCGCGGGGCCCGGCAGCGGGGGTCGGCTCCACGACATCGTCCCCGGCCGCCCCGACCGCAGCATCATGGTCTTTCGGATGGCCTCCACCGATCCCGACCTCAAGATGCCCGAGATCCCCAACCTGATCCCCGATCAGCCGGGGATCGATCTCGTCAGCGAGTGGATCGCTGCGATGGAGCCCGCCGGCTGCAACGGCGAGGAGGACTGATTATGGCCAACGTACTGATCACCGGCGCCAACCGCGGCATCGGACTCGAGCTCACGAGGCTGTTCGCGAGCCGCGGTGACCGGGTCGTGGCCGCCGTGCGCCGAAGCTCCGAGGCCCTCGCCCAGCTCGACGTGCGCGTCGAGGAGGGCATCGACATGGCCGACGACGCCCTCGGTGGTCTCCCGGAGCGACTCGGCCAGCTCCGGCTCGATCTGATCATCGCCAACGCGGGCGTCCTCAGCTTCGAGTCCTTGGCGGACCTGGCGCCGGACCGGATTCGACATCAGTTCGAAATCAACGCCCTGGGCCCGCTCAAGCTCACAGCGGCGCTGCGTCCCTATCTCAACCGGGGCGCCAAGGTCGCGCTCATCACCAGCCGAATGGGCTCCATCGCCGACAATGACAGCGGCAGCGCCTACGGCTATCGGATGTCGAAGGCGGCCCTCAACATGGCGGCGAAGTCACTCTCCATCGACCTCCGCGGCGCTGGCGTGGCGGTCGCGGTCTTGCATCCGGGGTGGGTGAAGACGGAGATGACGAGGGGCAGCGGCAACATCGAGCCCGCGGGGGCCGCCGCCGGCCTCCTCCAGCGCATCGACGCGCTCGAGCTCGAGACCAGCGGTGGCTTCTGGCACGCCGAGGGCCACGAGCTGCCTTGGTGACGATCAGATCGAGAAGGGCAGCGTGACCTGCATCGTCTTCCCGCTGAACTGCGGAAAGCGGAAGACCTTCACCTTGCGCTCGACGCAGGCCCCCAGGGGCGAGCCTTTCTGGGCCGACACCACCGAGGCGTTGTTCACCGAGCCGGTCCCGGCGATGCGCAGCTTGACCCGCACCATCCCTCCGGCGCCGCCCGACTCCCCTTTGCACTTCCGAACCTGAGCCGCGTTCTTCCGAACGACCGACAGGATCTGCTTCCGCGACAGGCTCTTCGGCAGCATCACGTCGCCCTCCGGCGACGCCGCCGCCGGCCCGGGCCCGCTCCCCACCGCCTTCCCGGTCCGCACTGCGCTGAGCAGGTCATCGACCTCGTCGGTCTTGGGCTTCGGAGGCGCCTTCGGCGGTGCGGCGGGCTTCGGAGGCTCAGCCGCGGGCGGCGCAGCAGCGGCGGCCACCGCAGGCGCCGGCACCGGAGGCGCCCCCGATTCCGCCGCCGGCTTCTTCTGCTTCCAGCGCCGGCGCGGCTTCTTGCGCCGCGGGGACTTCTTGCCAGTCGGAGGCGCCTTTGCGACCGCGACGGCCGTGCCCCCCGCATCCGGTGTCTTCGCCGCGGCGGCGGCCACCACAGCGGCGTCGGGCGTCGCTGCGCGCGGCGCCGGGGCCGCGGGCGTCGGTTTCGCAGGCGAAGTAGCAGCCTTCGCTCCCGGCGTCCCCGCCATCGCCACGGCCGCGCCCGACGCCGGTCGCGGCGTCGACGGCCCGGCCACCGAGGGCGGAGGGGCCGAGGCGGTCGGCGGCGGCGTCTCTGCGGGGCGCATCATGGACATCGTGATGTACACCGAGCCGGCGATCAGGAGCAGGGCACCGGCGACGATGGCGGCGATGAGGCCGGGCCCCCCGCCGCGCCGTCGAGCCTTCACCGCGCCCGCCGAGGCCGGCGCCACCGCGGTGCTGGGAGCGCTCTGCGACGAAGGCGCCGCCACCACATCGTCCAGCAGTCCGGCGCTCTCCAGAGCGCCGATATCGATCAAGCCGGACTCCCCGCCGGCCGCGGCCCCGATCTGGCGCTCCTCTTCCCCAGCCGAGAGGCTGTCCAGGCTGATCAGGACCGACTGCTCATTCCGTTCGTCGCCCACGAATCCCTCTACTGGTCATAAGTCCGACAACTCTACGCATTTCGGGGTTCCAAACGTACCCCAAGCCAAGGATTCAGTCGGGTTCGATGTCGATATGCTCCGCCTCCGGCACCGCCGCCCGGATCTCTGCCTCCACCGAGTCGATCTCGTCCCCCAGGGCGTCGATGACGTCATCGGCGAACTGCTCCGCAAACCCGACGAACGTCGCAAGGTCCGAGATCTCCTCCCAAGCCGCCTCCAAGCGCCCCGACATCTTCCGGGCGATCACGGCCCCATCGAAGTCCAACTCCAGCAGAACATCGTAGCGCTCCGTCCCCACCGTCCGGCTCTTGATCCGCACCACTCGTGCCACCGAGCCGCGAGAAGCCGCCACCGACTGCACCCGGGCCCGCTCCGCCGAGGGGAGGCCTCGCCCCACCAGGAGCTCTCGGTTCCGAGCGATCAGCCAAACCGCCACCAGCCCCAGCAGCAGCCCGATCAGGATCGACCCCACCGCGTCCCACCACAACAGGCCCGTCCACTCCGCCAAGCCCAAGCAGGCCAGGGCGATCAGCACCCCCAGACAGGCCGCGAAGTCTTCCAGCAGCACGGCCACCGCCGAAGGGTCCGCCCGAGTCCGAAGGTATTCCCAAAACGGCGCCTCCCCCGCCGCCTTCCGAAGCCCGTTCCAGGCCACCACCAAGACGAACCCCTCCAGCACCAGGGCCAGCAGCAGCACCCCCACGGCCCAGCCCAGCCCCGTCACCGGGTGGGGATGCAGCAAGGAAGACACCCCGTGGTAGACCGTCACCCCACACCCCAAAAAGAAGATCCCCACCGCGCTGATCAGCGCCCAGACAAACCGCTCCTGCCCATACCCGTAGCGGTACTCCTCATCCGCAGGCCGTTCAGAGCGAACGATCCCCACCAGCAGCAGCGTTTGGTTCAGCACATCCGCCAGCGAGTGGATCCCCTCCGACAGCATCGCCCCCGACCCCGTAACCCCAAACGCCACGAACTTCGCCACCATCACCACCAGGTTCCCCCCAATGGCCATAGCCACCGCACTCCGAGAGCCATCCGCCATCAAAGCCTCCACATCCAGTCGCGCAGACAATGCACCCCCCCATCCAGCCCGCCAACCCCCACCCGATCAACCCCTCCACCACCGCTTGACGCCCCCCACCTCTCCAGCTACCATCCGCGCCCTCCAGCTGGTCCGGCATAGCTCAGTTGGTAGAGCGAGCGGCTGTTAACCGCTTTGTCGCAGGTTCGAGTCCCGCTGCCGGAGC
>CAYOBQ010000030.1:0-62081 GCA_964402225.1 uncultured Nannocystaceae bacterium | reverse complement strand
CCCCGCCGCCCCCGCCCCCCCCCGCCCCGGGCCCAGCCCAGCCGCCGCCGCCGCCACCGCCGCCCCCCCCGCCCACGCCATCCCCCGCGGCGAGGGATCCGCCGGGCCGCCAGACCCCGTCGATGATTCCAGCCGCCGCCGCCGCATCGCTGACCGGGCCGTCCGCCCCGCGCGCTCCCGCGTTGCCGTCCCCGCCGTCGGCGCCCTCGGCCCCGCCCGCGCCCCCATCTCCACCGCCGCCCTGCGCCAGGCTCCCCTCCACGACGTTCGCGCCGTCCCCGCCGTCCCCGCCGCCGCCTTCACAGACCGGATTCGCGCCGCCGGCGCCACCCCGCCCCGGGCTCTGGGCAGAGTCGCCGGCGAAGCCCGGCTCTCCCGGGGTCGCGCCCACCGCACCCGGCGCACCATTCTCCCCGTCGATCCCGTCTCCACCCCGCCCCGCCACCAACAGCACGTGGCGCAGAGTGAGGAAGTCCCCCACATCGTTGGCCACGAGGGCCACCGACGAGCGGGCATCCGGGGCGTCGGCGGCGCGCACCGTGAGGTTGTCGAGCCACGTCTCGGCCTCCAAGCCCTCGACCCGGAGGGCGACCACCGCGCCCACGAGCACGGTCTCGGCCTGTTCGCGCGGGGCCCGGCGCCACGCCTCGCCATCGCGCACGTAGCCTCCGTGGAGGCGCGCCCCGGAGGGCAAGTCGAGGGTCGCTCCCAGCGCGTACTCGCCAGCGGCCAGGAAGATGGGCCGAGCGCCGCCGACGGACAAGGCGAGGGCTCGAGGGAGCGTCGCGACCGGGGCCGCCGCGCCGCCGTCCGCCCCGTCGTCGCCGCCCGGGGCCACGAAGATCGCGACGTCGGCGTCCCCGTCGACCCCATCGCAGTCCAGATCCGCGAACGCCGGATCCGGCTGGTCATCGGCCCGCGGATCGCACTCGCAGCCATTGTCAGCGAGCCGGTCGTGGTCGAGGAAGCCGTCGACGCAGCCGGCCACGACGCAGGCGCCCTCCTCACAGGCCGGGATCGCGCGGTCGAGCTCGCACACGCGGCCACAGGCTCCGCAGTTCTCCACGTCGGCGTCGACGGGGAAGCCCTCGTCGCTGGTGCCGTCGCAGTCGTCGTCGAGCTGATTGCACTGCTCGATGTGGGCGGCGTGGGGCTCGACGCTGCACCGGATCTGCGCGCGATCGTCGAGGTCACATTCGTACACCCCGACGGCGTTGCAGGCGCCGATCCCGACCTCGCAGGGCTCGCCGGGGACCGCCTCGTCGGGGACCTCGTCGAGGTCGCCGTCGCAGTCATTGTCGACCTCGTCCCCACACAGCTCCACGCCGGGCTCGATGACCGGCGCGTCGCAGACGGTGCTCCCGTCGGGGGCGCAGACGATCTGTCCCGCGGAGAGGCACCCGCCGAGGCCGATCTCGCAGGGCGCCGAGGTGGGGAAGTCCTCGTCGGCTACGCCGTCGCAGTCGTCGTCGATCTCATTGCAGATCTCGACCCCCGCGGGCCCCGGCGAGACGCTACAGCCCGCCGCCCCGTCGCTGCATTCGACGACGCCGATGGACACGCAGACGCCCTGCCCGACCCGGCACTCGGCGCCGACCTCCGCTCCCTCGAAGGTGAGCCCCTCGTCGACGTCCCCGTCGCAGTCGTCGTCGGCGGTGTTGCAGATCTCCTCGATCTCGCCCTCGCGGCGGACGCGCGCGCCGTCCGCGTCCATGCAGTCGCCCCAGACGCCAGCGCCACCGGGACCTTCCTGGCAGGTCCGGGTCCCCCGGTCGCACGCGCCGACGTCGGTGCCGCAGTCGTCGACCGTCCCGGGGATGCACACGTCGCGCAGCCCCTCGTCGGCGGCGCCGTCGCAGTCGTCGTCGGCGGCGTTGGCGATCTCCGGGCTGGGGGCGCCTGGGGTTGCGTCGCAGGCGGCGTTGCTGCCGCGCGGCGTGCAGACCACCACGCCCCCGCGCTCGCAAGCGCCGACGCCGGCGGTGCAGGCGTCGCCGAGATCCTCGAAGGTCTCGTCGGCTCGCCCGTCGCAGTCCTCGTCTTCGCGGTCGCACGTCTCCGGTGGGGGGTCGGCCCAGCTCGCCTCACAGCCACCCTCGCCGGCGAACTCGAATCGCGGGATCTCCGCCGCCGGCAGCAGTACATCGCGTAGCGAGAGCCTCAACACGCAGGCGCTCGAGGCGTCGCAAGGGGTGTCCGGGGCCAGCCTCCCAGGGGCGCAGCCGTCGACGCCGCCCACGCCGAGCAGGAACAGGGCCGCGTCGACCCGCTGGCCCGGCCCCGCGGGGACCCGCGCCCGGACCACGCCGCCGGCGGAGTCGGGGGCCGTCAGCACGCCGCCCGTCCAGTGCAGAGGCACCGCGTGCGCTTCGCCGTCCACCGCCACCACGAAGCAGGCGTTGCCGATCGCGTCGGTGACATTCGGCTGCAACGTGCCATGGCAGGTGCCGCCGGGCTCCCCCAGACAGGTCGCCGTCACCAGCACGTCCGTACCCTCGGGGGCGACGCAGCGGCCGTCCACGCAGCGGTCGGCGGCGGCGGGACAACCCTCGGTCGGGAAGCACTCCGGGCGGGGGTCATCGAGCGGCAGGCAGCCCGCGCAGGTGACCGCGACGATCCAGAAAAGGCGCATCATGCGCAGCCTAGGCTATAAGTGGGACGATGAGCGACCCTCTGCTTGGCACCACCGTCGCGGAGCGCTACCGGCTGACGGGCGTCGTCGGCAAGGGCGGCATGGGGATCGTGTATCGCGCCGAGGACGCCCGCCTCGGTGGACGGCCCTGCGCCGTGAAGCTGCTGCTCGGCACCTCGATGGCTCCCGACGAGGCCGAGCGCTTCGAGCGCGAGGTGCGCATCATCTCGCGCTTGCGCAGCCAGAACGTGGTGCAGGTCACCGACACCAGCGTCCTCCCTGACGGACGGCGCTTCATCGTGATGGAGCTGCTCGAGGGGTTGCCCCTGTCGTCCCTCCTCAAGCGCGGCGGCGCGGTCAGCCCCGAACGCGCCGTTGGCCTCATCCGCGGGGTCCTCGCCGGGCTCGCCGAGGCCCACGAGCACGGCGTGGTCCACCGTGATTTGAAGCCGGCGAACGTCTTCATCTGCCACACGCGCACGGGGGACGAGGTCGCCAAGGTCCTCGACTTCGGGATCGCCAAGGAGACCCGCAAGCGGGGGCAGGAAGACGACCTCACGGGCACCTCGATGTTGATCGGGACGCCCAAGTACATGGCGCCCGAGCAGTTCTTGAAGCTGCCCGCCGACGGGCGCACGGATCTGTACGCCGCCGGTCTGCTCTTCTACCAGATGCTCGCCGGAGAGCCGCCCTTCACCGAGAAGCAGGGGGTGCCGGATTCGGTGGCGCGGATGCCACCGGAGTTCCGAATCGGCTGGCTGCACATCAACGAGGCGCCGCGGCCCCTCCAGGTCGCGGAGGGCCTCTGGCAAGCCCTGGCCCTGCTGCTCGCCAAGGAGCCCGAGCAGCGCTTCCAGAGCGCCGAGGACGTGCTCGCGGCCCTCCATCCCTACGCCGCGCGGACGTCGATGACGTCGGGCCAGCTCACCGCGGCGGACGTCGCCGGGGCGGTCGAGGCCGCCTCGCCCTCCCTGCCCGTGAGCGGTACGACCGGCTTCCCCATCGTCGGGGAGACGTTGAACCAGGGGCCGCCGGCGCCGCCAAAGCGTCGGGCCTGGCCGCTGTTGGTGCTGCTCCTGCTCGTCGCCGGGGGGGCCGGTGCCTACCTGGCGCTCCAGAAGCGGGGCGCGGATCCGGTGCGGGACCACACCCTCGGCGCCGGCCTCTGCGTCGACGAGATTCGGAGCGCCCCGGCGGGGGCCGTGGTGAAGATGGGGGGGCGCTCCCTCGGCGTGACGCCCTACGAGACGAAGCGGCCCTGCGGGGAGGTCTGGCTCGTCGAGGTCGAAGCCAAGGGCTACCAGAGTCGCCGCCTCACGCTGCGCAGTAGAAGCGCCCGCGGCAGCACCTTCGTCCCGCTCGCCGCGGAGCCACCGCCACCCACACCGCGACTCGCGCCGCCCCCGAAGACCCCGGAGAAGGTCGCCGAGCCGAAGCCGAAGCCGAAGCCGGCGAAGAAACGCAAGCCGCGCCGACGCGTAAAGCCCCGTGCGACGGTCAAGCCGAAGCCGAAGCCGAAGCCCGAGCCCGAGGGCTCCTCCCCGCTCCCCTTCTGAGAGGCACGACGTGTACAACCGGCCCCACTTCCCGCTGGACATCGACGCGGAGATCTTCGCCGCGTTCAAGACCCGCACAAACGCCGGCGAGCGGGCGCCCGATGGCACGCTGACAGACGCCGCGACGGGACACTCGGTGCGGCTCTCTTCGCTGTGGCGGGCACCGTTGGTCGTCGAGTTCGGCAGCTTCACCTGACCCTATTGCGGGCTGGCGGCGCCGGCCCTCGAACGCATGGCGCAGGCATACGAGGCCCGCGGCGTCCGCTTCGTCTTCGCCTACACCAACGAGGCCCACCCCAGCGACGAGTGGCCCCACCACACCAGCTTCGCGCAGAAGCTGAGCTGCGCCCAGCACATGGCCGCGCGCTACGCCATCGAGCGCCCGATGCTGGTCGATGACCTCGAGGGCACGGTGCACCGGGCCTACGGACAGCTCCCGAACATGACCTACGTGCTGCACCGCGGCCGGGTCATCTACCGCTCGAACTGGACCGCGGAGCGCAGCCTGACGATGGCGCTGGACCACCTGCTCTGGGAGGACGAAGCCCGCGCGGAGGGTCACCGGACGGTGCCCTACTGGGTGGAGTGGGCGCCGGGCCGCGACTACGACCCCCTCGGATTCCTGGCGCGCATGAACGAGGAGATCGGGCGCCGGGCGGTCGAGGAGTTCATCACCGCCATCGCCGCCAGCCGAGGGGACGCCGCCGCCGCCCCCCTGCGCCGGTGGTGGCGCGAGCAGGGATAGCTCTGGTCAGCCCGTGGCTGACCAGTCCTTCGCGTCAAACGGCGCGTCGGCGAGCTTGAAGATCCGCTCTTCGTCGGACGCATCGACGATGACCACGTCACCGAAGTCGACGGGCAGCATCTCCACGAGCCTTGGATCGGTCGCGACGAAGCGAAGCGGCTTGTCGAGCGCCCAGACCGCGCCAGGCTCTCGGAGCAGCCAAGCCGAGCTTCGAGACCTCGGGGAGAGCAAGGCAACGACCATGTCCGCTTCGCGGATATGCTCCTTAAGCGCGTGCTCCCAGTCGTCGCCCGCGCTCACATCCCGGTCGGTCCAGACATCGCGGTCCTCGCGGCGGAGCAGCGAGCTGACCCGGTGTGCAAGCTCCGCATCCTCGCGGCTGTAGCTCACGAAGATCTTCTTTGTCGACGTGCTCATCCGAGCGTCTCCTCGACGCGGGCCTGCAACTCCTGAAGATAGCGTTCGCGATCGTTCAGGTCGAAGGCCTTGATGTTCCGAACGACCTCCGGGACCTCGTCGCGCGACACCTTGTCAAGCAGCACGACGATCCGCTTGTCCAGCACCCACGCCACCCCAATCTCGGTCTGCACCCAATCGCTCGCGGCGCTGGCGGAGCTGAAGAGGACCACGAATTCGCCGTACCGTTTGGGGCGCCCCTTGACGCTCGAGTTCACCTGGTCCCCCCCGCGCGTAGGTCCTCTTCATCGAGGAACGCCCGCACCCGCTCGTCGGCCCGTTCGAGCGCCGAGGCGGGCTGCTTGGCAATCCACAGGTCGCGAATGGAATGGCTGATGAACACCACGTAGCGTTCGTCGTCACCGCCTGGCGCCTCGGCGGTGTCTTCGTGCAATGCGGCCAGTGCCTGCGACAGGTCGACTGCGGCACGGTACGCCCACGAATCCAGAGGGGCAGAGGGCACGCGCACGGCAATCGCAAAGTCAGCCCACCGCCAGCGGAGGCCCGAAGATATCGGTAGGCTTCGCAACGCCGAAATCGGTTGGCGGGCGCGTGCAGCGCGCCGCGTCGCGACTCTGCCGCACCGTCCTAGATCGCGATGTGGCATCGGCGGCGTTTGATGCTCACGCGCTTCTTCTTGCCGAGCGCTGTGCGGCGAATCAAGCCGAGATTCTCGGCGGCATTCCGCTTGCGAACGCGGCACTCGTCTTCCCGGGACGTCACGTCCAGCACCCAGCGCACGCTGTTCTCAATCGCCCAGTGACTTCGGGCCAGATCGTTGGTGCCAGCGGCGGTCTGCTCCTTGTCGCTGAGGATGTAGTACGCCACTTCCCGGCTCCTTTCACCGGTAGCCTTCGTCTCACGGTAGCGCTCGAGGCGGGCGATTCCCGCCAGCCCGGGCCAGCGTTCGGGTTGCTCAATCCAGCTCAGATCATGTGAGAGCAGGCCGCAATGTCGGCGTTTGGTCTTGCTCATCGTGCTCCTTCGTCTCCGCAAAGCACGGGACACCGGTGTCACGCTCCAGCCGAGGCACAACAGGCCGCCCGCGTGAACGCGGCTGGATAGAAAGGTTTACACCTATAGCCGAGTGCAGTAACACTTATCCGCATGGCATCCAAATCCACGAGCCAGGCCGTCAAGGCGTTCCGGGCGCGCGGCGGCATCCTGCGCACGAAGGAGGCGCTGGATCTCGGCATCCATCCACGCACCCTCTACCGGCTTCGTGACGAAGGCGTGCTCGAGCAGGTCAGCCGAGGGGTTTACCGCCTCGCGGGGATGCCCGAGCTCGCGCACCCGGACCTTGTGACCGTCGCGCTCCGAGTGCCTCGCGGAGTCCTCTGCCTGGTTTCGGCGCTCGCCTACCACGACGCCACCAGCGAGGTGCCGCATGAGGTACAGATCGCGCTGCCGCGCCCGACAAAGGCGCCCAGGCTCGACCACCCGCCCCTGCGGGTCTTCTGGTTCTCGGGGCCGGCGCTGTCCGAGGGCGTCCAGGTCGTGAAGGTCGATGGCGTCGACATGCGCATCTACGATCTGCCGAAGACCGTCGTCGACTGCTTCCGGTTCCGAAACAAGCTCGGGCTCGACGTGGCCGTGGACGCCCTCAACCAGGCCGTGAGGCGCAAGGGAGTCCGGCCTGCCGACGTGTTGACATACGCGCGGCGATGCCGCGTCCAGACCGTCATCCTGCCCTACGTCGAGGCGATCCAGTGAAGAAGGGGATCACGAACGTCGCAGCGTCGGTGCACGCGCGTCTTCTCAACCGTGCGAAGGCCGAGAGCCGGCCCTTCAACGAGCTACTCCAGTACTACGCGATGGAGCGATTCCTGTACCGGCTCTCCCGCTCGGAGCACGCCGAGGGCTTCGTTCTGAAGGGCGCGCTGATGCTCCAGTTCTGGGGAGGTCCGCTCTCGCGCGCCACGAAGGACATCGACCTGCTCGGTCGAGACTCGGTGAGTGTCCGTGAGTTGGTGGAACTGGTCCGAAGCTGTCTGGCGGTCGCCGTTGACGACGACGGACTGAGCTTCGATCCACGGCACGTCGCCGGCGAGGAGACCCGTCTCGCGGCCAACTACAACGGCGTGCGGATTCGGTGTGGTGCCCGACTCGGGAACGCCCGCGTCGCCCTCCAGGTCGATGTCGGCTTCGGCGACGTGATCACGCCCGGCGCCCAGGCCATCGAGTACCCTACGCTGCTCGACTTCGATGCCCCCCGCCTCCTTGGCTATACGCCCGAGACTGTGATCGCGGAGAAGCTTGAGGCGATGGTGGTCCTCGACATGGCGAACACCCGGATGAAGGACTTCCTGGACGTCTGGATCCTCGCCCACGGCTGCTCGTTTGCAGGGCAGCTCCTGGCACAGGCGATCGAGGCGACCTTCCGTCGGAGGCGGACCGCGCTGCCGGAGTCGACACCGGTCGCACTCACACCGGCCTTCCACTCGTCGGCGGTGAAGCAGACCCAGTGGCGCGCCTACCTTCGGAAAGGAAGGATCCGGGGAGACGTGCCCGACCTCCACGAGGTGGCGGCGCACATCGAGTCCTTCGCCATGCCGGTCGTCACTGCGCTCACCGCGGGGCAAGCGTTCGCGAGGACCTGGCCGCCGGGCGGCCCCTGGGGAAACGTCGAAGATGCTCCATAGCATGAGCGGGTGCGAGGGCGCACTCGGCCACCACGAGCGCCGCTGAGCCATCGCGCTCGCCAGCCAGATGGAGCGGGGATGCGTAAATACGCGTTGCTCGCGCGCTGGCTCCCCCGATCGGAGTGATGGACGAGACCATCTGCTGGGCGTCGGCCCTCGACTGCCATGGCGAGGGCCGACAGGACGAGCTCGGTACGCATGTGGTCGGCGAGAGCCCAGCCGACGACACGCCTGCTGAAGAGGTCGACAACGACGGCGAGGTAGAGCCAGCCAGCCCAGGCCCAGACATACGTGATGTCAGCAGCCCGAACCTGGTTTGAGCGCCTCCGGGTTGAAGTCCCGAGCGACCACGTTGGGGGCGATCGGCTTCTCGTGATTCGAGTCCGTCGTGCGTCGACATCGACGACGAACTTCAGTACGGCTCCCACGACGTCGTCTTCGAGATGGGCGCCCACGCGGACGGTGCCCTACTGGGTGGAGTGGGCGCCGGGCCGCGACTACGACCCCCTCGGATTCCTGGCGCGGATGAACGAGGAGATCGGGCGCCGGGCGGTGGAGGAGTTCATCACCGCCACCACCGGCGCAGGGGGACGCCGCCGCCGCCCCCCTGCGCCGGTGGTGGCGCGAGCAGGGATAGCGCTCGACATCGAAGCTCTCGCTTCGACATTGCACCGGGTCGTCGATGCAACTTCGGGTAGGACTTGGGGCCTTCCATCCTCGCGGGAATGCCGGTAGACAGAAGCTCTGATGGCAAAGAAGCTCTATCGGTTCCTCTTCGCAGACACGCATCAGATCGCGCAAGTCGTTGCAAACTCGCTGCGCCACGACCTGCGGCTCGTCCGGTATATGAAGGCCGCGCCCGGGGGCGATCACCGCGCATTTGGTGACCTCGAAGGCCGTCTATCGGCGCTGCTCGAAGCGTTCGAGGGCGAAGTCCTGGGCGCGACGACGAGGCTGTCCGCGGCGGACGGTCCCGAGCTGACGGTCGATGAATTCGGGAAACATCGCTGCGCCCTGGACTTGAAGCTAGGGACGGCCCTCGAAACCAGCGGTGTGCTTCACCAACAGCTACGGGCGGCTATCGATGCCTCGGCGCCGGACATGACTGTCCCGTGGACGCGCCTCGAGACGACGGACGGCTACGCTGCGGGGGTCATCCACCAACTCGCCGACTCCGCCGCACGCGAGATGGCGCGGGTTTGCACCGCCAACACGAGTGGGCCCAGTTTCGTCGCCGAAGCGGTCTTCATCGACTTTGGCCACCATCACCAGATTCGCAATCTGCCATCTGAGGTGCGAGACGGGACGATTCGGGTGAGCCAACACCTCTCAATCCCCTTCTACCTCATCCACATGTTGCGTCTCGCTCCGCTTGTAGTGCACGAAGTATGCCACCCGTTCGTTGCCCATCTGCTCAACGATCCTGCGCGCGAGATGTGCACCGAGGCCATCGACCTCAGCATCGAATTGTGGCGCGGAGAGGGAGCCGAGATTCCGTCTGGCTCCGAGGCGTTGTTCAGGGATTTCGTCAAGCGACTACTACTCGAGGTCGTGTGCGACTGCTTCGCGCTCCACCTCGCTGGGCCGGCATACTACCTGGCCGCCGCAGACCTCTTGATCGGCACAACGGGCCACTCGGCGCTAGAGGTTGGCCACCTTGTCATGCCCCTGACGGTGCGCATGCGCACCATGCGCGAGCTGCTCGAGGCGCCCAGCGAGTCGAGCGAGCTGGTCCGGCTCCTCGACGAGGAGCACGAGACGTTCACGCTGTCGCGTGATGATTCGGAGCGAACCACGGCATGGGCCAATTGGTGCTCCGGGATGGTCGCGTTGACGGTCCCCTTCGCGCGCGAGCTACTCGCCCTCTGCCCCGATGATCCCCCGCCGCGGAATGGGGAGGATGACCGTGCAGAGAGCCGCGCATTCGACGGAGTCCAGCGGATCTGGGACGCCGCCGACGAAATCGTACGCCGGGATGAAGGGTCGCTGATCGACTCGCTCGAGGGTGAAGCTGAAGGCATCTGCGGGTTCCGTCGGAGGTTCGAGGAGAGGAGCGAACCGGTCCGAGTGGAGCTCGGCCTCGCATGGGATCTGAACCACGTATTCCTCAACTACGGGGCCAGACCTGGCCTCGAGGAGGGGGAATCGGCGACCGCCGACAACCTGCTCGGGCAGGGGGGGCGCACGTTTGGCATCAACGGGCGTTCGGGGCTCGTCGGGATCGTCCTCGGCGCCTGCGACCTGCTGGCGATCAGGCCCCATCTGCGCGTCAGGCAGCCAGACGATATCGAGATCGCGTTCGAGTGCCCCGCCTACGCAAAGCGGCGGATCCTGGTGGAGATCGAACGCATCGAGCGAGGCGGCGACGTGGTGTTCGTAGCGCCTGAGCCGTCTGAGCCAATCGCGCCGACGGCGATCTCCCACGTTCGGCTCACGCACGAAGGGCGCGTCCACGAGTTTCTGGACCAACTGCTTCGGACCTACCCTCGGGGGGACGCGAACTCTCCGGTTCGGATTTGGTGCGGGACCGGTTGGAATCACCTTGAGCTCCTCTGGCGAGTCCCCGACGGACGCGGTTTCCGGCGACTGCACGAGGACGTGATCGCGCAGCCGGGGGGTCGTCTGGTGGAGCGGACGGTCACCTACCTCTTGCCGCAGGTGTGCCGCTTCGATGGAGAGGGCACGTCAACGGTGGACACCGGTTGGGCTCTGGGCGGTGAGTGGGATGACGTTGGGCTCATCACGTCGCTCCGAACACGAGACGCTGAAGAGCTCGCGGACCTCCGCGCCTGGCTTCCAAAGGTCACTGGATGGTCCGCGGGTTTGCATCCTTCTTGGATCTTTGGCTTGCATGACGCCGTCGTCACGCAACCGATCAGGAGTGGACGCGAATTGTTGGACGCGGCGAACGGCTTGTGGTGCGGCGTGGCCTCAGGCAAAATAGTGCGGTCGGTTTGCCACCTTGAGATCCCCACGCGTCCGTCATGAGTGCCAACCAAGAAATCTGGAAGGCCGGCGTAGCCGGTTTCCGCGAGCGCATTCCCAAACCGCCCCCCGCGGTCTCGAGCTCATCGGACTCCAGCTCCAAGCTGGTGTTTCGATCGTACGAAACGACCGAAGACGTCCGTGACCGAGAGGTGCGCAGGAGCTGGGAGCGTCTCCGGCACCGCACGTATGACGAGTCGCGGGCACCGCAGCAGCTGCCGGTACCGGTGCTCGGTGACCCAACCGAGTCGAGTCGCGCCCCGGGGCTCGTCGATACCGCTCTCGTGGGGGAAGCGGAGACCTTCGAGGGGAAGATCACGTCGGTCGATGACGGGCAGGTCGTCGTCGACCTGGTCTTCGATGGTGAGACGGACTGGGAGGAGTACGTCATCCCGTTGACCCGGTTCTTGTCGCCAATTGCTGGCGTGGCGGCGGGTGCGCGGGTCTTCGGTCGAACCGATGAGACCGGGACCATCGTCGAGGTCTCGACGGTCACCGCGGCCGAGCTCGGTGCGCGCCATCAGGCTGAACTTCGCGACCTCTATGGGCACCTCATAGCAGAGGAGTAACCAGCCTTGGGCAAGGTGGAGGTGGTCGTCCTCGGCGGCCACGTCGGGGAGAGCGTCCTCATCAAGACGCCGGGTGGACGCTGGGGCGTCATCGATGCCCACGCCCACGGTCGGGGCGATCACCTGAACCCGACGCTCCACGCACTCGAGCCGCTGACAGAGCCCCTCGCATTTGCGCTCGTGACACACCCCCACGACGACCATTTCAGAGGAATGCCCGGCGTGATTGGACGCCACGCCCCGGAGCGGCTGTGGATGCCGCCGGGCAACACGCGAGACATGCGCGCGGTCAAAGCCCTCCTCGAGAACAAAGGCGCCCAGGGCCACCTCGTCGAGTCCCCCGCCGCGAGCGCCGCGAAGGCCTGGCTCGGTCTCTTGAGTTGGTGTGCGGCCCACCCGAGTCGCGTCCGAACCACCCAGCGGGACGACCGCCCGCTATACGAAGAGCGCGAGCACGACTTCCGGATCACCGCGCTTGCCCCCACCTGGACCGCCGAGCGCGACTACTGGGGCGCGGCGACGGGGGGGCTCGAAGTGCTCCTCGAGGATGCGGATGAGGCCACCGAGCGGAGGGTCCACCAACGGGCGGCCCAAAACAGGTTGTCCGCCGTACTCCTCGTCGAGTTCGGATCGTGGTCTGCGTTGCTGGCGGGCGACGCCGAGAAGGCGGAGCTCGACGCCATCCTCGAGTCTCACGCCCAAGAGTTGAGCATCGTGAACCTCGTGAAGGTCGCGCATCACGGATCCGGAACCAGCTCATACCCCGGCTTCTGGCGCGCGGTCGGGGGCCCCGCATGCGAGGCTGTGCTCACGCGTTTCGACCGGCACGGCCTCCCGGACCGTGATGGGTGTGCGGCGATGGAGCAGCGCGAGCCAGCGCTGAAGAGCGTCACTGACACCTCACGTGCGAGCGAGGCGCGGGCATCGGTGGGGGGGAGGCGGAAGCAGAACCGCACTCCACCGAGGCACTTCTACGTGGAGATGCGAACGACCGGGTACGCCGGTGGCGAGCAACGGGTGGAGTCGCCGGTCCTTCACGAGCTCAAACGCGTCACCTCCTGATCCAGACCTCGGCCCGTCCGACGCCGCGAAGCCGGGCGCCGGCCGTCTGCCACCCGACCAACGCGAGCGGGCGTCGTGTTTGGCGGGATCCCGGGGCGCGGTGCTACAACTCACGGGTGCGCTTCGCCGCCCCCGCTACGTTGTTCCTGATCGCTGGCTGCGCGCAGCCGCCCGGCGGGGGCGGGGGCTGCGATGACCCGGCGGGTTGCGAGGAGGCGCCGCCGTGCGCGGCCGCGGAAGACTGCGAGGCGGGGCTCGCCTGCGTCGCCGGGCGCTGCGCGGATCCACCGCCGGGGTATTGCGTCGGGGACGCCGATTGTACGGGCGGCGCCTGCGACTTGACGACGAACCGATGCCTGCTGGCGGTGGAGATGTGCGGGGATGCGGGGGCCTGCGTCGGCGGCGCGGTCTGTGAAGAGGGGCGCTGCGTGACGCGCGAGTGCGAGGCCGACGACGGCTGCCTGGGCGGGCGCTACTGCAACGGGGAGGGGCGCTGCGAGCCGGGTTGTCGGATGGAGGGAGACTGCCCGATGGGGCAGCTCTGCGACCCCGAGAGCCGCCAATGTCGACCGGAACAGGCCGCGGGGGATTCCGCACCGGACAGCGCGGTGGAGGACATGGAGGTGGACGCATCGGCGCCCGACGGGCAGGTGCCCGACGCCGGGGTGGACTCGCGCGCCCCCGACGCGGCCCCGGATGCGGCCGAGGCGGACGTGGCGCCGGACATGGCGGAGGCGGACGTCGCGCCGCCGGTGCCCGTCGTGCCCTGCGAAGTCGACGGCGACTGTGGAGACGAGGAGGCGTGCCTGATCATCGAGGCGCCGGACGGGCCGGGCTTCGTCCTGGGCTGCGGGGCCGCCCTCGCCGAGGGGCGCGCGGAGGCGGAATGCGACTCGGGGCTCGAGTGCGCGAGCCGGACCTGCGTGGGGCGCAGGTTCTGCTTCTCCGCGTGCACCGCCGACGACGAGTGCCCGAGCGGGACCTGCCGGGGCTTCACCGTAGGCGAGGGCGAGGACCGCACGCAGTTTCTGACGTGCGAGCGGCCGCCGGACCCGTGCGGCGCGGACGTGGACTGCGCCGAGGCGCAGATGTGCCTACCGGTGGACGCCGCGGAGGATCAGCCGAACCAGGCGCGGACGGTCTGCCTCCCCGCTCTACCGGGGCTCGCCGCGGGGGAGGCCTGCGTACGAGACGGCCAGTGCGCGGGACGGGAGTGCATCCCGCCCGGCGTGTGCTGGGGTCCGTGTCGCGTGGGGGAGGCGGGGGACTGCGTCGATGGTCAGCGCTGCTACGAGAACGTGCTCCACTTCATCTTCGACCAGGGGACGCCGGAGGAGGCCGATGACCGATTCTGGGGGCTCAACGGCTGCCTGCCCGACCAGGGGAGCGACCAGCCGTGCGCGGACGGGCGCTGCCCCGCGGGGGAGGGCTGCCGCCTCTACGGGAACCGCACGCTCGACGCCCTCGATCTGCGGTGCCGCACCGCCCCCGGCAACCTGCTGGGCGGCGCGCTCTGCCTCGCCGACGACCGCTGTCGCAGCGGGGTCTGTCTCGCCCAGGGCTTCTGCCTGGGCGTCTGCGATCCGGGGGAGCCGGCGGGGCAATGCGCCGCCGGCTCGGTCTGCGGGGTGGGCGTCTTCACGCTCTGGGACCGGGGCACGCCGGGGAACCCGGCCGACGACGTCACGGCGGAGGTGTCGGTGTGCGTTCGATGAGGTGGCTGCTGCCCGTCGCGTTGGTGATCGCCTGCGATCCACCGGCACCGCGCTTGATGGAGGTGGTGACGCCGGGGAAGACGGCGGACGTCCGGGGGCCGTACCAGGTCACGGCCGTGGTGCGAGGCGTGGTCAGCGAGGTGCGCCTCTTCTGGATGGTCGGCGACCCCGAGGAGGGCCCCGCGGTGCACTCGATGGACGCGCGCGGGGGCGCCTGGCGGGGTGAGATCCCCGGCCAACGGCACGGGAGCGAGGTGCGGCTGTGGATCGAGGCCGAGGGGCCCGGCGGCGAGGCGCGCTCCCCCACGGGGAGCGGGGTCCACGTCTTCAACGTACTGCACCACGACGGGGCCTGCGTCGTAGATGGGGACTGCCCCGTCGGGGAGGTCTGCGACCGGCTCGAGGGGCGGTGCCACGTGCCGCCGGAGCCCTGCGAAGACAACGGCGACTGCGCCGCGGACTACGTCTGCGTCGATGGGGCGTGCCGCTTCCGTACGGAGCGCTGCGCGGGTGACGCCGACTGCGGTGAGGGCGCGTCGTGCGTCGAGGGGCGCTGCGTGGGGGACGCCCCCGTCGACTGCGGCGGCGGCTGCCCACCGGACCACGTCTGCGAGGACGGGGCCTGCGTGCCCGTAGACAACGAGGCCTGCGGGGGCTGCCCCGACGGGCTGCGCTGCCTGGCCGAGATCGGTGAGTGCGTGGAGTGCCACGCCGACGGCCATTGCGGGGAGGGCAACCACTGCGACATGGCGTCCTCGAGCTGTGAGCGGGGCCCCCGGACTTCGCCTTGCACGCCCTGCGAGCCGGGCTCGTGCAGCTCCGGCCAGACCTGCGCCCCGGTCTACGCCTTCGTCTGCCTTCCGCGGTGCGGGCGGCGCCGCGGTTGTCCCGCCGGGACGGAGTGCAGCGAGGGGGTCTGCGCGCCCGCGGAGTTCTGCTACGCGGACGCGTGCCGACGTGACGAGGACTGTGACAGCGGCGTCTGCCAGGCCGGCTTCTGCGAGCCGCTCCAGCTCTGTGAGCGGGCCGGCGATTGCGCGGCGGACCGCGCGTGCACCGACGGGCGCTGCGTCGATCCGCGACCCCTCTGCGATCGCCCAGGCGCCTGCGACGAGGGGGAGCTCTGCGTCGCCGGTCGCTGCGTCCCCGGTGAGCCGATGAGCATGTGTCAGCCCTGCGAGCACTCCCTGGACTGCGACTCCGCGGCGGTCTGCGCCGATGGGGGCGAGGGGTCCCTGGCCTGCTACAGCTTCTGCCGCGATCGTTGCCCCCGCGATGGGGAGTGCGTCGTGACGGGAGACCGACGGGGGGTGGGCGTCTGCCTCGATCCAGGCAGCGGAGGCTGCATCCCGGAGGAGCGCTGCGGCGGGGACGGCTTCGAGCCGAACGATGGTCTGGAGTCCGCCACGGTGCTGCGAGCCAACCGGGGCGGGATCAACCCGCGGCTCTGCGTCACCGACACCGACACCTTCGTCCTCGAGCGCAGCGGCGCTGCGGCCTTCGTCGACATCTTCGCCGAAGCGCCCATGACCCTGCGCAGCTTCAACGCGGAGGGAGACTCGCTCAACGTCGTGGAGGTGGCCCGCGGTGACGTGACCTTCGCGCTGCGAGATTCGACGCGCTTCCTGATGTTCACGACCTCGGTCGATGGCGGCTTCGGCTACCGCGTCGAGCTCCGCGAGCGAGCCGCCGCCGGATGCAACGACGACAACCTCGAGCCCGACGACCAGCGCGAGGAGGCGTCAGTGCTCGGCAACGGCGCCGCGATCCGCGCGGTCGCCTGCCCCGGCGACCCCGACTGGTATCGCATCCGCGTACGCCGCCGTCAGGAGGGGACGGTCACCCTCGGCTCCGGCGACCGGAGGGCGCCGCTGCGGTACCTGCTGCAGAGCGAGGACGGGAGCGCCCTGGGCGATGGGCCGATCGTGCGGGAGACGGTGCTGCACGTCGCCAACGAGGGGCAGCGCCTCTTCCTGCGAGTGGACTGCGACGAGTGCGAGGGTGGCGTCGGCTACAGCGTCCAGACCCGGTTCCAGTAGCCCGCGACGGCGTGTAGGCTGACCCGCGAGACCAGAGGGGGAGGCATGCGAAGACTGGCATTGACCGCGCTCGCCGCGACGGCGCTCGTGGGCGCGAAGCCCGCGGTCACGCCCATCGCGGAGGCCGAAGTACGGGTCGCGCCGAGCGGGAAGGCGCGGGTGCAGAAGCTGGCCCGAGGCGACAACGCGTTCCTCGCGCGCTTGGAGCTGGCCCCCGGGGCGAAGGTGCCGGAGCACCGGGACGCGACGGAGGAGTACATCCACGTCCTGGAGGGCAAGGGGCTGATCACCATCGAGGGGCAGACCCACTCGATCGGCCCCGGGACCACCGTCTACATGCCCGCGAATGCCCGCGTGAGCTTCCAGAACGGCGACGCCAGGATGGTCGCCATCCAGGTCTTCGCGGGGCCGGGGCCCGCGGCGAAATACCGGAAGTGGGTGAAAGAGTGAGCTCAACGGTGATTGAGAGGGAGACATGAGCCAAGGGGTCGCCGACTTCTTGCAGACGCTGCCGGCGTTCCGCGGCATCGGGGACACCGAGATGCTGGGGATCGCTCGCTGCTGCGACGAGCTTCAGTACGGCTCCCACGACGTCGTCTTCGAGATGGGCGCCCACGCGGACGGCGCCTACATCGTCCGCCAGGGCTTGATCCGAGTAGAGCTACCGCTCCCGGACGGCAACTCGCGGGTGGTCGCGCAGCTTGGCCCGGGGACGATGGTGGGCGAGCTCTGCCTCATCGAGGACGCGCCGCGGAGCCTCCGCGTCAGGGCCGCAAAGCCCAGCGAGATGCTGCGCCTGGACCTGGTGCGGTTCGCGGATCTTCGGGTCCGTGGGCACTCCGGCGCCTACAAGCTCATCCGCGCGATCACCTTGACGGTCTGCGACCGGCTGCGCTCCACGAACATGCAGATCGAGAATCGCTGGAAGGGCGTCACGGAGACCTCGACGGAGATCCAGGTGGCGGCGAAATCGCAGCCGGAGGCCCAAGCGTCGGCGTGGGATCGCCTGCGCGGCCTCTTCGGGAGGTCCTGATGGAGGTCGAAGCGCTCGCCGGTGTCGAACTCTTCGCCGCCCTCGATCCGCGGGAGCGCCAGACGCTCGCCTCGGTGCTCACGGCCCACAAGAAGGACCCCGGTCAGGCGGTCTTCAACCAGGGCGACAAGGGCTTCTCCTGCTTCGTGATCCTCGCTGGACAGGTGGACGTCGAGGGAGACGCGGGGCGCGCGCGGCGCAAGCTGGCGACCCTCGAGGCCGGGGCCATGTTCGGCGAGGTCGCGCTGCTCGACCATGGTCGACGTTCTGCGTCCTGCGTCGCCGGACCCCACGGGTGTGTCCTCGCCGAGCTGCGCAGCAGCGAGTTCGACATGATCTTCAGCGCCGGCAACTCCTTCGCCTACAAGCTGCTGGACATGATCGCGGTGCAAGTGGTGCGCAACCTCCGATCGGCCTCCGCCCAGCTTCGCGATCTCGCCTCGGAGGACGCCATGCGCGAGGCCCTGGCGAATCAGGGCTGAGTCGGCGTCGGCTGGGAGGTCGGTGGGCCCGCGTCCGGCGCTGCCGCGTCTGGCGGGCCCGCGTCCGGCGGCAGCGGCTCTTTGTAGCCGTAGAGCGTGCTCGCGTTGTCGCGGTGGGTCAGCTTCACGATGACGATGTCGTCCTTGAAGGTGTAGGCGCGCGTGGCGACGGGGAAGTAGCCGCCGCGGCGCACGATGAGATCGAGCGGGCCGCTGTCGCGCTTGCGTTGGAAGCTGATGGGCGCGGTGCCGAGCAGCTTCTTGCCGTGGTAGATCTTCGCGCCGGAGGGGAAGGTCCGCACGGAGATCGTCACCGTGCTGGGATCGGCCTTTGCCGCATCGGGAGCGCCGGCGTCCTTGGCCAGCGCGGCATACGTTCCAACGAGCAGCATCGCGCCGCACAGCAGCCACCGCATCGGGCTCAGATCTCCTCCGCAGGCGCGCCGCCACCGGCGCGCGAGTCGACGTCGTCCCCCTCCTCGCCAGGCATCGTCCCCGGGTAGGCGCGGCCCGGGATCTCGACGAAGCCCTCGGGGGGCTTTTTGACCTCACCCTTGATGGTGCCCTTGCGCACCGAGACGGGCACCGGCGGGTCGAGGGTGTACTGGAAGCCGCGGCTGGGGACGCGCACGTGATAGACGACGTCTTCGTGGAGGAACTGTCGCTGATGCTTCATCGACTGGTCGCCCGCGACCACCTGGTTGCGGTGGTTCAAGATGAAGTCGTACATGCGTACGGCGTGGTGGTTCATCAATCGATGGCAGCCGTGGGAGAAGCGCTGGGCGCTGCGGATGGACATATAGTCCGATGATCCGTGGGCACGAATGCCGCGATCGTAGTCGCGCCCATTCTTGCCGGGGATCACGAAGTAGCCCGCGACCAGCCCGTAGGCCGAGAGGTAGCCGGGCCCCATCTCGCTGTAGTTCACCACCGACTGCCGCTTGCCGTTGACGTAGCGCCGCTTGCCCAGACTCTTCAGCGGCGTCGTCTCCGGTGGCACCCAGGTGGGGCCGGCGATGATCTTCCGAATGACCCGATTGCCGACATCGGAGCCCTTGTACTTGAGATAGACGTAGCCGTTGGGCGCCTGCTCGGTGCGCCAACCGCCGATCGTGGTCGGCCATCGCGTGAGCTGGATGCGCTGGTCCTCGTAGGTCGTGTAGAGCATCAGCTTCGGCATCCGCCCCCGCGGCTGACGGCGCTTGCTGCCATCGTCGTTGAACGGTCGCTCGTACCACACGGTCCCGCGGTCGACGACGACCTCGAGCTCCATGTGCTCGCCGTAATACTCGGGCTTCTCGGGGAAGACGACGCCTACGCGCAGCCACTCGAAGTCCTCCGGAGGGTGCCCGCGGAAGAACGCCATCGCCTTCTTTGGCGTGTCGAGCCCGGTCTGCTTCAGCGCGGCGTCCACGAACTCCTCGACCAGGTTGCGGACGGGCCGCTCCTTGCCGTCCTTGCCCACGTAGCTCTTGGTGCGGGAGCTGCCATCCTCGAGGATGCCCGCCGCGTCGATGACGCGCTCGGTGAAGGCGCGCACGAAGCCGTCGTAGTTGGTGCGTAGCGGGGGCTGGCCGAAGCGAACCATCGTCTGCTTGCGCAGGTTGGTGTGCTCGTAGAGCTTGTGCTTGCGCTGGAAACGGCGGACGGCGAGGCGGAGGCCGTGGTCGAGCCGGCCCTTCTTGTGACGGAAGCGCTTGTTGTTGTGGCCGTCGCACTCGAGGCGCTTGTCGATCTCGGCGAGCACCGCCCACTCGAGCTCGGCCTTCCTCAACCTGGCGATGGTGTCGGCGAGCTTGGGGACGGCGCGGGCGACGGCGTCGAGATCCCCGGGGTCGACCTTGTGCTTCTTGGCCGCGCGCTTCACCTTCTTGCGCCAGCCTCGCACCTTGCCCTTGAAGTTGCGCTCGCGGCGGTCGGATCGGTAGGTCATCTCGTCGAGGGAGGCGATGAGCCGGTAGTCGATGGCCTGATGGCACTCGGCGTCGGCGTCGCCGACGAAGCGATCGCGCAGCACCCCGATGGAGGGGGGGATGCCGAAGACCTCGAGGTAGTTCTTCTCGCCCTTCTTCAGGGGGCGCCCCTCGTCATTGAGCCGGTCGTTGGCGAGCCCGAGATAGATGCGCCGATAACGGTTGGGAAGCTCCACGCCCTCCGGGTCCATCTTCGGCGTGAAGATGTAGGGCGTCCAGTCGTTGCGCATTGACACGATGGTGTAGCCAGCCTCGATCGCCGCGGCTCCATCGACGGTGCGCGTCTCCCCCTTGACCGAGACGACGACCCGGCGGTCGGCGGGCAGATCTGCGCGATGCCGCAACGGATCCGGCGGCGGGGGCGGCGGCTCGACCTTGGGCGGTGGAGCCTCTGGGGCTCGCGCCTGGGGCGCGGGGGTTTGCTGCGCCGGTTCGGAGGGAACCTGACCCGCGCAACCCGCCACGACCAGGCCGAGCACGATGTACGTCGGCGTGTGACGCTGTCGCATGGTCACCTACGATAGCATCTTCGAGCGTCTTGTCACGGGTTCAACGAAGGGGGGCCCGCCGGGTCTTCCCAGGCACGCGGCCATCGTTGCGTCGCGCCGTCCCCCGCCCAGTAGGCGTCGAGCAATCGCGCGAGGTGCGCCATGACCGGGAGCCCCTTCTTCGAGAGATCAGTGGTCTGAGCGGGATCGGCCTGCATGTCGTAGAGGCGCTGGATAGGGCGTTGCTTGCCGGGGATGTGGATCAGCTTCCAGCGGCGCGTCCGAACCATGCGGTCCTTGGTGCGGATCTGGTCCTCGTGCAGCTCGCGACGCAGCACCATGTTGTTGTTGAAGGCCTTGTCGATCTCCAGCGTGTCGCGAGCCCCCTTCGATTCCAGAAGGTCGGCGCGCTCCGCCTCCGTCAGATCCACCAGGGCGTTGGACTTGGGGAAGAAGAGGTAGCAGGTCTCGGCGAAGACCGGCAGGTCGAGATCGGTCGCCTCGCCGCGGAGCAGAGGCGTCAGATCGGCGCCGGTCCAGGTGTCGGGCCGGTCAACCCCGAGCTGGGCCATCAGGGTGGGCGCGATGTCGATATTGCGCGCCAGGGCTTCGATCTTCGAGCCCGGCGTGGTGACCCCGGGCACCCGGATGAAGAACGGGATTCGCGTGCTCTGGTCGCCGCCGAAGAAGTTGGTGCCATGGCCGAGGGTGCTGCCGGGGTCGTAGAGGTCCTCGCCGTGGTCCGAGGTGACGACGATGATCGTGCGCTCGTAGAGCCCGCGGACCTTCAGCGCCTCGATGACCCGGCCCACGTAGGCGTCGAACTCGCTGACGGCGCCGTCGTAGAGGTCGCGGATGTGGTCCACCGTCTCAGCGGGCAGCTCGGGGGCGAAGCCCGAGGTGATCAGGTCGTGGACCGAGACGTCGATTTGGAAGCGGTGGGCCCCGCGGTAGGCCGGATCGACGTACTTGAGGTTGTAGGGGTAGCTCACGGTGTAGGGCAGGTGGGTGGTGCTGAAGAAGAGCAGACCGAAGAACGGACTCGCCGCCTCGCTCGCCGCGTCGATCTGCCCGAGCATCTTGGCGTTGAGGGCGTTGGGGCGGACGTACTTCGTGACCCGCGTGACCTCGGGCAACAGGGCCTCGCCGAGATCGTTGGTGAAGTAGAGCGGGAAGATGTGGTGGGCCCACACCGTCGCCTCCATCAGCAGCGCCTTGAAGTTCTGGGTGTCGCTGGCGAGGTTGTCGGTGAAGCCGACGTCGACCAGCTTGAAGCAGTTCCCGGCCCAGTTGCTCACGACGCTGGTGCGGTAGCCCCGCTCGTTGAGCACCCGTGGCAGCAGGTCCGTCTGGGCCGACGCCCGCTCCGCCTGCTCGCGTCTCAGGTACATGTAGCGCACGCCATGGTTGGGCGGGAACTGGCTGCTGAGCACCGACATCCACGACTCGAGGGTGCTGGCGCTGGCGACGTGCATCTGCGTGAAGTCCGCCGCGTCGGCGGCGAAGCGATCGATGTTGGGGCTGATGTCGCGGCGGTGGTAGCCGTGGGCGCCGAGGTGGTCGTAGCGCAGGCTGTCGGCGGCGATGACCAGCACGTTGAGCGGCGTGTCGGCGGCCCGCGGCGGCGGCGGAGGCGGCCTCATCACCCAGCCGCCACAACCGGCGACGAGCAGGGCCGGCAACGCCCAGGCCAACCGGCGGCCCCCACTCGAGGCGCGCACCAGGCGCCACCAGCGCAGCGCGTAGAAGCCGGCGGCCCAGGCCGCCACCAGCGCGAAGAGCACGCTCCCGATATCGAGCAGGCGCCAACGATAGACGGCGTAGACGTCGGCGTTCGGCGACACCGCCGCGAGCGAGCGCGCCATGCCGTCGATCAGCCCCGGGCTTCGATGGAAGAAGGGGCCCAGGGAGAACGCGTAGAGCAGCGAGCCGTAGATCGCCACGCGGAACATGAGCCGCGCCTGGCGCCAGCGACCGCTTCGCCCGGCGACGTCGACCACGCACGTGGCGCGGTGAAGCAGCGGAAACAGCAGCAGCGCCGCCGCCGTCGCCACCAGCAGATACGCCGGCATCACCCGGAGTTGGATGGAGACGATGGTGCTGAGGAAGTCCTCGTAGGCGATGTGCGCGTAGTCGTCGCCCTGATGGTCGGTGTGGCGGACGAAGCCGTACACGCTCGAGCCATAGAGCCACGCGGCCCAGGCGCAGCACGCCCCCCAGACGGCGATGAAGCGGCGTATCGGAGAAGGCGGCTGCACGGCGCCGCACGATGGCGAGGCGCCGCCGGGATTTCAAGCCAGAGGTGGCTGACCGAAGACCGCTTCGAGATCCACGCCGCGGGTCACGAGGTTCTCCGACCAGATGTTGCGGCGCAGGCGGCGGGTCGTCACCAGCGCGAGCTCGACGTCCTTGGACGGGTGGGGTCGAAGCAGAGCGCCTGAGTGGCCTGGGCCGCCGAGTTCGGCCTCAGCCGGCGTTCGCGCGGGCCTGGCGAGGTCGGCAGGCTGCGCCGAAGCGCAGGTAGAGGGCGGGGACGACGAGCATGTTCAGGGCGGTGGAGGTGACCAGCCCGCAGAGGATGACGACCGCCATCGGAGCTTGGATTTCGCTGCCCGGCTCGCCAGCGGCGAGGGCCAGCGGGAGCAGCCCGAGGCCCGAGGCGAGCGCCGTCATCAGGATCGGGGACAGGCGCTCCTTGGCGCCACGCCGGACCAACTCCAGAGGGTCGGTCACGCCTTCGACGTCGGCGAGGTGCTGGAAGTGGGTGACCATCATGATGCCGTTGCGGGTGGCGATGCCGAACAGGGTGATGAAGCCGATGATCGAGGCGACCGAGAGGACCCCCCCCGAGACATAGACGCCGGCCACGCCGCCGATGAGCGCGAGCGGGAGGTTCACGACGACCAGGACCGCGTCGCGGCCGGAGCGCAGCGCCACGAAGAGCAACACGAAGATGCCGACGATGACCGCGCCGCCGACGGCCAGCAGGATCCGGGTGGCGGCCCGGGCGCGCTCGAACTGACCGCCGTACTCCACCCGGTAGCCGGTGGGCGGCTCCAGGCTGGCCCCGAGGCGCGCGCGGACGTCGTCGACGACGGCTTGCAGATCGCGGTCGGCGACGTTGCACATCACCACGATCTTGCGCTCCACGGCCTCGCGGACGATGAGGTTCGGCCCCACCGATCGCTGGACGTCGGCGAGAACGTGCAATGGGAGCCGGGCGCCGGTGGGGGTGCCCACGCGGGTCTCTCGCACCGAATCGAGGTCGTCGACGGTCGAGCGGTCGTAGCGGACGATGAGGTCGAAGGTCGTCTGTCCATCGAGGACCTCGGTCACGACGCGGCCGAGGAAGGCGGTCTCGATCTCATGGGCCACGGCCTGCACCGTGAGCCCGTAACGCGCGATGGCGGCGCGGCGGAAGCGAACCGTCACGAAGGGGACCTCGGCTTGTTGTTCAACGGAGAGGTCCACCACGCCGGGGATGGGCGCCATCAAGTCCTTGGCGCGATCCGCATAGCGACGCAGCGTGTGCAGGTCGGGGCCGAAGATCTTCACGGCGATGTTGGCGCGGGTGCCGGAGAGCATGTGGTCGATGCGGTGCTCGATGGGCTGCCCGATGGTGATGGCAGCGCCGGGGACCGCCTTGAGGTCCTCGCGTAGGGCGGCGAGGAAGGCCGCCTCGTCACGGTCACCCATGCGCAGGCGGGCGTCGACCTCCGAGGCGTTGATGGGCTGGGCGTGCTCGTCGCCCTCGGCGCGCCCGGTGCGACGCCCCGTGGAGAGCACTTCGGGGTGCTTGGCCAGGATGCGCTCGACCATCCCACCGAGCCGGTCGGACTCGGCCAGCGCGGTGCCGGGCAACGTGACGACACCGATCGTCAAGGCCCCCTCGTTGAATGACGGCAGGAAGCTGCGCCCCGCTGCGGAGAGGGCGACGCCAGCGCCCGCGAGGGCGAGCAACGCGGCGGCGCCGAGGATCTTCCAGCGCCGCAACGCCAGCTCGAGGAGCGGTCGGTAGAGCCGGTCGAGCAGCCGCACGAGGGGCGGGTCGTCGTGCGTCGTCACCGTGCGCGATCCCGGCAGGAGCAGGGAGCACAGGGCCGGGGTGACGGTCAGCGCCACCACCAGCGAGGCGGCCAGCGACACCACGTAGGCGAAGCCGAGGGGTCGCAGCAGGCGGCCCTCGACGCCGGAGAGGAAGAAGAGCGGCACGAAGACCAGCACGATGATGAGCGTCGCAAAGACGATCGAACGGCGGATCTCCTTGCTCGCGGCGAACACGACCTGGAGCAACCCGAGGCGCTCGGACTCGGCCAGCGCGGCCTCCAGACGCAGCCGGCGCGCCACGTTCTCGACGTCGATGATCGCGTCGTCGACGAGGGCCCCGACGGCGATGGCCATGCCGCCCAGCGTCATGGTGTTGATCTCGATGCCCTGGAGCGTCATCGCGAGGACCGCCGCGAGCAATGAGAGCGGGATGGCCAGCGCGGTGATGACCGTCGCCCGCCAGCTCATGAGGAAGGCGAGGACGATGAGCACCACCAGCACGGCACCGTCGCGCAACGCGGCGCTGACGTTGTCGATCGCGACCTGGATGAAGTCCGCCTGACGGAAGAGCCCGGGGTGCACCTCCATGCCCTCGGGGAGCGCTCGCTGCAGCGCCTCGAGCACGGTCTCGATCTCGGTGGTGAGGGTGAGCGTGTTCGCGCTCGGCTGCTTACGCACGACCAACAGCACCCCGCGCCCGCCGTTGACGCCGGCCTCACCCCGCTTCAGCGCCGGGCCGATGACGACCGTCCCGAGCTGGGCGACCCGGATCGGCAGCCCGCCGCGCATCTCGACGAGCGTCTCGCCGATGTCCGCCTCGGTCCGCACCCGGCCCAGGCCGTGGATGAGGTGCTCCTGACCGCCCTCGACCAAGAAGCCCGCCGACGTGTTCTCGTTGGCGGTCTCGAGGGCGTGGGCGACCTGGTCGGCGGTGATCTCGAAGGCGTCGAGGCGCTCTGGACGCAGCAGCACCTGGAACTGGCGTATCTCGCCGCCCATCGTGATGACCTGCGCCACGCCGGGGACCGCGAGCAGGCGCCGGGACACGGTCCACTCGGCGGTGGTGCGCAGCTCCATCGGCGTGTGCCGCTCAGACGTCAGCCCGACGAAGACGACGTCGCCCATGAACGACGTGACCGGGCCGATCACCGGGGGATCGACCCCCGGCGGCAGCGTGGGCGCCACGAGCTGAAGTCGCTCGGAGACGATCTGCCGAGCCTGGAGGATGTCCACCCCCCACTCGAAGTCCACCGACACCACGGCGATGCCGACGGCGGTCTTGGACCGCACGCGACGCACGCCGGTGGCGCCGTTCATCGCCGTCTCGACGGGGAACGTCAGCAGCGCCTCGACCTCCTCGGGGGCCATCCCGTGGGCGTCGGCGATGATCGCGACGGTGGGGGACGTCAGGTCGGGGAAGACGTCGACCGGCATGCGGCTCGTCTCGTAGCCGCCCCACGCGAGCAGGCCGATGGCGGCGACGACGACGAAGAGTCGGTTGTGAAGCGACCAGCGGATGATGGCGTCGACCATCAGTGCGCGTGCCCGTGGCTCGGGATCTGGTCCGCCGATCCCGCGAGGCGCACGGCGTAGGCCCCCCGCGAGACCACGCGCTCACCCGGCGCGACGCCCTCGACGATCTCGACCCACTCGCCGTCACGCTCGCCGGTCCTCACGGTGCGCCGCTCGAAGCGCTCACCGTCGGCCTGCACATAGACCACCGGCAGCCCACCCTCGCGCAGCACCGCGCTGGACGGCACGGCCGGCACCTCCCGGGGGGCGCCCGTCACGACGTGGGCCGAGGCGAACATGCCAACCTTCAGGCGGCCGTCGGGGTTCTCGACGCGCACCACCAACGGGAGCGTCCGCGTGCGCTCGTCGAGGACGCCTGCGACCGTGACGATCTCCTTCGCCCCGACCTCGAAGGTGCCCATCCCCTCCACCTCGAACCAGACGCCCTGCACGTCGTCGAGGTGACCCACGTGGGTCTCGGTGACGTGGACCTCGAGCCACAGCGTGGAGAGGTCGACGACGCGGAACATCCGCGCGCCCTCGGCGACGAAGGCCCCGGGCGCCACCGCGACCTCGACGAGGGTGCCGCCGAGGGGCGCCCGCAGCGCGAAGCCCCCCTCGGCCCGTTGCTCACCGGTGCTCTGCGCCCGCCGCGCCTGACGGCTGCGGCTGCGCGCGGCGTCGAGGGCGGCGCGGGCCCGGGCGGCGGTGAAGCGCGCGTCGACCACCCTCCGCTCGGGGATCGCGCCGGCGGCGAGCAGCTTCGATAGCCGATCCCGCTCCTGGGTC
The DNA here is from genome assembly GCA_964402225.1 of uncultured Nannocystaceae bacterium. Classification (GTDB taxonomy): domain Bacteria; phylum Myxococcota_A; class Bradymonadia; order UBA7976; family UBA1532; genus CAYOBQ01. The sequence continues at coordinate 35,356 of CAYOBQ010000030.1, read as the reverse complement.
GCGTGGCGGACCGCGATCTGCGCCTGGTTCAGCGTCTTTGAGAGCGCCGCTGCGTCCCCGATCTCCGCGAGCCGCGGCGTGAGCCGTGCCAGGACCTCGTCGCGCTCCACCGACAGCCCGATGCGCGGGAATCCCCCGCCGGAGTCGAGCCGCCCGGAGACCGGCGCCGACACGTAGGCCTCCCCATCGGAGCGCGGCCGGAGCGTGCCGTAGGCCGCAAACGACGGCCGCACGCGACGCCGCGTCACCTCCGTGAGCCCGAACTCCATCTTCCATTGCTGCTCCTTCAGAAACGAGATCCCACCCTCCTCGTCGTGGTGGCCCTCCTCCTTCGCCTCGGCCTTCTTCCACGCCTCGGGGCTCGGGTGCACCTGCACCTCGCCGAGGTCGTGCTCCGAGCGCAGCCCGCCGGCCTCGAGGCGCAGCACGAGGCGTCGCCGACCGGCGTGGGCCGGCTTGATGACGGGCTTGAAGATGCCCGCCACCGCCGGGATCTCCACCTCGAACCGCTCCACGGCGGCGCCGCCCGCGGCGAGCTCGGCGACCACCTTGCCCTCGGCCACCGGAAGAAAGTCCGACAGCCGCGTGAAGTGCGCCGCGAGCTCGGCGGGCTCACCGCCGACGACCAGCGGTGGGACCTCGACGAAGAGCTCCATCGAGTCGCTGAAGTGCGTGTAGGCGGTGGCTTCGGGGTGGTGCTCGTGCCCGTGCCCCCCTTCGTGCTCGGCGTGCTCGCCGTGCGCCTCCTCCCCGTGGGGGTGGTCGTGGGCGTCGCATCCAAAGACCACCAGCAGGCAGACGGCCACTCGGACGGTGCGGCAGACAAGGCGACCAATCATCGTTCGGTCCTCTCGTTGGTTGCGGCCCACAGGGCAGTCGCTGTGTCCCGCGCGCGGCGGTCGAGCTCGAAGGCGCGCAGCGTGTCGTCGGTGGCCCCCCGGTAGGCGTCGAGGAGCTCCAGCAGGCCCAACTCCCCCCCGGCGTAGGCGACCTCGGCGGTGCGCACGAGGTCGTCTGCGGCCGAAGCGCTCTCCCCCCGGAAGCGACGCGCCAGGTCGGTCGTGCGCGCGGCACGGGCGGCGATCGCGCCGACCTCGGCGCGGGCCTCGCTCAGCGCGAGGGTGTGGCGCGCGGTGGCCTGGATCTGAGCGGCGCGGGCGCGGGCGACCTCCGCGGCGCCGTCGTCGAAGACGGGCAGGTCGAGGGCCAGACCCGCGACGAAGCCATGCTCGCGCGCCGCCCCACGCCACCCTGCGCTGGCGACGAGCTCCGGCACCCAGCGCCGCTCGGCGGCGAGGGCCTCGAGGGACGCCACCGACGCGCTCAGCTCGATGACCCGAAGATCCGGTCGCCCCTCCGGGCCGCCGCGGGCCGAGGCCGGGGGCAGATCCTCGCCGACGACGCGCGGCCACGCAGCGGGGGCTCGACCCAGGGCGACCAGCGCATCGAGTCGCGCCCAGGCGGCCTCGCGCTCGCCGGTCTCGGCGTCGACCTCGAGGCGGGCGACCCGCAGCTCGCGCTCGACCCGCTTGCGGTCATAGGCCGAGGCGTCGCCGGCCCGCTCGCGCCGACCGATGACCGCGAGGGCGCCATCGAGCCGGCTCGCCCAACCGGCGAGGACCGCGTGCCGATGCTGATGGTACTGCACGGCGGAGAAGCGCCGACGCACCTCGGCGGTGACCTCGATCCGCCGGGCTGCGCCCTCCGCCCGCGCGATCTCGACGCGGCGCCGGCCCGCGCGGGCGCTCCGACTCCTCACCCCGCCCAGGTCGAAGCGTTGCGAGAGCACGACGGCCTGTTCGGGCGCGCCGGAGCCAAAGAGCTGTTCGTGCTCGTAGGCCAGCTCGGGGTTCTCCCAGAGCCCGCTGGCCTCGGCCTCGGCCGTCGCCGCCGCCGCGGCGCCGTCGACCATCTCAGCGAGCTCGGGGCGGCCCAGAGCCCGGCGTACGGCCTCGTCCATCGTGAGCGGCGCGGCGCTGGCGGACGCCGCGAGGAGGAGCAACGGGAGGAGACGATTCAAGCGATCAACATCCCGATGAGGGTCTCCGCCAGGTGGTGCAGTCGGTCGGTCAGGAGGACCGAGAGGGCGACCGCGAAGGCGAGCCAGGCCCAGTCCTTTCGGGTCGAGGCCGCGGGCTGAGGCGGGGCGAGCAGCGCATGGACCCGCGCCGCGAGGTGGCCGCCACCGAAACGGGGCGCCGTCAGCTCGAGGTCCGGCCCGCCCATCAGGCGCTCCACCGCCAGCAGCGCGCGCGCCACCAGCAGGCGATCGCCCAGGCGCTCGCCGGCCTGCTCGTCGCAGACCTGCTCGGAGGCGAGCTCCAGGTCCTCCAGGAGCACCCGTCGGGTCGCCGGGAGGTGCGCCGAGGCCAGCAGCGCGGCGATCGCCCGGCGGGCCGGATCGCGACGCTCGGCGTGGGCGCGCTCGTGCTCGATGACGGCGGGCAAGAGGGCTGGATCGAGGCGGTCGACCAGGGCGCGCGACACCAGCACGCCGCCGCCCGCCGAGGTGGCCGCGAAGGGCCGGACGCTGTCGACGACCCGGGCGCCGGTGCCGTCTTGATGGGCGCTGTCCGCGAGCACCCTCAACAGGCGGCGGGTGCGGACGATTCGACGCGCGGTGGCGGCGAAGGGCACCGCGAAGGCCGCGACAAAGGCCATGAGGAGGAGCGAGCTCGACGTCGAGATGGGGACCCCGGCGAGGTGGACAATGCACAGGTGCGGGTGTCCGGAGTGGTAGAGGCAGTGGTCGAGGGCCGGCCACACAGTCCCGAGGACGCCAGGCGTGAGGCACAGCGCGGTGTGCAGCAGCCCGACGGCGATGGGCGCCACCGCGAGGGCCGTCAGAACCCGGGCGCGCCGCGCGGGCTCCCAGCCCAGGATGCGGCGTCGCACGAGGGGATAGAGCGCCGCGACCGCGAGGGCGGTGATGAGCGCGAAGAGGCTCGCGGTCAGCCCGACGAACTGAATCACGTCTCCTCCTCCGAAGCGTCGAGCCGCGCCGCGACCAGGCGTTCGAGGCGCTCGAGGACCTCCGGGCCAGCGCGCTCCGTCAAGTCGACGAAGGCCGAGAGCATCGCGTCGGGGCGCCCGTCCATCACCCGTGAGACGACCTCTTCGAGGACGTCTCGCTCGAAGTCGGCGCGGCTGCACGCGGGGGTGTAGACATATGCGTGGCTCACCTTCTGGCGGTCCAGCAGGCCCTTCTTGTGCAGGCGGACGAGGGTCGATTGCACCGTGTTGGGCGTGATCGATCGCGCCGCGCCGATGGCCGCGTGAAGCGTCTTGACGTCACCCGGGCTCCTCGCCCACAGGTGCGTCATCACGGCCATCTCGAGGTCGCCAAGAAACGGCGGACTGACTCTGCTCATCTTCTTCTCTCAATCACCGCTGGGCTCTCCATGGAGGCGACCGACGATACCGGCAAAAAACCGACCGTCAATCGGCTTTATTTCGCGTGGACCTTTTCGTGACCCCGCGCGTTGGTAGCGCACACCCACTCGAGGTCCGCCATGTACCGCCTCTTCGCCGGGATCCTCTCTGCCTCCCTCCTCCTCGTCCTCGCCTCCGCCGGCCTGGCCCAACCGACTCCGGCGCCAGACCCGCCGCCGCGGGAGGTCGTCTTCGATGAGGCCGAGCGCGTCGGGGGTGTCGTGGAGGACCCGAACGTCGAGACGGTCGAGGTCTCACAGCGCGGGCCTCATGCCTCGCTGATCCGCGTGCGCACGGACTTCCGGCCACAGTTGTTGCAGAGCGCGGAGCTTCTCTAGATCCTGGCGCCCGTGCGCGTCGTCCCGTTTCTGCTGTGCTTGGGCCTGTCGGGCTGTGACTCCACCGCGTTGAGCCTGGAGGATCCCAACCTGCTCGAGGTGGCCTTCGAGCCGGCCTTCTTCTCCCCGGACGACCGCGGGACGGTCGACGTCGAGGTGACCTTCCTGGGGGTCACCGATCCAGACGACGACCGCGGGGTGGTCCGGGATCTCGAGGAGGACTTCACCGACTGCGCGGCCAAGGAAGAGCCCTGCACGGCGATCTTCATCGACCACATCGAGTTCCTGTCGAATTGGCGCGTGCGCCTCAGCCTGGAGGTGCCGCTCGCGGGCTCCGACCAGGGGCGCTACGACCTCCGGCTCCGGGTGACGAACGCCTTCGGGACCTTCACCGGCGTCGGCGCGTTCTTCGTCTTCCGCTGATGAGCGTCGGGCTGATGGTGCTGGTGGCGCTGGCGAACCCCCAGGCCGCACTGGAAGCGGCCATCCGCTGCTACGACGACCTCGACTACGCCTGCGCTGAGGAGCGGCTGGCCGAGGCCCTCGCCGGTGGACTCGAGGGCTCCGCCCGGGAGCGCGCCCGGCTCTACGAGGCGCTGCTGGCGACGGCCTTCCGGGACGAGCCCCGCGCCCGGCGCGCCGTGCGGGCCCTGCTCGGTATCGATCCGACCTACGATCCCGGGCCGCGGGTCCCCCCCAAGCTGCGCGACCTCTTCGAGGCGCTGCGACCGGCGCCCGTGCCACCTCCGGCGCCCCTCGCACGCGCGGACTTCACCTCGGTGCAGCTCCTCGGTCGGGACGCCGAGCAATGGACGCTCGGCCTCGGCGCGGAGGCCGGCGGCGGCGTGTTGCTCTTCGGCTGGCTCACGCTGGAGGGGGCCCTCGGCTACAGCAACCACGCGCCGGCGACCTTCGTCTTCGAGGGCCTCGACCTGCTCTACGGCCACGTCGGCGTAGGGGGTCGAACCTTGCTGGGGCCGCTGCGCGTCGGGGGGGGCGCAGCGATCGGCTCCGCCCGGGCGGCGGCGGACCACGGGGTGCTGGGCGCCGACGCCTTCTGGGGGGCGACGCTGGGTCTCCCGATCTCGGTGAGCTGGCCGTTGTGGCGAGGCTTCGGCGTCGGCGTGAGCGGGCGGCCGAGCGTCTTCGTCACCTCGCGCTCAGACCAGTTCGCCGCGTCGTTCTTCTTGCCGTTGACGGTCGGCGTCCGCTACGGGAACTGACATGTCATTGACGATCGTGGTCGAGGGGCAGGCGCCGGTTCACGCGGGCGCCGCGGTGGTGACGATCGGCCGGGTCGCGGGGAACGACATCCCGGTCGCCGACGCGCGCATCTCGTCGCGCCATGGCCGGCTCGTGCGCCGCGGCGAGGGCTACCTCTACGAGGATCTCGGCTCGCGCAACGGCTCGCTCATCGAGCGGGACGGCGAGCGCACGGTGGTGAAGGCCCACGCGCCCGTCGCGGTGCGCTCCGGTGATCGCTTGCTGCTCGGCGATCTGGTCTCGCCCGTCGTGCTGACGGTGGCCCATGCGCCCAGCGGCGGCGCCGACCCCGCCGCCGGCGCCACCGTGGTCTCGGCGCGCGCGGTCACGACCGACGAGCCCGACGACGCCAACCTGCGCGGCCTCTTCCGACTGCTCCGGGATCTCGGCGGCCAGTGCGATCCCGACGACGCGATGGAGCGGATCCTCGGAGCGGTCCTCGAGCGCTTCCCTCAGGCGCGCGCGGCGAGCGTGCTGCTGCGCGACGCCCGGGACGAGCTGTGCTGCGAGTGCGCGCGGGGCGAGGCGGCCACCCCGAGCCAGACCCTGATGCAGCGCGCCATCGAGAGCCGAGAGGTGGTGTCCTATGTGCCCGGCCTGGCGGGGCCCGAGAGCGTCGCCGGGCTCGCCGGATCGGTGGTGGTGCCGCTGCTCGCCGCCGACGAGGCCATCGGGGTGCTCCACGTCGACAGCACGCGACGCGCCTTTGGCTCCGACGACCTGGCCTGGCTCGGCGTCGTCGGGACCCACGTCGCGGCGAGCCTCATCGCAGCCCGGCGCTTTCGGGCGTTGCGCGACGCGAACGCCGGGCTGCGCAACATGCCTCGCCCGATCATCGGCGACAGCGACGCTCTGAAGAAGGCCCTCAAGGCCCTCGAGCGCGTGGCGCGCACCAAGACGACGGTGCTCGTCCTCGGCGAGACCGGCACCGGCAAGGAGCTCGCGGCTCGCTACGTCCACGCCTGTAGCCCACGCTCCGAGGGGCCGTTCACCGCGGTCAACTGCGCCGCGCTCCCCGAGAACCTGCTCAACAGCGAGCTCTTCGGACACCGCAAGGGCGCCTTCACCGGGGCGGTCAACGACCACCAGGGGCTCTTCGAGTCCGCCGTCGGCGGCACGGTCTTTCTCGACGAGATTGGCGAGATCTCACCGGGCGTTCAGGTGCGGCTCCTGCGCGTTCTGCAGGAGCGCGAGGTGCAGCCGGTGGGCTCCACGAAGCCCGTGAAGGTCGACGTGCGCATCGTGGCCGCCACCAACCGGGATCTCGAGGCGGCGGTGAAGACCGGCGGTTTTCGTGAGGACCTCTTCTACCGGCTGGCGGTCTTCCCCGTGACGCTACCCCCGCTGCGCGCCCGGACCGGCGACGTGGCGCAGCTCGCGAGGCGCTTCCGCGAGATGGCGTGTGCCCGCCACGGCCGCTGGATCGGCCACTTCACCCCCGAGGCGCTGCTCGCGCTCCAGCGCTTCAATTGGCCGGGGAACGTGCGTCAGCTCGAGCACGAGATCGAGCGCGCGGTGATCCTGACGGAGGATGGCGAGCCCATCGGGGCCGACGAGCTCAGCCCGCAGGTCGCCGGCGGCAGCCCGCCGGACGCCAGCGAGGTCCAGGGGCTGCCCCAGGGGGAGCTGCGGGAGGTCATGGCGGCCCTCGAGGAGCAGGTGATCCGCCGCGCCCTCGACGAGCACGGCGGCAGCCGTACGCGCACCGCCGAGTCGCTGGGCATCAGCCGCCAGGCACTCCAGGCGAAGCTCGCGAAGTGGAAAGCTAGAGACACCGCCCGTTGAGCGTCCAGTCGAAGGGCCGGTGCTCGATCTTGACGAGGTCGCCTTCGACCAGGGCGGGCGCGCGCCGCTGCAGCCAGTCGCGGACGGGGGAGTCGGTGGTCGCGGGGGGGGCGAAGTCGCTCTCGTACCAGAGGAAGAGCTCGTTGGCGTGGAGGACGCGGCCTTCGCGACGCAGCATCTGGGGATCGGCGACGACGCGGTCGCCGAGGGCCTTCAGCCGGGGACGGACGTCGACGCCGGTGTAGGCTTCGCGGGGCAGGGCGGGGAAACCGCGGGCGCCCTTGACCAGCGCGAAGTGGACCTCGGGATCGCTGCCTTTCAGGCGGCGGATGTGGCTCGACTCGAGGTCGCTCAGGGTGATCGGCTCGCCGCCCATGATGAAGGAGACGCGCCAGAACAGGCCGTTGCCCCAGTAGGCGTCCTGCACCGTCTCGATGGGGCAGAGGTCGCGGACCGCGGCGAGGACGAAGGCGTTGTAGGCGTCGATGTAGTACGCGAGCTGCTCGTCCTCGGACTTGAAGCGGTGGGGGGCGCTCGTGGGGCTGGTCATGGCGAGCTGGCCCAGGTAGCGGTCGAGCCCGCCGGGGTCGCTGCGGAGGGCGGCGTAGTCCACCTGCCCGTCGGATCCGACCACCTTCTGCAAGACGGCGGTGAACGCGCCATGGTCGAAGCCCTTGCCCTCCGCCTTCACCGGGGTGGCGCGGGGGCCATCGATGCCACCGGGACGAAACCAGAAGAGGGTGACCACTACCACGCTGGCGATGATGACCAGCCAAGACGAACGCAGCACCCGCACGAGCTTCTCCTACGCGGCCAGGAGCGCTCCGGGACCGAGGGCGGCCTCGATGTCGGCCCGGACCCGCTGTCGCGCCCGGTGGAGCCGGGACTTTATCGCGGGGATGGACAGGCCGGAGCGCTCGTGGATTTGTCGTAGGTCGAGGCCATCCTCGACCCACAGCCGTAGGATGCTGCCATATTGAGGGGGGAGATTCGAGATGGCCGCGGCGATCGCGCAGGCGAGCTCGCCGTTCATCGCCGCCTGATCCGGCGCGCGCGGTCGATCGGAGAGGGTCACGGCGTCGGTGAGCTCGATCTGCCCCAGGTGGTCATCGATGCGACTCGCCCGCCGGCGACGCCGGGTGCGCAGGTGCATTCGGATGCAGTTGCTCGCCACTTGATAGAGCCAGGAGCCGAAGCGCGCCTCGCCACGAAACGTGTGGAGGCGGGTGTAGGCGCGCACCAGCGTCTCCTGGGTGACGTCCTCGGCCTCGTCGCGGTCCGCGAGGGCGCGCACGGCCCGCCAGTAGATGCGATCTCGGAAGGGCGCGACCAGCCGCTCGAAGGCCGCAGCGTCGCCCTCCAGGGCCTGCGCGAGCAGCTCTGCGTGGGGATCTCCGTGCGGCGCCAAGGGGCCTCCTCTTCGTTGGGCCCAACCGCACCTCTTGGCTCACACATTCCCGACGATGCCGAGGTAGCTCGTTTCGTGGGGGTCGGGCTATAGTCGGGGGTTGTGGGCCCGACGCCGACACGCATCCTCCTGGTGGAGGACAACATCGACGACGTGGAGGTCTTGCGACGCTTCATCCGTCGGGTCCCTGGGAGCTACCAGGTCGACATCGCGTACGACGCCGACGAGGCCATCTCCAAGGCCAGCCAGGGCGCCTACGATCTGGCGTTGGTCGACCACCAGCTCCCCGGCGCCTCGGGCCACGAGCTCATCGGCACCATGCGAGAGGCGGTCCCCGAGCTGCCGATCGTGATGCTCACGGGGCACGGCGACGAGAAGCTGGCCGTCGAGGTGATGAAGGCCGGGGCCTACGACTACCTCCGCAAGCACGACCTCGATCCGAGCATCCTGGCGCGCGTAGTTCGCAATGTGCTCGAGCGGTCGCGGCTGGAAAACGAGGTGCGCCAGGTCAACGAGCGGCTGCGCGAGTGGGCGATCCGCGACGGGCTCACCGGGCTCTACAATCACCGCCACTTCCAGGAGCTGCTGCGCACCGAGATGGCTCGCGCGCGGCGCTACGGGCAGCCCCTGGCGTGTCTGATGCTCGACCTCGACCACTTCAAGGACGTCAACGACACCTACGGCCACCCCTTCGGCGACCGCGTGCTCAAGCGCCTCGCGGCGACGCTCACCGACGTCGCGCGCGAGGTCGACATCATCGCCCGCTACGGCGGGGAGGAGTTCGTCGTCGTCCTGCCCAACACCGATCGGGAGGGCGCTCGGCGCCTCGCGGAGCGGGTGCGGAGCTCGGTGAGTGAGAACACGTTGGCGTTCGAAGGGGAGGGCGTGACGACCACCGTGTCGATCGGGGTCGCCACCCACCACGACCCCGGCGTCGAGGACGAGCAGGACCTCGTGAAGCGGGCCGACGCCGCGCTCTACCGCGCCAAGCACAACGGTCGGGACCAGGTGTGCGTAGCCGACGGGGAGGGGGTCGAGACGATGACCACGCCGCCGCCGCCGCGCAGGCAGGCGCCGGACGGCGAGCTGCGGCGGCGCTTCCTCGAGGGCGTCACGGCGATGCTCGAGATGGCCGAGGGGCGGGCCGACGACCACCGGCAGCATTCCCAACGAGTGGCGGAGCTCGCGACGCGCTTCGGGCGGGCGCTCGGGTATGACCGAGACCGGCTCGAGACGCTCTACACCGGAGCGCTGCTGCACGACGTGGGGCGGATCGGCGTCAGCGATCTGATCTGGCTCAAGACCGGGCCCCTCGATCCGCTCGAACGGGAGAAGGTGCGGCTGCACACGGTGCTGGGGGCCGAGATGCTGGAGCGCTTCGAGATCGGCGCCTCCGAGCGGGCGATCGTCCGGCACCACCACGAGCGATGGGACGGAGGAGGCTATCCGGATGGGCTCGCGGGGCGCGCGATCCCCGAGCTCGCGCGGGTCGTGGCGGTGCTCGACGGGTACGACGCGTTGACCTCGTCGAGGCCCTGGCGGCCAGCCCGGTCCGCGGCGGAGGCGATCGCGGTGCTGGAAGACGCGGCCGGCACGGTGTACGACCCGGATCTGGTGCGCGCCTTCGTGGCGCTGGTGGGGTAATGCACATCCTGCTCGCCGAGGACGATGAGAACGACGTTCGGATCACGCTGCGCGCGATCCAGAAGGGCGGGCTCGAGGCGTCTGTCAGCGTCGTGCGCGACGGACAGGAGGCCCTCGACTTCCTCCGGCGGGAGGAGCCCTTCGGCGGGGCCCATCGCCCGGACCTCGTGCTGCTCGACATGAACCTGCCGAAGCTCAACGGGATGGAGGTGCTGCGCGCCACGAAGGGCGACGAGGCGCTGGGTACGATCCCCATCCTGATGCTGACGACCTCCCAGCGACGGGAGGACGTGGCGACCGCCTACGCCCTTGGCGCCAACGCCTTCATCTGCAAGCCGATTCGGTTCTCACGCTTCGTCGAGGTCGTCCGCGAGCTCGCCGACTACTGGAGCAAGGTGGCGCGGGTGCCCCCGGTGCCACGGTGAGCGAGGGCGTCGAGCCGAGGGCTCGCATCCTCCTCGTCGAGGACGATCCCGACTACCGACACCTGCTGAAGTTCGTGCTCACCAAGGCGGGGTACGAGCTCGTCACCGCCCCCGACGCCGAGGCCGGGCTGCGCGCGGTCGTGGAGCAGGCGCCCGACGTGGTGCTGCTCGACTATCGCCTGCCGGACATGACGGGGCTCGATTTCTGCCGGCGGCTGCGCGGTCAGGACGAGCTGCTCCCGGTGGTGATGCTCAGCGGGCACGCGTCCCTCGACATCTCCCGCGAGGCGGTGCGCATCGGGATCAACGACTTCGTCGACAAGAGCGCCTCGACGGATCTGCTCATCGTCCGCATCCAGGCGGCGCTGCGCACCCGGCGGCTGGGCGTGCTCGCGCGGAGCCGGAACGAGGCGCTGCGCTTCCTCTCCGAGGTGACGGGGCGGTTCAACCGCTCGCTGGAGCTCGACGAGGTGCTACGCGCCGCGGCGCAGTCGGCGGCGCGCTTCTCACCGACGCGGATGATGGTGCTCGACCTCACGGGGGGCGACTCGCCGACGCTGCGCGTCTTCTCCGCCGTGCGACCCGCCGACGACGACCCCCGGGTGCGCACCCTCCTGGAGCGAGCGCGGGCCGCGATGTCGGTTCGGGTCGACGCCTCGGCGATCGAGCTCGTGCACCAGCCGATGGACTGGCCCAAGCCCCGAGGCCACGCGCTCGTGGGCGCCGCCCCCTCGGCGGGCCGAACGCGGCGCTTCTTCGTGGCGATCGAGCCCAGCCGGCCGCTGCTCGAGGAGGAGCGACGCCTGTTCGCCGACTTCGCCGACCGGCTCGGCCCGCCGTTGCACAACGCGCACCTCTACGCGAGCAAGCAGGCGTCGAACGAGAAGCTCTCCCAGGCCTTCGAGCAGCTCGCGCGCGCACAGGCCGAGCGCGTCGCCGCGGAGAAGCTCGCGGGGATCGGGCAGCTCGCGGCGGGCGTGGCCCACGAGATCAACAACCCGCTGGCCTTCGTCGTCAGCAACCTCAGCGTCCTGAGCACCTACGTGCGCGAGCTCAAGCTGCTGCTCGATCTCTACCGGTCCGAGCGCTACGAGGAGGCCGCGCGGATCGCGGAGCGCATCGATCCTGAGACCATGGTCGGCGACCTCCTGCCGCTCATCGACGAGACGCTCGAGGGGAGCAACAGGGTCCAGAACATCGTGGCGAAGCTCCGCGGCTTCACCAGCGTCCAGGGCGTCGACCGGCTCGTCGAGCTCAACGTGCAGGCGGTCCTCGAGAGCGTGCTCAACATCATGCATGGGGAGATGCGACGGCGGATCTTCGTCAAGCGTGAGTTCCAGGCCGTGCCCAAGGTCCGTGGTGACCGCAGCAAGCTGAGCCAGGTCTTCCTGAACCTGCTCGCCAACGCCGCCAACTCCATCCCCGATAACGAGCAGGGGCGGATCATCGTGCGCCTCTTCGCCGACGCGTCCGACGTCGCCGTGCAGTTCGAGGACAACGGGCGGGGTATCCCGAAGGAACGCATCGCGCGCGTGCTCGAGCCCTTCGAGGCGGTCGAAGACATCGCCGTGGGTGGCCTCGATCTGGCCATCGCCGACGAGATCGTGCGACGGCACGGCGGGCGCATCGCGGTCGCCAGCGAGCCCGACGTGGGCAGCACCTTCACCGTGTGGCTGCCGGCGCGCTCGACGGTGCCGCTCCCGATCATCGCCGAGCCCAGCCCACCCGACGAGCCGCGCGGCGCGGCGCTGTTCGTCGACGACGAGCGCTTCTTGCTCAACGCCTACCGTCGCGCCTTCAGCCGTCGGGTCGAGGTGCACATCGCCTTCGGCGGCGAGGAGGCCATCAAGCTGCTCGCCGAGGTCGACGACATCGACGTGATCTTCTGCGACCTCGTGATGCCGCGCGTCAGCGGCATCGAGGTCTTCACCTGGGTGACGCAGAACCGGCCCGAGCTGCTCGATCGATTCGTCGTGATCACCGGCGGCCAGCACGGTGAGCGCAACCGCGCCTTCCTCGAACGCACGAAGCTACCCGTGGTCCACAAGCCCTTCCGGGTGAAGGAGGTGGTCGAGATGATCAACCGCTTCACGGGGCGGCCAGCTCACCAGTAGTCGGCGCGGACCCGCACCTCGCCTTGGATGCGTGCGAGGCATGCGATGCGGTAGGCGTCCGGCTCGTCGAGCGTGTCGAGGAGCCGCCGCTCGGCGTCGGTGATCTCCGAGAGCCCACCGATGACCCGCAGCCGACAGGTGACGCACACGCCCCGCCCGCGACAGGCGTAGCCAATCGGCCGGCCGACGCGAAGCACGGCGGCCAGAAGAGGCGTCCCGGACGGCACGTCGAGCGTCTCGCCGCCCGGTTCGAAGGTGACGCGGATCATCCGCAACGGGCGGGGCGCCGCAGCGTGATCCGGTCGATGATCTCCGCCCGCCGGAGGTTCCCGACGCGCGTGCGCCGGGCGGTGAGCCTCAGCTCGCCATCGGCGACCTCGACCTCGACAAAGTGCCGAGATCCGCTGAACGCTCGGCGCCCCGGCTCGGCGCCGAAGGCCCAGTGGTTGGTGAACGTGCCGGCCCCGCCCGTCACCACGTAGACGGTGCCCTCCGGCGCGCACCGCCGGTCGACGCCGAGGGAGGCGCAGAAGCGCTCGTAGTGGTGGTCGTGTCCGCTGAAGACGACGGCTACATGGTGTCGGTCGAGGACCGGCACCAGCGCCGCGTTGAGTCCACGCTCGTCCCCGCCGTGGGGCCCGCTGGACCAGACCGGGCGGTGCATCACGACGATCTTCCAAGGGGCGTCGTCGGCACCGAGCGTCGCGTCGAGCTCACCGATCCGAGCCCTGACGTCGTGGTCGTGGACGCCCTCGGTGTCGAAGCCCACCAGCCAGACGGGGCCTACGCGCCGGCCGTAGACCGGGCCCGGCGCGAGCTCGTTGTCGTAGAAGCCACCCACATCGTGGTTGCCGCGGACCGCGAGGTACGGCGTCTCCGCGGGCAGCGTCGCGAGCAGGCGCGCCCACTCCCGCGGATCCTCTCCCTCCATGACCAGGTCCCCGGTGTCGACGACGAAGGCCGGCGCGCGGGCGAGGACCTCCCGCAGGACGCCGACCTTGTAGGCGGAGGGGCCCAGCCCGGGCATCGCCGCGCGCCCATCACCCAAGACGGCGAAGCGCAGCGGGGCGCAGGCCTCGAGGCTCGGGAGCGCGGGGCGTGGGGGCGGCGGCGGGGAGGCGCGGGGCGCTGTGCGCGGCGCGAGCGCGACCACGAAGAGGGCGATGGCGATGAGCGGGAGGAGCGTTCGCCCCATCATGACCCCTCGAAGACCCGGCCCCGTAGCCTATCTCCAGGAGCCGCCCACGAGCTATGCCGCTTGCGGAAGGCGCCGGTGATTCCCCATCGGGCCGAGATCGAGCACCTTCTCGAAGCCGGCGGCGCGCAGACGGCCCGCCGCGCCAGCGCTGCGCATCCCGCTCGCGCAGTAGACGACGATGCCCCGGCTGCGCTTCTCGCGGCTGAGCTTGCCCGTCGCGCCGACCGGCACGTTCTGCGCGCCGGGGATGTGCCCGGCGGCGAACTCGCCGGGGGTGCGCACGTCGACGAGCAACGCGCCCTGGGCCAGCAGCTCGGCGATGGCCCGCAGCTCGGCGGGGCTGCGCCAGGAGCGGCGAATCTTCCAGGCCACGAAGGCGCCGAAGACGACGAGGAAGATGATGTTGGTCGGATCCACGCGGAGGTCCTCTTGTTACGGGGTCTCGTCCCGTAGAGCCGCCAAGGCCTCGAAGTGTGCCAGCGCCGCCGATTCCTACAGCAGACGGAGGTCGTAGATCTCAGCGAGGGGGAGGGCGAGCTCGAGCGACGACACCGTCAACTCGCCGTCCTCCAACTGGTAGTGGTCGGCCTTGGCGCCTCGGTCGAAGCCCGTGGTCGACGGTGAGAGGACCTCGAACACGACCCGCGGGTTGGTGAGGGAGCGGTCGTCGACGGTGGGCGGCCTCCCGAGCAGGCTCGCGGAGATCATGTTGTGGGTGCGCGACGCCCCGGCCATCGCATAGGCGACCCCGTTGATGTACTCGTGCTTGAGGTCGCTCTCTCGCTCGAGCGCGAGGTAGAGCGACACCGACATCGTCATCCGCTCTTCGGCGCTCATCGGCGGCATGAAGCCCTCCTCCCTCACACACCGTACCGGAAGGGGGGCCCCGGCGGCGTCATCCGACTCACGTCCAGCTCGGCCGGGAGGGTACCCACGGGCACTCAAAGCCTCTAAGGTCCGCGCCCATGGCCGACGAAACACAGACCGCCGGGCGGGGGTTCATCGTCATCACCGCCGCCAAGCTGTGGTTCATGGTGGGCGGGGCGCTGATCACCTTCGGTCTCCCGTTCATCTTCGACAGCTACGGGCCCCACGTGGACGGCGTGGCGCTCTACGGCCAGTACGTCGATCTCAACAACACGCTGAGCATCCTGAGCATGGTGATGGTGGTCGGCGTGATGCAGTCGGTCTCCAAGTTCGTCGCCGGGCGCCCCGACGCGTCGGGGGGGGTGGCCCGCCAGGCGCGGGCGGCGATGCTGGTCGTGGGGGGGCTGGTGGCGGCGGCCTTTGTCGCGGCGGCACCATTCTACGCCGCGTGGCGGCAGAGCCCACACCTCGTCAACGGCTACCGGGCCGCGGGCGTCATCCTGTTTTGCTACGCGCTCTACACCGTCTACATCGGCGCGCTCAACGGCCGGAAGCTCTTCCTGCGCCAAGCGCTCTACGACATCGGCTTCACCTCGATGAAGGCCACGCTCGTGCTCGGCTTCGCGCTGGCGGGCTTCGGCGTCGTCGGGGCGTTCACCGGCTTCGCGACGGCGGCGTTCCTGATCATGTGCCTGGCGGCGTGGCGCGTCGGACGGGATCTCGGCCACGGCGATCCAGACCCCAAGCTCTACGCCTTCGGCGCCCAGGTCATGCTCTACACCCTGGTCTTCAACCTCATCTTCAAGCTCGACGTCTTCCTCCTGAAGCCCGCCGCCGCGGCCCTCTTCGCGCCGGTGGCCGCCGGCTGGGTCCCCGACACGGGCGTCTTCGCCGGGATGCGCGACGCCGCGGTGGTGGCGAGCGCCGACGGCGTCTTGGGCCTCTACGGCCTCGCCCAGGCCGTCGCCCGCGTCCCCTGGCAAGCGACGATCGCCATCACCTTCGTGGTCTTCCCGATGGTCAGCGCCGTCACCTTCCAGGAAGACCGAGAGCGCACTCGCATCTACATCCGTCAGGCGCTGCGCTACACCTGCCTCCTGGTCGGCGCGGCGGCGGTGGTGCTCGCGGCGGTCCCCCAGGCCGTGACCGGGCTCATCCCGCGCTTCGCCGACTCAGCCCAGGCCCTCGCGTGGCTGGCCCCCGCCTACTTCTGCTTCAGCCTCTTCAACGTCGTGAACACGTTGCTGATGTCCTCCGGGCGGGCGACCTCCGCGCTGGTCGTCGGCGTCGTGACGGTGGCCGCCGCCGCGGGTCTCTACTGGCTCTGGCTGCCGGGGTCCCTCGACACGGCCGACATCCTCCGCCGCGCCGGAATCGCCACCCTCATCGCCTTCACGATGGGCCTCGCACTGGGCGGCGCGGTCATCTGGAGGGCCTACGGACCACCCATCCCCGCCGCCACCCTGGTCCGCGTGCTCAGCATCGGGACCGTCCTCGTCGTGGCGGGCCGCCAACTCCCGCAGATGGGCCGCGTCGCCTCTCTGGGGATGCTGGCGGCGGTGGGCATCACGTATTTGTTGGCCTTGCTCTTGACCCGCGAGTTCGGCGAAGAGGACAAGGCCCGTCTCATGCGAGTCATACGCCGATGAAGCGCCGCGATGCCCTGGCCCTGCTGACCCTTGGCCTCCCCGCCTGCGCGGGCGGAGGTCACCTCACCCGCGACGCCGCCCTCCGTGACGTGGCGCGCCGGTTCGCGCTGCACGTGCGCTGGAAGAAGTGGCGCGGTGCCGCGACCATGGTGCACCCGGCCTACCGGGCAAAGTGGCTGGCCAGCCGCGCCGCCACCCGCCACGTGCATCTCACCGACGTCGCCGTGATCGGCATCCAACCCGCCCCCGACAACGAGACCGCCACGGTCCTCCTCGGCGTAAGCTGGTATCGAATCCCGAGCACACAGATTCAGCAGCGCGCCTGGCAGCAAACGTGGCGCTACGAAGCCCGCCAGTGGTTCCTCGTGGAAGAGAAGCTGCCCGAGGTCCCCGTCGCACCAGCCGACGAGCCCGCGTCCGCCTGGCCTTGAGTCACCGCCGCGGCGCCTGGGTGCGGTCTTGGAGCAGGGTTCGCAGCACCAGCGGCATCAGATCGGCGCGGCTGACGAGGCCCACGAGGCGGTTCTTGCCGTCGTGGATCAGCACCCGACGAAAGCAGTTCGCCATCAGGCAATCCACCACGTCGACCACCGGCCCATCCACCGGGAAGCAGTGGGGCGACGGCGTCATGATGTCACCGACGACCTTCGCCTGGGACTCCCAGTACAAGGACAAGATGTCCGCCTCCGAGACCACGCCGAGGATCTGCCCGCCGGAGTCGACCACCGGGGCGCCGCTGATCTTCCGGTCGATGAGCGTCTGAATGGCCGTCTCGATGGGCGTGTGCGCCTCGAACGAGATCACGTCGTCCGTCATCAGGTCGCGGATGGCCCACATAGCCTACTTCTTCGCCTTCATCGTCTTGAGGTAGGCGAGGACCTCGGCGATCTGGCCATCGCTCAGCGTGCCGCCGAAGGCGGCCATCAGCGGAGACTTGCCGACCGCCATCCCGCCCTTCTTGATGATCGTCGCGAGCGTCTCGTCCTTGGCCGACGCCCAAAACGCCGGATCCGTGAAGTCCCGGGGCTTGGGCTTCATCGCCGCGGCGGCGGGGCCGTCTCCGGCGCCGCTCGGTCCGTGGCAGGGGACGCACATCGTGTTGTAGGTCTTCTTGCCCGCGGCGGCGGGATCCGCGAACGCCGTGGCGGGCAGCGCGAGCAGGGCCACGGTCAGCATCGAGGTCACTAGACTACGCATCGAAGCGCTTCCTCCATCGGTCCTCGGGGTCTTTGTCGAGTTGTCAGCGGTCTGCTCGCGCCCGCGCCGCGGCTTGGAGACCGGTCCAATCAACTACGCGCCCACCGAGGGCCTTGGCCACCCGCTGGGCCGCTCCCGCTTCGTCGTAGGCGAGGGTGGGCAACCCCATGACCCCCTCGCGCTGAACTCCGACGACGAAGTGAGCAGCTTCTGAATTCAACCAAAGAAGCACCTTTTTAGAGTTTGTGTCGAGGGCCTTTGGATCGTTGGCCTCGACGAAGGCCGCCGCCGGCTTCCCGTGGGGGGACGGCGTGTCGTGGTAGGTCAGGAGATCGCCGACCGAGCAGAAGTGGGCGCGCGTACCGTCGCGGTGGACGAGCTGAGCCCGAGGCGATGGTTGCTCGCGCACCACCATTCCGCAGGCGGCGCACTCCGCGGCCCCGAAGGGTTCGGCCCGCAGCGGGGCGCCCGCGGCCTCGGGCGGCGCCTTGTTGCTGCACCCGCCGAGGGCCAGCGCCGCGCCGAGCAGGAGCACGAGTCGCGTCATCGTTGAGACCTCCGCGCCAACAGGGCGCCACAACCGAGGAGCAGGGGGCCGCCGATCCAGGCCGCCCAGATGGCGCCCCGGGTCGTGGCGCTGGGCAGCGCGAGCTGCATCCCCAGGTTTTCGAAGAGCTCCGGCCCGGCGAAGCGCGTCATCATCTCGACGCGATAGAGCCCCGCGGGGTTGCCGAAGACCAGCTTCGCCACCGTGTCCGGGCTCAGCCCGCCGTCGGTGGCGACCAGCGCCGCGAGCAGCCCCAGATCGTAAAAGAAGACCAGCCCGAACCAGACGAAGACCGCCACGCTCGCGGCGGCGATCTGGCGGCGCGTGAGCGTCGAGGCGGCCACGCCCATCGCCAAGAACGCCGCCCCCAGCAGCCAGGTGGGCCCGACCAGCGCGGCGATCACCTCCCGCTCGGCCTCCGCCGACGCCAGGATCGCCGAGCCGAGCCCGAGGATGATGGACACCGTCAGGGCGAGGGCCCGCCCGACGAACTTGGAGAGCACCAGGCCCGCCCGCCCGATGGGCATCGAGAGCAGCAGGCCGAGGGTGTTGCGCTGACGCTCACCGACGATGGCGTCGTGGCCCAGGATCAACGCGACGAGGGGGACGAAGAGGCTGCAAAGCGTGACCAGGCTGGGCCCCGACAGCGCCGCCGCGTCGGCCTCCGCGGTGCGCCCGTAGAGGCTGACGGCGGCGGCCAGCGCGGCGAAGATGACACCCACGACGATGACCCACTTGTCCCGCATCCGCTCCCGGAGCTCGTGGAGGACGACGGCATAGAACAGCCGAGTCATGGCCCCCCCTCCGCCAGCAACGCCTGGTAGACGCGATCGAGCCCCGGCTCCACGACGCGCACCGACTCGACGTCGGCTCGGCCCGCGGCGTGGCGGTCCATGAAGTCCAACAACGCCGCAGGATCGACTCGGGCCACCAGCGTGCCGGCGTCGATCTGCATCGAGCGCAGGGGCCCCCACCCGTCGAGATCGCGTTGGAGGGCCCCGGCGGCGAGGGCGTCGGCCATTCGCAGCCGGACCTCGACGGGCACGTTGGCCCGCGCCCGGAGCACGTCCGGCGTCCCCTCGGCGACGACCTTGCCGGCGCTGAGCAAGCAGAGGTGGTCCACCCGGTGCTCGAAGAGGGTGAGATCGTGGCTGGCCATCAGGATGATGCGCCCCGCGGCGCGCCACTCCGCCATCACCTCGAGCAGGACCTCGAGCCCCTCCTGGTCGAGGCCGCCGGTGGGCTCGTCGAGGATGAGCAGCGACGGCTCCGCCAGGATGGCGACCGCGAGGCCGAGTCGTTGCCTCATCCCGCGGGAGAAGCCGCTCACGCGCCGCCGCGCCGCCGCGCCGAGCCCGACGCGCTCGAGGAGGTCGGGGATGCGACGCTTGGAGACGCCGCGGGCGCGGGCGAAGAAGCGCAGGACCGCCGCCGCTGTGAGGGTGTCGGAGAAGGCCACGGCCTCGGGCAGATAGCCGACCTGCTTCTTGAAGGAGGCGTCGACCCGGCGACGCTCGCCGTCGACCAGCAGGCGCCCGGCCTTGGCCCGCGTGAGGCCGAGCAAGATGTCGATGAGCGTGGACTTCCCCGAGCCGTTGGGCCCCGCGAGGAGGGTGATCTCGCCAGCGCCCAACGAGAGGTCCACCCCGTCGAGGGCCTGGACCTTGCCGAAACGAACCCGCAGGCCCTCGAGCGAAACACGCTTCACAACACGCCCCCCGGCTGGACGAGCGGCGCGTGGTCGATCACCGTGGGTACACGAAAGACCGGCAGGCGGCGCTGCAAGTGCCCCAGCATCTCCAGCGAGGGGCTGCGCATCAACAGCGTGGCCGCGGGGAAGCGGAAGGTGAGGTTGGCCGTGAAGCTGTCCAACCGGTAGGGCCGGTCGCCGACGCCGTCGCCGTCCTGGTCCCAGCCGAAGTAGTCGCTCCAGTAGTTGCCGACCTTGGTCCGGCCCCAGCTCTGGTCCTCGGTGGAGATGTAGAGCACCTGCTTCCGGTTGCCGATGAAGGCGTTGCCTGAGACCTCGTTGCGCTTGCTGCCCGCCCAGATCTTCGCGCCGACCTCGTTGTGGGCGACGCGGTTGCCGACGATCGTGTTCTCCACGCTGGAGAAGAAGAACAGCCCCTCGCCGTTGCGCTCGAGGATGTTCCCGACGATCACGCAACGCTCGGCGTCCCGGAAGAGCAGGCCGTGGCTCTCGTTGTCCTCCGCGACGTTGCCCACAACGTGCAGGCGCTTGCTCTCCATGAGGGCGTAGCCGTTGCGATTGTGGCGGCTGATGTTGGCCCGCAGCGTGTTGTCGTTGGAGTACATGTAGTGGACGCCGTAGCGCTGGTGCTCGGTGACGTTGGCTTCGATGAGGCTCTCCTCGGTGGCGGAGATGTAGATCCCGTCGCGGGCGTAGGCGACGTAGTTCCCGGCGATGGTCAGGTCCTTGCCGTCGAAGAGGTGGATGCCGTTGCCGCGGTTGGTCGGGTGGGCCTTGGGCTTGCCCTCCACGTAGTTGTCGAGCACCGCGCCGCCGTGGACCTCGTGGAGCCACACGCCGAAGGCGCAGTCCGTGAACTCGTTCGCCCGGATGACCACATCGACGCCCTCCGGGGCGACGTAGAGGCAGCTATCGGGGCCCGACAAGTCCTCGCCGCTTCCGGTGATGTGGACCGACTCGACGACGACGCCGGGGGCCTCGACGAAGATGACCGTGCCCCCCCCGCCCCCCGTGATGTGCCCCCCCTCGCCACGCAGGGTGATGGGCCGGTCGAGGTGCAACGGCCCCATCCATGCCCCCGGGGGGACCACGACCACGTCGCCGGGCTCCGCGGCGGCGACGGCCGCTTGCAGCGTCGGCAGCGGGCCGCCGGGCCGAAGCGTCGCCCCCATGCCCGACAGGGGGAGCAGCCAGAGGAGCGTCCAGGCCCTCACGAGGCGATGTCCGTCAGATCCGCCACCAGCTTCTCCCGCGCGGCGGCATTCTGCGCGCCGGGCTCCAGGCGGGCCAGGGCGATGAGCGGCGGGCAGACGTCGGCGTCTGCGTAGTTGGCCTCGCACTCCATGCACGACAGGCACTCACGGGGATCGATGCGGCCGTCGGGGCCGATGGCGAGGGGCTCGCAGCCTCGGGGGCAGATCCGGCACTTCCCACAGAACTGGCGGCGGCGCGGGCCGAGGGTGCGGAAGCTCGAGCCCACCGCGAGGGCGGCGCCGAGGGGGCAGACGTACCGGCAAAACGGCCGATACATCACGAGGCTCGCCCCCGCGAGGAGGAGCCACCAGCCAAAGAGCCCCCAATGCCGGGTCCAAGGCGCGACGAAGAACGTGCTCTTGAATGGCTCGACCTCGGCGAGCCGTTCACCGAGCTCCGGGGAGTAGAGGTAGGCCGGGATCAGCCCCGCGAGGATCGCGTAGCGGAGCCAGCGCAGCGCGCCGTGGATCTTGGGGGGGAGCTGCTTGTCGCCGATACCCAGCCGGCGCCCGACCTGGTGGACCAGCTCCGTGAGGGCGCCGTAGGGGCACAGCCAACCGCAGAACACGCCGCGCCCCCACACCACGAAGAGGAGCGCGAGGTAGATCCAGAAGACGAAGAGCAGCGGCTCGGTGAGGAAGAGCTCGAGCTTCCAGTCCAACAGCGAGCCGACGAGGGTCAGCACCTGGGTCACGGAGGGCTGCGCCTTCAGCCAGAAGCCGAGGAGCACGGCGCTCGCGACCAGCACGACGCGGTGGGTCGCGCGCAGCCGAGACATGCTGGCCGTCAGCCAGCGTCGGGCGATGAAGAGCCCGCTGACGAGGAGGAGGAGGCCGCCCAGCACCACCAGCCCCAGCGTGTTGTTACGCCAGGCCTGCTTCCAGATGGGCTCGCTCACCACCGGCGGCGGCAGCGGATCGAGGACGTAGATCGAGCTCGGGATCGCGAAGGTGCTCTTGAAGCTCTTGAACTCGCGCTCGAATCCGCCGCGCCCCGAGTAGCGGCTCCCGAGGAAGACGAAGTCGAAGGGCAGACCGGGATCGAGTTGCCCGGCGTCGGTGAGGAAGACGGCGCCCTCTTTGAAGTCCGGCGCGTCTTCCGCGTAGACCGGCGAGAGGTTCTTGTAGTTGACGTCGCGGAACGTCAGCGCGTCGAGGCCCTGCTCCACGCGGATGCGGTCGAACATGCCTCCACGGACGAAGCCCGAGCCCTTGAATGAGCTGGTGCCCTCGCCGGCCACGACCAGCAGATGTTGCCCCGGCTGGAGCTGCTTCATCAGCCACTCGTATTGATGGACGCCGAGCAGCCCGGTGCCCACCGGGCGGGCGTCAGCGATGGTGAACCAGAGGTCGATGAAGGGCTCCGGCGGCTCCCCGTCGGCGGGCGCCTCGGCCTCCGCTCCGTGCATCGCCTCCTGGGAGACCGTGAGCCGCCCGAAGACGCCCTCGCGCTCCATGCGCGCCCAGCTCCAGGTCTCGGTGGACTCGACGAAGCGGCCGCCTCGCTTCCGGTCGGTGGAGATGACGCCCATGGTCGTGCCGACGTGGCGGGCGGCGTCGAGGATGGTGCGGTTGAGGGCCAGGGCTGTGACGGTGGCACCGGAGATCGCGTCCACCGTGATGGCGTCGGGGTCGTCTGTGCGGCCCACGATGACCTTCGCCACCGCGTCGCGGCCGGCGTAGGTCGCCGCGAAGTCGTGCAACGTCTTCTCGGGGATGCCCACCAGCAAGATGGGCTCACTGTGATGGACGACCCGCGCCCCGACGATCCGCGCGTCGGGGTCGAGCCCGACCAGCGTCACCAAGGGTTTGCCGGAGTACGCCATGATGTCCACCACATCGGTGCTCATCACGACCCAGCCCAGGGCGTCCCCCTCGGCGGATCGGCCCTCAAGGAAGGGCTGCCCGGCGACGGCCTCGAAGCGAGCGGCCCCCGGCAGGACCCGCGCGCAGGCGAGCTGCGCGCAGTCCAGCCGCGCGGGGGGCGCCGCGGCGAGGGCCCCTCCCGCCGGAAGGAGGAGCGCCGCGGTGACGATCAGGATCGACTGTGCGTGGGACACGGCCGCCCGATCAGGCTTCGACGAGCATCCGGCCGCGCATCTCCAGGTGCAGCGCGTGACAGAACCAAGGGCAGTAGTACCAGTAGACGCCCGGCTTGCCCGCCGTGAACGTCATGCTGTTGGTGTCCTTCGGGTTGACGATGAAGTTCACGTCGTGCTGCGTCACGCAGAAGCCGTGGGACAGATCCTCGACACCGTCGAGGTTCGTGAGGATGATCTGCACCTCGGTCCCCGACTTCACCGTGAAGTCCCGCAGGTTGAAGGCCGGCGCCACGCTGGTCATGTAGACCCGGATCTTCTTGCGGCCCTTGCGGACCACCTTGTTGGCCTTCATCAGGTCGACGCCGTCTTCCTTGGCCCAGCGCGCGTACATCCCGAAGCGATCGTCCTTCCGATCGTGGATCTTGATCGGGTGGATGAGGTGCTTGGCCACCACGACGCAGTCATGGGGCTCCGAGAAGGTGGCGCCGTCGTGCACCAGGCGCATCTTCTCGCCGGAGATGTCGATGAGTTGGTCGTTCTCCGGGTGATGCAGGCCCACGTTGAGGAAGCGGTCCTTCGAGAACTTGCACAGCGCGATGAGCCACTTCCCGTCGGCGTCCTTCGTCTCGCTCATGCTCGCGTTGGTGTGACCCACCTGGTAGTGGACATCCACCTTCTGGACGATCGGGTTCACCTTCTCACCGTTGTGGGCCCGGATGGCCTTGTCGATGTTCCACTTCGTGATCACCGAGTCGATGAAGATCGAGGTGTAGGCGTTGCCGCGGCCGTCGAAGGCCGTGTGCAGGGGGCCCAGCCCCACCTCCGGCTCAGCGACCACGGTGTCGCGAGGCTTGATGCGGCCGGCGAAGGCGTCCGCCAGCTTCTCGATGTCCACCACCGTGCAGGTCGGGGAGAGCTTCCCCGAGACCACCGCGTAGCGACCCGTGGGATCGATGTTGACGCCGTGGGGGCTCTTGGGCAGCGGCACGCGCATCACGTACTCGCTGTCGGCGCCGCGGGCGTCGATGATCGGCGCGTCGCTGCCCGGGAACTTGATGGCCTTGCCCCGCTTCACGCCCTTCGCAATCGCCGCCAGGTTGAACACATAGAGCCAGTCCTGGTCCTTCCCCATCATCTGTTCGAGGGTGACTCCGCCCTCGGAGTTGTAACAGGTGGCGAAGGAGTACAGGCCCTTGTAGTCGGTGGCGCAGAGGTCCATGTTGGCCTCCACCATGCACTGCCACTTGACCTCCATCGTCTCACCGTCGATGGCGGTGTGCATCGCCCCGTACTTCTTCGCGTCCGTCTCGGGCCCGACGTTGGGCAGCGGCGTGCGGAACTCACTGTTGCAGAGCACGAGGCCCGTGCGGTGCCGCTGGGGGAAGATGCCATGGGTCCCCTGGGAGTGGGGGATCGCGGTGATCTTGTCGGTCTCCATCGTGCGCAGGTTGATGCGCGCGAGGCGGGCCTGGGACTTGTCGTTGACGTATGCGTAGCGGCCGTCGTAGGTGCCATTGTTGTAGGAGAGATGGACGTGGTGGGTGTCACCCGACTCGGTGTCCCCCAGCAGCTCCTTCGAGAAGTCCGTCGCCCCCCACCCCGTCGCCGCGTCGCGGTTGAACACCGGGATGCGCTTGAGCTCCCGCATCGACGGCACGCCGATGATGCGGATCTCACCGGACTGACCGCCGCTCCAGAAGCCGTAGTAGTCGTCGAGCCGACCCGGCGCTACATGGGCGCTGGGCTTCCCCCCCCGCCGGGCCGCGTGGGCCTCCCCGACGAGCCCCGGCGCGCTCTCGCCGGTCCGCAACAGCGACGCCGCGGCGACGCCGGACCCCACCGCCACCGCCGTGCGCGTGATGAAAGCTCGACGGCTGGTCCCCGCCTCCTCGGTCCCCTCCGACCCCTCGTGCTCACTCTCGGACATCTCTCCCTCGCTCTTGTTCGGGCCCAGACCCGGCCTGATCGTGCCCAGATCCGAGCGGAGTTGATCGCGTCGGGGACGTGAGCAAGCCCCGCGCCAATCAGTAGACCTCCTTGTCCGCAGTGGAAGGGAGGCACGCCCCGGTAACATCGAATGGTCAGAGCGTCTTCACCGGGTGACGCGTCGCCTTCTGCCCGCCCGATGTGTGAACGGGAGCCCAGACCCAATGGGAATCGATGCCGCCATCACCCCAGGATATGAAACCATCGCTCAGCGCACGTCGGCGACGAGCCCCTGGGCGCCGGTGTTTCCGTCGCTGGCGCCCCCCTGGCCGCCACCGCCGAGGTCATAGGACCCGACCTCGATGACGGTGTTCGGCGACTGGTGGCGATAGACACCCACGCTCGGACCCCCGCCGCCCCCGCCGCCGTGGCCCCCGCGTCCGCCAGCGCCGCCGCCACCCCCGTCGCCACCACCGCCGCCGATCTCGAAGTCGGCGCCACCATCGCCGCCGCCTCCACCATCGCCGCCTCCTCCGCCGCCGCCCGCGTTGCCACCGTTGCCACCATCGCCCGTCGTGACGCTCGTGAGGTTCAGCGTCGGCGCCGAGCGCACGACCCACACGCCGAAGGAGCCACCGCCACCAAAGCCGCCGCTCCCCTGGGTCCCTCCGCAGCCACCGCTGCCGCCACCGCCGCCGCTCCCACCGATGTCGTCCAGACAGCACAGATCGTCGCAGCCGCTACCGCCACCTCCGCCACCGCCACCGCCACCGCCACCGGGCCCGCCGCGACCCCCCGGCACACCGAACGCCCCGAAGTAGTCGTCGCTGAAACCGAGCCCGCCGATGTTCCCGCCGCCCGCACCGTTCGTCCCCGGGGCGCCCGCGCTCCCGGCTCCGCCGCCGCTCCCGTCGCCGGCCTGATCGGGGCTACAGCAGCTCAAGTCCAGGAAGCCGCAGTCGCGCCGCCGCTCACCCCGCAGCCCACGCGGCCCGCTGGCGCCGCCGCTGCCGCCTGCGACGCCATTCCCGCCGTTGGCGAGGGTGCCGTCCCCACCCTCACGACCGTTCTCTCCGTGGTTGAATCCGTCGCCACCGCGCCCGCCGTCTCCACAAAACGCGCCACCACATCCATCGCCTCCTCGACCGCCGCTCTGCCCACCCCCGCAGCTCCGCCGCGCAGCCCCGTCGCCGGCATCTCGCTCGCAGCCGAACAGGCCGAACGCCTCCGAATCACACCCGCCATCGCCGTCGCCGCCGCGGACGCCGTCGACCCCGCGCTGGCCGGCGCTCCCAGCGAGCCCATGTCCGCCGTCGCCGGCCTCCACCACCACGTCGACCAGCGTGAGATGCGCCCCGCTGTCCACGACCCACACGCCGTAGGAGCTCCCGCCCCGCGCCACGTTGGTCGCCGCCCGAACCGTGACGTGCTCCACCCGCGTCGGTGCGTTGAGGTCCTCGGCGACGAGGCCCTTGGTGCCACCGTTGAAGCGGGTGACGTAGTTGGGCGACCGCGCCCACCCGTCATCGGGCCGGTAGCCGCCGTACAGGCTGGTCCCGGACTCGACCACGACCGTCTCGGCATAGACCCCCTCCGCCGCCAGGATCGGCCACGCCGGATCGTGGCTCAGCGCCAGCGCCATCGCCGCGGCGACCGTGCCCACGGGATCGTTGATCGTCCCGGTGTTGCCGTTCGCCCCCGGTGCCAGATACACCGACGCGCCGATCTCACCATCCACGCCGTCGCAGTCCGCGTCGAGGAAGTCGCCGGGCACATCGGGGATGCCCGCGAAGCCTTCATCGATCTCCCCATCACAATCGTTATCGTCGCCATCACAGGCCTCCACCACCGGCTCGACCTCACCCACACACACGCCCCACCCCCCCGCGTCACACGTCTGCTGCCCACGCACGCAAAGGCCCACGTCGCTGCCACACCCACGCTGCAAGTCTTCGTCGGTGTCCCCATCGCAGTCGTTGTCTACGTCGTCACAGACCTCTGCGACCGCCGCCGTCTCCCCCACGCACTCTACCGCCCACTGCCCTGCGTCACACGCCTGCGTTCCGGCCACACAGAGGCCCACGTCGCTGCCGCAACCGCGGACGACCCCCTCGTCGATCTCCCCGTCACAGTTGTTGTCCCGGTTGTCGCAGACCTCATCCGTCGGCCGTACATCCCCCACGCACACGCCCCAGTCCCCGGCGGCGCACGTCTGGTTGCCGAAGCGACACTCCCCGACGTCCTCGCCGCAGAGCCGCACCAACTCCTCGTCGACATCGCCATCACAGTCGTTGTCTACGTCGTCGCAGACCTCGGCCACCGGCCGAACCTCGCCGTCGCATTGGCCCCAGTCCCCCACCGCGCAGGTCTCGGTCCCACTCACACACGCCCCGACATCGCTCCCGCACCCGCGCTGCAACCCCTCGTCGACGAGGTCGTCGCAGTCGTTGTCCCGGTTGTCGCAGATCTCGTCGCCGGGCTCGTCGTCTCCCTCACACACGCCCCACACCCCGGCATCGCACACCTGCGTCCCGCTCTGGCAGTCCCCCACGTTGCTCCCGCAGCTCCGCGTCACGCCCTCATCCGTCGCCCCGTCGCAGTCGTCGTCCACGTCGTTGCAGATCTCCTCGATCTCCGACACGCCACCCTCGCAGGCTCCCCACTCCCCCGCCCCGCACGTCTCAAGCCCTCGCCGGCACGCGCCGACGTCACTCCCGCACAGCCGCTGCAGCCCCTCGTCGATGTCCCCATCGCAGTCGTTGTCCCGGTCGTCACAGATCTCGTCGCTCTCACCGACCTCACCGACACACTCGCCCCAATCGCCCACCGCGCAGGTCTGGATCCCGGTCCGGCACTGCCCCACCGCGCTCCCACACACCCGCTGCAACTCCTCGTCCACCGACCCGTCGCAGTCGTTGTCGATGTCGTCACAGCCCTCGTCACCGCCGTTCGTCAGCGCACAGACGCCGTACTCGCACCCATCCTCGAGCCCGCCGTTGTTGTTCCAGTACCCGTCGTCGCACGCCGCGAAGCGACACACGCCCTCCACGCACGCAGCGACCGCGTTGTCGAAGGCGCAGACCCGGCCGCACGCTCCGCAATGCGCCAGATCGGCGTCCAGATCGAAGCCCTCGTCGATCGCCCCATCGCAGTCGTTGTCGACCTCATCGCAGCGCTCGACTCCGCCGTTGCTCGGCACGCACGCGTACTCACAGCCGGTGCCCACCTGCCCGTCGAGATCCACCCAGCCCGCGTCGCATTCAGCCACCGCGCACGCCCCATCTTCGCAGCGCGGCGTCGCGTTGGGCGTCTCGCACGCCTGCCCACACCCGCCGCAATGCGTCAGATCGGTGTCCGTGTCGAAGTCCTCGTCGGTGCCTCCGTCGCAGTCGTTGTCCACCAGATCACACGCCTCTGTGCCCTCGTTCGTCAGCACGCAGGGCCCGTACTCGCAGCCGTTGTCCACCGCCTCGTCGAGGTCATGAAAGCCGCGATCGCAGGCCCCCAGCACACACTCGCCCGCAGCACAGCTCGGCGCCGAGTTCGGGAAGCCGCACACCACGCCGCAGCCCCCGCAGTGCGCCGGATCGGTCGTCAGGTCGTAGCCCTCGTCGATCAGCCCGTCGCAGTCGTCGTCCGCCTCGTCGCAGGCCTCCACCTCCGCCTCGAAGACGCACGCGTACTCGCAGCCGTTGTCGACCTCACCGTCGAGGTCGTAGCGGTCTTCATCGCACTCCGCGACGTGGCAGCGACCCTCTCGACATTGACCGACCGCGTCCACCGGGGCGCAGACCTCGTCGCAGGCCCCGCAGTGCTGCTCGTCGCTTTGCAGGTCGAAGCCCTCGTCCGTCGCCCCATCGCAGTCGTTGTCCACGGTGTCGCAGACCTCCGTCGGATCCTCCGTCGGCGTGCACTCGAGCTCGCAGCCGTTGCCTGCCTCGCCGTCGAGATCCACGAAGCCGGCCTCGCACGCGGCGAGCACGCACCCGCCATCGACACAGCCGGGAACCCCGTGCTCGTAGCCGCACACCGTCTCGCAGTCCCCACAGTGCTCGGGATCGCGCGCCAGATCGAAGGGGTCGTCGACCTCCCCGTTGCAGTCGTTGTCGATCTCGTCACAGGCCTCGACGCCCTCGAGCGTCACCAGGCACGCGTACTCGCAGCCGTTTTGAGGGTTGCCATCGAGATCCCAGTGGCCCGCCTCGCACTCGACGAACTCGCACTCGCCCGCGACGCAGCTCGACAGCGCGTTGTCGTTGCGGCAGCGCCGGTTGCAGACCCCGCAGTTCGCCTCGTCGCGCTGCAGATCGAAGGTCTCGTCGGCCTCCCCGTCGCAGTCGTCGTCGACCTCGTTGCAGGCCTCGTCGCCCCGCACCACGCAGGCGTACTCGCACCCGGTGGCCGCGTCGCCGTCGGTGTCGTGGAAGTCGTCGGCGCACGCGGCGATCTCGCAGACCCCCTCCACGCAGCGCCCCTGCGCGTTGGCCGGCTCACAGGCGCGACCGCAGGCCCCGCAGTGGGCGAGGTCGCGCGACAGGTCGAAGCCCTCGTCGGCGCCTCCGTCGCAGTCGTTGTCGATGCGGTCGCAGACCTCGAGGCCGTCGTTCGTCGGCACGCAGGGCCCGTACTCGCAGCCACTCCCCGGCTCACCATCGAGGTCGTGGAAGCCCGGCTCGCAGCTCGCGAGCTGACACGCCCCATCGACGCACGCCGGCACCCCGTTGTCGAAGGCGCACGCCGTGGCGCAGTCACCGCAGTGCGCGGGATCGCCCTCGAGGTCGAAGTCCTCGTCGATCTCCCCGTCGCAGTCTTCGTCGGTCTCGTCGCACGTCTCGTCGCCGGTCGCCTCACAGGCGTACTCGCAGCCGTTGTCGGCGAGGCCATCGATGTCGTGGTGCCCCGGGGCGCACCCCACCACCGTGCACGCCCCGTCGACGCACGCCCCCTCGGCGTCCGCCGGCGCGCAGGGGTTGTTGCACGCCCCGCAGTGGACCGCGTCCGTCGCCAGATCGGTCGTCTCGTCCGTCAGCCCGTCGCAGTCGTTGTCGAGCTCGTCGCAGACCTCCTCGCCGGTCGGCGCGCACTCGAGCTCGCAGCCGTTCTCCGGCGCACGGTCGAGATCGGTCCATCCCGGCTCGCAGCTCTCGACCGTGCACGCCCCGCCCTCGCAGCCGGCGACGGCGTGGGGCAACCGGCACACGTTGTTGCAGGCGCCGCAGTGGAGCGCGTCGCCCTGCAAGTCGAAGTCCTCGTCGGTCTGGGCGTCGCAGTCGTTGTCGATGGCGTCACAGGCCTCGACGCCGCCGCGGGTCACCAGACAGCGATACTCGCAGCCGTCTTCCAGGGCGCCGTTGGCGTCCCACCAGCTCTCGTGGCAGCCCTCGATGGTGCAGGCGCCCCCCGCGCAGCCCGGATCGGCGTTGGGGAAGGCGCAGACGCGGTCGCAGCCCCCGCAATGGCTCGGATCCCGCTGGGTGTCGAAGCCCTCGTCGATCATCCCATCGCAGTCGTCGTCCCCCAGGTCGCAGACCTCCTCGCCGGTCGGCGCGCAGGCGTACTCGCAGCCGTTGGCGGCGTCTGTGTCCACGTCGTGCCAGCCCGCCTCGCAGTCGCCCAGGCCGCAACGCCCCTCCTCGCAGACCCCCGCGGCGTGGGGGTACGCGCAGGGGACATCGCAGGCGCCGCAGTGCCGGGCGTCCCTCGAGAAGTCGAAGTCCTCGTCGGTCTCGCCATCGCAGTCGTCGTCGACGGCGTCGCAGGCGAGCTCCCCGTTGACCCCGAAGCCAGCGGGGTAGGGGCAGCTCCAGTCGCCGTCCCGGCAGACCGCCACCGTCCCCGCGCAGATCCCCTGCTCGAGGCAGGGCGCCGGCGCTTCGGCGAGGGCCTCGTCGGTCTCGGAGTCGCAGTCGTTGTCCCGTCCGTCACAGCGCTCCTCGGCGCCGGCGTGGATCGTGGGATCATCGTCGTCGCAGTCGATCCCGGCGCACTCCTCACCCACGCCGTAGCCGTCGCCGTCCCCGTCGGCGCAGGGCTCGCAGACCCCCTCGTCCGGCAGGCAGAGGCGGTGCGTCGCGTCGCCGACCTCGACGTCTTGGCAGGTGTTGCCCTCGGGGCAGACGTCGTCGACCGAGCAGTCCCGCGCGCAGTAGTCGCGGGCGCCGATCGTGAGGCAGCGGTCGCGACCGCTCCCGCAATCACCGTCGTGTTCACAGGGCAGGCATTGCACCCGCCGCTCGGCCACGCAGATGAAGACCGTGTCCGGCCCGGCGTTCGCCACCGGGCGGCACTCCCAGCCCTCGGGGCACTCGTCGGCGCACCGTTCGCTGCATTGGAACGTGCCGTCGGGGGAAGGGACGCACCACCCGCTGGCGCAGTCGGCCCCTTCGTCGCACGGATCGCCGAAGACACCTCCGGCGCTCGCGTCGGGCTCTCCGGCGTCGAGATCGGCGCGCCCCGTGTCGCGTCCCACGTCCCGCGTCCCGCTGGCGGGCCCGTCGCCCCCCCCGGATCCGGGCTCCGCGCCCTCGTCACAGCCAACAAAGATCAGCGCCACGCACAGTAGTCTACGCATGCAACCTCCAGCCGAGGGACCGTACCAACGGTCGGGACATTCAGTCTTGGTCGGTCGGTATCAACAGCGAAGTGCCCGCCACGAGGGCGTCTGGGCGGGCCGCGAGGTTGCGGTTGGCGCGCCAGATGTCGACCCAGCGGGCCGGATCGCCGTAGTAGCGCTCGGCGAGGGCCGACAGGGTGTCACCGCGGGTGAGCTCGTGGCGGCGAAAGACGATCTTGACGCCGCGGGTGTCGACGGCGTCGATGCCGAAGACGCCCGCGACGGCTTGCTGGGCGAGGTCCAGCGTCCTCCGGCTGTCGACCTTGCCGCTGAGATAGGCCACGGATCCCCGCACTTGCGCGGTGACCTCGATCGTGTGGGCCTCGGGCAGGTGTTGTGTGGCGAGCTGCACCGCCTGCTCCACGGCCTCGATGCGCCGCGCGGGCGCGTTCGGATCCGACGGGAGCTTCGGCTTGGGAGGCTTCGGTGGCGGCGCCACCTTCGGCGCCACCGGCGGCGGCGGTACCGCGGCGACGGGGGGCCGCGGCACCGGCTCGGGCTCGGTGAAGGTCTGATAGACGAAGCCCGCCGCCACCGTCGCCGCCAGCGCGAAGACGAGGCCGATGGTGATCGGACCGATCTTGCTCGGTCGGACCTGGGGCAACAGCTCCGTGGCCTCCGCGGGGAGCGGCTCGGTGTAGGTGTGTGGTGGGGGCGTCTGGTCGTCGAGGAGCGGCGCGCTCGCGAGGTGACCGTTCGGCGTGACCTCGGGCGGGAGCGGCAACCTGTCGGAGCTCAGGACCACCGAGTCCTCGGGCGCCTCGAACTCGCCCTCGAGGGTGTCCCAGTCGGCCCCGCACTCAGGACAAAAGCGACCGCCCGCCTCGCGCGCGGCCGCGAGGCCCGGGTACTTCAGACAGAATGGGCAGTGGTCGTCCACGGCGGTGTCTGGCAGATTCTCGACGAGCACGCCGCCACACGCAAAGAAACGAGCACAATGGGCGATCGAACGGCCCCCGTTTCCACCGACACCGAGGTCATCGAGCGCTACCTCAGCGACGAGTCGTCCTACTCGGGTCACGCCAGCGGTGTGGTCCTGGCCAGCGAGCTCGACGACGTCGTCCGGTGCTTCCAGTCCGCCACCGCGGCGCGCCAGCCCGTCACCATCAGCGCGCGGCGCACCAGCCTCACGGGGGCCGCGGTCCCCGAGGGGGGCTGGGTCCTCGCGCTCGAGGAGGTCTCGTCCCCCGGGGCGGTCCGCGTCGACCGCGAGCGGAGGCTGGCGACGGCCCCCGCCCAGACCCTCGTCGCCGATCTCGAAGAGGCCGCCAGCGCCGCCGACCTCTTCTTCCCCGTCGATCCCACCAGCCGCAAGTCGTGCAGCATCGGCGGCGCCGTGGCCTGCAACGCCAGCGGCGCCCGCAGCTTCGCCCATGGCCCCGTCGGCGCCTGGATCGAGGGTCTGGTCGTGGTCCTGGCCAGCGGCGCTGTGGTGACGCTCCGGCGGGGAGAGCACCCCGCGACCAACGGCGCCTTCCACCTCGCCGGCCACCATATCCCTTGCCCGCCGCCGCGTCCCGAGGGGGTCAAAAGCGCCCTCGGCTACGCCGTCTTCGAGCCACCGGACGCCATCGATCTCTTCGTCGGCAGCGAGGGCACCCTGGGCTACGTCCACGAGGTCACGGTCCGGCTGCTCGAGCGGCGCCCGGTCTTCGCGGCCCTCGTCTTCTGGGACCAGCAGAGGGCCTGCCTGGACTTCGTGGCCCGCCTACAGGCCGACCGCCCCGATGGGCTCGAGCCGATGAGCGTCGAGTACTTCGACCGCCGCGCCCTGGAGCTCGCGTCCGCGGCCCACCCGCGCTTCGGCGTCCCGCCGGGAGCGGTCGCGGCCCTCTTCGTCGAGCAGCGCCACGCCCCGGGGGAGGAGGAGGCGGTGGCGATGGCCTGGTACGAGGCGCTGCTCGAAGCCGGCGCTCCCGACGATGAAGCGGCGCTGCGCATCCCCCGCACCCGCGCCGACCTCGAGGCCTTCCGCGACTTCCGGCACGCGGTCCCCGAGGCGATCAACGCCCTCGCGCGCCGACGCGGGCTGCGCAAGCTCGGCACCGATCTCGCGTACCCCGCGGGCTGGCTACATCGAATGGTCGACCGCTACACCGAAGAGATCGCCCGCAGCGGCCTGGACGCGGCGGTCTTCGGCCACATCGGCGACAACCACCTGCACGTGAACCTGCTCCCCCGCGACGAGGCCGAAGCGGAGGCGGGCCGACAGCTCTACGCCGAGCTCGCCGCCCACTGCGCGGAGGCCGGGGGCTCGATCAGCGGAGAGCACGGCATCGGAAAGTCCAAGCGAGCGCTGCTCGCGAGCGTGCTGCCACCGGCCACCCTGCGCGCGATGAAGGCCGTCAAAGACGCCCTCGATCCCCAGGGGCTGCTGGGGCGAGGGAACGTGTTCGAGTAGACCCGCCGCCCCCGACAATGCGCGACTCAGCGAGTCGCCGTCGGCTTGGTTGCGCGCCTCCTCGCACGTTCGACGTCCGCGCGCTCTCGGCGGTCATCGTGTTGGTTCTTCGCTTCGATGCTCCGGTGCTTCGTCACCCCCCGAGGGCTGCTGTAGCGAAACAGCACCCAAGACCGCGCCCACACGGCCTTGATCGTCTCCCAGAGATCGGGATCATCCCGCTCCAGCCACACCGATGCCCCCATCTCCTCCACGGACTTGAACTTCCGTATCGGCATCAGCCCTCCAGTTGGTAGCGGTCACGAATGCGTGCGGCGTCGGCCTTGTCCTGGGGGCGCACCGTGTCCCGTTTCATTCGGTACAGCATCGCTGGCGTTGCGACCGACAGCTCGACGCCTTCAACGCGAAGCGTCTCCGCCTCGATTGTGTCGTAGGTGAAGGCCTCACCGAGGCGGGTGAGGATGTCGATGTGGAAGCCGACCAACGGGGGCCCATACTCGACCGCGGGATAGTCGCCCGCGAGATCCGCGTGGGTGATCTCGTCGA
The DNA here is from genome assembly GCA_964402225.1 of uncultured Nannocystaceae bacterium. Taxonomy (GTDB): domain Bacteria; phylum Myxococcota_A; class Bradymonadia; order UBA7976; family UBA1532; genus CAYOBQ01. The sequence continues at coordinate 997 of CAYOBQ010000030.1, read as the reverse complement.
TGCAGGGGTCGTCGAAGACGGACTTCAACGCCGAACGCAGCCGCGCGATGTTCTCTGCGTCAGGAGCGACGAAGATGTCGAGGTCCTTCGTCCCGCGCGGTAGCCCGTGCAGGTTCATCGCCACGGCGCCGATGACCTTGTACGCGACCTCCTCCTGGTTGAGCGCGCGCAAGACCGCAAGAACGATGTCGGCGTCCATCAACACAGCGTAACAGGCCGGTTGCGGGGGTCCCAATCGGAGCCCCCCGCGACGCGGTCCGCTCGGACGCGGTAACCTCTCGGAGGAGGAAGCATGAAAGCCTGGCAAGCCAACGCCATCATCGTCCTGCTCAACCTGGTCCTCGTCGCCCTCGTGTGGCAGGTCCTCATCGGCCCACCGGAGCGCGCCCCGCGTTGGATCTACCGCGTGGACCAGATTCGGGAGGACGCCCTCACTCCGCACCTCGAGCGGTACGGAGCCGACGGCTGGGATCTCGTCGTCGCCGAGCGAATCCGCGGCGCGCACACCTTCGATGTCGTGCTGAAGAAGCCCCGGTGACCGCCCGCGACGCGCTCATGGCCACCTTCGTCGTGGCCAACATCGCCCTCGCGGCCGTCGCCTTCCGGGTCGAGCACGAGCCATCGAATTGGGACTACCGCGAGGACGACATCGAGTGGAGCCAGCTCCAGACCCGCCTCGACTACCTCGGCAGCGGCGGCTGGGAGCTCATCGCGCTGGCCCGCGACCGCAAGGACCCGGCGCGCGTCTGGGGCACCTACCGTCGCCGGGGCAGACCCCCCGGCTATCGAAAGGCGCCGCCCCCACCCCCCAAGCAAAAGGGCCGCGGCCCAACCCCCGTCTACCACGAGTCCCCGCTGTGACCCCTGTGTCGAACCAGGACGCTGCGGCAGAGCGCGCGACGCGGCGCGCTGCACGCGCCCGCCAACCGATTTCGGCGTTGTGAAGCCTATCGATATCTTCGGATATCGCTACGGCTTCGCGCCTTGAACTCGGCCG
>CAYOBQ010000029.1:0-63024 GCA_964402225.1 uncultured Nannocystaceae bacterium | reverse complement strand
AAGTCAAGCGCATGCTGGCGTCGTTGCTTGCGCGGCTGAGAGCTGACCGCTGAGCGCTGAAAGCCCTCCACACTCCCTCCGTCAGAATCGGGATATGCACCCAAACCCATCGAATCGAGATCACAATGTCCGTGGAACTGAAAGTGCCGCCCGTCGGCGAGTCGATCACCGAGGTCGTTGTCGGTGAGTGGCTCCGGGCCGAGGGCGATTGGGTCGCCGAAGACGAGCCGGTGGTGGTCGTCGAGAGCGACAAGGTGAACATGGAGGTCCCCGCCCCCTGTGGCGGGACGCTGACGAAGCGGCTCAAGCCGACCGGCGAGACGGCGACGATCGGCGAAGTCATCGGCCACCTTGAGGCGGGCCCCAGGCCCCAGACGGACGGCGTGGAAGAGGCCGCCCGCGATCCTTCCATCGAGACGCTCCCCGCACACGATCTCGGGCCGCGCGTGACGCCCGCCGCCCGGCGGATGCTCGCCGAGGCGGGTCTGCAGCCTTCGGAAGTGCAGGCCAGCGGGCCCGGCGGTCGGCTGCTGAAGGAGGACGTACAGCGTCACCTCGCGAGAAGCGCCGCGAAGGAGACGCCCGCCGCCCCCGCGGGGCCGCGGCACGAGGAGCGCAAGCGCATGTCACCGCTGCGACGGACGGTCGCGCGTCGGTTGCTCGAGGCGCAGCAAAGCGCCGCGCTGCTCACGACCTTCAACGAGGTCGACATGTCCGCCGTGATGGGGCTTCGGCGCGCGCACAAAGACGCCTTCGCCGAGCGGTACGACACCAAGCTGGGCTTCATGAGCTTCTTCGTGAAGGCGGTGGTCGACGCCCTCAACGCGTTCCCGGCGGTCAACGCGCGCATCGACGGCGACGACATCGTCTACCACGACTACCAGGACATCGGCGTGGCCGTAGGCGGTGGGAAGGGCCTGGTGGTCCCCGTCATCCGCGACGCCGGGCGGCTGAGCTTCGCGGAGGTCGAGCAGACCGTCCGGGACTTCGGCGCGCGCGCGCGGGCCAACAAGCTGAAGCTCGAGGAGCTACAGGGCGGCACGTTCACGATCACCAACGGGGGCGTCTACGGCTCGCTCCTGTCCACGCCGATCATCAACCCGCCGCAATCGGGGATCCTCGGGATGCACGGCATCCAGGACCGACCCATCGCGCTGGACGGTGAGGTGGTGATCCGACCGATGATGTACATCGCGCTGACCTACGACCACCGCCTCGTCGACGGCCGGGAAGCCGTGAGCTTCCTGATCCGCGTGAAGCAATGCGTCGAGGCGCCGGTCCGCATGCTGCTGGAGGTCTGAGATGAGCGACGTCTTCGATCTGGTCGTCGTCGGCGGCGGCCCCGGCGGCTACGTAGCGGCCATTCGCGGCGCGCAGCTCGGGCTCCGCGTGGCCTGCGTCGACGAGAACAAGGCCCTCGGCGGCACCTGCCTCCGGGTCGGCTGCATCCCGAGCAAGGCCCTGCTCGAGTCGAGCGAGCGCTACCACGAAGCACAGCACGCCTTCGCGGGCCACGGTATCCGGGTCGAGGGCCTCTCCCTCGACCTGAGGGCGATGCTGAAGCGCAAGGACCGGATCGTCCGCACGCTCACGAAGGGCATCGAGGGGCTCCTCGGGAACAACGGGATCGAGCGCGTCGTCGGGCACGGGCGACTCGACGGACCGGGGCGGGTGGTCGTCGATGACCGCACGCTGGAGGCGAAGCACGTGGTCCTCGCCACCGGCTCGAAGGTCGCACCGTTGCGCGGGGTGGAGATGGACTGGGACCGCATCGGCGGGAGCACCCAGGCCCTCGCCTACCGCGAGGTCCCCGACCACCTGGTGGTCGTCGGCGCGGGGGTGATCGGCCTGGAACTCGGCTCGGTCTGGAGCCGACTGGGGGCGAAGGTCACGGTCCTGGAATACCTGGACCGCGTCCTCCCGGGGACCGACTTGGAGGTCGCCAAGGCCGCGCAGAAGGTCCTCGCGAAGCAGGGGCTCGAGTTTCGGCTCGGCGTCCGCGTCACCGGCGCGCAGATCGACGGTGAGGCCTGCGTCGTCGAGTACGAGGGCGGCGACGGGCCGCAGCGCGTCGAGTGCGATCGGGTCCTGGTCGCCGTGGGTCGTCGCCCCAACACCGATGAGCTGGGCCTCGACACGGTGGGCATCGCCACCGACGAGGGGGGCCGGATTCCCATCGACGACCACTTCGCGACCTGCGCTGCGGGCGTCTACGCCATCGGTGACGTGGTCCGCGGCCCGATGCTCGCCCACAAGGCAGAGGACGAGGGCGTGGCGTGCGTCGAGCGGATCGTCACCGGCTACGGCCACGTCAACTACGACGCGATCCCGGGGGTGGTCTACACGCACCCCGAGGTGGCGGGCGTCGGGCGAACCCAGGAGCAGCTCGAGGCCGACGGCGTACCCTTCCGCGCCGGCACCTTCCCTTTCCTCGCCAACGGGCGCGCCCGGGCGCTCGGCTCGACGGAGGGCTTCGTCAAGATCCTCGCCCACGCCGAGACCGACCGGGTGCTCGGCGTCCACATCATCGGACCCCGCGCGGGGGCGTTGATCGCCGAAGCCGCCGTAGCGATGGAGTTCGGCGCCAGCGCCGAGGACATCGCCCGCTGCTGCCACGCCCACCCCACGCTGGCCGAGGTCGTCCGTGAGGCGGCCCTCGCCGTCGACGGTCGGGCGCTGCACATCTGACGGGCAAAAAAGAACCCCGTGGCGACGAGCGCCACGGGGTCTTGCGTCCCCAGCGGGATTTGAACCCGCGTCGCCGGCTTGAAAGGCCGGTGTCCTGGGCCTGACTAGACGATGGGGACCCTGGGCCGCCCGGGACTCGAACCCGGAACCATCGGATTAAAAGTCCGTTGCTCTACCGATTGAGCTAACAGCCCCAACGAGTCAACGGCGGCCAGGGTTTAGCGGAGCCAGGGAGCCGCGTCAAGCTCGGGGTTACGAACCCGTCGGCCCCAGCAGCGCGTCGATCGGCCCGGTCACGGCCTCGGCGGGGATCGCCGGGCCGTCGCCGACCAACGCCCGGACATCGACCCGCACGGTGCCGGTCAAGCGCGCCCCCGGGGGCGGGGGCGGTTCGAGGACGACCCGAAGCCGCAGATGGCTGCGGACGCCCGACGGCGCCCAGCTCCCGGCGAGGGCGTCGATCTCGAGCTCGGTGTCGTTGGGGAGGTGGAGCCAGACACCCTTCGTCTCACAGACCGCCGCCGCCAGGGGCGCCGCGTCCTCGTCACGCCAGCGATCGTGGTCCCGCGAGATGAAGACGTGGGGGGCGCCGTCGGGGAGCGCCGCAGGCGGCCCTGGGCGAATCACCCAGACGAGCGTTGGCCCGCGGACCCCGGCCGCGGCGAGGTTCGCAAGCAATGCGTCGTCGCCGTACGGCGGGAGCAGGTCACGCTCGATGGCGCGCTCGACGCGGTCAAAGTCCGTGAAGGGCCGGTCCGAGAGCGTGTGCAGTCCGGCCCCGCTCGAGCTGAGGACCCGCACCCCGGCGACGTCGTGTTTCAAGAGCTGCGCCACCGACGCCGCGAGGTGCTGCGCGCTCCGGTCCCCGGGGTCAGCTCCGGCGAGGGCGGTCTCGGAGCGGTCGATGACCACATCGTAGACGGCGTCCTCGGGCTGCTGGACTAGCTCCGCGGCCTCGACACGAGCCGATACGGTGGCGCCATCGACCCTCAAGTCGAGGCTGAGCGCCCCCCGCAGATCGGCGGGCAGCTCCGGGATCCGACGACCTCCGGCGAGCACGGGACCCCCCGTCTGATCGAGCAGCACCACCGCGAGCGTCACCCCCTCCCCCTCACAGGCGATCTGCGCGCCCACCACCGCGGTGGTCACCACCTCCTGCGGGTCCAGATCGAAGAGCGCCGCGGTGTTGCACCCCGCGAGAACCAGGATGGGCAGGGCCGTCCTCATCGCAGCCCCAGGCAGTCGAAGCGGGCGAGGGCCTCGTCGTAAGCGCAGCCCAGCTCGCGAGCGGCGCAGTCCACGGAGATGACCCGGTCCCGTTCGCAGAAGAGCAGCCGCGTCCCGTCGCAGAGCCCCGGCTCGGGCACCTCACCGCAGCCTAGCCGCCGGCCACAGTCCGCGTCGCAGCGGCTCTCGAAGGTGCACGTGGAGTCGATGTCGTCGGCGCACTCGGGGTCCGGGAAGGAGCGGACGAGGGCGGGGCCCACGTTCGGCGGGTCAGCGGTGTCGCGGGCGCGCTCGAGGAGGCAGACGCGGTCTCCGCCTTGCCCGAAGGGCCCCGAGCAGAAGGCGCCCTCGGGGCAGACCCCGTCGCGCTGGCAGCTCTCGGTGCAGTAGAGGGGGCCCGAGAGCGGTGGCTGTCCGAAGCAATGGTCGACGTCGCGGCCACAGGCGAAGGAGGCCAGACACGCCGTCACCGCCTGGGCGTTGACCTCGCGGCACCAATCGATGCAGCGGTCCGGCGGCATGCAGCGCCCATCGATCGCGATACAGGCGCCGCAGTCGTCCTGCCGCAGACAACCGGCCACACACGCCTCCCCGACGAACTCGACGGGGACCGCCCGCTGCCCTTCGCAGGGGTTCGGCCCCATGGTGCGGGCGCCCAGCGGCCATCCCGTATTCGCGAAGCACGACTCGCCGATCTGATCGCGGGTGAAGGCGTTGAGCGCCGGCGCACAGACGGCCCCGCGCGGGCAGTCACCGTTGTCCTCGCAGTCACCGGGCATGCACAACGCGTAGCCGTCGTAGCCCGAGACGAGGTTGCAGTTGAGGCCACCCCCGCATTGAGCCGGCGAGTTGCACTCATCGCCCACGCGCCCGCCGACGGCCGAGACGCAGACGCTCGGACCGGTGGGGCTGGGCGTCTCGCCTCCGACGACGGTCGGCACGCAGACCGTCCCGCTCGGGCAGTCACCGCTGGTCTCGCAGCCCTCCGCGCAGACATGGGCGCCGTCGGCGGGCGACAGGATGTTGAGGCACGCCCCGTCGGTGCAAGCGGCGATCTCCAGCGGATCCCCCGATCGCCCGCGGCACAACAGCGTGACCACGCTCTGACTGACCTCGACGTCGCGGCCGAAGGTCTCGCTGTACAGCGTGAACTGGTGGTCGAAGGCGCGGCCCGCATCGCAGCTCACCAGCTCCGGCACGTCGATGGCGCAGGGCACCTGGCAGTGGTCGTTGCAATCCCCGTCGCCGTCGCACTCCTCGCCGCCCTCGACCACCCCGTTGCCACAGACCGAGCGCGTCCGCACCGTCACCTCGGGCTGCCGCGCGACGGTCGCGCTCCCCGCGGCGAGCTCCAGCTCGCTCTCGCAGGCCAGCAAGGGCACCAGCACGAGCGCTGCGGTCAATCGCATCGAGACGCCTCCGGGTCGCAGGACAGCGACCGGCACGCCTGGTCTCCCTCGCAGACCGAGCCGATCTCCCCCACGCCACGCGGATGGCAGACGTCGCGACCGAAGCCCGTCTCGAGGCAGCCCTCGTCCTCACCGCAGTCACCGCACGGAGCCCGGGTGACCGCCGCGACGCAGCCGGCGAGGCAGCTCCCCGGCTCACCGCGGAACTCCCCCCGCGCCATCGACGGGATCACCGAGGTGCGCACGGCGGCGGCTGGGATGGTGGGATGGGCGTCGGCGTCGTCACCGGCCATCGCGACCCCGTCGGGCCGGCACTCGACACAGTAGGGCCGCTCGACCTCCACGCAGCCCGAGCCACCGAAGCGGTTCGGCTCGCACTGGCGCCAGGTGGCCGTCCCGCAGCGCGCGTCGAAGGCGTCGCCGGCCTCCGGCGTGTAGCGCGCGGCGCTCCCCACATGTCTCAGGATGGACTGCTCGACGGCCAAGACCGGGCTCGCCCCCGCCCCACACGCGAGGACGCAGCCCAAGGCGCGATCATAGCCCGCAGCCTCGCACGCGGCCTCGAAGCCCCGGTTCGGGTCCTCGGGCGCGGGAAAGCCGGGCTCGGGGACCGACTCGGTGACGATGCAACCCGCGAGCACGGCGCCGAATGCCAGACAGAGCCGCATCCGCGCACGATAACACCATCCCGCGAACCACTCGTAGTCCCAGTCCGTGCTAGAAACGCCCGGTGGGAAGCGTCGCCGCCAGGCTGGTCGTCGCGGGGGTCGTCGCGGCCCTCGCGGGTGGCCTCCTCGAGGGGGCCGCGGGCGGTGACCTCCTCGCCAGCCCCGGCCTGTGGATGGCCATGGCGCCGGCCCTGTCCGCGGCTTTCGCCCTGGTCTGGGCCGGCTGGGCGTCTCCCCCGATGCGCGCCGCCCGCGCGCACCCCGCCTCCGCCTGGGCGCTGGCCTTCCTCCTCGGGCTCGCGACCTGGCCCTGCGCCCGTCTGACAGCGCTCGGGGTGGACCTCGCCCTCGACGCCGTGAAGGACCAGGCCCTGGTGGCTCCCATCGTCGCGCTGTGGACCCTCCTCGTGGTCGGCGGTCTCGCTTTCGTCGCGCTGCTCCTCCACGGGCCGCTCGCGGCGCTCGTCGCGCGCACCGCCGGTTGGCCCTGGGGCGTAGCCGGCGCGGCCTTCGCGATCCTCTCGATCGCAGGACCCCTCACGGCCACCGCCAAGGACCTGCCGGCGGCGCTCCCCGCCGCCCTCGTCTTCAGCCTCCTCGCCGGCGCGCTCCCACTCCGCCGCCTCCCCCGCGCGGCGCTGCCGCTCGCCCTCGCGCTCCCGCCACTCCTCATCGGCGCCGCCGCCTGGCGCCTCGACGCCGCCCCGGGGTCCCGAGCCGCCGTCGAGGGCGGTCGCGGCATCGCACGCGGTGTGCTGCGCGCGCTCTGGACAGCGACCGACGCCGACGGCGACGGCTTCTCGGGACGCTTCGGGGGCGGCGACTGCGACGACGACGACCCCGCCCTCGGCCCGGGCCGCTTCGACATCCCGGGCAACGGCGTCGACGAAGACTGCGACGGCGCTGACACGCTCCCCGCTACGCCCGAGCCCGCTCGCCGGGTGGCCCACGCAGAACGCGACCCACGGTTGGCGCGGCGCTGGAACGTGCTCGTCGTCCTCGTCGACGCCGTCCGCGCAGACCACCTCTCGCTCCACGGCTACCACCGCCCCACGTCCCCCGTGCTCGAGGGCCTCGCCCGCAACGGCCTGGTCTTCGACCGCGCCTACACCACCGCCAACGCCACGCGCCACGCGGTCCCATCGATGTTCGCGGGCCGCCCCATCGGCGAGCTCGACCTGGACCGTCCTGGTCGCTACCTCGTGATCAACGAGGGCAACCACCTGCTCTTCGAGCGCCTGCGGGCCGCGGGCTGGCACACCGAGGCGCACCTCGCGTGGCAGATGTGGGATCGGATGTGGTTCGGTATCGGCCGCGGCTTCGACGTCTACTCGGGGCACCGCGCCGCGAAGCTGAAACAGCGCTCCGGGCCGGCGCTGACCCGCCACGTGCAGCGGGCGATTCGCGCGCGCTCCAAGTCGCCTGAAGCCTGGGGCATCTGGGTCCACTACCTCGAGCCGCACGAGCCCTATCTGCGCCACGCGGACCACGACTTCGGCCCCTCTGCGCTGGATCGCTACGACGCCGAGATCGCGGCGGTCGACGCCCACCTCGGGCAGCTCGTCGGGACCCTCGAGGAGGCCGGCGTCGCCGACCGGACGATCGTGGTCGTCACCTCCGACCACGGCGAGGAGTTCGGTGAGCACGGCCGGCGCTTCCATGGCCGCCAGCTCTTCGATGAGAGCGTGCATGTCCCGCTCGTCATCCACATCCCCGGGGCGCCCCTCGCGCGGGTCTCGGAGCCGGTGAGCCTCGCCGACCTGGCCCCCACCGTCGCGAACCTGGTGGGGCTACCGCCCGGGCCGGACCACGGCGCTGTGAGCCACGTCGGTCGGCTCCTCGGCGAGCCGGGCGATCCGCAGCGGAGGGTCTTCGTCGAGTGCATTCGCCACGACGAGCGCCCGCGCGCGCGGCAGGTCGCCATCATCGAGTGGCCGTTCAAGGCGATCGTGGACCTCGAGCGCGGCCACGAGCAGCTCTTCGACCTCGCCACGGACCCCGCTGAGAGGGTCGACCTGCGTTCGACGCGCGGCGAGGTCTTCGATCGCCTCGGCGGCCTCGCGCGGGCCGAAGCCCGACGGCACGAGGCCGCCCAGTTCGCCCGAATCCGTGCTCGGGCGGTCTCGCGCGACGCGCCACCGTCCCCGAGCCCGTCGACGCCCCTCGCCCCGGGCCTCGAGTGGCTCGCGAGCGAGGTTCGAACTCGACAGTTCAAGGGCCGCGGCGCGCCGGAGTTGAGCACCTGGCTGCGCGCCTCGGGGCCGACTCGCCCAGACGTGTCGCTGCGCGTCGAGCTGTACGACGCCGGAGATCGGCGCGTGCGAAGGGTCGAGTTCACGCCGCTCGCCGGGTTCTACCCCACCTCCGCGTGGCAGGAGGGAGAGGTGGTGCACGACACGCGCATCATCGGCGTCGCGCGCAAGGTTCGACGACCCCTGCGAGTCGAGCTCTCGTTCGTGGCCGAAGACGTGGTCCTCTCGGGGCCCCACGCCGTGGGTCACATCCGACGCTGACGCCGTGCTACAACACGCGCGTGCAAAGTGACGCCATCGTCCTCGAGGGCATCGAGTTCGTCGGGCCCCACGGAGTCCTCGAACACGAGCGCCGCTTCGGCTGCCGCTTTCGGCTCGACCTGACGCTCGCCTTCGATGTGGAGCGGGCGGGGCAGACCGACCGGCTCGAGGACACCATCGACTACTCCGCGGTGGCGGAGACCGTCGTCCGAATCGGGACCGAGCAGAGCTTCTGGTTGCTCGAGCGGCTCGCGGAGTCGATCTGCGCGTCCATCCTCGACGGGTTCCCGGTACGTCGGGTCGACCTCACGCTGCGCAAGCTCCACCCCCCGATCGGTGGCACCCCCTACGCGGTCGGCGTCCGGGTCTCTCGGAGCCGAGGCGAGCGGCGAGCTTGACCCCCTGGAAGGTCGTGGCCAGGCTCGACGGGCTCCCCGAAGACGAGCCCGTGGGGGTCGAGGTAGGCGACGTGGGCGCGCGTGTGCGCGTCGCCCTGGTCCGCCACGCCGACTGCGTGTACGCGGTCGCCGACCAATGCCCGCACCGCGGCGCGCCGTTCTCCGAGTTGGGCCTGGTCGACGACGCGGGCAACCTGGTCTGCGGCTGGCACTACTGGGCTTTTCGCCTCGCCGACGGGGCTCACACCGTGCTGCCCGACGTCTGCCTTCGGACCTACCCCACGCGGGTCGTCGACGGAGACGTGTGGGTGCACATGGATCAGGCCACGTCCACCATCGAGTCGTAGCTGCGTCGCATCTGCTGCGACGCATAGTCGATCTGCTCCGCCGACAAGCCTAGATGGCGCGCGCTCGGGTGATCCGCCAGGTTCGCGGAGGCGAAGTCATGGGCCTCACCGCCGAAGCCGAGGCGACCGGCGACCACGTCCGCGAGGGCGACCACGGCGACCACGTTTTGGTGAGCGAAGGACTTCTGCGGCGTGTGGTGGAACATGGCCACTTCGGTGAAGGAGTCCGCGAAGCGCCACTTCTGAAGCAACGCCGACCCGAACTGCCCGTGCAGCCCATCGATCGTGCGCGCGATCTCCTCCGCTCCAAAGGCCCCCTCGTACTCTGGATCAGCGGACATCTCATCGAAGATCTGGACCAGCACCGCGCGGCCAATGTCGTGCAGGAGTCCGTGCAGGAAGAGCTGTGCCGGAACGAGGCCCGGCACATCGTCGGCGAGCAACTCGCTGAGGATCGCGGTGGCCAGGCTGTGGTGCCAGAGGTCGCGCAGAGCCTCGGCGGACCACTCGCCGCGCGCCGCGAAGACCCGGCGGTTGCACAGCGCCATCAAGAACTTCGTGAGATCCCGGGAGCCGACGCGCATGACCGCGTCGTTCAGCGACCGCGGCGTCTTGCCGCTCAAGGAGTATGCGGGTGAGCTCGCGAGTCCCATGACCTTCGCGGTGAGCGTCGGCTCGCTGCGGACCAGCTCGACCACCGAGGCGATCTCGAAGTCGGCTTCCTCGACGATGCGATTGAGGCGCATCGCGACGTCCGGGGGTGATGGCAGCGTCAGCTCCGAGCTGCGGTAGCGCTCGACGACCGCTTGCACCGGCGAGCGCATCTGACCGGCGGGTGGCGCCGCGGAGGCGGGGCCCGTCGAGGGCACGGATGGAGGGGCCGGCATCGTCCCGCGCAGCTCCATGCTCCGGTCGATGCCGTCCTCCACGCCCGTCTGATAGAGCCTCGCGAAGAGCTTCAACATGCCGTCGCGCGCCGCGCCGCTGAGCCCGGCCAACAGGCGTCGCGCCGCGCCGGTCTCGTCGGCCCGGTCGAGCAACGTCGTGAGGGCGTCCCCCTCCGGGACGTCGATCGAGACGCCGCGGTGAACGGGCACGCTCACGCGGACCGAGCGATGGTGCGGGCGCAGACCACACCGACAACAACGCCCGGCGACCCCACCCGACCCAAGCGGTGGGTAGAACGAGACCCGGGCCTCGAAGTCTGAGCAGCTCGAGCCGAACCCAAGCCAGCCTCTCCATCTTCCTTTATTTGCACCGGAGTCCTCGATGCCCCACCCCCTCGTCGCCCTCGTCACCTGCTTCGTGCTCCTGGGCATCGCGGGCACCCCAGCGATGGCAGAGACGCCGCGCTACAGCTTCGATTTCCCCGACGAGACCACGTTGCTGCCGGCGACGGTGTCGGCGGCGGAGGTGCTCACCATCGCGTCGGAGCGCGAGGGGAACCGTACCCACGGCGTGATCCTGCTCGTCGGCGGTCGCGCCATCTACTTCAGCGCGGTCGACACCCACCCGCTGCGGCCCGAGACCACCGCAGCAGACGCCTTCGCAGCCTTGGGCAAGTAGGCCGCTTCCGTTCGGGGCCGCGTTCGAGATCGGGCCGCGTTTGTATTGGCGCGGTGATTGAAATAGAAGGGCCGCTTATCCCCGCCGGCCGCGAGGCATCCGTGCCAGAACATCCGCCCGCCGAGGCGGTCCCCGCCGACGACCTCCGTTGGCGCTGCGACCCCGACATCTTCGCCACCATCAGCCCCTCGACCGAGAGCACCGCCGCGCTCATCGGACAACCGGGCGCAATCGAGGCCCTCGAGCTCGGCCTCGAGATGGACGCCCCTGGCTACAACATCTTCGTGTGCGGCCCCAGCGGGACCGGGAAGATGTCGACGGTGCGCTCGCTGCTGCGCGGCGGCGCCCGCCGACGCGGGCCGCTGCGCGACTATGCCTACGTCCAGAACTTCGACGACCCGGACCAGCCGCTGCTCTTGGCGATGCCCGCGGGTGAGGGGCGACGGTTCCGCCGCGCCTTCGAGGCCTTCGTCGACGAGCTGACGGAGCAGGTTCGACGCCGGCTCGAGGACGAGTCGGTGGAGGACGCTCGCCGCGCGAGGATCAATGAGTGCGAGGTGCTCGAGAGGGATCTTCTGAGCGACTTCGAGGAGCGCTGTGGATCCCTCCGTTTCGCCCTGGTCCAGATGCAGATCGGAGACGCGCAGCACATCGACGTGATGCCGATCTACAAGCGCGAGCCGATCGACATCGAGGAGCTCAACGAGATCGCCCGCAGCAAGCGGGGCCGCGTCCCGAAGCTCGACGAGACGAACGAGCGACACGCCGAGCTGAAGGAGGAGCTGCGGGTCATCCTCACGCAGCTCCGCCAGGCAGCGCGCGCCGCCCACGAGGACGTCACCGAGATCGAGGCGACCGCCGTCCACGAAGGGCTCCTCGAACCCCTCTCCGACCTCAAGGAGCGGTTCCCTCACGATGGCGTGGGCGAGTGGCTCGACAGCGTCGCCGATTGGGTCGCCGACAACGTCGACTTCTTCAACGAGGATGACGAGCAGCCCACAGACGACGCTCCGCTGCGCTGCCTACGGGTCAACATCGTGCTCGACAACGCGGCGCGCACCGAGCCACCGGTCGTGTTCGAGAACTTCCCGACCTTCACCAATCTGTTGGGCACCGTCGAGCGGCCTAGCGACGAGGCGCGTCCGACGGTCGACTTCACCGACGTGAAGGGTGGATCGTTGCTCCGCGCCGACGGCGGGGTGCTCGTGCTCAACGCCAACGACGCCGTCGCGGAGAGCGGCGTCTGGCGGTGTCTGTCGCGCTTCCTCAAGACCCGCGAGCTCGAGATCCAGTCGCCGGAGCAGTACTTCAGCCAGGGGTCCGCGAGCGCCCTGAAGCCGCAGCCCATCCCCGTCGACGTGAAGGTCATCGCCGTCGGTGACGACGAGCTCTACCGGGCCCTCTACCTCGGCACCGACGACTTCCGGCGAATCTTCAAGCTCAAGGCCGACTTCGACGATGTCATGCCGCGCGAGGACGAGAACCTCGCGATCTACGCCCGCCACACGTGGCGGGTGGTCGCCGAGGAGGGGCTGCGTCCGGCGTCCAACTCCGCCCTCGCGCGTATCGCGGAGTTCGGCGTGCGCCTCGCGGGCCGGCAAGATCGCCTCTCGGCCCGCTTCAGCGATCTCACGGACGTGCTGCGGGAGGCGGCCCACTACGCGAGCGTCGACGACGCCTCCGAGACGAGTCGCGCCCACGTCGAACGCGCCCTCGACGCTCGGCTCCGGCGTCACAGCATGTCGCGCGAGCGGCTCCGGGACCTGATCCGGAGCGGCGTGATCGAGCTCAGCACCGACGGCGGGCGCGTGGGGATCGCCAACGCCCTCACGGTCCTCGACCTTGGTGACTCGGTCGTCGGCCAACCGTGCCGAATCAGCGCCACCATCGCCCCGGGCCACGAGGGGGTCGTCAGCGTCGAGCGCGAGGTGCGGCTCTCCGGGCGCCTCCATGACAAGGGCACGCTGATCCTGATCGCCTACCTCCGCGCCCACTACCTGCCCGACGCCGTGCTCTCGCTCAGCGCGACGGTGGCCTTCGAGCAGCTCCATGACGAGGTCGACGGAGACAGCGCCGCCCTCGCCGAGACCATCGCGCTGCTGTCGGCCCTCACGGGCGTCCCCGTCGACCAGGGCATCGCGATGACGGGCGCCGTCGACCAGATGGGGTGCATCCAGGCGGTCGGCGGGCTCAGTCAGAAGCTCGAGTCGTTCTTCGACCTGTGCGATGAGCGTGGCCTCACGGGCCGCCAGGGGGTGATCGTGCCGGCGGCCAACCACGCCGATCTGGTGCTCGCCGAGCGGGTGGTCAGCGCGGTCCGCGAAGGTCGGTTCAAGATCTGGAAGGCGCGCCACGTCGATCAGGTCATCCGGCTCGTCTGCGGGATGCCCGCGGGCGCGCGTGACGAGGAGGGCCAGTTTCCGCCCCACAGCCTCAACGCCCGCGTCCGCGCCGCCCTCAGACGTCTCAACGAGCTGTCGGGCCCGCCACCCGGTCGCCGTTAGAAAGCTGACAGCGATTGCGTTTGACAAGCTCGCGCGCGGCGAATTAAGACGCTGTGCCGCGAAAGCGGAACGCCGCCATGCTGGCACGTTTCTAGCTTGGTTGGGGCGTCCGTCAGGTTGCGTACGGGGTGGCAACGAAGTCGCTCCGGGGGAGTCTCGATTGAAGCACGTCATCACTTTGGCATCGCTCTTCCTGCTGTTCGCAGGCGCCGCGTTCGCCGCTGAAGAAACCAACGAGCCGGCCACGGACGCCGACGCCTCCGCCGAGGCGGAGGCCGAGTCCGAAGAGGACGAGGGCGAGAAGTTCCCGGTCAGCGGCTCGGCCAACGTCGGCTACCGCGTCGCCGCCTCGCAGCTCGTAGGTGCCGAGGGCGACGACGTGTCCTTCGGTAGCCAAGTCCTCACCTTTGGTGCTGGGCTCAGCTACAGCCCGATCGACGACCTCTCCTTGACGGCGAACCTGGGCGCCAACAAGCAGACCGTCGTCTCCTCCAGCGGCGCCGCCTCTACCAGCACGCTACGTCGCACCGAGCTGACGAACGTCGGACTAGGGGCTGGCTGGGCCGGCTACAAGATCCCGGTCCTCGACATCCAGTTCACGGCGGGCGTCAGCGCTTCGCTCCCCACCAGCCGCGCGGCCAACGCCGTCGGCCTCATCTTCTCGGTGGGCGAGAACATCGGCCTGTCGTGGTCCAAGTGGGACCTCAGCGTGAACGCCGGGTTCTCCCACGCCTTCAACCTGCACGACGAGTCGACGGCGCAGATCCCCGACGAAGCACGGTTCAGCGACCTGATCAAGGTCGCCGGCCAGGACCTCGGCACGCCCCACACGCTCCACAGCATCGAGACCAACTTCGGCCTGGGCTACAAGATCATCGGAGAGTGGTCCGTCAACGCCAGCTACTTCTGGACCAACGGCTTCAGCTCGACGCTGGGCAAGGACGACGAGTTCACGACTGACGCGGTGCCGGCCCAGACCGGTCTCCAGATGGGTCTCGGCAGCCACGGCACCTCGTTCAGCACAGGCTACGCCTTCCCTACGGGCACCTCCGTGCGCCTCGGCATGAGCACCGCTGGGATCGTCTACACCACGGATAACAAGGAGATCTTCGTGCCGGTCTTCGACACGCAGTCGAACATCAACCACCGCACGAACTACTCGCTCTCCGTCAGCCAGCCGCTCTGAGGAGCGCTCCGCGCGGGGCTACGACGTCGGCCTGAGACGGGGCAGAGATCGGCCGGCGGGCACGCACCTCGCTTGGTCGCTCAGAACAGGACCGACGTCAGGCGCTCTTCTTGGCCAGGACGATCTCGGGACGCTCGCCGTTGGAGACGACGCCCTCCGTGATGATGCACTCGCGTGCGTCGTCGAGGTCCGGCAGCTCGTACATGATGTCGAGCATGATCTCCTCGAGGATCGCGCGCAGCCCGCGGGCCCCGGACTTGCGGACGACGGCCTCCTCGACGATGGCGCGCATGGCCTCGGGGGTGAACTGGAGGTTCACCTTCTCGAAGTCAAAGAGCTTCTTGTACTGCTTGACCAGCGAGTTCTTGGGCTGCCAGAGGATCTGGTAGAGCGCCTCTTCATCGAGCCGCTCGAAGGGGACGATGACGGGGAGCCGGCCCATGAACTCAGGGATCAGTCCGTACTTGATGAAGTCCTCGGACGTGACCTCGCGGATGAGCGCGTTGTAGTCATCCTCGTTGCGGCTGATCGTGTCGTTGCCGAAGCCGATCGCGCCGGGCGAGCGACGCCGCTGTATCACCTTCTCGAGGCCGACGAAGGCCCCGCAGAGGATGAACAGGACGTTGGTGGTGTCGATCTGGATCAGCTCCTTTTGGGGACGCGTGCGCGCCCCGTCCGGGTAGATCGTCACCTTGTCGCTCTCGATCATCTTCAACAACGCCTGCTGGACGCCCTCGCCGCCGACATCGCGGGTGCTCGATGCCCCCTCGCCGCGGCGCGCGATCTTGTCAATCTCGTCGATGACGACGATCCCCCGCGAGGCCTTGTCGACGTCGCGGTCGGCGGCGATCCACAGGGACTTGACGATGGCCTCGACGTCCTCACCGACGTAGCCCGCCTCGGTCAGGCAGGTGGCGTCGGTGACCACGAACGGCACCTTGAGCAACTTGGCGAGCGCCTGGGCGATGGCCGTCTTGCCACAGCCGGTCGGGCCCGCCATCAAGATGTTGCCCTTGAAGAGCTGAATCTCCTCGTCGGGAGAAGCGTTGATCCGCTTGTAATGGTTGTAGACGGCGACCGAGATGGACTTTTTCGCGATGGGCTGCCCGACGATATGCTCGTCGAGAAACGCCTTGATGTCCTTCGGCTTGAGCTCCTTGCGCTCGGGCCCATCGGCGACGTCGCCATTGCCGTCTTGCGCCAGGATCTCGTTGCACAGCGCGACGCACTCGTCGCAGATGTGCACCTGCGGCCCGGTGATCAGCTTTCTGACCTCGATCGCCTCCTTCCCGCAGAAGGAGCAACGAAGGTGAAACGTTCGGTTCGGCATCAGGTAGTCGCCGTCACTCCTCGGGACCCGTCGCCCGTTCTATCGGCCGGTTCATGGGCAATCTCCCCAAAAAATAGCACTGGGAAAAAATGGGTGTCAACTCAGCAAATCCCCATCACCACCACTCATTTCGGCCGTCAGGCCGGCTAACGTCGCACCCTTCTCCGATGGACGGGCGTGCCCGCCCATATCCGAGGCCCGCGAACGCGTCTCGAGGCTGCCGCACGCGTCGCATCGAGGGCACACGAAGAACGCCTCGTCGGCGTAGTGACCGCAGCGGCGACACGTCGCGACTCCTTCCTCTTCATCGGCACCTTCCGGCAATACCGAAAGCACCTCGGCGAGCTCTGACCTCCAGTCGGCGGGCTCACCGTGCGCCAACATCCACTCGCCGTAGACTCGGCGCGCCTCCCAGTCCGCGGGGTGCCCGTCGAGATGCTCCCGCAGGCTCGCCAACGCCCGCTCTCGCATGGCCGGTGTCGCCGCCTCCTCCAAAGTGGCCTCGCTTCTGATGCTCGAGAGGGCGGAGGGTTTCGACAGCCCTGTTCGTTCTTCCAATAGGGCCTCCAATCGGTCCCGCTCGGCCGCCTTCTGATGCAAGACCCGCCCCACCGCAGCCACCGCGAGGGCGTCGGACGATGCCGAAAGCGCCCGCTTGAGGAGCTTGCGCGCGGTCCGCTGCTCACCACCCCTGGAGGCTGTCGCCGCCATGCCCGACAGCAGCGTCGCGGAGACCTCGGACGACCGCGCCTTCTTGGGGACGCGCGACTCGTACATCGCGAGCGCGTCTCCGAACCGGCCCGCCCGAGCGAGGGCGGCCACCGCCAGGTCGACCGGGACCCCCGGGCGTCCGGCGAGCTCGGCCGCCCGAGCGACGCGACCGCGGTCGAGGGCCAGGCGGACTTGCACCGCGTCGATCCAATCGGCGCCCCCGCGATCCGCGAGCGCCGAGACCAGGTTCGTCGCGCGCTCATGCGCCCCCTGGGCGCGGAGCACCGCCACCAGACCCACCACGGCGTCCGCTCGACCGGCACCGCCGGCGCGCACCAGGGCCTCGAGCACCTCCGTCGCCCGGTCGTGGTGACCCTCCAGCGCGAACGCCAGCGCCGCCCCCGCCCCCGTGGGCACGGGCGCCCTCTGTGGCCGGCGACGCCGCCCGACCAGGGTGACCACCAGCGCTGACAAAATGATCAACGAGAAGCCGACCAGGATGGCCGGCGTCATTCCGTAGGTCTGCAGCAGCTCGGCGGGGGTCACCGAGGGGTCTACGCGTCTACGCGACCGCGGAGGATCTTCCCGACGGTGAACGTCGGCACCTTGCGCGCGGGGATCGAGACCGACTGGCCGGTACGCGGGTTGCGACCGGCCCGCGGCTGGCGCTCCTTCACTCGAAAGGAGCCCAAGCCGCGAATCTCGACGCGATCCCCCGCCACAAGGGCATCAGAGAGCGCGCCGAAGATCGTGTTGACCGCGGACTCGGCCTGGCGCCGGCTCCACGAGGGGGCCGACGCCGCGACCGCGGCGATCAGCTCGCTCTTGGTCACGGTGGTCTACTCTTCGTCTTCCGACTTGTTGAGACCGCCGAGCTGGGCGCCGAAGACGTCGCCCATCGTCGCCGTGCTGTTCCCCTGCTTCTCGAGGTAGCTGCGCACATCGGGCGTATCGCCGTCGCTCACGTGCTTCAGCGAGAGCCCGATCTTCCGCTCCTCGCGGTCGACCGAGATGATCTCGGCGAGCACCTCCTGCTCCTCGGAGACCACGTCCGCGGGGCTGTTGACCCTCGAGGTGGACATCTCGCTGACGTGGATCAAGCCCTCGACCCCCGGCTCCAGCTCCATGAAGGCGCCAAAGTCGTGGATCTTGGTGATCCGACCCCGAACGACACGACCAATCGTGTACTTGTTCGGAATCTCGTACTCCCACGCGTCCGGCGTGAGCTGCTTGATACCCAGGCTGAAGCGCTCGTTCTCGACGTCGATGTTGAGTACGACCGCCTCGACCTCATCGCCCTTCTTGAACAGCTCGGAGGGGTGCTTGACCTTG
Organism: uncultured Nannocystaceae bacterium; assembly: GCA_964402225.1. Classification (GTDB taxonomy): domain Bacteria; phylum Myxococcota_A; class Bradymonadia; order UBA7976; family UBA1532; genus CAYOBQ01. Next base: position 45,145 of record CAYOBQ010000029.1, on the reverse strand, counting down.
TGGGTCCACGACAGGTCGCTGATGTGGACCAGGCCGTCGATGCCCTCCTCGATGCCGATGAAGATGCCGAAGTCGGTGATGTTGCGGATCTTGCCGAGGATGCGCGTGCCCACCGGGTAGCGCTCGTGGAGCAGTGTCCACGGGTTCGGCTCGATCTGCTTCATCCCGAGGCTGATGCGCTTGTTCTTCGAATCGATGTCGAGGACGATCGTCTCGACGTTGTCGCCGATGGCGACCATCTTCGAAGGGTGCTTCACCCGGCGCGTCCACGACATCTCGCTGATGTGAATCAGCCCCTCGATGCCCTCCTCGAGCTCGACGAAGGCGCCGTAGTCGGTGAGGCTGACCACCTTGCCGATCACGCGGTCGCCCACGTGGTACTTCTCCTCGGCGTGGATCCAGGGATCCTCGGAGATCTGCTTCAGGCCCAGCGAGACGCGCTCGGTCTCGGAGTTGAACTTCAACACCTTGACGTCGATCTCGTCACCGACCTGCACCATCTCGGACGGGTGGTTGACCCGGCCCCAGGACATGTCGGTGATGTGCAACAGGCCGTCGATGCCGCCGAGGTCCACGAAGGCGCCGTATTCGGTGATGTTCTTCACCGTGCCCTTCATGACCGCGCCCTCTTCGAGCTGCTCCAGCGTCTTCGACTTCAGCGACGCGCGCTCCTTCTCGAGGAGCACCCGGCGTGACAACACGATGTTGCCCCGACGCTTGTTGAACTTGATGACCTTGAAGTCGAACTCCTCCGACAGGAACTTCTCGAGGTTCCTGATCGGGCGGATGTCGACCTGGCTGCCGGGCAAGAAGGCCTTGACGCCGATGTCGACCGACAAGCCGCCCTTGACGCGCATGATGATGCGCCCCCGGACCAGCTCGTCGTTCTCACAGGCCACGCTGATCTGGTCCCAGATGCGCAGCTTCTCGGCTTTGTCCTTCGAGAGCTCGACGAGCGCGTCGTCGTCCTCGTCGGCCTGGTCGACGTAGACCTCGACCGAGTCTCCCTCACCGATGGTGACGCCACCCGCTGCATCGCGGAACTCCGCGATCGGGATCTGGCCCTCGGACTTGTAGCCGATGTCGACGACCACATAGTCCTTGGTGATTGAGATGACCCGCCCGGTGACGATGTCACCGATGCGGAAGTTCTGGTTCGCCTCGAACGACTCGAAGAGCTCGGCGAATGACTCGCCACCCTTCGCGATCGCGCCATCATCCTCTGGCGCGGTCGTCCGATTGCGGAGGTCTTGAATGTCGACGCTCCGGTAGTCCATTGATTGATTGTCCCCCTGAATACTTGGATTTCACTCCCCCGTACGGGCGAGGCCGCAGGCTGGGGAGCCCGCGGAGTGGAGCGGGACCATAGGGGAAGGTCAGCTCGGCGTAAAGCCTTTTTACGACGGCCTTTTTGCCTCAGCGACCTGGGCGCGGCGGGTCGGGCGCCCCATTCACGACGGTGCCCAGCACCGGACGCCCCTCCAGGGCCCCCAGCGCGCGCTCGTAGGCCCCCGAGCCGAGCTCCGATGGGCGCACCACCAGCACCACCGCGTCCACCAGCGGCCAGAGCCCTTCGAGCCCCGCCCCTTCCAGCACGGGCGGCCCGTCGTAGACCACGATGTCGGCCCCGTAGGCGACCTCCTCCAGCGCCCGCGCGAGCTCGGGCATCTCGAGCAGCGCGACGGCATCGTCGCCACGGACGGGCTCCAACAGCGGCAGCACGGCGAGCCGGTCGGCCAGCAGCATGAGGTCCAGCGGGGATCGGTGGTCGCGCCGGCGGCGGTGGGCGAGCTCGGCTGTTCCAAGCTCTGGCGAGTGGCCGAGCGCCGCGACGAGCCCCGGCCGTTCGAGGTGGAGATCCACCAGCGTGACGCGGTGCTGTTCGGCCATCGCGCTCGCCAGGTTCAAGGCGGTGAGCGTCTTGCCCGACCCCGCACGCGGGGAGGTCACCAGGACGCGACGCACCTCTTCGTCCTCCGCGAGCAACCGCTGGGCGGCCTCGCGGTACTCGTCGGCCACCGGCGCGTTTGGATCGAGGAAGAACGCCAAGTGCGGATCGAGGGCCTCCGGGCGAAGGCGTGGTCTCAGATACCTGAGCCGCGCGCCGTCTGTGGCCTCGAGGGGCATGAGCAGGGAGTCGGAGGCGAGCTGCGCCCGCACCGGATCGTGCGCCGGCCTCGGCGGCGGGGTCGACCGGGCGCCGCGCTTCCCGCCCTCGCGGACGAAGAGGTACGTGCCGGCATCGCGGCGGCTGCGCCTGGGGCTCATGTTCTCCGCTCAGTCGCCGCTCGGCTCATGTTCTCCGCTCAGTCGCCGCTCGGCTCATGTTCATACCCTCAGTTGTACGCGTTCACGGACGCAGCGCAAAGAACCCTGGCCCCAGCCTTGCAGCACCTTACGTGGCGCACATGTACGCGCGCGTAGTACCGTAACGGGAATGCACCAAGCCACGGCGACCATCGAGCGGTACGAGATGAAGTACCGCATCCCGCGTCACCTCGTCGCGCCGATCCGCGAGGCGGTGAAGGGCGTGTGCGAGCTCGACCCCGCCGCGCGCACCGGCCGCTACCGGATCTCGAGCCTCTATCTCGACACGCCGAGCCGACGCCTCTACTTCGAGACGCGCAACCGGGTCCCCCACCGCTTCAAGCTCCGGGTCCGCCGCTACGACCACGGACCGGCCTTCTTGGAGGTCAAGCACCGCCAGAAGGACGTCGTGAGGAAGACGCGTTTGGGGCTGCCCTTCGAGGCCTGGCCCGCCGCGCTCCACGATCTGCGGGCCGTCGACAAGCTCGACCTGCCCCCCGGAGAGCGCCGCAAGCTCGAGGACTTCGTCGGCCGGTGTCTGCGGCTCCAGGCCGAGCCCGTCGCCGTCGTGCGCTACGAGCGCGAGGCGTGGGTGACCACCATCGAGGACTACGGGCGGGTCACCTTCGACTTCCGTCTCAACGCGGCGCCTCCGGTCGGCTGGACGCTGCCCATCGATGACAACCAAGCGGCCTGGCGCCCCTGCGACGACCCGACTCGCTACGCGCTCAATGAGTCGGGCGTGGTGTTGGAGCTCAAGTGCACCACGGCGGTCCCCTACTGGATGACCGACCTCGTGCGACGCTTCGACCTCCGGCGCGCGGGCTTCTCCAAGTACGCCTCCGCCCTCGAGTCCGTCGAGCCGCGCGGCTTCTCGACGCCGGACCTCTACCCCTCCCGCCGACTCCGGTGCGCGCCGTGATCGACGTCAACGCGTTGTTCTCCACCGGGCTCACGGCCAGCGGTTGGCAAAACGCGCTTCTATGCATGTTGTTGGCCTTCGTGCTCGGCCGAGTCCTCGCCGCCACCTACGAGCACACCTACGAGGGCCTCTCCTACAGCCGCAGCTTCGTGCAGGCGCTGGTGCTCGGCTCGCTCGTCGCGTCCATCCTGATGCTGGCCATCGGCGACAACCTCGCCCGTGGCCTGGGCATCCTCGGCACCATGGCGCTGGTCCGCTTCCGAACCAATGTGCGTGACGCCCGCGACATGATCTTCGTCTTCGCCGCCCTCGCCCTCGGCGTCGCGTCCGGCGTCCAGGCCTACGGCGTCGCGCTCACCGGGACAATCGTCTTCTGCGCCGCCTGCTACGCCGTCGACTGGACCCCCTTCGGGCGGCGCCAGCGCTTCGACGGGATGCTCCGCTTCTGGCTGCCGCGCGAGGGGCCGGGGGGAGACGAGATCCGCGCCGCGCTCTCCCCCCACTGCCGTAGCTTCGTGCTGGTCGCCCTGCGGGATCTCGCCCAGGGCGACACCCTCGAGTACGCCTACCAGATCAAGCTCCGCAACCCCGACGCCCAGGACCACCTCGTCCGATCCCTCGGCGGCCTCAACGGCATCGGGGGCCTCAGCTTGATGCTCCAGGACGCGCACACCGAGCTATGACGTACCACCTCCGACGATGGGCCAGCCTCGCGGTGTGGGTCGCCGCGGCGACCGCCGCCCTCGCCTTGTGGGTGCAGACCGAGGGCAGAGATGCGCTGCCGGCCCAGGTCGAGATCGAGCGTCACTTGGTCGGCTCCCTCGAGGCCGCCCGACTCCGCGCCGTCTTCGTACGTTCCGGCGACCCGGTCGCGGCCGGTCAGTCCGTGGCCTCCCTCGACACCAGCGACCTCGACGCCGAGTTGGTCGTGGCCCGCGGGCGCCTCGAGGAGCGCCTCGCAGAGACGGACGCCGAGACCGACGCCTTCGCTCGGACCACGCGGGAGCGGCGGATCGAGCTCCAGGGTCGGCTCGCGTCGGCGCGCGCCGAGGTCGCGACCCAACACACGCGCAACGCCGCACGCCGCGCCGAGCTGAAGACGCTCGGCAGCGAGCTGAAACGCCTCGACGGCGTCGTCAACAGCGGCCTCGCCGAGCTCGACCGCCTCAGCGACCTGCGCGCGCGACAGGAGCGACTCTCACGCGAGGCCCGCCACGCCCCCAAGGCCCTCGACGCCTACCGACAGATCGCGCAGCGCATGGGTGAGGCGCTCGACGCCATCGGCGACGCCGATCTCGCGGTCCGCGTTCGCCCCGTGCGAGCGCGCGCGGAAACCCAGGCTCGCCGCATCGACGAGCTGCTGGCTCGACGCGCCCGCAGGGTTCTGGTGGCCCCCGTCGACGGTCACGTGACGCGAATCCTCCACGGAGCAGGCGACGCCGTCGGGGCCAGCGACCCGGTCCTCGAGATCGTCGCCAGCCGCGCCGGACGCCTGGTGGCCTACATGCCCGAGGGGGCGGCCCGCCGCTTGAAGCCGGGGGCGCCGATCGAGGCCCGCGCCCGCGACCGCTCGGTGACCGCCACCGCCCAGGGGGTCGTAGAGCGGCTCGGGCCGGGGATCGTGGAGCTACCCCCCAGGTTCTGGCCGCGCCCCACGACCCCTGTCTTTGGCCGGGCGGTGCACATTCGGCTGGCTCGAAACGCGCAGCTCCTCCCCGGCGAGGCCGCCACCGTGGTCGCGCTGAAGGGCGCCGCCGTCGCCGCGCCAGCGCTGATGGACGGCACGCTGCCCGCGTCGGTTCCTCCAGAGCTCGCCGCCCTCACGCGCGTCGAGCCCAGCGGCGCGGTGTGGCTCCCGGAGCGTGGGCGCTTCCTCGTAGTGAGCGACGACACCGGCATCGAAGACCGCAACGAGCACGTCCCGTGGGCGCTGACGGCGACGGCGGACGGGCAGTTCGACGCCGCGCCGCTGGTGATCGACGGCGCCGGCTCCATCTCCGACCTCGAGGCCGTCGCGCTGGGGCCCGACGGATCGCTCTACCTCCTGTGCAGCCAGAGTCAGAGTCGCAAGGGCAAGCGTCCGCGGAAGCGCCAGCGGTTCATCCGCGCGCGTCTCGACGGTCCCCGCCTGAAGGTCACCGGCCAGATCGAGCTCTACAGCGCCCTCGTCGCCGCCCTGGACACCGAGAAGCTCCAGCGGTTGGGCGTCGGCGCGTCCCTCGACATCGAAGGGATGACCTGGCACGACGGGGGTCTCCTGATCGGCCTCAAGGCGCCGACCAACCGCCGCGGGCGTGCGGCCCTCTGGCATCTGACGAGGCCCGACGCGCTCTTCGACGGCCCCGGGCTGGTGTCGGGCGGTGCCGAGGTGCGGCCATTCCGCGGGCTCGACCTGCCCACCGGTCGGTCCGGCGCGATGGGCGGCGTCTCCGACCTCCTCGCCGAGGGCGAGACGCTCTACCTGCTCTCGACCCTGGCCGACGGGCCCGACGCCGGCGCCGCCTGGCGCCTCGACCTGTCCAAGCCCCACGCCCAGCCGGAGCGGCTCGCCACTTGGGACGGCCTGAAGCCCGAGGCCCTCGGCCGAGCCCCCAAGGGGGCGCTGGTCGTCTTCTTCGACCGAGGCGACGACGCCCCGCGCTACACGAGGCTCGCTACCGATCCGTGATCCGCCTCGTCCTGACCGGGCTCGCCTGCGCCGGCTGCTACCAACCGCCCCAGACGCTCCTCCCGCTCGCTGCGCCGGCCCCCGCCCTGCGCGACGGCCCCCCCCAATCCTGCGAGCAGGCCGTGGGCGCGACGCTCGAGCGCCGGAGGCGCTACGTCGCGGCCCGGCTCGGCCTGGCTCAGGCCGAGCTCGCCCGAGATGAAGGCACCGCGTCCCTGGAGATTCGGCTACGGGACGACGCCAACAGCCCGGGCGGCTCCCGGCGGGTCGGCGTACGCTGGGGCCTGCCAGCCCTGGGCACGAGCGGCGCTCGCCGCTCCGCCGCGCGGGCCCAGCGAAGGCTGACTGAGTCCGACGAGGTCCTCGTCGACGCGGAGCTGGCAGCGCGGGTGCGCCGCGACTTCCTCGCGGCGCGCTCGGCCCGCGCCGCCCTCACGCTCGCCCAGCGCCGCCTCGCGCACACGCACGCGCGCCTGCGCGCAGCGGAAAGGAGGTTGAGCGCCGGAACTACGACCGCCGTCCGACGCACCCGTGCCGAGCTCGCCCACGCCGCGGCGAAGGCCGCCGTCGCCGGCGCCGAGGCGCAGCTAGAAGGAGCGCTCGCGCGGGCCGCGGCGTGGACCGGGACGCGCCCCGACGACACCCCCTGCGACCCCGAGCTCAGTCCAACGACGGCCGACGCCCACCCCGCCGTCATCGCCGCCCGAGCCGAGGCCAACCGCAGCCACGCCCGCGGCTACGCCCGCACCCGAGAGGCGTGGCCCTGGCCCTTCCTGCAGCTCGCTTGGGACCAGCGCATAGGCGCCCCTGACCGCCTGCTCTTCTACGTCGGCGCGCCCATCCCGCTGCCCGGCGACTCCCCGGCCGACGTCGAGTCCGCGCGCGTCCACGCCAGGATCGCCGACGCCCAGGAGGTACGCGACCGAGTTATCCGCGGTGTCGCGCGCGCCCGAGCCGCCCTCGAGGCCGCCACAGATGAGCTCTCGGCCATCGACGGCGAGTCCGCCCAGCTCGACGCGGCGCGCTCGGTCGCGCAACGGGCAGAGGCGGCCAGCGCCGCCGCGGACGAGGCCCTCGAGCTCCGGGAAGCGCTGCTGGAATGGGAGGCCCGCCGCCAAGACGCCGTCGCCGCCGTCGAGGGCGCTCGAATCGAGCTGCGCCGCCAACAGGGCCGCCCCTGAGCCGCCACGGTTCGCGGCGCGGCCGGCCTCAGCCAGCGGGCTCGAGCCGAGCGTCGACGAAACAAGAAAGTAGACTGTCCTCCCGCAGCTCGCGAATCCAGCGCGTGCGGAATATCCGCGTCAGGTGGCGACCAACGAAAGACCAGATGCTCGGTCAGATCGTCAAAGGGCCCCACCGTGAGATTGGAGCTCGGGTTGATTGACGCTCTGCGTCCCGCTGAATCGAAGGCGGGACCCGAGATCTGGAACGCGAGCCGCGACAGGGCATTGGCGGCCCTGCTTCACCGCTCGTCGAGCGGGCCGCTGATGAAATAGAAAAGCCCCCGATCTCTCAGGGGCTTTCGGGGAGCGGGAGACGAGATTTGAACTCGCGACTTCAACCTTGGCAAGGTTGCACTGAGGTCGCGGTGATTCGAGGAAAATCAAGACCTTAGACGTTGCCCGGCGTTGGGCGACGGCGCGTGCTGACGGGTCTTGGTGGGAACGCTGGTGGGACCTCTTGGTGGGAACCGGAACCGCCCATGATCTCCGCCTCGGGAGGGCGCGGACCCGGCTCTCACGTGTCGGAAGTCAGCGCCCAACAGTGCTTCGCGGCCACAGCCCCACGTGGATGGGCCCGTGAGACGGTCGGGATTCAGGGGATCGAGAGCCGCGCGTTGGACGTCCGCGCCGGAGGTCCGCGTCCACCGGGAGGTCAGCATCGACCAGGACCGCACCATGGAGATCCCCGCCAATGAAACGCGCTCCCCTTTCGCGTACCGCCTCAACATCTCGGCCGATTGTCTCCTGCCCCGCTGGCGGAGCTACGCGGGCACTGGCCGTCAGCTCGGGCTCGGCGCCGAGACGCTGCGCCCGGAAGCGGGACAATGAGCCGTTTCGCCGGGCAGATAACGTAGAATTCGACGCTTCGGCCTCGGCCTCGGTCGGTCTGCGCTCCCACTCCACGTGCGTTGCGGCCTCCTCGACCTGATCCGCCAGGGAACCGTTCGCTGATTTCTTCGTTTAAGCACACGAGAGCAACAGCTGGTCCGGCTACATGACGCACACTGCCCGAGTGATACCGATGTACAGCGCCGAGGCCGCCCTTGAGGTCAATGGTGCCGAGTTGAGCGCCGCAGCGAGTGGGGTCCCGGATGCGGAGCGTCGCTTCGTAGCGCTCTACCAGGATCGAGTCTATGCCTTGCTGTGGCGCATGCTCTGCCCTCGCGGCTTGGTCGCTGACGCGGAGGATCTGACTCAGGAGACCTTCGTGCGGGCATTCGCCGCGCTCGCTGGTTATCGGCCGACGGCAAAGGTCTCGACCTGGCTGCTCACAATCGCTACGCGCCTGGCCCTCGACTCGATTCGCCGCCAGAAGCACAGACGGCGAGCGCTCGCCGCGCGCGGCGAAGAGGCACGTCCGTCACCACAGCCCTCGCCGGCCGAGCTGACTGAGGCGCGCGACGCCGCGGTTCGCGTCGAGCGAGCCATCGGCAGCCTCTCCCCGGATCATCAAGCCGTGATCGTGCTCCGCGTCTTCCACGGCCTTGACTACTGCGACATCGCAGAAGCCCTCGGGGTTGAGCAAGGCACCGTCAAGTCGCGGTTGTCCCGCGCCCGTCGGCATCTACGTGAGCTACTGACGGGAAGGCCATCATGAGTCACCACGACATCGACGACATGCTCCGAGACGCGTGGAGCGCGCCGCCCGCCCCGCCCCGCATCGTCGATTCCGTCGTCGCAGCGCTGCCGAGGAAGTCGCGCCCCCATCTTACGTGGCCGCTGCTGGCGATGGTCGGAGGGGTGGTCATCGCTGCCACGTCGCAAATCAGCCTGTTCGCGCCCGAGACCGTGAGCTCGCTCGGTACCGCGACGGCTCCAGGCGGCTCTCGCGCCGTTTCCTCGGAGCCGACCTCTATCCTCGTTGGCGTACCGGATACGGCGGGTCTGCCCGACGCATCACCGCAGGATATGGCACCGAGCCCCGCGCCGCGGCCGGATGCTACTGAGGAGCCGCCGAAGCCAACCGTCGTCGTTGCCAAGAACGAAGGTCCCGTAGCGCTCAATACGGTAGTGGACATCCGTAGTGTCAGGCCGGAAATCGAATCGGGCACTGGGATCAAGACCTCGTGGGCCATGAACGTCGCGCAGCGCCTCAGGGAGCGGGCCCTCTACTACGACGGTATCTCCCGCTTGGAGCGCACTTCGGTCCGGCGCGCGATGAAAGACCTGAACGGGGAGATTGGCAAGGCGATTCTGGCTCGCGGACTCGTGTTGGACATCGTGCGAGACGGTGGCCGGTACTCAGGCCTCATGTGCGTGGGCCACGCGTGTCGAGAGGTTGTCTACTTTGTCACAACAGGCGCTACACGCGACATCTTGGCCGGCGACCGGGCGGCCTTCGCCGGTGTCGTGCTAGACCGAGCACCAATGGTCGCCGCGATGGCTGCGGACTATTTTGCGTCTCAACGGCGCGCTACGGCGCGTGGCGATGTCGTCGTAGTCGGATACTTCCGCGGCCAACAGTAGGTCCAGCCGGGGGGACCCCGACGTGAAACTTGCTGCCATCGCGCGACGCGACGCAAGAGGCGGACATCCAGACTCGGGTGACGCCGCAGGCCCTGCGCCGCACGTTCAACACGCTGCTGGTTGAAGCCGGAGTCAACGAACTCGTGCTGCCATCGGAGATGGGGCACACCAGCAGGCGGATGACCAGCCGTTATGCGGGCGTGCATCCGAGCGCGAAGCACGAACTCGTGGAGCGGCTGCGGCGATTGACGCAGGAGGTCGAGAGCCTGGTGGGACCTCCCGGTGGGAACCGCTCCGAGTCGGGGCCACTCCCACCGGGCATCTGGAGCCAGAAAAGAAGAAAGCCCCTGATCTCTCAGGGGCTTTCGGGGAGCGGGAGACGAGATTTGAACTCGCGACTTCAACCTTGGCAAGGTTGCACTCTACCACTGAGTTACTCCCGCTCAGTGGGAAGCGGCTTTTATCAGCCGGCGCGATCGCGGTCAAGTGGCTCTGACGTGTCGGCGTCGCCTTTCCCGATGGAGGGGGTGGCGTCGAGGCCGGTGACGGCCTGGCCGAGGTAGACGGTCACCTGTTGGGCGGTGTCGGGGCGACCGTGGTGATCGTTGAAGAGGGTCACCTCCGTGCGGAGCTTCGAGACGCGGTCGCGGAGCTCTCGGAGGAGCCCGGTGACCTCCTCGCGGTGGGGGTGGCCTTCCCAGACGTCGAAGGACCACGTGCTGCCGCCGACGAGATCGCTGGGTAGACTGCGGGCCTGGCCAGCGCCGAGCTTGAGGCACATCGCGCTGACGACCGCTTGGAAGTGGTCGAAGAGCGCGGCCTCCCAACCCACGGTGGTCCCGGTCGGGAGAACGCAGGTGGGGCAACGCCAGGTCGTGGCCTCTGCGACGTCGTGGCGCTCTACCCGGCCGTCGTCGACGAGATCGCCCAGGGCCCGCTCCAGCACCTCCGACTCCAGCCTCGTCTCCCGGATGAGCCACTCCAGCGTGACCGGGCCCGCGCGGTAGACCTGGATCCAGACGAAGTGAGCCGCGGTGTCGCGTTGATTGGCCTGAAATGCGTCACCGAGCTCTTCGGGATCGGCGGCGCGGTAGACGGTGCCGTCCCCGCGCCCGGTCTTGTAGACGAGCCCCGACTCGACGAGGTCGTGGAGGACGGCGCGGACCAGGGCGTCGTCGTCGTATCGCATCCGCTGGAGGACCCTCGCTCGGCTCACGGGGCCCTCGCCTTGGACGAAGGTGAGCGTGGCCTCCCACAGCGTTCGGTCTCGGTCGGTGCTGCTCTCGGAGAGCCGGCGGACCTTGAGCTGGTAGCTGCGCAGCGCGATGCCGAACATGTCGGCCACGACCTTGCGCCCGAGCCCCTGGGCCTCGAGCTCGGTGACGAGGTCCAAAAAGACCTGGTTGACGAGGTGCGAGAGGGGCGCGCGTACGCCCGCGGCGGTGGCGAGGTGGGCGATGAGCACGGTGGTCTGGCGGACCACCGCGTCGATGAGGGCCTTGAAGTGCATGTCTTCCCCTCAGATCGGGGTGCACGCCGTCGTGTCGCCGACGGGGAGGCAGCGCTCCTCCGCGGCGCAATCGGCGTCCCGTCGACAAGGATCGTCGGCGTAGGTGCAGTGATAGCCCGCGGCGGCGCAGGGCGTGAGGAAGGTGGTGCACTCCCCTCCGGGCCGAGCCGCGCAGTCGTCGTGACGGTGACAGGTCGCAGGCACACACGTCGGGCGAACATGGAAGTGCTCCCCGGCGCGGACGCAAGCGGCGCCCTCACCGCAGTCGGCGTCGGTGCGACACTCGTCTGCGACGCAGACGTTGGCCTCGGGCGGTGGCTCGGCGCCGCACCTTCGGTCCTGGGCGTCGAAGCCCGCGCGCTGACAGGTGCCGCCGGGGCAGTCGAGGTACGAGCAGCAGCCGGGGACCGGGCACCGGTTCACCGCCACGGGTGGGCGCGGAGGGAGGCACAGACACGCCGTCTCCGGCTCGGCGGCGCTGCACGCGGTCCCCCCGCAGTCGGCGTCGCTTCCACACCCCGAGTCAGGGTGGGTGCAGGCAGAGGCGGGCGGGCTCGGCAACGACATCGGCGGCACGCAGGCCCCGAGTATGCACACGAGCCCCGACCCGTAGCCGGCGCAGGACGCGTCGTCCTCGCAGGCGAGGGTGCAGAAGCGGCCACACCCGGCGCCGCGGCTGCACACCGCCCCTGAGCACCCGCCCTCGCAGGGGGCCGCGCAGACCCCGCAGAGGCACTCGAGCTCGGTCCCGCACTCCGCGTCCTCGACGCAGGCCTTCAACCAGTGGCTCTCGCTGTCGTAGCGCGGGGCCAGCCGCTCAGGACCCCGGTCCCCGCATCCGAGGAACGAGAGGGTGAGGAGTAGGCTCGTGGTGCGCATACCAACCTTGGATCGGAGTCTCGGGACCAGGGCTACAGGGGCGGGTCGTGCGGGGTCAGCGTGCGTGGACCTCGGCTGCGCCTGAGCCGTCGCAGCTCAAGGTCAGCTCGCCCTGGGACATGCTCCCCAGAAAGTAGAAGTGGCCCGGCGAGAGCACGTCGGCGTCCACGAAGCGGCCGCTGCCGTCGGCGGCGTAGGTCCACAGCCCGTTGATGAGCCCCTCGGGGTCCTTGATGGCGTCGCGCCGAATCGAACAGGCGAGTCCGGCGATGGCCGTGTAGCGGTGGCGGATGGCGATGGAGCGGCCGAGGGCCGGCCTACCCCCCAGAACCGGGTGCTGCTCCGCGCCGATCCGCACGAGGTAGCCTTCGCCCGCCTCGAGGCGAAAGACCCCGGGGCGAACGGGCTCGACGACCTCCCAGTTGTGGGCCGCGTTGTCGAACCGGAAGACCGCGCGGGTCCCGGGAATCGGCACGTCCTGGTGCCCCGCCTCCACCGGGACCGACAGCGAGCTCCAGCCGCCGGGCAGGTCGCGGGTCACGAGCACGCGCAGGTCGTCGGCGTGGGCGACACCGACGGTCGCGAGCAGCAGGGCGATGGTGGCAAAGACGATGCTCTTCATGGCTCTTCTCCCTTGGCTCCTCGTTTGTTGGAGCTGAGTAGAAGATATGGAGAGCGTCGAAGATCAGGCAGTGAACCGAAGTGCTCCCTCAGGGGGCGAAATTATCTTCGCCCCCGAGCTCGCAACCCGAAGAGCAGGCACAGGAGCAACAGCCCGCCCCCAGACGACGGGTGCGCCACGGAGCAGCCGCCCGCCGAGTCACCGGACGCCTCGGGGATCTCCCCTTGATCGGCGGCCGTGGCGTCAACCTCGGCGTCGATCTCGTCGGGGCCCGCGTCCGCCTCGACGGGGCCGGCGTCCGCCTCGACGGGGGCGCCGTCGGGATCGGCGACCGCGGCGTCCGGCTCAGGCGCGCCCACGTCGGGGCTGGGTCCGGCGTCGGGCGGGTCCGGGGGGGCGTCCAGAGCGTGGCTCCCGAGCCCGAGGCTCGGATCGCCCCAGAGGTTGAAGGCCAGGTAGTTCTTCCAGTACCACCAGCGGTTTCGGACATCGACGTCGCGCCGCAGATCGGTGAGCGCCTCGCCGGCGGACATGCCCTCCCCGACCAGCCGCTCCGCGAAGGCGTACGCCATCCCGGCGTTCCCGGCGTCCTGACGCAGGTCCGTCGGGCTCCCGGGACCGTGGGAGATCACCGTCGCGCCGACGGTCCCGATGGCGCCGTTGATGAGCAAGACGTAGGAGATGTTCTCCGTCACGCTCGGCTGGCTGTTCCAGCACGAGGCCTGGAAGGTGAAGAACGGGCGGTCGTCGGGGAGCTCGCGGGCCCCCGGGATGTTCATCACGGCCCCTGCGCCACGGCCCGATCCATGCGTCAGCCACGTCACCAGCCCCGGCGTGAAGGCGTTGATGCCCGTCGACACGTTGGCCGAGCTGCACGTCAGATGCTCCGGGACCCCGTCGATCGGGCTGCGGCAACCGACGTCGTCGTTCGCCTCGTGGTCCCAGCACTCCTCGACGTCGTAGATGCGGTAGCTCTCGAAGTCGTTGGGGACGAGGATCTCGGAGCGGATCTGCTCCCCGAAGAACGCGCGGTGATTGGCCTCGGCGGCGAGCAGCGCCGAGCGCCTCCAGCCGATCTCCTCTGCCGGCGTCTCCTCGTAGTCGATGCTCTTCTGGAGGATGTGGTCGAGATCCGCCACGCGCCCATAGAAGGGGATCCGCCCGATGGAGAGCTCGGCGTCGCGCTCGACGCCGCCGGGGCCGAAGTCGCCACCGTGGTCGGGGTTTACGTCGGCGTCCAGACCATTGAACTCGCCGAGCTGGCCATCTCCGTCCAGATCCCAGTCGCCGGTGAGCTCGGCGAAGTAGAAGTCGGTGGGCACCTGCGGGTTGCGCGCCCAGTCCTGGTGGGCGTTGTTGGCCGGCCGGGTGCGCCGCATCGGGAGGTCCCCCTCCAGGCGCGGATCACCGATGAGCAAGACGTAGCGCAGATCGAGGGCCTCGTAGTTGGCCTGGAGCCAGGCCCGCAGATTGTCGGCGGCCTGATCACCCTCGCCGCCGCCCCAGGTCGTGTCATCGATGAGGTGGACGTCGAAGCCCCGCGCGCGCTTATGGGCGATGAAGGCGTCGATCTTGGTGGGCGCGGGCTTGCGAGCGCACACGCTGGCCGCGCCGCAGTTGTCATGCTCGGCGGGGCACACGCTCCACCCCTCGGGGGCCGGCGTCTCCGCGCGGCGCCTCATGCAGAGGGCCCCGACGTCCGGGACCTCGACGCAGCGCTCCCGTTCGCCGCAGCCCGCGGCGTCCTCGCAGGCCGCGTAGCAGCCCCGCACGCCGTAGAGCGTGTCGACGCTGCTGATGACCGCGTAGCCATTGGGCGGGTCCTGCGCCACCGCGGTCGGCGCGGCACCAAAGACCAGGAAGAACAGAGCGACTCGCCGCATCTCGGCCTCCATCGGGAGGGGCTACAGCCCCTCGAGGACCGTGTCCGTGCCGAAGCGCGCGTCGCTTCTGGCCGGGTGGTCGATCGTGAAGTGAAGCCCACGCGACTCCTTGCGCATCTGAGCGCAGCGGATGATGAGCTCGGCGACCACCGCGAGGTTGCGGAGCTCCAGGAGGTCGCTGGTGAGGTGGTAGTTCCAGTAATACTCGTGGATCTCCTCGCGGAGGAGGTCGATGCGGCGCCGGGCGCGGGCGAGCCGCCGGTCGCTGCGGACGATGCCGACGTAGTTCCACATGAGTTGACGCAGCTCGGCCCAGTTCTGGGTGATCACGACCGCCTCGTCCGGCGGCCGGGCGTCGCCGATCTCCCACCGCGGGAGGTCGTGGGTGGGCGCCTCCGAGAGCGCCTCGGCCGCCGCGATCGCGGCGCGCCGAGCGAAGACCGCGCCCTCGAGCAGGCTGTTGCTGGCCAGGCGGTTGGCGCCGTGGAGCCCCGTGCAGGCGACCTCGCCGATCGCGTAGAGCCCCGCCACGTTGCTGCGCCCGTCAGCGTCGGTCGCCACGCCGCCGCAGAGGTAGTGGGCCGCCGGGACGACGGGGATCGGATCGCTGCGCAGATCGATGCCGAGCTCGAGGCAGCGTCGGTGGATGTTGGGGAAGCGGTCGACCAAGAAGCCGCCGTCGAGGGCGGTCATGTCCAGCAGCACGTGGTCGGCGCCGCTGGCCTTGAGCTCGCTGTCGATGGCCCGCGCCACGATGTCGCGCGGCGCGAGGCTCCCGAGCTCGTGGTACTCGCCCATGAACGCGCGGCCGTCGGTGGTGCGGAGCTCACCGCCCTCCCCTCGCAGGGCCTCGCTGATCAAGAAGCTGTTGGCGTCCGGGTGGAAGAGGCAGGTGGGGTGGAACTGGAAGAACTCCAGGTTCGCGACGCGGGCCCCCGCCCGATAAGCCATCGCGACGCCGTCGCCGGTGGCCACGTCGGGGTTGCTGGTGTAGCGGTAGACCTTGCCGGCCCCGCCCGTGGCGAGGACCGTCGCCTTGGCGCGGACGGTGAGCACGCGGTCCCCGACCACGTCGAGGACGTAAGCGCCGTGGCAACGATTGGGGCCGCCCCGGCGCAGGTGCTTGGCCGACGTGACGAGGTCGATGGCGTGGTGGCCCTCGAAGCACTCGATGTTGGGATGCGCGCGCGCCGCGGACTCCAAGGCCCGCGCGATCTCGCGTCCCGTGATGTCCCCCGAGTGGAGGACGCGGCGCTTGGAGTGGCCGCCCTCCCGCCCGAGGTCGTAGTCCCCCTCCGCGTTGCGGTCGAAACGCACGCCGCGCTCGACCAGCCGGCGCACGGCCTCTGGCCCCTCCTCGACGCAGAGGCGCACGATGGACGGCTGGCAGAGCCCGGCGCCAGCCGTGAGGGTGTCCTCCACGTGGGCGTCGAAGGTGTCGTCGGCGGCCAGCACGCTGCTCATCCCGCCCTGGGCGTAACGTGTGTTGGCCTCCGCCAGCGTGCGCTTCGTCACCACCAAGACTCGCCCGTGCTCCGCCAGATCGAGGGCGGAAGAGAGCCCGGCGATGCCGCTGCCCACGACCAGCACGTCGACGTCGACGAAGGACACGCTCAGGCGCCGCGCGAGCGCTTCTCGTCGAGCGCGGCGAAGAAGTGGCGGAAGTAGTGGGCGGCGCTCGTCAGGCTGAAGAAGACCGACCCGAGCAAGATGTAGATGCCGGCGGAGTTGAAGTCGATCACCACCGGCGGCAAGAAGTAGAAGTGGATCGGATAGGGGTAGTGCACCAGCAAGCAGAGCACCCCCATCATCTGCAGCGCCGTCTTCAGCTTCCCGTCCTGCCCCGCCGGGATGATCAGCCCCTCGCTGCTGGCGACGGAGCGCAGACCATTGATGGTCATCTCGCGGGCGATGATCACCACCACCAACCAGGCCGGCACGCGGTGCAGCGCCACCAACATGCACAACATCGCCATCACGATGAGCTTGTCGGCGAGGGGGTCGAGGAACTTCCCCAACACCGTGACCAGCCCCCGCCGGCGCGCGAGCCAGCCGTCGAAGAAGTCGGTGATCGTCGCGGCGGAGTAGAGCCAGCCCGCGATGACGCAGTCCGCCGGATCGCCCCGCCAGATGAAGAGCATCACCACCGGTATCGCCGCCACGCGACCCAGCGTCAGCATGTTCGGGAGGTTGAGGATCTCCGCGCGGAGCGTCGCCTGCACGTCAGTTCACCGGGAGCCGCTTCTGGTAGGCGTAGTAGTTGTTGAGCACCAGCCGCACGTACTCGGCCGTCCGCTCGTAGGGGATGCCCCCGACGGAGTTCACCGCGCCGCCACCGGCGTGGTAGGCCGACAGCGTGAGCACCAGATCCCCGTCGAACCGGTTGGCCAGGATGCGCAGATAGCGCGCGCCACCGTAGATGTTCTGCGCCGGATCGAAGGCGTCGCTCACTCCCATATCACCCGCCGTGCCCGGCATGAGCTGGAGCAGCCCCTGCGCGCCCTTGTCGCTCACGACGTGGGGCTTGAAGTCGCTCTCGACACGCATCACGGCCCAGATCAGCGCCTCGGGCAGCCCGTAGTGGGTCGCAGCGCCGCGGACGTGATCGATGAAGCGAGTGGCCCGCTTCACCCGTGAGGCGGGCTCACCCGTACCCCGCCGCCGCCGGGAGCGCTTGACCCTGCGCCGCGGCACGGCGGGACCGTCCTCGCGCACGTGGTGGAGCACCTTCGCGCCGCGCATCTTCTTGGAGGTGATGTAGATCTGTCCGTTCTTCTCGACGGTGTAGAGATCGGCCCATGCCCCGGAGGGCAACAGCAGGCCAACCACGAGAAGAACGCGTCTCACGGCCACGTACATACCATATTGACGTCAACGGGCTCAGGCCGCTGAAGTCATTCCCCGCAGGAGGCGGCCTCGGCGCAGTCGCTGTCGTCGCAGTCGATGGCGCCGTCGTCGTCGTTGTCCACGCCGTCGAGGCAGAACCCGTCCTCGCCCTCCTGGCACACGCTGACGAAGGCGTTGCGGCTGCATCCGAAGTCGTCGCAGTCGGCGAAGCTGTTGCCGTCGTTGTCGGCGCCATCGCTGCACGCGGGGTCGTCGCGCTCCCCGCGGGGGCACACCGTCACCCACGGGTTCTGCGAGCACGAGAAGTCGTCGCAGTCGACGTGGCCGTTGCCGTCGTTGTCCTCCCCGTCGCCGCAGGCCTCGTCGGTGACCTCGCGGTCGCCCTCGCAGACCGTCACAGCCGGGTTCCCCGTGCAGTGCCGATCGTCGCAGTCGACTCGCCCGTCCCCATCGTCGTCGAGCTGGTTGCTACAACGCTCGTCGCCGGTCTCGGCGTTCTCGGGCGTCGGCGCTGCCGGTGCAGGGGGGGGCGGCGGCGGCGCGCCCCCGTCGGGGCCACCCATCCCGCCATCGCCCGGCGGAGGCGGCGCACCACCGCACGCGGCGGCGACCCCACAGTCCGGATCGTCGCAGTCGACCATCCCGTCGTTGTCGTTGTCGCGCCCGTCGAGGCAGAAGCCCGCCTCACCCTCGGCGCAGACGCTCACCAACGCGTTGCGGCTACAACCGAAGTCGTCGCAGTCCGCGAAGTTGTTCCCGTCGTTGTCGATCCCGTCGCTGCACAGGGCATCGGAGGCCTCGGTGTTGCACACCGTGACCCACGGGTTCTGCGAGCAACTGAAGTCGTCGCAATCGCTGAAGCCGTTGCCGTCCTGATCCATCCCGTCGCTGCACAACGCGTCGCTGTTCTCGCGCGTTCCCGGGCAGACCGTGAGCGCCGGGTTGTACTGGCAGTGCCGGTCGTCGCAGTCGGCGAAGCCGTCCCCGTCGTCGTCGACCCCATTGGAGCACAGCGCGTCGGTGGACTCGTTGCCGATCTCCCCCTCCCCTTCGCCTTCCCCCTCGCCTTCGCCTTCGCCTTCCCCTTCGCCCTCACCCATGCCCCCGTCGGGGGTGCACGCGCCTACGCTCGCGCAGCCCGGATCAGCGCAGTCGGTGAAGCCGTCTTCGTCGTTGTCCATCCCGTCGGTGCACTGGGCGGTGCCCGACTCGCCGCCGTCACTACTACCGCCGTCCGAGCGGGTGCACGCGAACGAGGCCACGAGCACCACGATCCAGAGGGTGTCACGCACGATCCGACCTCCCCAGTCGTCACAATCAAAGGAAACGAAGTGGCGCCGCAGGGACTCGAACCCCGAACCTACCGGTTATGAGCCGGTCGCTCTGACCAGTTGAGCTACGGCGCCAGAAGCGGCGCGGACACTACACCGGCGCTTTGCGCAGATTCAAGCACTTGCGTTGTGTGGTTCGGTCACCTACATTGACCGCCATTGTGCTGAATCCTGGGGTGGTGTGATGAAGTCACGTCTCGTGTCGCCGGCGTTCATCGTCGTGCACGTGGTGGCGTTGCACCTGTTTGTCGCGTGGTTCCTCCACCGCGGCGTCGTGGAGCACGTCCCCACGCAGACGCCGGCCGCCGAGCCGTCCTCCGCCCGCGCCACCCCGGCGGCGACGCCCGCCGACCGTCTCGGTGAGTTCGCGCCGCCAATCCACCGACCCGGCGCCCTGGATCTGGGCCGCATGTACGCCGAGGACGACCGCATCCTCGCGGATCTCGGGAACGGCTGGACCGCGGAGCTCACCACGGACGCGGCGTTGCAGAAGCGCGCCACCCGCATCCTCAACCGAGGCAAGGTGCCCTTCGGCGCGGTGGTCGTCCTCGATCCGAAGACCGGCGACGTCCTCGCCCTCGCCGACCGGTACGACGAGCGCCATCCCGTCGCGCCCAAGCTCTCCGCGGATGGCCCACCTCACCTGGCGCTGCGCGCCATCGCGCCTTCGGCGAGCGTCTTCAAGATCATCACGACGGCCTCGCTGATCGAGGACGCGGGGCTCTCCCCCAGGCGCGCCTACCACCACGCGAGCGCGAAGCGGCGGGTGGGCAAGCAGCACCTCGGCAAGCTCGGCCCTGGCGCCCCCCGCGCGACCCTCGGGGAGGGCATCTCGAAGAGCAATAACGGCCTGTTTGCGCGGCTCGCCGACGAGAAGCTCGAGCGGGAGACCCTCGACGCCGCCGCGCGCCGCTTCGGCTTCAACTCCGTCGTCCCGTTCCCGCTGATGACCGATCCGAGCACCGCCCACGTCCCCCGCAACCGCCTGGAGCGAGCGCGGATGGCGGCGGGCTTCTGGCACAACAAGCTCACCCCGCTCCACGGCGCTCTCATCGCCGCGGCGGTGGCCCGAGACGGCACGCTCCCCGCGCCGCGCCTCGTGCGACGCCTGCGCGCTCCCGACGGACGCGTCGTCGACGCCCCCAGCCGTGAACCCGTCAGCGCCGCGATGCGCCCGTCCACGGCCAAGGTGCTGCGTCGGATGATGGCGAAGACGATCACCCACGGCACCGGTCGGCGCGCCTTCTCGAAGTGGCCGACCAAGAAGGTCCGGCGCGTCTCGGTCGCCGGAAAGACCGGATCCCTGGCCCGCCGCACGCCCTACACGAGCTACACCTGGTTCGTCGGGTTCGCCCCCGTCGAGGATCCCCAGGTGGCCATCGCGGTGATGGTCGGCAACAGCGACCTGTGGTGGCAGCGCGCCCCGGACATCGCGCGCGACGTCCTCGCCGCCCACTTCCGCCTCCAGAAGGAGCGCGCCGAGGCGCGCACGCTGGCGCGAAAGTAGGTTTTTTGCCCGTCTCGCGGGCCGTTGCTATGGTGCCGTCAAGGATCGTACCGGGGGGCCGGTGCGACCGATGAGCGCTTCTGGAGGCGGCGATGTCGATCCGGCCAGTGGATCATGCACGGTCCGGCCTCGAACGCTGAGGCAGAAGAACCCGATCGACTGACCGAACCGACGCGCCGCCCCGGAGCATCTGACTTCGGAGGCTAATGAGCGCACACGCGCCATACATCCTGCTGCTCCTCCTCGCCGCCGGGGCGCTCCACGCGCAGCCGCGACCGTTCGAGGACCAGGGTTTCACCATCCAGTCGGCGGACAACGACCCCGACCTCGTGGTGGTGCGCGAGCGCTACGACGCCGAGACGCGGCGGCAGTCCATCTACCTTCGCTCCTTCGACGGGACCGCGGACCACACCACCCACAGCGGCGAGCTCGTCGTCACCGGGGCGCGGGTCGTCGAGGTCATCACCGACGGCGCCGCCCTCGCCGAGGGCGACGCGATGTGGGGCATCGAGGTCATGGACTACGGCGCCGCCGCGATCCGAGGGCTCGAAGGCGAGGTGGCGGCCCACGAGCCCGCGCCCCGCGACGGGGACGACGCCATCCGCGTCGCCCAGCGGCGGGTCCGGTTCTGGTTCGGCGCGACCAACGACATCGACGACGCACGGGTGATCCTCGCCTACGACGAGGAGCCCACCTCCGCGCGCTTCAGCGTGACGCTCTTCGGCGGTCGGCGCGCCGATCCGGACGGGTACCCCGTGACGACCCAGGGCGGCGTGCACGTGGGCAACCTCGTGGACCGCGTCCCCGACGACGGCGACTACTCCGAGGTCTTCGAGGTCGAGGACATCAAGCTGCTTATCGAGGACTTCGACATCGTCGAGAGGGTGGTCGCGTTGGGCGCCGTCGAGGCGGACGGCCCCGTCGGCCCCGGTAGCTTCACCATCGACAACTATGCCGAGGGCGACGATCTCGACCAGGACAACGGCTTCGACCAAAACGGCGTGCTCACGCCGATCGCGTCGGCCACCGACCTCGACAACCTCGACCTGGAGATTCCCGACCTCGAGACCGATCGGGGGGACGTGATCCCCGCCGAGCAGCTCATGGTCGTGGGCTTCCCGGAGACGCTGGCCCATGGCGAGAGCGCCGTCGTCGAGGTGGCGGCGGAGATCCCGGCGGACACCGCCCCCGGCGTCTACAAGGGCCAACTCCAGGTGTGGGAGGACAACAACACAGACGGCCGTCGCGGCGCCCGCGAGCCGGCTGACTCGGTGCGCGTGAGCGTGGTCGTCGGCACACCTCCGGACGCCGGCTTCGATCTCGGCTTCCCCGACGCGGTGCTGCCCGACGCCGCGCCGGATCTGGGGCCGGATCTCGCCGTCGAAGACGCCGCTCCCGACACGTTGGACGCGGGCGCCGACGGGGGCCCGCCCACGGACGCGGGGGATGTCGGCCCCGACCAGGGCGCAGACGCCGGCCCCGACGCGAGCCCTGATGGCGCGCCGGACACCGCGCCTGACTCGAGCCCCGACGCCGCCGCCGATGTGGCCGACGGACGGACAGACGTCCCAGACCTCGCCGTCGACGGCGACGCGGGTCCGCCGCCCGAGCCCGCCGACCTCGAGCCCGTCGTCTTCGATCCGGGGGACGCGCGCGGCGGCGCCTTCAGTTGCAGCGGCGGAGGAGACGCGCCCGCCGCATGGTGGCTGCTGGGCCTCGCCCTGCTGCGGAGGAGGGGGCAGCGATGAGCCGACTCGCCGCCGTCATCATCGTCGCGCTCACGACCCACGCAGCGGCCCAGGACCAGGGGTATGCGCGACGCTTCTACCCCAGCGCCGTGCTCTCGCCCTACCTGACGATCGACGGGACGCGGACCCACGGCGACGGGCAGCTCGCCTTCAGCGCGATGGGGACCTTCGAGCAGCGCCCGCTGGTGCTCTTCGGCGACGACGGCAAGCGCCGCGCGGACATCGTCCGCTATCGCCTCACGACGGATCTCACCCTCGCCTATGGGGCCCTCGAGTGGCTGGATGTGGGCGTCGCGCTGCCCGTGGTGGCGAACCAGGAGGGCCGCAACGTCGACGACACGGCGGATCTCGCCGCCTTCGCCTTCGCCGATCCCGGGGTCACGGCCAAGGCCACGGTCCTGGATCGCGCGGACTGGCCGCTGGGCGTCGCGGTGCTCGCCGGCGTCACGCTCCCCCTCGGAGACGCCGACGCCTTCGCTGGCGAGGCCAACGCCACCGCCTTCGGGAAGCTCGCGCTGGAGCTGCCGCTGGACAACCGCACCGACGTCGCCCTCAACGGGGGATACCGGCTCCGGGAGCGCTCCCGCATCAACCAGGTCTTCGTCGATGACGAGCTGATGGTCGGCCTCGGCGTGAGCTGGCGACAGGCCCACGACCTCGCCTTCGTGGGTGACTTCAACGTCGCCACGAGGATCGAAGGGGCGTTCCTTGTGCCCGAAGAGACGCCGGGCGACGTCAACGCGGGCGTGCGGTGGCACATCTTCCAAGGGGCCCAGCTCGTGGCGGGGGTGGGCGCCGGCGTGTTGCCCGGCTTCGGCTCCCCCACCTACCGCGTCTTCGCTGGTTTCGAGGCGGTGCCGCGGCGCCACGACTTCGATGGCGACCGCGTCGTCGACGGCGCCGACGAGTGCTTGCTCGTGCCCGGACTGGTGGACCGCGCGGGGTGTCCTGCACCAAAGGTCGTCAAGAAGAAGAAGAAGCGGAAGAAGCGAAAGCGCAAGGACAAGGACAACGACGGCGTCATCGACTACGCGGACGCGTGCCCATTCCTGGCCGAGGACCGCGACGGCTTCCGCGACGACGACGGCTGCCCCGACCCGGACAACGATCTCGACTTCATCACCGACGTCTACGACGCCGATCCCCTCGGCGCGGAGGATTGGGACGGCTTCGAGGACGACGACGGCATCCCCGATCTCGACAACGACCGCGACGGCGTCGCCGACTACGTCGATGGCTGCCCCAACGACGCCGGCGGCCCCGACGGCTGCGGCGCCCCGCCAGGCGACGGTGGCTCGGGCGGTCCGGGCGGGCAACTCAGCGCGGTCCCCCGCCCCGGTGGCCCCGACGCGCCGATGGTGCTCGGTGCGCTCCTGCACCCCGCGCGGCCGATCATCTTCGAGTTCGCCCGCCCGGAGCTGACGGAGGACGCGGAGCGGGTAGTCGACGGGATCGCCGCGTTCTTGAAGGAGAACCCGAATCTGGGCCGGATCGAGGTCGGCGTGCACGTCGACTCCATGGGGAGCCGGCGCTGGAAGCACGGCCTCTCCCGGCGTCGCGCGAAGATGGTGGTCGCTGAGCTCGTGGAGCGTGGCGTCGACGCCGGGCGCCTGGTGGGGCGCGGCTACGGACCGGAGGTGCCCGTCGCCCCGAACAAGGACAAGCCGGGTCGCTTCAAGAACCGGCGCGTCGAGCTGCGGCTGCTGAAGGGGACGGGGGGCGCGGGCAAGGCGCCGCGGGCAACGCGTCGCCGGCGCGGACGCGCTATCTCTCGGCTGGAGGCTCGTTGATGCGCACCTGGATTGCGGCGCTGGCCCTGGTCGCCCTCGCGACGCCAGCGGAGGCCCAGAAGGGGAAGAAGAAGCCGCCGAAGGGCTTCCGCATCAAGACCACCGCGGACATCGAGACCGACGAGGGCGACGCCCCCGAAGGAGATCCGGCGCGGGTCGAAGGCGCGCCGCCCGCCGCTGGAGATGGGGGCCGGCCCGCTGGCGCGGCGGTGCCAGTCGCCAAGCCGGAGGCCGATCCGCGCCCGGCGGCTCGCCCGAAGAAGAGGGAGCGACGCGCGCGGAGGAAGAAGGCCCGTCGAAAGCGTCGGCGACGCGGCCCCAAGCTGAAGGGCACCGGGGCCGAGGGCGGCCGGAAGACGGCGTGGGGTGTCGTCGAGACGGTGACCCCCCTGGAGGCGGCGGAGCGCCGGGTCGGCTACAGCGGTGATGAGATCGAGTTCGCGGAGGCCGTCCACTTCTCGACCAACTCGATCCGCGTCGCGAAGCGATCGAGGGCGGCGCTGGCGGCCATCGCCGCCCACCTCCAGTCGACCCCCGAGGTCCGGCTGGTGGCCATCGAAGGGCACACCGACCGCCGCGGATCGCAGCGGTACAACCAGCGCTTGAGCGAGGCGCGGGCGAGCGCGGTGCGGGAGGCCCTCGTGAAGCTCGGCGTGGCCCCCGAGCGCCTCGTGGCCTACGGCCTGGGGGAGACACGGCCCGGCTCGCGAAGGTCGAGCCGGAATCGGCGCGTGGTGTTCCGACTGGTGCAGGGCGATCGACGCGCCGTGACGCGGCGGGCTGCCACGGAGTGGGGACAAGTCGCGATCGTTGGCCTGTGGGGTGAGGCACGCTGGGCGGTCTCGCCGGAGGGCGCTCCCAGCGGGGACGGCGGGACAGCGGACTCGGCGGAGGCGACGGCCCAGCCGGAGAAGCCACCCCCGGAGGAGGCGGAGAAGCCCGGGGAGACGAAGCAGCCGGAGGAGGCGCCGCCACCCGCCACCGACGCGCCGCCAAAGGAGGCCACCGACGAGGGCGCAAAGACCCCCGCGCCGGCCCCACCGCAACCAGCGCCCGTAGAGCCAGCCGCCGCACCACCACCACCACCGCCGCCACCACCGCCACCGCCCCCCAAGTGGTCGAGGGACGACGGCCTCGATTGGCAGGCGCTGGCGTTCAAGGACCAGCTCGGCGAAGGCGTGGACGTCGAGGCCGGAGCCGGCGGTCGCGTGCTGCTCCGCTACCCCGATCTGTCGCGCCTCCTGCTCAGCGCCAGCACGCGGGTGCGACTCGACAAGATCTTCTTCGAGGCGAGCACCGGCAAGGCGTACACCGCGCTGCGGGTCCGCGCCGGTGAGCTGACCGTGATGGCCAACCCCCTCGACCGCGGCGCCTCGCGGACGCTGGTCTCCTACCCCGGTGGATCGATCGACGCCGTCGGCGCCGACTTCAAGCTGACGATGGCCGCCAGCGGCACCGGCCGTCTGACCGTCGACCGCGGGCGGGTCTCGGTGGCGATGGGCGGGACTCGATCCGCCGCGGTCACGGCTGGGCAGTACCTCTTCCTCGGCCGCGCCCAGGCCGAGCCCACCCCGCAGCTCCGCGCCCCGAAGGTCATCGGCCCGACGCAGGGGGCGTTCCCGTCCGGCCCCGAGATGTCGTGGGGCGAGGTCGACGGCGCGTCGGGCTACTGGGTGGAGGTCGCCGCGGATATCGACTTCTACCAGCCGCTCATCGCCCAGGCCGTGAGGGACGCCCGCTTCGTGTCAACCGTCCTGGGTGTGGGCGAGACCTACTACTGGCGAGTTCGCGCGGTAGACGTCCGCGGAGCACCCGGCCGCGCCTCGACGATCCACGCCTTCGACATGTCCAAGAGCGCTCCGCCCCAGAAGAAGCCGGCGCCGCCGCCCGCCCCGGCCCCGCCACCGGAGCGGCAGGCGGCTGGCGGGTAGCTACGCTTCGGCCTCTTCGAGGGCGGCCGCCCCGGTCTCCCAGTCCGCATAGGCCGCCGCGAGGCCCTTCTCCGCCGCCGCGACCAGGACCGCGACCTGCCGCACCCGCTCTGGCTGCTGGTAGTGGGCCGGATCGGCCTGCTCGCCGCGCAGCTTCTCGAGGCGCGCCTCGAGCTCGGCGGCCTTCGCCTCCGACGCCGCCACCGCCGCCCGCAGCCCCCTGGTCCGCTGCTCGAGCGACCGCCGCGCCTCGGCCTCGGCGCGCTTCTCCTCCTTCGACTTGCGCCGTCGGACGCCGCCGCCGGCCCCCCAGTCGATCTTCGCCGGTGGAGCCACCACCGGGACCTCAGTCGGCGGCCTCTTCCGCTTCTTCGCCTGCCGCGCCTTTGCGGGCCGCGCCCCGAGATCGACGTGGAGCGGGAGCGGCTCCGGCCGATCCCCCCGCGCGACCCGCTTCTCGTAGTCCGTGTAGCCCCCGGGGAAGGGCGTCACGCGGCCCCCCTCGACCTCCCAGACCTCGTCGCAGACGGCGTCGATGAAGTGCCGGTCGTGGCTGATGAGCACGATGGTCCCGCCGTAGCTGGCGAGGGCCTCGCACAGCACCGCGCGGCTCGCCATATCGAGGTGGTTGGTCGGCTCGTCGAGCAGAAGCACGTTCGCTGGCGCCATCAGCATCTTCACCAGGGCGAGGCGGTTCTTCTCTCCTCCGCTGAGCACTCCTACGGGCTTGTCGACGTCGTCGGCCCCAAAGAGGAACGCCCCCAGGATGGAACGAATCCGCGTCGGCGACAGGCCATCGATCCCCTCTGACGCCTCCTGGAGCGCCGTGTTCTTCAGATCGAGCACCTCGAGCTGGTGCTGCGCGAAGTAGTAGAGCCGCGCCTGGAAGCCGATCTCACGCCGACCGCGCTGAAGCGGGATCGCCCCCGCGAGCACCTTCAGAAGCGTCGACTTCCCCGCCCCATTGGGCCCGACGAGGGCCAGCCGCCGCCCCCGCACCAGCTCGATATCCAGGCGGCGATAGATCACGTTCTCGCCGTACCCGACCTGCGCGTTGGACAGTTCGAGCACTACGCGCCCGCTCTTGGGCGGCTCCGGCAGCGTGAAGTGGATCGTACGCTCGGCGCGCTCGAGCTCGACACGGTCCATCTTCTGGAGCTGCTTCACCCGACTCTGGACCTGCTTCGCCTTGGTCGCCTTGGCCCGAAAGCGGGTGATGAACCGCTCGAGCTCGGCCACCCGTCGCCCCTGGTTCTTCGCCTGGCGCTCGAGTTGCACACGGCGCTCCTCGGCCTGGCGCAAGTAGGCGGCGAAGTTCCCCGTGTAGACCCGCAGCGTCCCAGCGGCCAACTCGGCGATGTGGCTCGCCAGACGGTCGAGGAAGACACGGTCGTGGCTGATGAAGACCAGGCTCCCCGGGAAGTGGACCAGGAAGTCCTCCAGCCACACGACCGATCGCAGATCGAGGTGGTTGGTCGGCTCGTCGAGCAGCAGCACGTCGGGCCGCTGCAGGAGCAGGCGCGCAAGCACGACCCGCATCTGCCACCCGCCGCTCAGCTCACCGCAGTCGCGGTCGAGTTCACCGGTGCTGAAACCGAGGCCGCAGAGCACCTCGTCGACGCGCGCCTCGGCGGCGAACCCGTCGAGCTGCTCGAAGCGGGCCTGGAGCGTCCCGTAGGTCTCCATCAACGCCTCGGTCTCCGCGGGGGACGCCGACTCGAGCTGCGTCTCGACCTCACGCAGCCGCGCGGCCACCTCGAGGACCTCCGCCAACCCCTTGCGCGCCTCTTCCCGCACGGTACTGCCGGAGAGGGTCGCCACCTCCTGCGGGAGGTAGCCGAGGGTGGTGCCGCGGGCGATGCGGACGGTCCCGCCGTCGGGCGTGAGCTGGCCGCAGACCAGGCGCACGAGCGTGCTCTTGCCGGCACCGTTGGGCCCGATCAAACCGACGCGCTGACCGGCCTTCAGATGCCAATCGAGCCCCTCGAAGATCGTCTGGGGCCCGAAGGACTTCTCGATGTCGTTGAGGTGGATCAGGGCGTCAGGTCGGTTCTGCCGGCGTGCGCGCGGCCAACTGTACAGCGGCGGCGGCGGCGCGGGCGCGGGCGAGGGGCTCACGGTCCGCCATCCCGCCGAGGACGGTCTCGAGCAGCGCCCGCGGACCGAACCGCCCGATGGCGGCGTAGGCGGCGGCGCGGACCGCGCCATGCTTGCTCTTCAATCCCTTCCGGTAGGTCGCCACCGACTTGTCGCCTCGCAGCTTCGCGAGGGCAGCGAGGCTGGCCGCGGCGGTGTCCGCGTGGGGGCTCGCCACCAGCCCGAGCAGGCGCGTCGCCGCCTGACCCCCCCGAGCGTCGAGGGCCGAGATCGCGAAGGTGCGCTGGTCGTCGCTCCCCCTCTGGGCCACCACCTCCAAGGCCTCGATGGGGATCTTCTTGTCCTGCCCGAGGGCGTCGATTTGCTCACCCGAGAGCCAGGTGAGGGCCGCCCGCATCTCCACAACCGTCTCGCGCGGCTTCAGCCGCAGCATCGTCTGCCAGACGATGAAGCGCACATCGACGTCCGGATCGCGCTTGAGCAGGCTCAGGGGCAGCGCCGCCTTGGGGCTCCCCGTCGCCGCGATCGCCCGGACGGCGGCGAGCTTGAGCGCCCGCTGGGGGGCGGCCATCACGTACTGGAGCGGCCCGATGATCTCCGGCGTCCCGATTCGCGCGAGGCCCTCGACCAGCGCCGTCTTGACCTCGGCGTCGGGTTCCTTGCGCAGGAACCGGTGGATGCTCTTCTCGTCCCCCGGTCGCGCGATGGAAGCGATGCCCTTGGCGGCGGCGAGGCGGACCTCCGTCTGCCCCTCGCTCATCGCCCCTTCGAAGAGCGGCTTGCTCGCCCGGTGCTCGAGCTCCGCGAGGGCCTTCATCCCACGGAGCCGCAGGCCCCGCCGGTCGCTACGCGCCGCCTCTTGCAGGACCTCGAAGACCTTCGGCTCGGCGTTCGCCCGGGCCCAGGCCGTCAGCCAGGCGTAGGCCGCGTCCGCCTCGGCCTCCTTTTCGTTGGAGAGCACGAAGGCGCGCAGCTTCCCGAGCACCACCAGATCTCGGACGCCCGCGAGCCCGAGCCAGGTGTAGATGCGGAAGGACTTCTTCTGGTAGCGCAGCCCCGCGAGGAGCGTGCGCGTGACCTTCTGATCGCCGCGGCGCGCCAGCACGCTCGCGATTCGCAGCCGCCGCTCGAACTCGGCGGACTTCTCGTATTCGCGACGCAGGGTCTTGTTCAGCGTCCGAACCGCGCGCTTGTCGGTCATCGCCACCAGCAGGTCCCGGGCGATGTCGCCGAAGTCGTCGTCGTCGTGGAGGCGCTTTTGCGCCCACTTCAGCGCCAGCGGGTGGGCGAACTTCCGCAGCGCGGCGACCGCCTGCTTGTGCTCGCGCGAGCCCTCGGGCTCCGCGAGCCCGGCCCCGATGAGCCTCCAGGCGGCCTTGCCGCCGCGGGCGAGAAGCGCGTCACGCGCCGAGTGACGCGCGTCCGGCGTGCCGAGCTTCGCCGCCTTTCGCAGCCACGCGAGCTGGGCCTTGGGCTTGAAGTGCGCCTCGAGCAAGGCGACGCCCCGCGCGCGGTCCTCCTCTTCGCCGGACTCCAGCATCTTGGTGAGCTGCGCAGAGGCGGCCTTCCGCAGCCCCTTCCACTGCCGTCGCAGCTTCCGCGGCGCGGGACCCAGGGCCAGCGCGAGGGCCTCGCCCCGGATCGCCCAATCGCTCTCCTTCATCCCGCTGGAGACCGCCGCCTGGCGCCCCTCGTCGTTGAGGGCCAGGCGTCCCTCGAAGACCGCGCGGCGCACCAGCGGATCGGAGTTCTCCGACAGCTCGTCGTAGACGGCCTTGACCTGGGTAGTGACCTCCTCAAGGGACGGCAGCCCATCGTCTGCGGGCTCCGCCTTCTTCTTCTTCGCGTGCCCCATCGAGGGGGCGAGCGCGACGACCACGGCGAAGGTCGTGAGACGCAACATACTTCAACTCCTTGCCAGGCTCGGTGAGGTCGAACGCGGGCCCGAGAGGCGATAGCATAGCGGCCGTCCGTGCTTCAACGGCGCCGCTTGACACGCGCGGGCACGGGCTGCGAGGATTCGCCGCGTCCGTGGCACCCAACCCCGTGATTTCACGATTGAAATTCCTTCACCTCTGCGCCCTGACGGGCCTCTTCGCGAGCGGGTGCGTCACACCCAAAGTCGACGACCTCGTCGAGGCCGAGTGTTTCAGCGGCGACGACTGCGCGGGCGACCGCGCCTGCGTCGATGGCGCCTGCGTCACGTGCGGCGAGGAGCGCTGCGACGGTTTCGACAACGACTGTGACGGGCGCGTCGACGAGGACTTCAATCTCGCGACCTCCGCCGAGCATTGCGGCGCGTGCGGAGCGGCCTGCGGTGGCATCTGCCGGGGGGGGGTCTGCGAGATCCCCGACCTGGGCCCCGACGCCGCGCGCTGCGATCCCGTCGAGGAGACCTGCAACGGGGCCGACGACGACTGCGATGGAGAGACCGACGAGGGGGTCACAAACGCCTGCGGGGCCTGCGGTCCCCTCCCCGACGAGGTGTGCAACGAGGCCGACGACGACTGCGACGGGGAGGTGGACGAGGGGGTGACCAACGCCTGCGATGTCTGCGGTCCGGTGCCGGAGGAGATCTGCAACGGGGAGGACGACGACTGCGACGACTTGACCGACGAGGGCGTGGCCAACGCCTGCGGCGCATGCGGCGCGGTGCCGGCGGAGGTCTGCGACGGGGTCGACAACGACTGCGACGAGGTGGTGGACGAGGACATCGCCCCGGAGGCGGCGCCGCCGGAGATCTGCAACGCTGCCGACGACGACTGCGATGGGGCCACCGACGAGGGCTTCGAGGGGCTCGAGGAGGCGTGCGAGGTGGGCGTCGGCGCGTGCTTCGGCGAGGGCACGGTGGTGTGCAACGAGGCCGCCGACGGGGTGCGCTGCGACGCCGAGGAGGGCGCGCCCGCGGCGGAGGGCTGCAACGGGGTCGACGATGACTGCGACGGCGCGACCGACGAGGACTTCGCCGTGCGGGAGGCCGGGCTGCCCGCGCTGGGGGACGTGTGCCAGCCCGGTGAAGGGGCCTGCCTGGCCGCGGCCCCTGGGGAGATCGTGTGCGACCCCGAGGATCCCGCCCACGTGACGTGCAGCTCGCCCGAGCAGCCGCCGGTCCCGGAGATCTGCAACCTGCTCGACGACGACTGCGACGGGACCAGCGACGAGGGCTTCGACCTCCTCACGGACGCGGCCCATTGCGGGCTCTGCGATCGCGAATGCGCTGGCTTGCCGAACGCCGAAGGCGTCTGCGTCGAGGGGCAATGCACGCGGGGACCGTGCGACCCTGGCTTCGAGGACGTCGATGGCCTCGACGAGAACGGTTGCGAGTGCGAGCCCGGCGCCAACGATGTCCCGGACCGCGAGCGCGCGGACCCTGATTGCGACGGGATCGACGGGGTCTTCGGCCAGGCGATCTTCGTCCGCCCCGGCGGAGATGATGGGGGGGATGGTACGGCCCTGGCGCCCGTGGCGACCTTCGGCCGAGCCCTCGAGCTCGTGGAGGACGGCCGACGCCAGGTGCTCGTCGCGGCCGGGGAGTACGTACTGCCGGCCACCCTCGAGGTCGGCGTCGAGGTCGCGCTCTACGGCGGCTACCAGATCGACGACGCCGGCGTCTGGACGCGGGGGCCCTTCGATCCCCAATCCACCGTCGTTCGCGGCGGCGAGGGGGTCACGACGGTCCTGCGGACCGAGGCCGGCGCGCGCCTCACGCTCGCGGAGCTCCAGGTGGTGGGCGGCGCGGCCGACGCCGGCCGTACCAGCTCGATCACGATCGTCGTCCGCGGCGGCGCCCTCGCTCTCATCGACACGCGGGTCCTCGCGAGCGCCGGAGGCCCGGGCGCCTCCGGGGCCCCCGGCGGGCAGGTCGTCACGGGGGGCGTCGGTGGAGACGGGGCGCCGGGAAGCCTCGATGGGAGCGCCGGGGCCGGTGGCACCAACGAGGAGTGCGCGCCGAGCCACGGCGGGGGCGCCGGGGGGGTCGGGACGGCGGCCGACGGCTCGGCCCCCGAGCCGGGCGCGCCGGGCGAGCCCGAAGCCGAAGGGGGCGACGGCGGCAACGCGGCCTCCGCGGAGTTGGGGGCGCTTCCCGGCGGCGGCGTGCGCGGTCGAGCGACCGCAGGCGCCCACGCGGAGCCCGCCGCCACCGGCGGATCCGTCGACATCGATGGCGGCGAATGGCGCCCCTTCACAGGCGAACAGGCCACCGTGGGATCACCCGGAGCGGGCGGCGGCGGCGGGGGCGGCGGCTTCAGCCCGACCCTGGGGGAGATCGCCCCCGGGGGCGCCGGCGGAGGCGCCGGGGGCTGTGGCGGGACCGGCGGTACGACGGCGAGCGGCGGGGCTGCGAGCATCGCGGTGATGGTGGTAGGGCCCGCCGCCCTCGACCTCACCCGCGCTGCACTCCAGGCCGGCGGCGGCGGGCCGGGTGGCGAGGGCGGCGAAGGTGGTGACGGCTCGGTCGGCGGCGCGGGCGGACGCTCGACGGTCGGGCCCGAGGGCACCCAGCCCGGCGCTGGCGGCGGGAGCGGAGGCCAGGGCGGCTGCGGCGGCGCTGGGGCGGGCGGCCACGGCGGGCACAGCATCGCGCTGCTGCTCGTCGATCCGGCGGCCATCGCGCTGCAAGCAGATCCGGAGACGCTGATGGCGCCCGGGCCAGCGGGTCCACCGGGCGCCGGGGGCGGCTCGGTGTGCGCCGAGCAGCCCGCCCCCCCGGGCGCCGACGGCGTGTCGTTCGGGCGAGCATGCTGCGCAGACGCCGACGACTGCGGCGACTTCGCGTGCCCGGCGGACTAAGGGTCTGTCCAACAATAAATAGGCGCCTCGCATCCACGAGCGCAGGCCATCTTCGCCCGCAGCTCGGTCGCCCAATCCTCAACGTACCTCCGGTACGCCTGCGGTTGAGCTCGGTCGCCGCGAACGAATCTGACCCACGCTCGCGGCGCGCTGCACGCGCCCGCCTCGCGAGCAATCCCGCGTCGCAGAGGCCCCCGACGACGATGCCCCCCACCCAGACGGGCTTCACCGGTAGCGTCGCCGCAGTGCCTGGTAGAGGGCTCGGATGGCGTGGGCCTCACCTCCGGCGGGCTTGCCGGGGCGCGGGTGGTCGGTCCAGGCGTAGACGTCGAGGTGGGCCCAGGTCCTGGCGTTGTCGACGAAGCGCTGGAGGAAGAGCGCGGCGGTGATGGAGCCGGCCTGGGCGAAGTCCGAGATGTGACAGACGTCGGCGACCTTGCTGTCGAGGCGCTTGTCGTAGTGGGACCAGAGCGGGAGGCGCCAGGTGGGGTCACAGACCACCTCGCCGGCGAACTGGACCTCGTCGGCGAAGGCGTCGTCCGGGGTGTAGAGCGGGGGCAGGTCCGGGCCGAGGGCGACGCGGGCGGCGCCGGTCAGGGTGGCCATGTCGATGAGCAAGTCCGGGGACTCCTCGTCGGCGTAGGCGAGGGCGTCGGCGAGCACCAGGCGGCCCTCGGCGTCGGTGTTGCCGATCTCGACGGTGAGCCCCTTGCGGCTGGGGATCACGTCGCCGGGGCGGAAGGCGTCACCACCGACGGCGTTCTCCACCGCGGGGACCAGGACCCGCAGGCGCACGTCCGTGCCGGACTCCATGACCAGCCGCGCGAGGCCGAGGACGTGGGCCGCGCCGCCCATGTCCTTCTTCATCTTGCGCATGTAGTTGCCGGTCTTGATGTTGAGACCGCCGGTGTCGAAGCAGACGCCCTTCCCGACCAGCGTGACCTTGGGCTTCTTCGGATCGCCCCACCTCAGATCGATGAGGCGCGGGGCGCGGTCCGAGGCGCGGCCGACCGCGTGGATCAGGGGGAAGCCGGGGAGCAGGTCGTCGCCGCAGACGACGTCCAGATCAGCGCCGTGGGCAGCGGCGAGCTCAGCCGCGGCGGCCTCGAGCTCGGCGGGGCCCATGTCGTTGGACGGCGTGTTGACCAGGTCGCGGACGAAGCCGACCGCCGCGGAGAGTCGCAGGACCTCGTCGGTGTCGACCCCCTCGGGGGCCACGAGACGAGGCGGAACGGGTCGCTCGGCGTCGCTCCTTCGATAGCGGTCGAAGCGGTACGTGCCGAGGGCCCAGGCGAGGGCCGTAGTCGCAGGCTCCCCCGGCGTGTCGGCGAGCGCGTAGCGGCCAGGCGGCAGGGCGCCCGGCAACGCCGCGGCGACCAGCCGGTCGCTGCCGTCGCCGATCCCGAAGAGGACGCGCTCGATCTCCCCCGTCGCGCTCGGGAGCAGGAGGGTGGCGCCGCTCTTGCCCTCGAAGCGCGCGGCCTTGGCGTAGGCGACGTGGGCCGGGCTCAGCGTCTCGGGCAAGGCCCCCCTCGATGCGCCGTGGTTCGAGACGAAGTGGATCGGGATCGCGCCGGCGGTATCGTCGGCGAACGGTTGCGCGTCGGTCATGGGGCGTCCTCGTCAGAAGCGGCCTCGACGGTGCGTGGCACCACGCCGCCTGGTGGGTCGATGGTGAGTACGTGGAGGTCGAAGCGGACCTCGCCGTCGCCGGTGATCCGGGTCTCCCCGAACAGACCCTGGTGGCCACGGACCTCGAGCAGGCTTCGGCGGACCGCCGCCCGGTCTCGTCTACCAATGACGGCGCCGGCGAGGATCTGCACCGCGTCGTAGGCGTGGGCGGCCAGGGCCGGCGGGGGTCGCTGGTGCCTGGCCGTCCAATCGGCGACGAAGGCCTCGGCGACCATCGAGTCGGGGACGAAGCCGTCGACGAAGACCGCGTTGTGGCCCGGCTTGCCGACCCGCTTGGCGAAGCGCTGGTTGTTGAAGCCGTTGCCGCCCAGGACCTGCACGAGCCGCGGCGTGTGGCCCCCGTACTTGTGGGCGAAGACCGCGGCGTCCAGATCCGGAGCGGACTTGAGCTCGATGTCCCAGTAGGTGAGGAACGGGAGCACGAGCCGCGCGCGGCGGCCGACATCGGGCACGTAGATAGCGTCGAAGTCGACGATGGGCGGGACGTGGAGCGCCTTGTCCTTCGCCTTCCGGTTGAGCCCCTCCCAGTAGGTGTCGGGCTCGCGCGCGTCGAGGTAGAAGCGACCGATGAGCTTCTTGATCGCGTCGTCGAACTGCGACGCGTGCACGCCGTAGGACTGAGCCCCGCGCACCTCGCCGCCGTGCTGCTCCACGCCTCGCCAGAACGCCCGCATCATGTCCCGCCCGTAGTCGCTGTTCGGGTAGAGGATGGCGAAGCGGCGCAGCCCCATCTGCTCACAGGCGTAGCGCGCCATGGCCCCCGCCTGGGCGCTGCGCGTGAGCCGATGGCGGAAGACGAAGGTCCCCTCGCGGGTCAGGCCCTCGGCGGCGGAGAGCGTCATGATCGGGACCTCGAGCCGCTCGGCGACCTGGGCCGCGGCGCGGCTCTCGAAGGTCCCCACCGGCCCGATGATCGCCGCCACCCCCTTCTGATGAACGAGCTCGTCGACGACCTGGACGGCGCGGTCCGCGTCGCCGGCGGTGTCCGCGACAGAGACCTTGATCTCCGGGTGCTCGGCGAGCCCCATCTTGACCGCCGCCAACGCCGCCTTGCCGATGGCGGCGTAGGGACCCGACAACGGGAGCAGCACCCCGATTCGGTTGGCACGCACCCGCCGGCGAGAGGCGAGCCGCTCGAGCAGCGCCCGCGCCGGTGCCGCCGTCTCCGCGACGCTGGCGGCCTGCCGCAGGAAGATCTCGGCGTCGCGGAGCCGGTTCCGGTGGGCCTCGAGCCGCCCCAACCGCAGCGCCACGTATCCAAACGCCGGCTCCGGCGGGGACAAGGCGGCGAGGAGCGGCGGCAGATGGGCCCGGGGATAGGCGTCGACCCTGGCGGCCATGGCCTCGGGCGGGGCTCGGCGCAAGACCTCCGCTTCGACCGGCCCGGCGAGGGGAGCGGCGGGGGCGAGCAGCAGGACCAGCAGCGCGGCGGAGACCATCCGCCCCTCGGTACCAGCGGCGCTACGGCGCGCGCAACGCCCGCGTGTAATGAGCGGGCGGGTCGCTGGGGTGGGCGAAGGCCGTGAAGCGTATCTTGGCGAAGTCCTGCTGCAAGCGCGGGTGCCGCTCGCGCAGGTAGCCGATGAGCTTCCGCGTCTCCTTGCGGAGGAAGTCGACGTCGGCGGGGCTGCCGTGGGAGTCGTAGTGCAGATCGGGGCGAATGAACTCCGGCCCGACCTCCAACTTCATCGCCCGCAGGTCGTAGCTCGTCTTGTCGATCCAGAGCTTGGGCGGTCGGTCCGCGCGCACCTCGAGGAGGCGGGCCTCCGAGTCGCGACGCGCCCCTGTCTGCACCCCGACACCGCGCGACGCGAGGGCGTGAGCGACCAAGGTGGCGGCGAGCTCCGCAAACACATCCTCGGCCTGGTTGTGTCGATCCGCCTGGGCCAGATACCAGCTCGGGCCGCGATCGCGCAGCGTCGTCTCGTAGGACTCGACGCCGCCCAGCCGCCAGCCATCGCCTTCTTCGTGCAGCGTGACCGTCGCCCCGTAGCCGACCGGCGCCCCCCCCGTCTGGTAGGTGACGTAGACCAGCCGCTGGTTGGCGACGCCCAGCCGGAGCCGCGCGCCGTCACACTCGACGGGCTCGTCCACCCGCCCGCCGCTGATCTCGACGGCGTATGCCTTCTCCATGACCGGCGCTCCGCCGCGGGCGATCGTGCCCTGGAGCGCCGCGACGGTCTCCGCGAAGTCGCCGGGATTCAGGCTCAGCTTGATCTCCCTCGACAGCCTCGCCCACAACGCGTCGGCGTCCCCCGCCGCGAGGTGGCGCAGGGCGTCGTCGGCGGCCTCCACCGCGGCTTTGGGGGGGATCACGCACCGCGCTTGGGGGGGGGACGCCTTCCGTGGGGTGCAGGCGTCGCAGCCAGCGAGCAAGAGCGTGGAGAAGAGGCAGAGCCTGGTGGGGTTCAAGGCGCTCCGACCACGATGGGTCGCTGTGGGTGCAGACTCCACCCGTGCGTGGCGGCTGCTCGTTTCAGGACCTCGTCGAGCGCCGGCCACCCGCCGCCCTGCGCATTGGCCACCTCGGCGACGGCACGGGCGTCCGCCGGGGCGATCCCTTCGGGGCCGGATACGAACACGAAGCGGTTGGCACGTCCAGGCTCGACCGGGGCCCGGAACAGGTGGCTGAGCGTACCGTCAGCGCGCCCACACCCGGACTGAGATGTGCACACCAGCGACGCCTCACCGGCGTGGTCGACTCGGAAGAGGGCGCCCCAACTCTGCGCACCTCGCAGACGGTCGAATGACGAGGGCTCACCCAGCCGCATCAGGAGCTGGATCGGCTGGCCCGGTCGGGCCACGAGCTGCTCGGCGTCCGCCGACGCCGCGGAGCGCAACACGCCCGGGCCCGCGGGGGTCTGCTCGAAGCCGCCGCCGCTGGTGGGGCCGTAGGGCCACACGAACAGCGTGATCGCCGCCGCCGCCGCGAAGGTGGCGGCCCCGGCGAGGGCGGGACGCAGCGGGAATCGCAGCACCTTGGCCCCTCCGCCGCTCGAGAGCGCAGGGCGCTCGTCACCGAGAAGCTCGGCGTAGCGGGCCGGGTAGTGATGGCGCAGCTCCACGCGAGCCGCGGGGCTGCGCTTGATGCGCTCGATGACGGCGGGCTCTTCTTCGGGGAGGAGCCGGCGTTCGCCGAGGGCCACGACCTGCTCGGCGAGGAGCCGCTCGCCGGCCGGCGCATCGGCGAGGGGCACCAGCCGGGCCATGACGTCGGCGAGCGCTCGCTCCGTCTGGGGGTTGCATTGTTGCATCACGGCTTCCTGGTCAACAGACGATGGTCATGAGGTCGAGCATGCCCGCCGCGGCCAGCGCGGCGACGAAGAGGTCGTCGGTGCGCAGGCGCTCGGCGATGGCGCCCAACAGGGACTTCAAGTCGCGCTCGCCCAACCCGAGATCGTGCTTGGCGCGGGCGCGGATGCGCTTCCAGAGCTTGGCGTTCACGGTCGCGATGCGGCGGTGCACGGTGGCGATGTCCTTGCCCAGCTCGGCGCCGATCTCGCGCAGCACTCGGCCATCGCGATAACGGCGGCGGATCAGGTCGCGCTCCTCGGCCGTGAGGTCGTCGATGGCGGCGCGCACCAGCGGCGCGACCTTGGCCGCGGCGTCGAGGGACTCGATGGAGGCCAGCGGCGAGCCGGCGGGGCAGGCCAGCCGGTCGAGGTTGTCGTCGGGCTCGACCCGCTTGAGCTTGCGCACCTCGTCGATGACCAGGCGCGACGCGATCACGCGCAGCCAGCCGGCCAGCGAGCCCGTCCCCTGGTAGGAAGCCAGCCTCGCGCTCCCGGGCTGGTCCAGGCGCCGCGGGAGGAAGAGCGTCGCGCGCAGGATCTGCTCGATGTCATCGCCGGTGGCGGAGTCTGGCGCGCTCTTGTGGGCCACGTGGCGCAGGTAGGTGCCGAAGCGGTCGAGGAAGACCCGGATCGCGCGCTCGCCTCGCAACAAGCAGCCGAGCGCCAGGTGGATGTCGCGCCAGCAGAGCCGGTCGAGCACGCGGTGCACGCGGTCATGGGCGTCGCCGACGCGCTCGCTGACGACCCGCTCGACGTGCGCCACGAACTGCTCGAGGGGCACCCCGAACTCACCATCGAGTTGCCGACAAGCCCGCCACTCTTCGGCGGCCCGCGCCTGTATGGCGTCGGCCGGCATGGGCGAACTCCAGACCAGGTGCGGCCCATCGTAGGCGGCGATCATCAGAAGTCAACCTCGCTCGGAGCAGTCCTCTTGTCGGGAGAGACGGCCCAGCTACCACCTGTTTGCGCGGAGTCACGCGCTTTTTCTGGCAGAATGCCGCGCGTGTACCCGAAAGCCCCCGCGCGCGCGAATGTCCCGCTGGCCCCGATGACGACCCTGGAGGTCGGCGGATCGGCGCGCTTCTTCGCCGAGACGCGGGGCAAGACAGCGCTGCTCGACACCCTCGCATGGGCCGATGAGGCGGCGCTGCCGACGCTCGTCGTCGGCGGCGGGAGCAACCTGCTGGTCGCCGACGCCGGCTTTGACGGGCTCGCCCTGAAGCTCGGCGACGCCGCGGTCCACTACGACGGCGGGCGCGTGGTCGCCGACGCGGGCGCAGCCTGGGACGAGGTCGTCGCCGGCGCCGTCGCGCGCGGCTGGGCCGGCCTGGAGTGCCTGTCCGGGATCCCCGGACGCGTTGGCGCCGCCCCGATCCAGAACATCGGCGCCTACGGGCAGGAGGTGGCGTCCGTCATCGAGTCGGTGACGGCCCTCGATCGCGAGCGCGGGACCATCCTCGAGCTCGACGCCGGTGCGTGTCGCTTCGGTTACCGCACAAGCCGCTTCAAGCGCGAGGGGAGCTGGGTGGTGCTGTCGCTGGCGCTTCGACTCGCGCCGGGCGGCCGTCCGTCGCTGCGCTACCCGGAGCTTCAGCGCGCCGCGGTGGGTCGAGACCTCGCGGGGGTCCGCGAGGCCGTGCTGGCGCTGCGACGCGCGAAGTCGATGGTGCTCGACCCCGCCGACGAGAATCGACGTAGCGCCGGGTCCTTCTTCCTCAACCCGGTGTTGAGCCGGGAGACCGCCGACCGGGTACAGGCAGAGGCCCCCGACGGGCTGCCGCGGTGGGCTCAGCCCGACGGACGGGTGAAGCTCTCGGCGGCGTGGCTGATCGAGCGCGCTGGGCTCGCGAAGGGGGCTGGCGTCGGTCCGGTCGGGTTGTCGACGCGCCACACCTTGGCCCTCGTGAACCGCGGAGGGGCCAGCGCCGCGCAGGTCATTGAGCTCGCGGGGCGCGTCCGCCGGCGGGTTCGGGACCGCTTCGGGGTGACGCTGTGGCCCGAGCCCGTCTTCGTCGGCTTCGACCGCCCCGTCGCCGAGCTCCTCGATTCTTGAACCGATCGCCGCTGAACCGGAGACTACAGGGCATGAACCGATGTCTCTTCCTCCCCTTCGTCCTCTGCGCGTGCACCGCGACGAACCCCGACTTCAGCGATCCGACGGACACCCTGGCGGTGGACGGCGGCGGCGGCGACGGACCCCGCAAGCCGGTCGACGGGGCGGCGCGCGACGAGGGAAGGGCCGACGCGCCCCGCGCTGATATGGGCGCCGATCTGGCCGTCGCCGACACCCAGCCCCCCGATCTGGGCGCCGTCGACATGCGGGCGCCGGACATGGCGCTGCCCGACGGCTGCGCGCCGGCCCTCGAGATCTGCAACGGGCGGGACGACGACTGCGACGGGGTCACCGACGAGGAGGTCGAGCGCAACGCGTGTGGCGACTGCGGGCCCGCGCCCGACGAGGTCTGCGACGGCGTGGACCAGGACTGCGATGGGATGACCGACGAGGGGCTGCTCAACGCGTGCGGGGCGTGCGGTGCTGCGCCCGAAGAGATCTGCAACGAAGAGGACGACGACTGCGACGGCGCCACCGACGAGGGCGTCACCAACGCCTGCGGCTCGTGCGGAGAGGCGCCGATCGAGCGCTGCAACGAGCTCGACGACGACTGTGATGGCGCGACCGATGAGGGCGTCGCGAACGCCTGCGGCGCCTGCGGCGAGGTGCCGGAGGAGCGCTGCAACCAGACCGACGACGATTGCGACGGTGCCACCGACGAGGGTGGCGTCTGCGTCGGCTGCAACGCGGAGGTCTGCAACGGCGAGGACGACGACTGCGACGGGCGCGCCGACGAGGGCGTGGTGCTCAACCGATGCGGCGGGTGTGGGCCCGAGCCCGACGAGGTGTGCAATGGCATGGACGACGACTGCGACGAGGACATCGACGAGGGCGTCGTCAACGCCTGCGGTGAGTGCGGTGAGGTCCCGATCGAGCGCTGCAACCGGCGCGACGATGACTGCGACGACAACGACGACGAGGGGGTGCTCAACCGCTGTGGTGCCTGCGGTGAGGAGCCGGAGGAGCGCTGCAACCGGGTGGACGACGACTGCGACGGCGCCACCGACGAGGGCGTCCAGAACGCGTGCGGGGGCTGTGGGCTGGTGCCGTTCGAGGGCTGCAACGGGCGGGACGACGACTGCGATGGCGAGACCGACGAGGGCGTGCAAAACGCCTGTGGGCTCTGCGGCATCGTCCCGCGCGAGCGCTGCGATGGCGACGACAACGACTGCGACGGTGAGACCGACGAGGGGGTCCAAAACGCCTGCGGCGGCTGCGGCGCGGTGCCGGTCGAGCGCTGCGACGGCGGCGACAACGACTGCGATGGCGAGACCGACGAGGGCGTGCAAAACGCGTGTGGCGGCTGCGGCCAGGTCGGCGACGAGGTCTGCGATGGCGTGGACAACGACTGCGACGGGGACACCGACGAGGACGTGCTCAACAAGTGCGGCGAGTGCGGGCCGGTGCCGCCGGAGGTGTGCGACGGCGACGACAACGACTGCGACGACGACATCGACGAGGGCGTGGAGAACGCTTGCGGCGGCTGCGGCCCGGTGCCGCCGGAGATCTGCAACGACGACGACGACGACTGCGACGGTGAGACCGACGAGGGGCTACGAAACGCGTGCGGCGAGTGCGGTCCGGTGCCACCGGACGTGTGCAACGGGGCCGACGACGACTGCGATGGGAGCATCGACGAGGGCCTGTTGAACGCCTGCGGCGAGTGTGGGCCGGTACCGCCGGAGGTGTGCAATGGCGCCGACGACGACTGCGACGGCGCCACCGATGAGGGCGCGCCGGGGTGCGAGGCCGAGGAGGTGTGCAACGGAGACGACGACGACGGTGACGGACAGGTCGATGAGGATCTCGACGGGGCCTGCATCGTCCTGCTGCGCGTCGGGCCACCCGGTGAGGAGGGGGAGCGCTTCGGTGAGCGGGTCGTGGCCTTCGACGACGTGACCGGCGATGGCGAGCCGGAGGTGGTCGTGCGGGCCTCGTCGCCGGAGGACGATGGCGAGGGCTTCGTCGTGCTGGCCGACGGCGTCATCGGCGAGCACCTGTGGACCCTGGAGGGGGACGCGCGCGTGGGTGAGGGCATCGCCGTGGGCGACTTCGACGGCGACGGAGCGCGGGAGGTCGCCATCGGTGAGCCGGGGATCCCCAATGAGCGCGGGGATGGGTTCGGCCTGATCTGGTACGTGTTCCCCGATGGTGAGCGGTTCGAGCTCGGAGCGGGCCCCGGACGAGACATGGGGAGCTCACTGGCGGCGGGGCGCTTCGGCGGGATCGCCGGAATCGACGACCTGGTGCTCGGCGATCCCGGCTGGGACGGCTTCGCCGGGCGCGACACGGGTCGGGTCACGATCATCGAGCTACGCCAGAACCAGATCGCGTTTCTGTGGGACCAAACGGGGGACCGGGGCGACCGCATCGGGCGTGACGTCTTCGCGATCGACGTCGATCGAAACGGACGACACGAGGTGGCCTACAGCGGGCGCCAAGGCTTCGGCTTCGGAAGCGTGGTCACCGTCTTCGACATCAGCCGCGAGGATCCGGTCGTGACGCTCGAGTCCCTCACGCCCGACCGCTTCCACAGCTTTGGGCGCGCGGTCACGACGGGGATGCTGGGCCGACCCCGGTCGGCCCGGTACTTCGTGGGGCAGCCCAACCAGGGCGCGCTCGTGCTGGGTACGGGGCGCGGTGAGGCGAGCTACATCTCGACGGATCAGGTGCGCACGGCGTCTGGACGCGGCGACAACCAGGGGGACGAGTACGGGCGCGAGTTGGCGGTCGTCCCACGGCCGGCGCCGGAGTCGGATCTGGGCGTCTTCGGGCGGCGCCATGGGAGCTCGGTGGCGGTCTTCGACCGCGGACGGAACCGAACCGACCGGCTGCGCATCGACGACGGCGTGGAGTTCGGGACCTCGGTGTCGGTCTCACACCGACTCGCCGATGGCACCTACCGACTCTTCGTGGGCGACCCCGGCTACGACGAGGAGCGAGGCCGGATCGTCGTCTACTCGATCAGGTGACGCAGAGCGGACCAGCGGCGAAGTCCCGCTCGTAGGCGGCGGCCAGGGTCGTGAGCAACGCAGCGCCAGCGGCCTCGGCGTCGCGACCGAAGGCGACCACCCCGTCGGTGTGCCCGGCCATCGAGAAGACGCGGCGGTCGTGGAGCGTGGTCTCGCGGGCGAGCCGGGCGACCTCCCGCGCCATCGCCCCGGTGCCGTAGTCGACGCCCGGCGCGGTGGTGGGTAGGCGCAGCTCGCCGGCGCGTCGCCAGATGGTCGGGCTGTGCACGTGGAAGACCCAGCGGATATGGGCCCCCAGATCGTAGACGGCCCCGTGGGTCATCGACTCGCTCGAGGGGCGGCTCGGCCCCTCACTCTCGACCCGGTTGCCGACGATGTCGTAGGACCGAACCACCGTGAAGTCCGTGGGCTCGACGCAGCGAAGGCCCCCGGTTCCGGTGCCGCTGACGAGGAAGGCCCGGGCGCCCCGCGAGCCCGGGAAAGGCCCGAGGCGGACGGAGACGTTGCCAAAGCCGACGCCCCCGTAGCGGGCCGGGTCACGCCCGACGAGGCCCGCCTGGGCCAGGATCGTGCGCCAGGCACCCAGCCGCCCCGCGACCTCGCGCGCCGCGGCCGGGAGGGCCCCCCTCGCGTGGGCCGCCGTGAACTTCGTGACCCCCTCTCTCACCTCTTCCCCTGGCCCCTCTCGAGATCGTCCAAGTGGCGAGAATAGCCGCTGGGGCTCATGGTGGAAGGGCCAACTGCCGCTGTTGCAGGTTGGAGTGCCAGTGATCGAGACCCTGGACAGGCTGCTCCCGCCGGTGATGGTCGCCTCCGGCGGCGACCGATTGCATCGGGCGCGGCTCCTGCTGATCGTCGCCCTGCTGATGGTCGTCTTGTCGATCTTCGTGGCCACGATCCGGGCGCGCTTCGGCTTGCCACAGAACCCGGTTCTCCTCGTCGGCCTC
Source organism: uncultured Nannocystaceae bacterium (assembly GCA_964402225.1). Classification (GTDB taxonomy): domain Bacteria; phylum Myxococcota_A; class Bradymonadia; order UBA7976; family UBA1532; genus CAYOBQ01. Next base: position 1,606 of record CAYOBQ010000029.1, on the reverse strand, counting down.
GTGGCGACCGTCTCCATGCCCTGGATCCTGCGCCGAACGCAGTCGCTGTTCTTGGTGGGCAACCTCCTGGCGACGATCGCGTTCATGGGCTTCACCGCGGTGAACCTCCGTACGGGCGGCGTCGGGACGGCTGCCCTGTTCGGGATCGCGTTCGCGCCGATGCTGGCGACCCTGATCGCCGGGCGCCTGTCGGGGATCTGCTGGACGCTGCTGGTCACGGCCGAGTTGGGGCTGTTGACGTGGGGCCACGCGGCGGGCTTCGACGTCGAGCCGCTGTCCCCCGAGAGCGCCGCGCAGGTCCAGCTCTGTGGAGCGATCGTGATGGCGTGGGCGCTTCTGGGCCTCTCGTTGGCCTACGACACGATGACCTCGAGCGCCCAAGCGAAGCTGCGGAGGGCCAGCACGGCGGCGGAGGCGGCGAGTCACGCGAAGTCTGCCTTCCTGGCCAACATGAGCCACGAGATACGCACGCCGATGAACGGCGTGCTCGGCGCCCTGGATCTCCTGGCCCACAGCGAGCTGCCCGCCGACGACCGAGATCTGCTCGAGACGGCGCGAGGCTCGGCTGCACAGCTCCTGAGGCTGCTCGACGACGTCCTCGACGTGGCGAAGATCGAGGCTGGGCGGGTGGATCTCCACCTGACCCCCTTCGACCTCCATCGGATCGCCTCCGACGCCTGCGATCTCCGACGGGCCGTCGCGACGGCGAACGGGATCGGGGTCGTGCTGGACTTCCCCCCGGCGGTGCCCCGGGTGGTGATCGGCGATCCGACCCGGCTCAGACAGATCCTCGACAACCTGCTGGGGAACGCCGTGAAGTTCACCCGGGACGGCGAGGTCCGGCTCCGGGTGCGAGCGCAGACCGAGGGGCGAACGCGACCCCGGTACAGCTTCGAGGTCATCGACACCGGCATCGGCATCCCGCCGGAGGCCCAGGTCCAGCTCTTCGAGGAGTTCGCCCAGGCCGACGCCTCGACCACCCGCGACTTCGGCGGCACTGGCTTGGGGCTCTCCATCTCCCGCGATCTGGCGGAGCTGATGGGCGGCGCGCTCTCGGTGGAGAGCACGCCCGGCGTCGGCTCGACCTTCACCCTCGAGCTCCCGCTCCCGATCAGCGACGCCGCCGTGGCGCCGCCCGAGGGCGAGGACACCCCGGCCCTCGACCACATCGAGGCGCGGGTCCTGCTCGCCGAGGACAACCCGGTCAACCGGATGGTCGCCACACGGGTCCTCGAGCGGCTCGGGTGTACCGTCCGTGTAGTCGAGGACGGCGCCGCCGCCCTGGCAGCGGCGACGGCGCCAGACGCGCGCTTCGACGTCGTGCTGATGGATTGCCAGATGCCGGTGCTCGACGGCTACGAGGCCAGCCGCCAGATCCGTGAGGCGGGGCGAAGGACACCGATCGTGGCGCTGACGGCCAACGCGATGGATGGTGACCGTGAGCGCTGTGTCGCCGCCGGAATGGACGACTACCTCACCAAGCCGCTGCGGCCCGAGCAACTCGCCCGCGCGCTGGCCCGGTGGATCTAGTCGGGAGCACATATTGGGTGCCAATCCCAGATCTGCGGTCGTCTTTGGAGAGGCTGTCAGCTTTCAGCACTCAGCC
>CAYOBQ010000028.1:0-63773 GCA_964402225.1 uncultured Nannocystaceae bacterium | reverse complement strand
GGGGTGGTCGGATTCCCACAAGCAGGGGTGGGTCAATTCTCGATAGCGTCGAAGGGCAAAGCCCAGTTCGTCGAGCAGCGTCTCAGCGAACCACTTGCGGTCGAGACGGTCGAAGCACTGGAGTTGAGCCAGCAGGTAGTTGAGCAGCGCCTCGATGGTGTCGGTGGGCAGATTCGTCATATGGGTGCCTCCTTGCCCCAACGACAAGATAGGCGAACGACCGCGACCCGACTGCTGGAGCCGCGTATCGCTGAGGAATCGTTGGGTGGGGATGTCGGCGTAGACCTCCGCATCGTCCCCCACTTTGGGCGGAGGCCGAGCCGGGCGGCACCGCAGGGGTCACAAGTAGGGTCACAAGTAGAACTTGTCACCCATCGGATTCAGCCGGATGCAGTCGGACGCCGGATGCCCCGCAGTGCAACGGTTTGGCGGCGACTGCGTTGGGGTGCAGAAGAACTCCTTCTTCTTCTCTGCGGTGCAGTCGTCGTCGCCGCTCCCGCCGTGGGCGTAGTCGCGGCCATCGCCGCCCCGCAGCACATCCTTCTTGCTGCCCCCGTACAAGTGGTCGCGGCCGCTGCCTCCGAAGATGCGGTCCTTGCCGCCCTCGCCGTAGATGTAGTCGCCGCCGTCGTTGCCGTTGATGTAGTCGCTGTTGCCGCCACCGTAGATCGTGTCCGCGCCAGCATCGGCGTACGGTCGGTCGTCACCTCCCTGGCCATCGATGCGGTCGTGGCCTCGAGCGCGCCGCTGTTGGAGTTGCGGGTCCCAAATCACCATCGCCGGCTGGCTGGGCGTCACCATGTCGAAGAAGACCTCGTCGACGTGGTCGGTCGCGGTGACCCAAACCTCGGTGCTCTGCGTGCCCCCCACCCAGATCGTCCCCCGGAGCTCGACGCTGGGCACCGGCGCTCCGGCGATGTGGACGGTGGTGGTCACGCCGGCCCCGTTGAGGGCCTGGGGGGTGGTGGCGAGCTCGGCGGCGTCGTTCGTGTCGGCACAAGCGACGAGGGCGAAGGCGGTCAGCAGAATTGAGGTGCGCATCGGACGGTCCCTTTCGTTCCCGGTTCGGCCTGGCTAACACCGCCGCCCCGGAGAACGTGCAACCGTCCTTCGTCGCTATCAGCTACCCCTGCGCCGCGCTGCACATCAGGACCGCGGACGACTGGTCCGGGCCGGTCTGGAAGACCACCTCCTGACAGCTCTGCTCGGTGCAGCCCATCTCCTCCCCGCACGCGCAGTCCTCGTCTTCGAGGCAGCCCTCCGTGCACAGCCCCTCGATGCAGAAGCCCGATTGGCATTGGCGGCGGTCCGAGCACTGGGTCCCCGTGCGGCGCGCGCCGGCGTTTCCGAAGCAGGTCTTGATGACGTGGGTGCCGTCGAAGGAGATGTAGGGCACGCAGAGGGCGCCGGCGGGGCAGTCGCTGCGGCGCTCGCAGGCGATGGACAGGTCGGGATCGGGGACGCAACGCTGACTGCCCGAGGGGGTCCGGTAGCAGGCGGACTCGGGATCGAGCTCGGCGCAGGATGCGTCGTCGGTGCACGCGGCGGCGCAAAACGCCCCGGCGAGGCAGCGGTCGACGCACTCGAGATCGGCGGCGCAGTCGGTCGGGCCGTTGGCGCAGGGGCTACCGTGGGTGCCTGACCGATCGCCGCAGGCGGCTCCGGTGGCCGGCGAGCAGGCGCCGTCGGTGCAGCAATGGGCCTGCTCGGAGCCCGGGACGTCGCAGTCTTCGTCGGCCTCGCAGCCGTTGGGCGCGCACCGACCGTAGCCAGAGCACGGCTGGGCGCAGTGGCCGGTCTCGCACTCGGCGGAGGCGACGCACTCGGCGCCGATGGTGAGCAAGGGGAACACCGCCGCGTCGGGCGTCTCCTCCTGCAGCACGTCTCCAGCCACGTCGGCGGCCGCTGCGGCATCGGCGGCGGGGTCTTCCTCGCGCTCGCCGAGGCAAGCTGCGAGGGGCATCACCAGTAGGGCGAAGAAAACGGGGCGCCTCATCGTTGCTCCTCCAGCGGGGCAAACAGGTAGTCGTAGATGTCCGGCTGAGCGCGCAGTGAACGCACGAAGTGGACTAGAGGCCAGCGGTCGGCGGGCGCGATCGTGTCGGCGAAGGACGGCATCGGGGTGCCGTCCAACCCGGTCATCAGCGAGCGGTAGATCGCCTCGGGGGCCTCGCCGACCTTGAACGGCCGCGCGAAGTCGCCGGGGGAGATCGGGCGGTCGAGGTCGTCGCGCAGGGTCGCCGCCGACGGTCCGTCACCATGCCCGCGCGCGCCGTGACAGTCGCCGCAGCCATTCTCCTCATAGACCTTGCGACCGCGCTCGATCGCCGCGGGGCTTGGATCTGGAGCCTTCGGAATGGGCACCGGAGGCTCCTCCGCCTCTGGATCGAAGCCCTCGGGGAACGCCGTGCGCAGGTAGGCCACGAGGGCCCGACGGGTCGTCGGGGCGAGCCGATCTCGCCACGCGGGCATCGAGGTGCCGGGGACCCCCTCGTCGATGGTGCGCAGCAGGTCTTCGCTGGTGGGGGGCGAGCCGCTGGGGGTGGAGCGCCACCGGTAGGAGCCGGCAGCCAGATCACGCGGCGGCGGGTCGAGCCAGCGCGCCGTCGGGCCATCGCCTTCACCGAGCGCGCCGTGGCACGTGGCACAGTAGCGCGCGTAGGCTCTCGCTCCGTCGGGCTGCGCCAGGGCGGGCGCCGCGAGCAGCAGCCCGAGCGTCGCGATTGGGAGGAGGGTCGCGCCGCCCATCAGAAGAACACGTGGGCGACGGCGAGCATCTCGTGGATATCGGCCAGGGCGTGCCGCTCGTCACCGATGGTCGCGCGGTAGCGCAGCGTGAGCTCGAGTCCGGGCCACGGATAGCGATCGATCCCCCCACCCACGCGGTGGACGGCGTTGCCCGAAGCGTCGAGGTCGTCATCCCACAGCTCGTAGGTCGCCACGATGTCGAGGCCGCGCATCGCGGCGAAGGCGAGGGCCTGGTAGCTGGCGAGGCGGCGCACGGCCGCAGGCTCCCGACGGTCGTCGACGACGCTCAAGTCGGCCTCGCCCAGCCAGGTGAAGCGCCCGCTCCCCAAGGAGCCGAAGACGCCCGCGCGGATGTCGCCCCGGCGCGTATCCTGGCCCGTCGGATCATCCTCGGCCGGTTGTCCATCGACGTTGTAGTAGCCGGAGAGCCCTGCCTCGAGCTTCACCGGGCGGGTGCGCAACTGGTAGGCGAGGCGGGTCGAGACGCCCTTGCCAGGGTTCTCGTCCCAATCGCCCTCGCCGGTGCCGTTGAACACCGAGACCTGGGCCGAGAACGGGCCCGGCTGGACGCCGAGCTCGACGCCGGTGCTCTTGGCCGTGGCGCCGAAGCCGAGCTGCTTGCGGACAAAGGCCGTGTGGTTGGCGAGCTTGTAGCCGTAGGCCGGGACGAAGCGGCCCGCCTTGACGTACGCACCGTGCCAGCCGGGCCGAAAGAGGGCCGCCGCCTCGAAGAAGACCGACTCGCTGCCGTGGATCGTCGGCGCCAGATAGAGAGTCACCTCCTCGGAGGGCGAGGCGGCGACGTAGAGGCTGGACTCCATCAAGTAGAAGGAGTTGATCCTCGGCTGGTCCGCGTGCCGCTTGCGCAGGTGCATGTACAGGAGTCGGACATCGGCGCCGAGGGCGGCGGGCGGCGGTTCACGGGGGGTGTCGCTCGCCCCGTCCGAGGCGGGGAGCTCGGTGAGCGCGAAGACGTCCCGACCGAAGTCGTTGCGCATCCCGCCGCCGGTGGGATCGACGTGACACGCGGAGCATGGCAGCCCCTTGCGAGCCGAGAAGCGGGGCATCGCGGTGGCGGGCGTGGCCATGAAGAGCAGCCCGGCGACAAGCACGAGGCGGCTCATCTGACCAGCACCTGTGCGTCTCGCATCTTCTTCTTGTGGGTGGAGCAGAAGTAGAGGTGCTCCGCCGGATCCGTGAACGTGAAGCTGAAGGTCTCGCCGCGGTAGAACTTGCGCGAGGCGATGAACCCATCGGGGGCCTCGGGCGTGCCCGTGACGACCGTGTGCTCTTTGATGTCGAGGTTCTCCCAGACCACGGTGTCGCCCGCGCAGATCTCCACGACGTGGGGGACGAAGCGGTTCGAGATGAGCTGAACCCAGGTCTCGGCCGGACCGTCGGCGCGGGGGCAGGCCAGGCCCGCGTCGGGAGCGTCGCCGCCCGGCCCCGCGTCGGAGTCGACGCTCGGCGGCGCGGCGCGGTGCACCGGCGTCGGATCAACGGGCGCCCACGCCTCGTCACCGATGTCCATGCAGCCGGTGAGCGAGAGGAGCAATGGGAGCGCGCGAAACACCGGCAGCTACCCCCGACGGCGTCGGCGGCCCAGGCCGAGGGCGACCAGCAGCAGCGCCATCCCGGGCGCCGAGTCGCCAGCGCCGGCTTCACAACCGCAGCCGTCTTGACGACCCTCCTCGGAGTCGGCGGCGGCGCCACCGTCGGGCGCGCCCGCGTCGGCGCCGGGCTCGGGTGCGGCGGCCAGCTCCAGCGTCGCCTGGTCGCTCGCCATCTCGATGTCCTCGACGTCCCACCCCTTGGTGAGGACCATCTCCCGGAACGCGCGCCGATAGACCAGCCGCGCCGTGACCGACGCTTCGCCGCCCTCGGGGGGCGCCGCGAAGCGGAAGGTGATCTCGTCGCTCTCGGCGCCGCGGATGCGCGTGTCCTCGATCACCTCCGTCGCCCGCCAGAAGGGGACATTGCGTGCCCCCGTCCCGTCTCCGAGGACCTTCGCGTAGCCCTTGCCGGGCCGCCCCGCGAGGTCCTCCGGGGCGTCGCCCACGCCACCATAGTCGGGGACGGTCGGCCCCGAGAGCAGCGCGGCGGAGGCCCCGTCGAACTGGGCCTCGACGACCAGGATCGCGTGGCGGAAGGGCATCCCCGTCGGCAACCCGTGGCCGGCGTTGACGTTGTCGATCCCGACCGTCACCTCGAGGGCACCACCAGCGTCGGCGAGGCCCAGCCCCAGCGCCGCCGCCTCGGTGACGTACTCCGCAGCGCCGTGGAAGGTGTGGGGATGGATCGTGGACTTGCGGCGCAGGATGCCGTGGTTCTGCTGCACGTGGGGGTTGTCGACGATGAAGCCCAGCTCGTTGGACTCGCCGCGGTAGTCGGCGCCGAACTTCTTCTTCATGTGGCAGTCCTGGCATTGCAGCGCGTCGGGATCAGCCCCCGAGACCTCCGACCACTCGCTGAATGTCGACATCACGGGCACACCGGCGTCGTTGGTCCACTCGTGACAACCCGCGCAGAAGCGCGACGTCGAGATGAGCTCGCTGAAGGAGGAGCCCATCGGGCTACCGGCGACATCGTCGTACGGTCCGAAGGCGAACAACCCCTGCCAGGCAGACGGCCGCTGGTATTGCAGCGAGCCGCCCACCCCCGGGCCTCCATCCGGTATCACGTCGCGGATCTTGTGACACACGTCACAGAAGACGCCCTCGCGAGCGATGCCCTCGACCTCGCTCAGCACCGTCTCGCCCGGCGCGTCGATGGCCGCCGCCGGCGCGTGGCAATTCGCGCACGGGCCCGCCTGGTCGGGGTGGTCCACGCGGTAGCCCTCGCCGGCGGGGTTCCCCTCGAGATCGGTCCCCTCGTACAAGCTCAGGACCCGCGGGTTGACGGCCGACTGGGCCATCTCAGACTCCATCCAATCGCGAGCCTGCTCGCCGTGACACCCGTTACACCCCACATCGGACTGGTCCTCCGGCGGCCAGAAGGGCTTCCACCACGCGTACTCGACGTTGTCGATCGGGTGCATCGCCTCGAGGGTGATGGCCCCGAGATCGGGGCCAACCCCCGCTTGCAGCGTGCCCGCCACCGTGAGGTAGCCGATCTTGCCGACCCCGATGTAGAGCCCCTGGAGCTGGTTCGCCGGGGACTCGAGCTCGAAGCGCCCGTCGGCGTCGGTCAACACCATCGCGTCGCCGGAGATCGGTTTGGACCCCGCGTTGACCACCGACAGGCGGACCCGGGCCGCGGCGATCGGACGCTGCTCCGGATCGAGGACCACGCCGGTCATGGGTTGAGCGGTCGCCGAGACAGCCAGGGCTGAGAGGGCAACAACGACGGGCATCCGAGTGAGTATTCGCATAGGCGGGGCGGGAGGTTGCCTTGCCTCAACCGCTCCGCGCATGGGTCGTTTGACAGGGAGTCCTGTTCAGACGTGGAGATCCGTCTGGCTCGGATGTGGGTGCCATTCGTCCTCACCCGCGGGCTGCGCCACCGGGTGCGCCGCGGCCCACGCGTCGTAGGAGAGCGGGCCCGAGCCGCGCCACACGTACGCCGCCAGCAGCACCGCGACCAACGCGCTGAACTGCAAGGACTCACCCATCGCCAGCAGCGAGCCTCCCCCATGCACGAGCGTGACGGCGCCCAGGACGATCGGGAGTTGGATCAGGGCCGCGATCCGCGACGCCAACCCCACCGCCAACATCGCCCCGCCAGCGATGTGCATCAGCACCACGAGATGCGCCAACATGGTGCCCGCGAACGGCGCCTGCTGCTCGGTCATCAACGCAACGAGCGCCTCGTGGTTCGCCGCGAAGCTGACGCCCTTCACCACCAGCGCGAGCCCCAGGTAGATCCGCAGCAAGGACATCGCCCACGCCTCGCGGTCGATGAACCACTCCGTCCAGCTCTTCGATTCACTCATCTCCCCCTCCTCCTCGCTAGAAACGCCGCCGCGCGGCGACCTCGGCGCCATGTCGGCGCAGGATGTCCATGAGCTGCGCCTCGGTGCGCCCACCGCGCCGCGAGGCGACGGTCACGAGGACGTCGCCGTCGTCGAGCCCTTCGGCGATGCGCTCGTAGGTGTGGTCGGGGCGCCCGACCCCGTCGAAGAGCCCACTCAGCCCACCGACCAACGCCCCCACGACGATGCCCCCCACGGCGCCGCCGGCGACCGTGGTGGCGAACCCCAAGGCGGCCATCGTGGCCCCGGCGACGGCACCGATCGAGGCACCCCCGACGAGGCCGAGCCACATGCCATGGGCGCCATCGCTCTCCTCCAGGGACTCGGGGGACAGATGTTGCGGGTCGTGCACGAAGACGCGCACGTGCTCATCGGTGGCCAGCGGGCGCTCCATCACGTCGCGCGCCGCCTCCCAAGCATCATCTGAGTCGTGGAAGACACCGTAGACCGCGTGCTGCATCGCGCCCTCCTTGGCGGGGGCTGCGGTCGACCACCGACGGTGCCGCCGACGCGGACCCCTCGCTCTGTGATCTAGATGCCCGGGGCGCCCCGGGGTTGCGCTATTCGCACACCAAGGCACCGCTCCGGTAGTAGACCTCTTCGGGGGCCACATTCCACGAGAGCGCGAAGTGGTCATCGGTGACCACCGCGCTCAGCGGCGCGCGCATCAATGCAGTCAACGGCACGGCGAGCCAGGGAGCGCGCGACGGCGTCCCCGCGACGTCGACCGTCACCGCGTAGAGGCCCGCCGCCTCCATCCACGCGAGCAGCAGGTGGCTGGCGTCGGTGGCGGCGTCGAGGGCCCGCCGCGGGGTCGCCGGAGCCAGCTCGACGAGCGCCCCCAGGGAGCCCGCCGCGTCGAAGCCCCGCGCCCGCAGCGCGCCGGTCTCATCGAGCCAGGCCGCCACCAGCCCGTCCCGATTCCCGGTGAGCGCCATCTCCCGCGCCGGTTGGCCCAGCTCATAGGGCGGCTCGGCGACCGCGAAGCCGCTGATCGGCGCAGCCAGAACCCGCCCATCCTCCAGCCAGCCGAAGAGGATGTCGTCGCCCTGTCGCGCCACGCGCACGTTGCCCACGCGCCGGTCACCCAGCGTCCCCAGCCGCGCGTCCCCGTTCTCGGCCACCACCGCCCACCGCCCCAGCTCCCCGTCGACCCAAGCCACGACGCACCCCGACGCCGGGCGCACCACGTGGGGCGTCCGGCCTCGACCCAGCTCGAATGGACCCTCCCGCAGCCGCGCGTCGTCGTTGGTGATCATCCCCCAAACCACCCCCGCCTCGACCCACGCCACGCAGACCCGGTCGTCATCGCCCTCCAGGTCGGGCTCCGCCACGGCGGCGGGCCGATCGACCACGAGCTCGTCGTCGGAGCGCGACGACCACTGGTTGTAGATCCGCACCTCGATCGCCATTCGGTCGCCCCGCGCGAGGGCGAAGCCGATCTCGTTGCCCACCGTCCCCATCCGCGACGTCGCAAACGGGCTCCCATCGATCTCGACGACATCATCGAGATCCGGCCCCTCATCGATCTCGCCGTCGCAGTCCTCGTCGAGTTGCGTGCCGCAGATCTCCGGCGCGAGGCGCCCGGTGTCCTCGTCGACCTGGCCGTCGCAGTCCTCATCCCGGCCATCACAGGTCTCCACCGCCGGCTCCGGCCCCTTGCAGACCAGCTCGCCATCACACGCCACACGCCCCTCGCCGCAGACCCCCGGACGCCCGGTATCGCAGGGGTCATCGATCCCCGGCACGGCCTCGTCCGTCGCGCCGTCGCAGTCCTCATCTCGACCATCACAGCCCTCGGCGGCGGGCAGAACCTGCCCCCCACAATCGCCGAAGATCCCGCCGTCGCAGGCCGCCCAGCCCCCTCGGCAGATCCCGACCCCGAGCGTCCCGTCCGGCCCCTCGTAGCAGGCCAGATCCGGGATGCCCTCGTCGGCGTCACCATCGCAGTCGTCGTCGACGCCGTCGCAATCCTCCGCCACCGGCCCGATCCCCCCTTCACACAGACCCCAGCCACCGCCCGTGCACGTCTGGACCCCCGGCTCGCACGCCCCGACCTCATCTCCGCACGGGCGCTGCTGCCCATCGGCGCACTCACACCCTTCGTCGACTTGCCCGTCGCAGTCCTGGTCCACCGCCCCGTCACACGCCTCCACCTCGGGCCTCACCTCCCCGAGACACGGACCCAGCTCTCCATTCGCGCAGCTCCGGCTCCCCACCCGACACGCACCGACCCCGGCGGTCCCCTGTGGCCCGCCGTAGCACATCTCGTCGGCGCCCTCGTCCGTCGCTCCGTCGCAGTCCTCGTCGCCGCCGTCGCAGGTCTCCACGCCACCAACCCCCGGGACGGCGTTGCACCGAACGCCGTCATCGCCGTCGCACACCACCACCCCCGCGACCGCGCACGCGCCGACGCCTTCCACGCAGCCATCGCCCAGCCCCGGAAACGCCTCGTCCGTCGCGCCATCACAGTCGTCGTCTGCTCCGTTGCAGCCCTCGGCCATCGGCCGAACCTCTCCCTCGCACGCCCCCACGGCCCCCCCCACACAGCGCCGTACGCCCGCGCGACAAGCACCCACGCCGGCGGTGCCTCCGGGTCCCCCGTAGCACGCGGCGTCGAGCCCCTCGTCCGTCGCGCCGTCGCAGTCCTCGTCGATCCCGTCGCACCCCTCGGCGCGCGCCTCCACGCGCCCCTCGCACCGCACCTCGTCGCCCTCGCAGACCTGCACCCCGGGCTCGCAACGTCCGACGCCCGACCCCGCGCAGGGCGCCCCGCCCTGACACGCGCAGTCCTCGTCCACCGCCCCATCGCAGTCGTCGTTGACGTCGTTGCAGCCATCCTCGGCGGCCGGCCGGACCTCGCCTGAGCACGCCGGCCGCGCCCCCCCGACGCAGATCCGCGCGCCCGCCCTGCACGCCGTCGCCGGCGCCTCCAACTCGGCGGGATCCCCGTCGTAGCACGGCGGCGCCCCCACCCCCTCGTCGAGCACGCCGTCGCAGTCCTCGTCGGTCCCATCGCAGCGCTCCTCCCCGGGCAGCACCTGGCCCTCGCAGGCCCCGAAGACCCCGCCCACGCACCGCCGAGCCCCTGGCCGGCAAACACCGCCGGCCCCCTCGGGCCCCTCGAAGCACGGCTGCTCGACCCCCTCGTCCACCGCTCCGTCGCAGTCCTGATCGACCCCGTCGCACACCTCCGCCGACGGCAGCCCCGGCTCCGCGTCGCACCCGTCACACGTCACCCGCCCCGCGACCCGGCACGCGCCCACCCCCACCGCGCAGGGCGAGCCCAGGTCCGGGAACGCCTCGTCCGTCAACCCATCGCAGTCCTCGTCGGACCCGTCGCACCGCTCGTTCGCCGGCGCCACATCCGGCCGGCACTCGATGGCGCCCCCGACGCACACCTCCGTCCCCGGACCACACACGCCCGGCCGCTCCGTGTGGCACGCGGCCCCACCCGTCCCCTCGTCCGTCGCGCCATCGCAGTCCTCGTCGCGCCCATCGCACCGCTCCTCCCCCGCCCGCACCTCGCCGTCACAGGCCGCCCAGCCACCGGCGTCGCAGCGCTGGACACCGCCCCGGCAGACGCCCACCCCCTCGGTGCCATCCGCCCCGCCGTAGCACGGGCGCGTCAGCCCCTCGTCCACTTCGCCGTCGCAGTCCTCATCGATCCCGTTGCAGGCGTCAGCGATCGGCCCGATCCCCCCCTCGCAGCCGCCCCACACACCGCCCGCGCACATCTGCCGCCCCGCGACGCACGCGCCGACCTCCAGCCCGCATGGCCGCGCGTCCCCCTCTCCACAGGCGCACCCCTCGTCCACCGCCCCGTCACAGTCCTCGTCGGTGGCCACGTCGCAGCGCTCCTCCGACGGCACGACGGCGCCCTCGCAGGCCCCGCCCATCCCGCCGTCGCACCCGCGCACGCCATCGCGGCAGACCCCCACGCCCGCGGTGCCCCGAGGTCCCTCGTAGCACGGAGCCTCGGCGTCCTCGTCCACGGCCCCATCGCAATCATCATCCCTCGCGTTGCACAGCTCCGCCGCGGGATCCCCTGGTTTCGCGTCACAGACCGCGCCTCCGTCCGCGCACCGCATCAGCCCCGTCGCACGACACACGCCCTCGCCGACCTCGCAGGCCCGGCCGAGCATCGGGAACGCCTCGTCCACCGCGCCGTCGCAGTCGTCGTCCCGACCGTCACAGCGCTCCTCCGTCGGCGTGACCTGCCCTTCGCAGATCTCGCTCGCCATCCCCTCCATGCACGTCCGGCGCCCGGCGACGCACGCTCCGACGCCCTCGCTCCCCGCGGGCCCCCCGTAGCACCGCTCGTTGGCGTCCCCCTCGTCCACGAAGCCGTCGCAGTCATCGTCGGCGCCATTGCAGCCCTCGACGGTCGCCTCGACCCGCCCCTCGCAGGCGACGAGCGTCTCCCCGTCGCACGCCTGCACGCCCGGGTCGCAGGCGCCGTCCCGGCTCCCTTTGCACGCCGCGCCCTCGACGCAGACGCACCCCTCATCCACGCGCCCGTCGCAGTCCTCGTCCCACAGGTCACAGCCGTCCTCACCCTGGGGCCGCACTTCGCCCACGCAGCGCTCGGCCCCACAAGACCGGGTCCCCTCGCGGCACCCCGTTCGCGGGTGCGATAGCTCTCGCCGATCCCCGTCGTAGCAGGTGGCCGGCGCGACCCCCTCGTCGACCGGACCGTCACAGTCCTCGTCGACGCCATCGCAGGACTCGGCCGTCGGCAGGACCTGCCCCTCACAGGCGCTGGCCTCGCCGAAGATGCAGACCACCACGCCCCCATGGCAGGCGCCCACGCCGTCGGTCCCGACGGGCCCGAAGTAGCACGGCGCCCGCAACGCCTCGTCGGTCTGCCCGTCACAGTCGTCGTCGGCGCCGTTGCACGCCTCGGCCACCGGCTGGCACGACGGGGTCGCGACGTCCGGCGTCCCCGCCGCGTCGGGCGTCGGGGCCATCTCCTCGCAGGCGTTGTCGACGCAACGCCCCCGCGGGCAGTCCGCGTCGCCCAGGCACCCGGGGGGCGAAGCGTCGAAACACCCCCACAGCAGCAAGGGCCAGAGGTACCTCATGGGGTCTCCATCAGCATCCAGGTGGCGACGCCCATCGCCGCGAGGCCGACGCCAGCGCTCACGAGGGTCCCCACCAGGTAGGCGTTTGCGTCGTCCTGGCGCGCGCCGAAGTCGTGGAGGGAGGTCGCCTCGTCTCGCGCGCGCACAGCGTCGGCGGTCATCCACCCGAAGACGCCCGCCGTCACCACGGCCGCCGCCCCGCCGCCCATCACCGTCCAGCCCACCGTCGCGTCTGGAACCGGCGCCTCCGGCAGGGGCACCAGCGTGTAGCTCAACCGCGTCGGCTCACCCATCGGGACCTCGAAGCGGGGGACCAGCGGCGCGTGGCCTCTGGCCTCGAGTCGCGCCGCGTGTCGACCGGCGGGCAGCCGCAGCGTGAGCGGCGTGCGCCCAACGGCGCGGCCATCGATCCACACCGTCGCCGAGTCCGGGGCCGACACCAGCACGACCTCCGGCTTCAGCCGACGCAGCGTGGCCTCCGCCGCCAGCCGCTTGGGCCCCGGCGGATCGAGCGTGAGGTAGCGCTCGAAGGCGGCGACCGCCCGCTCGATCTGCCCGAGGCGCTCGTAGACCACGCCTTGGTTGGCCACCAGCCCCGGCTGGGGATCGGCGGCGTAGGCCTGCTCCAGCAGCGCCAGCGCGCGGGGTCCATCCCCGGCGCGGATCGCCGCCTCCGCCTTCTCCTTCAGCGAATCCACCTCGGCCCCGTAGGCCGCGGCGAGCGTCAGGAGAGTCGTCAGCGCGCCCCGCTTCAATCCAAACCGCCTTCGTGCCGATCAGTCCTGTAGATGGAACGGCAAACCGAGCGACGCGGATGAAGGGGCTGGTCGGAAAGACCCTGGCGGGGCGCTACCGCGTCACCGGTGTCCTCGGCCGGGGCGGGATGGGCTGCGTCTACCGCGCCACCGACCAGCGGCTCCACGGCCGCGAGTGCGCGATCAAGGTCTTGCGCATCGTCGACGACGCCGAAACGGAGGACCGGGCGCGCTTCGAGCGAGAGCTGCGCATCATCTCCATGCTGCGGTGCCGGCACACCGTCCAGGTCACGGACTCCGGCGAGCTCATGGACGGCCGGCCCTATATCGTGATGGAGGTGTTGCACGGCGCGCCGCTGTCCCGCGTGCTCACGGATCACGGGCCGATGGCCCCCGAGGTCGCCGTCTCGGTGGTCGCCGACGTGCTGCGGGCCCTCGTCGAGGCCCACGCCCGCGGCGTCGTGCACCGCGACCTCAAGCCGGGCAACATCTTCCTCGCCCACGACCCCTCCGGCGGCACCGTCGCGAAGGTCCTCGACTTCGGCATCGCCAAGCAGCTCCGCGCGGGGGACGCGGAGCTCACGCAGGGCAGCGGGATGGTGGGCACGCCCCGCTACATGGCCCCGGAGCAGTGCCGCCGAGTCGGCGTCGACGAGCGCTCCGACCTCTACGCCGTCGGCGTGCTGCTCTACTGCATGCTCGAGGCCCGCCCGCCCTTCAGCGAGGACGATCCGGTGCCGGAGGACGTCGCCCTGCTGGCCCCCTCCACGCGCCTGACGTGGCTCCAGATCTACGCGTCGCCACCGCCCGTCACCGACGTCTCGCCGGCGCTGGCGGCGGTCTATCTGCGCTTGATGGAGAAGCGCCCCGCCGATCGGTTCCCCGACGCGTCGTCGGTGATCGAGGCGTTGATGGAGACGCCCGAGGGGGTCGAGCTCCAACCGGTCCCGCTCCCGCACCTCGCCACCGATCCCGTCGGCGACGTCGTCCCCCTCGCCGAGCCCAGCGAGACGCCGATGATCGGTGAGCTCGTCGAACCACCCACCCGCCGCCGCCTGTGGCCCTGGGCCCTGCTCGCCGCCGGCGTCGGCGCGCTCTTCGCGATCCCGACCCACGACGAGGACGAGCCGGCGCCACCGCCCCCCGTCGTCGTGCAGGCACCACCGCCCGTGCGAGCACCCGTGGCCGTGGGACCGCCGCCGGTGGAGGCGCCTCCCGAGCCGGTCCTGGCTCCCCCCGACGCCGCGCTCCCAGACGCCGAGCCCGTGAAGCCGAAGCGACGCCGCCACCGCGTCACGAAGCGCGCGCCGCCTCCCGCGCCGGCCGCCCCGCCCCCCGCTGACACGGGGGCGCCACCAAAGAGCCCCGACCCGGCCCCGATCCTGTTCTACTGACCAGGACTGGTCGTGGGCCCTGCGACCTGATACGCCAACGGGATGGCGGAACCCGACCAGGGGTCAGACGCGGCCCTCGAGGGCGGCAGCTACGAGGTGATTCGTCAGCGGCTTCTCGCCCACGGGCGCACGCTGCGCGAGAAGGCCCAGGCACTCAACGAGCGGCGCAAGGAGACCTTCGGCGGGACCGAGCTCGCGGTCCTCGCCAACGGGCGCGTTCGGACCGAGAACAACTGCGTCCCCCGCGACATCGTGGAGATCGACGGCCACCTGCTGCTCGGCTTCAACGTGCACATGGGGCTGAAGCAGGAGACGTCCGTCGCCGACGTCTTCAGCGCCCATCGATTCCCCGACGAGGGCGCTGACTTCGAGCACGTGCCAGCCGAGGAGATCGCCTACCTGCGGGGCGACGACTTCGAGCGCGACTTTGGCGAGGTCTATCGCTACTACCGCGACGCCTCCCTGCTTCAGCTCACTCGCAGCGACTCGAAGCTGCTGGCGGTCTTCCAGATCGGCGCCAGCCACGAGGACATCAAGGTCTTTCGCTGGCGAGGCGACTCCGGCGGGCTGGGGTACGTCGACAGTCGCGGGGAGCGCGACTACGCCTTCCCGGCCTCCCACGACTTCGAGTGGCGGGTCGCGGGCCGCGAGGCCCAGGTGCCCGGCGACCACCCCCACATCAACATCCTCGACACCGTCTTCGTCGAGACCGTCGGCGGTGACCTCACGGTCAAGGTCGAGGACAACACGGCGGACGGCGCCGGCATCTACACGGAGCCCGTCGACGACGCCAACCAGACGCTCGACGACGCGGAGTTCCAATACGCCGCCGTCGGCACCCTCGTCCTGCTGCGCATCAAGCCGTACCGCGAGCAGGGGTGGCGCCACCTGGTCTTCAACACGCGCAACCACGACGTGCGGCGGATCGACGCCATCGGGCGCGCCTGCGTCCAACTCCCCGAGGACCACGGGATCATCTTCCCCGGCGGCTTCTACCTCCAAAACGGCGACTACAAGGTCTTCGACGAGACCATCGCCGACCTCGAGTTCGTGCGCGCCATCAAGGCCCCCAACGGCGAAGACGTCCTCTACGTCTTCTATCGGCGCGCCGACGGCCACTACGCGCTGTTGCCCTACAACCTGATCCGCAAGGAGGTGCAGAGCCCCATCCACTGCCATGGCTACAGCCTCTTCGCCGATGGCCGCATGGTGGTCTTCCGCTCCGTCAACGACGAGCCGACGCGGGTCCACCCGATGCAGGTGTGGCAGACGCCCTTCGTCTCGGCGGAGTTCGCCGCCGCGGCGCCCACCGACGGCTCCTTCCTCGCGAAGGTCGGCAACGCCGAGCTGGTCCGTGGGATCAGCGACGCCCTCTCCATCGCCCGCGCCACCGAGCACCCGCACCCGACGCGCCAGACCTACGAGGACCTGGTGCGCGCCGTCGACCGTATGCGCGACGCCTACTACTGGCTCGGCGACGCGCGGGTCGGCGACCTGCGGAGCGTGGTCGACGAGCTGCACCGCACGACGGAGCTCATCGTCGACGAGTTCGAGAAGGTCGTGGCGCTGCGCGCCCGGGCGGCGGAGACCCTCGCCGAGGCCGCCCAGGAGCAGGCCGAGGTCGTCGCCGGTCTGCGCCCCGACCTGCTCACGGACGTCGACGCCTACATGGCCGCCCTGACCTCGCTGCGCGCCCAGCGCGGGCACCTGATCACGATGCGCGAGATCCGCTTCATCGATCTCACGCGGATCGACGCCCTGGAGACCGAGGCCGTCGATGCCTTCGACCGCACGACGGGGGACTGCGTCCGCTTCCTGCTCGACGGAGGGGCATTCGATCCCCTGCGCGCGGATCTCGACGCGCTGCTCGGCCAGGTCGAAGGGGTCTCCAAGGCCGCCGACATCATCCCGCTGCGCGAGCGCACCGACGCCGTCGGCGGTGGCCTCGACCTGCTCACGGAGGTCATCTCCGGGCTCCAGATCGACGACGCCACCGCGCGGACGCAGATCCTGGAGGAGATCAGCGAGGTCTTCGGCCGCCTGAACCGCGCCCGCGCCACCATCAACGCCAAGCGCAAGTCGTTGATGTCCACCGAAGGGCGCGCCGAGTTCGCCGCGCAGTTCAAGCTCTTCGGACAGTCCGTCCACAGCGCCCTGTCGATGTGCGACACGCCCGAGCGCTGCGACGCCGAGCAGTCGCGCCTGATGGTGCAGCTCCAGGAGCTCGAGGCGCGCTTCAGCGACTTCGACGAGTTCCTCGGGGATCTGGCCTCCAAACGAGAGGAGACGGTCGACGCCTTCGGGGCGCGCAAACAGACGCTGCTCGACGAGCGACAGCGGCGAATCGGCAACATCGCCGGCGCCGCCGACCGCATCATCGAGGGCCTCGCCCGCCGAGCGCGCACCTTCGAGGAGGCCGACGCGCTCAACAGCTTCTTCGCCGCCGACGGGATGGTGCTGAAGCTGCGCGAGCTCTCCGAACAGCTCGGCGAGCTCGGAGACGCGGTCAGAGCCGACGAGCTCCTGGCTCGACTCGCCAGCGCCCGCCAGGACGCGCTGCGCGGGCTGCGCGACAAGATCGACCTCTTCGAGGGCGGCGCCGACCTCATCAAGCTGGGCAACCACCGCTTCAGCGTGAACACGCAGGCCCTCGAGCTCACGATGGTCCCCCGCGGCGACGAGATGTGCTTCCACCTCACGGGCTCCGACTTCTACGAGCCGGTGGACGACGAGGCCTTCGAGGCGACGCGCGATCTCTGGGCCCAGACCGTGGTCTCCGAGAGCGCGGCGGTCTATCGCGCGGAGTATCTCGCCGCCACGCTGCTCTTCGCCGACGACGGGACCCTCGCCGCGGGGGCCCTCGACGGGACGCTCGAGGCCAGCGTGCGCGAGGCGGCCAGCGGCCGCTACGACGAGGGCTACGAGCGGGGGCTCCATGACCACGACGCGACGCTGCTATTGGAGAAGCTGCTCACGCTCGAGGCCGCCGCGGGCTTGCTCCGTTACGGGCCCGCGCCGCGCGCGCTCGCGGCGCTCTTCTGGGGGAACGAGCGCACCGGCGAGCGGGGGCGGGCCTGGCACCTCAAGGCCTGTAACCTGGGGCGTCTCCAGCGGGCGGTGGGCCGTCGAGTCCCGGCGGCGGGGGTCCTGGCCACAGAGATCGAGGCGGCGCTGGCGGTGTTCGTCGGGGACCTCGATGTCGACGCCGAGAACGCGACGCTCGCGGCCCGCTATCTGGTGGACGAGCTCAGCGCGCCGCAGCCGAGGTTCACGACCAGCCGCGACGCCGTGGACCTCCATCAGCGTCTCCGCGAGCGGCTCGAGGCCTCGGGGGATCGCCGCGCCTTCGAGGACGATCTGCGCGCCCTGGAGCACGACATCGCGGGCCGGCTCGACCTTGCGGGCGCCTGGATCGAGGCCATCGACGGCGATGCCGACGCCGGGCTGCGATTGGAGGCCGCCGTCATCGCCGCCGGGGCCCCGATCGACCGGGAGACCAGCAGCGCGCCGACCAGCGCGAAGGTCAGCGGGCTGCTCGGCAACCATCCGCGCATCCGCGACGGAGAGATCGAGCTGCGCCTCGATGCCTTCCGCCAGAGGCTCACCCGGTTCATCGAGACGCAGGTGCCCCGCTATCGCGCCTACCGGGCGCTTCGCCACGAGCTCGTCAGCGCCGCCCGTGACCGGCTCCGCACCGGCGAGTTCCAGCCACGGGTGATGAGCAGCTTCGTTCGCAACAGGCTCATCAACGAGGTGTACCTGCCCATCGTGGGCGACAACTTCGCCAAGCAGCTCGGCGCGGCGGGGAACGCGAAGCGCACCGATCTGATGGGCCTCTTGCTGTTGGTGAGCCCCCCTGGCTACGGCAAGACGACGCTGATGGAGTACGTCGCCAGCCGACTCGGCCTCACCTTCGTGAAGGTCAACGGCCCCGCCCTGGGCCACGGCGTGACGAGCATCGATCCCGAGGAGGCCCCCAACGCCACGGCCCGGCAGGAGGTGGAGAAGGTCAACCTGGCCCTCGAGATGGGCAACAACGTGATGCTCTACCTCGACGACATCCAGCACACGCACCCCGAGCTGCTCCAGAAGTTCATCTCGCTGTGCGACGGGCAGCGCAGGATGGAGGGCGTCTGGCGGGGGCGGACGCGTACCTACGACCTGCGCGGCAAGAAGTTCTGCGTCGTGATGGCGGGCAACCCCTACACCGAGTCCGGCGACAAGTTCGAGATCCCCGACATGCTCGCCAACCGCGCCGACACCTACAATCTAGGCGACATCCTCGAGGGCCGAGACGAGGCCTTCGCCCTCAGCTACGTGGAGAACTCGCTGACCTCCAACAGCACGTTGGCCCCCCTCGCGGGGCGCGAACAAAGCGACGTCTACGCCTTCGTGCGCATGGCCCAGGGCGCAGAGGTCCCCGAGAGCGACTTCGAGCACGGCTACTCCGCCGTCGAGATCTCCGAGATCGTCGCCGTGCTGAAGCGGCTCTTCCTCTGCCAGGAGGTCGTGCTGAAGGTGAACCAGCAGTACATCGCGTCGGCCGCCACCGACGACGCCTACCGCACGGAGCCCGCCTTCAAGCTCCAGGGCAGCTACCGAAACATGAACAAGCTCGCCGAGAAGGTGGTCGCGGCGATGACGCCCGAGGAGGTGCAAGCGCTCCTCGACGACCACTACCAGGGCGAGGCCCAGACCCTCACCAGCGGCGCCGAGCACAACCTGCTCAAGCTCGCCGAGCTGCGGGGCCGCCTCACGGAGGCACAGAGCGTCCGCTGGGCCGAGATCCGCAAGGGCTTCCAACGCATCAAGACGATGGGCGGCGCCGAGGACGACCCGGCCACCCGGGTGGTCGGGACCCTGTCGACCTTCGGCGACACGCTCTCCACCGTCGGCGCCTCCGTCTCCGGCCACCTCGCCGCCCTGCGGCAAGCGCTCGCCGACGCCGCCACGCGACTCGATCGCCCAGCCCCCCCACCGCTCCCGGCTGTGGCCCCGGGCCCGGAGACGCCCGACCGCCTGGCGCCGGCCCTCGAGCGGCTGTCGGAGGCCCTCGACGTCTGCGCGCGCCCCGAGCTCGAGGTGACGGTCCACAACCAGGCCCCGCCGGGGGTCGAGGAGCTCCTCGCGCAGCAGGTCGCGATCATCGAGCGGACGCTCGTGCCGCTGGTCAAGACCAGCTTGGACCACCTCGGCGAGGCGCGGGCCGTCGAGGAGAAGCTGGACGCCCTGCTCGCGGCTCTCCATCAGGCCGACATCTCCATCAAGCGGAGCTGATCGCCCCCGAGTGCAGGTCCGGGCGCGCCCGAAGGTGGTCGGGACGCCCTGCTCCACCTCGAGGTCGAGCCCGCCGATGGTCCCGGCCGCCAGGGCGAACGTGAGATCCGTGACGGGGTTCGTATGGGACCCCGCCCGGGTGCCCGCGAGCACCAGCAGGGCCGGGCGATTGAAACCGACACCTCGACGCTGGCCGTGACCGCCCCGAGCCTGACGTGAGCCTCAAGATGGACCCAGGCGTGGCCGCGATGGGGAAGCCAGGGGCCCGCTCAGCGCGCCAGGGCCTGGAGCTCGCGGGGACGGTGCATGCTTCCCCAACAGACCACCTGCCCCCTCATCAACAGCCCCCCTCATCGACACCGCAGACCAAGGGTCCCTACGAGGGGACCTGGATGACCCATGCCCGGCTCGCCGGTCGAGCTGTGCCAACACTCCGCACGCCCGTCTGGTCGAAGACCACAGGGCTGGGCGCCGCCGATGGCCAGGCGGACAAAGGGTCCCGCTGGAGTAGCCTCCACCTCCCCCAGCAGGTGGGCTCACGGTCCGCCTCCACGGTCGACGACGTGCAGAGGTCACCCGGTACTCCGAATGAGGCGCCTGCGCCAGGGCTGCTACGGCGGCCTGGCCCCCCCGCGCATCAAGGCACGACGGGGAGGCAGATGCCGAGGCGCGCGCCCTCGCCGAAGACCTCCGTCACGCAACGCTGCCCACCGCGTCTGCACGGAGGCGCGACGACTCGGAAGGGGTCGCACAGCTCCACGCATACGCGGGGGGCGTTGTCTTCGAGCCGGGCGCAGATGTGGCCGTTGCGGCAGTCGTGGACGCCGCTGTCTTCGTCGAGCTCGCACGCTTCGCCGGCCCCTCGGGCGCCGGCGCTGGGGGTGCAGACGCCAGCGGGCCTGGCGACGCCCTCGGCGTCGAAGCCAAACAGCCCGGTGAAGCCGCAGATCTCATCATCGGCGCAGCCGCTGCGGGCCGAGAGCACGTTGCAGCCACCCAGACAGAGGCCCAGCGACTCGTAGGGGGCCTCGAAGAGATCGGGGGTGCACAGGTACGGCGCGGGACAGGCGCCGCGCCGCGTTTGGTCGCACAAGCGCGCGCAGGTGGCCTCCTCTCCGACGAGCACATCGCACAAATGGTCCGCCGCGCAGCTCCCCCAGTAGTGGTCGGGATCCGGGGCGCAGCGCTCCCCCTGGCCGCCCTCCCCCACGACCACCGGCTCGCAGGCCCCGACCGCCTCCTCTTCGAGGATGTCGACGAGCACGCACGCCTCCGCACGGCAGCCGACTTGGCCATACGGGTCGCAGCCGGAGTGGCAGAATCCGTAGGCGACGCCGGCGCGCTCCTCGGGCGCAGTGAGGCACGCCTCGCCCCGCTCGCAGTCCCGACGGTCCGCGCACGCCGTCTTGCACCGCCCGTACTGGCACACCAGGCCCGCGGCGCACCACCCCTCCCCACCGCAAGCGTCGCCCGCTACCCCGTCCCCCCCTTCGACACAGAACGTATCCGGCGGGACCGCCACGCACGCCGCCCGCCGGCCACAGACCGCGGCGGGGTCCGAGGGGTCACAGCCGTCTCCGGTGACGCACACGCCAAGCGCCTCGCCCGGGAGCGGGAAGCAGACGCCCCGCGCGCAGTCCCCCGCGCCGGGCCGGCAGAGCGACCGGCAGCTCGCCTCGCCGCCAACGGCTTCGGCGATACAGAGCAGCCCGTTCGCGCATTGGTCCGACTCCACGTCGCAACGTCCGCCCTCGGTCTGGCCGCCCGCCGGGACCGGCTCGCAGAGCCCGGTCTCCGAATCGCACGCTCCCCCAGGCCCACAGCCGAGGGACCGGCAGTCCGGGACGCAAAGGGAGGCCTCGGGGGTGTCGCCCCATAGACAGACCCAGCCGTCTCTGCAGCCCTCGCCACAGGTCGGGAGGCAGACCGCAGTCTCCCCCATCGGCCCCTCGGCCAGGATCACACAGGCGGCGTCGACGCCACAGTCAGCGTCCCGCGCGCACCCGATATGGCACAAGCCACCTGGCAACCCGGTCTCGTCCTCCGTCAGACACTCACCGATGCCGCAGTCATCGTCGGCCTCACAGTCGACAGTCGGTCCGCCGGCGACGCAGATCCCGGCCTCTGGATCACATATCTCGCCCGGGGAACACAGCACCTCGGCGCACCGATCGACCGCGCCGCCGTCGCCTCCGACATCCTCGCTGATCTCCATGTCCGTCGCGGAGTCGGTGACCCCGTCCGTCGCGGAGTCGGCGACCCCGTCCGTCGCGGAGTCGGCGACCCCGTCCGTCGCGGCATCGACGGCTGCGTCGGCGGCTGCGTCGGCGACCGCGTCGAGGACCGCGTCCGCCGCCGTCCCGCCCCCAGCGTCGTCGCAGGCCCACGCGAGCGCACCCATCAACAGGTATCTCGTCCTCACCTCACACCCCCAGGAGGGCGCGAATCCGGCCCTCGAGTCGTGGGTTTCGCGTCTTCTGGTCCAGGATCAGTCGTAGAATCGCCTCGGCCCCGGCATGTCTTCCCAGGTACGGCGCCACCAGCGACACCATCTCGGGGTAGCACTGCACATCGACCGCCCGCGCCGCGACGAGCGCGCGCAGCCGCCCGATCTGCGTCGCCCCGAGCTCGCGGCGCATCAGGGACCGAACCGCCCGCCGCGAGACACGGTCGGCGCCGTCGGTCGTCATCTCGACCAGCGCGTCGCCGGCCCGCGAGTCGTCGAGCTTGCGCAGCGCCGCGGCCACGGCGTGACGCACCTCCGGGCGGCCATCGCCGCGGTGACGGATGATGTCCGGCGCGTGACCGGGCAGGCCCGCGTTGCCGAGGGCCCCGAGCAACGAGACCACCGCGAAGGACTCCTCCGCCGCCTCGAGATCCTCGCGCAGCCGCTCGCCGATCTCCGCCGCCCGCTGAACATCCCCGCGCCGGTGCAGGTGTCCCGCGCCGGAGCCCAGCGCATACGTCGCCGCCCGTGGGCCCTCCTGCCCCGGCTCCGAGTAGCGTCCCTGAAGCAGCGCGATCGTCTCACCGGTCGGCGCCTCGATCAGGCTCAGCCGCTGGTACAGACGCTTGTATCCAGCGTCCCCCGCCGCCGTCGTGGTGGCCAGCGCACGTCGCAGCGCCATCTGAGCCTCGGGCGTCCCCGCGCCCACCAGCAGATCCAGCAGGAGCGCGCGGCCGCGGTGGGTCATCTCCGGTCGCTCGAAGAGATCCACCAGCGTCGAACACAGCTCCGGGTGCTCGCGCAGCAGCCCAGTCGCCCGCCAGAGAAAGCGGTTGTGGTCGGGCAGGGTCCCGCTGGGCCCATGCTCTGCCAGAGTATTGAGCAGGGCGTCGGGCGTCAGCCCCGCGACGCGCTGCCGCGCATGCTGCCTCCGCGCCAACTCGGCGTCGAAGGCCGGCTGCCCCGGTCGATAGGCGACGAGCTCGGCCTCCGAGGGGGGCGCCGCCTCGAACGGGCGCGCGCCCAGCAGTCGCAGGCGCGTTCGGCTCCGGCTGTCGAGGAGCGTCCGCCCGCCTCCGTCAAAGGCCCGCACATGCTCGCGGGCCTCGAGGCGGCGGAGGACCCCGTCGATCTCCACCTCGGCGACGTAGGCCACCGACCGCCGCTCGGCGCCGCGCGACAGCCCGGTGAGCCGCGTGTACTCGTCGCGTCGCTTGTGGAGTGTGTGGATCCCGCCCCCGCGCGCCGCCACGTAGTCAGTCGGGGCCTCCCCATGCTGCGTGATCTCGACGGCGCGCCAGGCGGAGCCGTCCTCCAGGCGCGCCTGCATCTCTCCGACGACGAGCTGCACCATGGATCGGAAGACCGGCGGCGCCGCTGGCGCGAAGCGGAGGGCACGGACCTCCCCCTGCGGCGTGACGTCCAGGTAGCCCTCGTGGTCCTCCAGCGGGGCCGCGTTCGCCAGCGTCTGCTCGCCCCCGACCGTCAGCTCGTGGGCCGTCAACTCCGCGAAACGAAGCCCCAGTCGCGTCGTTGCGTCGCCCCCGCCGTAGCTGCGCAGGCGCACCTCACCGGCCAGCTCCAGGCGCACTTCGAGGGCGCTGCTCGGAGCGGTGTCCAGTAACTCGATGGTGCTCTGGGTCGACGTCTGCAGCGCGTAGCGCCACTCGAGGCCGGGGGGCCAGCGGTACGTCGGCGCCGTGACCACCGGCTCGGCCCGCACGGCGGGGGGCGGGG
Organism: uncultured Nannocystaceae bacterium; assembly: GCA_964402225.1. Classification (GTDB taxonomy): domain Bacteria; phylum Myxococcota_A; class Bradymonadia; order UBA7976; family UBA1532; genus CAYOBQ01. Next base: position 40,362 of record CAYOBQ010000028.1, on the reverse strand, counting down.
CGTCCACGTCGGCGGCCCACAGCGCGACGCCGACGACGACGACCGCGCCGGCGAGCAGCCCCAGGAGCTTCATTCGCATCCCGGCTGCACCTGGCCCAGGGTCCGCACGGCGTCCCGGATGTCGAGCAGATCCACCGACGCCTCGACATCGAAGAGGTTGGTCGCGAAGCGCAGCCCGTCCCACCGGAAGAGGGGCCACTCGTAGGTCTCCCACAGGGTGTCCAGGAAGAGCGCGAAGTAGCCGGAGAGCATGCCGAGGACGAGATCCAGTGATAGGCCGGCGCCGAGCTGGACGGCGTCCCCGTTGAACGCGAGCTTCAGATAGGTGTGAAAGGGCAGCGAGAGCGAGACGATGGTCAGCGAGATCTTCACGCCGATCTCGACGATGAGCAGGTTCACCGCGGCCGTGGCGAAGCCGTCGACGCCGAGGTAGGGCTCAAAGACCGCGTCGAGGCGCGCCAGATCGCATTGGCCCTGCTGCGGTTCGACCGGGACGACCGCGTCGAGGCTGTAGCGGAAGCCGATCTTGCCGGCCACCCCCGCGCTGACGGAGACCGGTACGAAGACGATCGTGAAGGTCGCGCCGGCCTCGAAGAAGGTCTTCTGGTGCGCCACGTCGTCGGCGATGACGTTCCACTCCGGGTCGCCGAGGTCGAGCGCCTCGTTGACCGGGAACTCGTCGAGGAGCTGGTCGAGCAGGATGACGCTGACGTGCAGCCGCTCCCGCCGGACGCTCTCGAGATCACCCTGCCCCGGCTGCGGGTCGAACTCGGTCTCGGCTCCGACCTGCGCGTGGACCGAGGCGTCCACGAGGGAGAACTCCTTGCCGAGGATCTTGCCCACGACATCGAGGAAGCCGTACATCTCCGGTGACAGGTCACAGCCGACGATGCCGCCGCCGACGTACTGCTGGAAGCGGCCGATCGCCCACCCGAAGCCGTACGCCACGCCGGCGCCGATGTCATCGGAGCCCTCCTCCAGGCGCTCGCCGTCCTGGTCCACGAGCCGGACGGTCACGCAGCCGTCGGCGTCGGTCTGAATGAAGTCGGCGTCGCCGAAGGTCTCTTGCAGCGACTCCAGCTTCATCCGCGCATACGGGACCTGGCAGCGGAAGTACTGGTCCACATGGGAGGTGCTCCGGTTCCATTGGTTCACCCCCGGCATCACGTCGGGGTCATCGAATAGCTCGCCGCCCTCGAGCAGAACCGAGTCGGTGTAGCTCCCGGGAGCCAGCCCGTCGGCCAGGACCAGGGCGCCGTCGGCCTCGACGTAGCAGGCGACCTTCGGGTTCGGGTAGGCGCCTACGGGCAACACCGGGATGGTCGGGTAGTGGTACTCGACGTCCTCGGCGCCGGGGGGCCTGCGCTCTACTTGGACGCTGGCACCGGCGAGTCCGCCAACCTCTCCGCCGGTCACTTCCAGGCACGTGCGGTAGTCGACCTCCCGCTCCGCGGTGTAGCGGTCGAGCACCTCCTGGGCGAAGAGCTTGGGGCTCCAGTCGCAGGGGTTGGCCTCCCCCGTCTCGAGACAGCCGGCGTCCAAGGCGCCTCGCAGCCCCGCCTCGATGTCGCCGTCGACGCGGGCGAGGGCGCGGAGGAGCGCGCGGAGGCTGTCGACTTCGTAGATGTCACGGGCGTGGGGGCGCACCGCCTCGTGGGCGCTGAAGTCGTTGGACCGAGCGAGCCGCGCCCTCCTCGACGCGCGGGCCGCCGGACCGGCGCGCTGTCCACCGGCGTCCTGCGGCGGGTCCTCCTCCCGAGCACCACCGCCCCGCGCGAAGTTCGCGAACTCGCCGACGGGGAGCTGATCGAGGCTGATGCGCGCGACCGCCGCGAGGCCCTGGGCCTGGAGGTGACCGACCTGGCCCTGGGGGCCGCCGATCTCGAGGGCGTTCGGGTGGAGCAGCGCGGCCCGCTTCTCCACCTGACGGGTCAACGTCATCGAGATCGAGTCGACGGGTGAGGGGTTGATGTAGATGTTCGGATCGAAGACCGCCGGATCCACCACCTCCGGGATCTCCATCGGCAGCTCCAGCAGGCGACCGATGTCGCGGATGATCTGCCGTCGGCGAACAAGGAGGCGCGCGAAGTGCCGCTTGCGTTGCTCGAAGCCCTCGAGCTCCTCGTCCAGGAAGCCTGCCTCGGCCAACGCCTGCGACTTCCGCTTGTGCCAGGCCCAGTCCTTCATGACCTGGGCATCCGGCTCGGCGTAGATCGCGGCGAGTTGGTCGGCCAGATCGGCGTCGCAGATGGTGACGGCCGACGCGGCCAGGCCGCACGTGCCGACCTGCCACATCTCGTCGAGGTCCTCGTAGGGCAGCGGCGTCGCGACCCGGTCCAGCGCGAAGAAGGCGTTGCGTGGCTGGTCGGCGGTGGACAGCGTGACCTGGGGCATCAAGACGGTGGCGTCCCGCGCCCGCAGCGGCAGGCCGTACATGCCCTTGGCGCCGATCGCGTGGCTGGGCGGGAAGTGGACGAGGTCGTGCGCCTCGAGCCCGGCGGCGAGGCCCGCGGCGGGGCTGAACTGCTGGAAGCCCCCGTGACGGCGCACCGCCGCGGAGCGGCTACGCGCCGGATCACCTTCCCTCTTCTCGCGCGCGGGCGGCTCGTAGTCCGCCGGGGGGGAGCCCTCGTACGCCGCCTCGTAGGCGGCTCGGTAGTCGCCGCCCAGCGCATCGACGCGGTCCTCGTAGAGGCTGTAGTCGTAATACTTCTCGTAGACGTACTCCGTGCAGGAGTCGACGCGCGTCCCGTTGGCCTCCCACGCGGCGCGGGCGGCGGCGGCGAGGGCGTCGGGGCTGAGGGGCCGAGGGCCGCTCGCCCGGGAGGCGAGGGTCCAATGACGCGCGCGGGCGCCGTAGTAGAACGAGCCGAAACCCTCGTAGGTCTGGCCTTCGCGGCCATAGTCGATCACCGAGGCGATCGTACGCTGCCCCGCCCGCTCCAGCTCGTTGCAGGGGACGGGCTCCTCCCCCGGATCGAGGGCCACCTCGGCGCAGCCGGGCACGATGCGCTCGCGCTCGCTGCGAGGCACCTCGCGGCGCTGGGTCAGTCGGAAGCAGGTCGAGGTCGTCTCCTCGTCGGGCAGCTCCGCGCTGGCGTCCTGCTCTCTGAGCGCCCCGAGGGCGGCCACATCCGCATCCCAGTCGGCGCGCTCCACCGCGCCACAGATGCTCCCCAGCCACTCGGTGTCGGTGCACGTGGCTGCGTCGAGGCCGCCCTGATTCGCCCGGCAGATCTGCGCGCATCCGTCGCCGGCGAGGGTGTCCTCGAGGAGGGCCTCACCGCAGCGGCCGTCACGGAAGGCGCGGCTCACGCAGTCGGCCGGCCGGAACATGCATTGGGCCAGCGCCGCGGCTGGCGCCAGCAACAGGGTGAGGGTGGCCACCCCCCAAGCGGCGACTCCTGGTCGATGGTGCATGGGACCCCCAAGGTGCTGGCGCGCCAGGTGGTTGCAACGTACGCCAAGCCCGACGTGACGCCGCGTGGCCGGTCCGGCGCCGGGCCGTGCGCGGGACCGTTACGGGGGGCGGACGCGGGCCCCGGGGCCGGCACGTGGGCGTAACCCCCAAGGTCGCATGGGTGCGTCGAGGGAGGGCGCGCTCGGGCCGCCGCGGCGCCATCCTCGCCGCGGCGGCCGAGGCGTTCGACGTCTCGGCGCACGAGGACCTCACGATGGCCGGCCTCGCCCGCGCGGCCGGGTTGGCCACGGGGACGCTGTATCTCTGCTTCGGCACCCGCGAAGAGCTGTTCCTGGCCATCCTGGTGCGGAATGTGGACGCGTGGCTGTGGTCCGTCGAGGGAGACCTCGAGGCCGACGTAGCATTCAAGACCGCCCTGCTGACCCGAGTTCAGCGCCTCGGTCCGCGGCTCGAGGCGGCCATCCCCGGCAGCCTCCCGCGGGGCACTGGCGCCCGCTGGCGACGTCCTGGACATCGAGTGGGAGCGCGAGCAGGCGACGCTCCGGCTGGAGCTCATGACCCTCGTCCACCTCAGCAAGCTCTTCGGGCGCGACATGAAGGCCCGAGGGCTCGGTTGGATCCTCCAGGTCAGCTCGATCGACGCCTTCCAGCCACCGCCGCCGTACGCGACGTACGCCGCCGCCAAGAGCTTCGTCCTCAACTTCACGGAGGCGCTGTCCTACGAGCTGCTCGCCTCTGGCGTGAAGGTCAGCGCGCTGTCGCCCGGCGTCACTGCGACCGAGCTCCTCGAGGTGTCCGGGCAGAAGGGCAGCCTCTACCAGCGAGTGATGATGATGAGCTCCGCGGCGGTCGTCCGTGTCGGGATCCGCGGGATGCTCCGGGGCACCCCATCGGTGATCCCCGGCCTGATGAAGACGCTCGGCGCCTTCATGATGCGCTTCACCCCCCGCCGCTTTGCGACAACAACATCTCCGCGCCAGCGACAACTACACGTCGGCATCGGGTTGAGTTGATCCGAGGCGGATCTCGCATCGGTCCGCGAAGAACGTGAGGAGCACCTCCATCTCAGCCCGGTCCCGCTGGACATAGCCGATGTCGTGCATCCCCGAACTCAGCACGGCCATGCGGGTGCTGCCGTGCATCGCGAGCTCCTCCATCCGCTGCCTCACCTGCGCGTCCGTCGTCTCCAACGCCAACCCCGTCCACCCCGGGATGGGGAGTCGAAGAGTCAGACGAGGCGCGCTCTGGGATGCCGAGATGTAGTTGCGCGTCACGCCGAGGGGTGTCGACGGCGCCCCCCGAAGACGGACTGCGGGCTCCTGCGCCTCCTCCTCGTCGCCGGGTTGCTGGTGCCCGCCGCCGCGGAGGCGAAGAAGAAGAAGAAGCACCGCCAGAGGAAGTCCCAGGCGAACCCCTACACGGCCATTGACGCCGACCTCGGCACCAGCCTCGCGAGCGACAAGCCCTACCGGGCCTCGTACCTGCTCGCAGGTATGAGCAAGAGCATCTACGAACTCCCCAACTCCCTATGTGGCGTTGCCCCGACTATGCTGAGCTGCGCACAGTCGGGGGAGGGTCACGCAGCCGCGGGATGGTGTTCTACCGGGTGCTCGAACTCACCGTCGTTCACGACCCGGTGCGGTACCAGGACATCATCGCAACGAGGCGGCCCCGGACAGTCCCACTGGTGCCGTCGCATACGCATGGACATCGGCCAAGCCTGGAACGTCCTCCAGCGAGTCGGCCATGGAGAAGCGCAGACGCGGAGGACTCCGGTTGGCGTGTGCTGTTGCCTGACCATCACCGTCGACGGCAGCTACGCGATCACCGCCCGGCGTCAGTCCGTGAGCACCAGGCCGACCGACTCAATCTTCTCGCGTTCCACGCGGAAGAGGTACTCGTCCTGCCCATCGAGAAGCTGGTCCCACTCCTCCTCCCGCAGAGCTTCGTGGAGCCCAGGGTCCACCTGGTCCAGGAGCTGAGGTGCCTCTTCCGCGTCTTCCTCGTCGCCCATCCACTTTGCGAACTGGATGACATCGGCTCGATTGCCAACAAACCACGCGGCGGGTCGACCTGAGTCGAGGTCTCTCTCATACTTGTGGAGCGCCTTGCGACCGAGCGCGGCCAGGTGTGAGGCGGCCTCGCCCTTGGCTCGCGCCAGATTGGCGAGCGTCCGCCCGAGCGTGCGCACCGCCCCCCAACGTTGTTGACGGCTGACGGCGCGCACCTCCTGCCCCTCCATCGAGAGCTCAGCCTCGCCATTGAGGAACGCGAGCAGCTCGCCCTTCGCGCTGCGGACCCTGGAGCCCGTGGCACCGGTGAACGCCTCGGTGAACGTGGTCTGCCAAAACCAGCGCAGGGCGCGCTCGCGGACCTCGTGCTCGTCGTCGTTCGAGGTCTCGCGGAGCACCTCCGCCAGCACGAGAAGCTGAAACTTGTACGGGAGTGCTTGCGATCCGAGCACCGGCACGGCGGCGAGGACATCAATCGCCCGTCGGAGCGACCGCCTGCTTCCCCTCAAGACCCTCTTCAACTTGCGAGAGTCGCCGGTCTTCGCGCCGAGCTTCCTGAGGAGGGTCTCAATGTCGGACCTGTAGACATCGAGCCCGAACCGGATCTTCAGGAGGTCGAGCAGCGCGCCCTCGTCGAGGACGTCCCACCCTTCGTCGACGAACTCAGAGGCGAGCGTCGCGAGCTCTTCCCGCAGCGGAATGCGCCCATGAGCCAGGGCCGCCGCAAGATGGGCGGGGGACATCGTCGAACCACCGGTGTTCACGCGCGCGAAGGCCCTCGTGACGATCGAGAGGTCGTCGGTGACCATCGGGATCAGCGGGATTGGGTAGTCCTTGAAGGCGTTCGCCAGCGCCTCGAGTCGGTCAGACTCATCCTCCAGGTCCACGTCCAAGAGGCGCTTCTGAAACCCATACATCAGCTTGTTGCTCGTCAGCGCCCACGCGGGCACCAGCGTGCTTCGCGCGATCTCCAGCTCACGTCGAGACGGAAGGACGAAGAAGCGCCCCTCAGGATCGAGTTCCAGATCGACATAGACCGGCCAGCGCTCATCCGTCTTCCGCTCGAACCAATCCCCCTCGTACCGTGTCAGGGCCGCATAGAGCGTGGTCAGTCGCTGATGGCCGTCGATCAGATATGACCAGGGACCGCTCTCGGAGCGTTCCGGCAACTCAAACGGGCCTAGCTTGGAATACGTCTGCAGCGAGTGGTCGCTCTTCTTCGTCTGCCACACCAGGAGCGCGCCGATCGGTAGACCGCGCGCGACGCTATCGAGCAGATTGAGTCGCTGTTCATCACTCCACACGAACGGCCGCTGAAACTCGGGGATCAGCAGGTCGCCGGCCCTCACATTCGCGAGGACCGTCCGCAACGGTGGGACGATCGGATGGTCGAATAGACCGGCCATTCAGACTTGCTCCAGGATGGACTCAATCAGCGAAGCGGCGTCTTGACCAGGCGTTGCCCGGCGGTCGAACTCCTCTGGAAACTCTCGGTCCTGCCTCGACGGCGCGTCAGAATAGAGGTCTCCGATGCGGTTGCCGAACCCGGCCAGCAAATCGGCGCGTTGAGCGCCGCTGAGCGCGTCAAACGAGGCGTGCCACGCGGCGGCCGGCACCCGCGCCTCCGCCGCAACACGGCTCGCCCGTTGTGCGCTGTGCGGATCCAGGCCCAGCGAACGCTTGATCGCCCTCGTATCCGGGGGGCAACGGAGGTCCTTGAACAAGCCCTTCTTCATGTCGTAGCTATCGGCTGCCGCTGCGTCGTTGCTCCGCAAGGCACGCAGCGCTTCCACGCGTGCTTTGTCGTTCTCCGTCTGGGCCCATTCGGCGAGCACCGGCGTCGGTAGATAGCTCTCGATGTTGCGACGTGGCAGCCGGTGCGCCGTCAGCGGCCAGGGGTCGTCGGGCGGACGTTGGGCACACTCTGCTAGCAGCAACTCCGACCGGTCGTGCGGTTTCGTCGCGTCTACGTCCGACGCGTCCCGGTCGAAGAGGACCCAGGTGCGAAGCCGGCGGACGCGTCGCTGCCTATCGAGCGCTGCCTGTCCGACTGGCTCCAGCAGTCGACGAACCATCTTCGCTAGTCCGGTGATCCCGCCACCGTGGCGCACTCTCAACGCGCCCCGAGCCGCCGCGGCGTCCAGTTGTGTGCGCCGCGTCGGGTCGGCGAGTCGACGCACGAATCCCCAATCGCTGCATTCGTCCTCCAACAACAGCTCCAGCGGAGTCCGCAGGAACAGCGCTGCGTCGTCGAGGCTGAGCCGCGCACTCGGCCAGTCTGTGCCGCCGTCTTGCACCCACACCGACCGCGTTGACTGCGCAAGGTGGGCGCTCCGGGTCCGATGGGTCTCCAGCAACAGCTCGAGTTGCTGCCCCAAGGGCTGCCCCATCGGTTGGGTCCAGCTCCGCACAACGGCTCGCGTCGTCACCAGCGTGTGTCCCATCCGGTCACACAGGCTCACCAGCCCGACCAGCTCGATATCCCGGTGGGGACCTGCGAAGAGCGAGATGTCGAGGTGGACGCGCAACGGGTCTCAGCGGGGAGTGTCGGTCGCGGGTCGCAGGCCTGCCAGCGCGGCGGCGAGCTCGCCGTCCTCCTCGAAGGCCGAACGGAGCAGGTTGTTCTGCGGCATCCCATCGGCTCCCAGCGGAACCGGGCTGAGGAGTGTCTGGCCGTCGTCCTGCGCCTGCGCCCACACCAGGTTCACCTGCTCGGCCTTGATCTTCCCCAGCCGGACAGCGTTCTGGACCGCGAGCATCAGGGTGCGCGAGTGGGTCTCCAGCACGAGCGCGCGGCCGGTCTCGAGACCGCTCGCCAGCGGGGCCAGGTGCTCGGCGAGGGCCCGCACGGCGTCGTCGTGCAGATGAACATCGGGGTCCTCGATCGCAGCGATCCGGGGGCCGCGACCAGACGCGACGACCGCGGTGGCCACCAGCACCGACAACACCTTGCCCATCCCCTCGCCGACGTCCGCCAGCTCCATCTTCCAGCTCTCTCGGTCGGGCGCGTCCAGATACAGCCGCGCCGCGTCACTGCGAACCCGATCGATCCGCAGGTCTCGCTTGATGGATTTGTGGGCGTAGAAGGCTCGGACTGGCTCCAGGATCGCGTCCTGATCCATCACCAGCCGCACCGAGGCGTCTGAGCCGTCTGCGCGCAGCGTCCGCGGCATCGTCCCGGTGAGGCGAACATCCCGGCTCGCCCCGACCCGGCCGCCGTGGATCCACTGAACCGACCCCCGCAGTGTCTTCAGACGGGCGGCCAACGCTTCGAGGTCCGCTTGCTCTTGCTGTTCGGGAACCAGCCCCACGATTCGGAGCTCTCGAGGCGCGGTCCACCGCGAGCACTCGTACATCCGCTCCGTGGCGTCGTCGCTGGGAACCCGCCGAAACTCCACCGTCTCATCGCCGGACGTCAGGGCAATGCGGCGCACGAAGGCGGGAGCCAGCTCATCGTCCTGCTCGATCTCGAAGGTGTCGCGCAGCGTGTCGTCTCCCCGCCGCCACTCGAGGGTGACGGCGAAGCGCTTCGCACTGCCCCCGCGCCACGGCAGGCCGCGAAAGGTCGCCCCGCGCCCGGGGCCGTCGCGATCGCCCATGTCCCAAGGGCCCTGCGCGTCCTCGGCCACCGACCGAGCGATGATCGCCAGCGCGCGCAGCGCGGCGCTCTTTCCCGCGTTGTTTCGTCCGAAGAGCAGGGTGAGCGGCGCGAGCTCGAGCCGCTCCTCGCGGCCGAAGCATCGGTACCCCTCAAGTGCGATCGCCCGGAGGCGAGGTTCGGTGGCGCCGTCCATCGTCCCAACCCACTACCACCGAACATCTGGATTGTCATCGAACCGAGGACATAGAGAGAGTTCAAAGGTGCCGACACGTGCGTGGATGTATCCTATTGAATGACATGGCGCACACTGTAAGACGCCGGCAGGCTTGTCGGTCAGAGCTTGCGCCGAGGAGGGCGCTCTACGACCGAGTCGCCGACCTCGGCCGCCAGGTCGACGTCCTCGTCAACAACGCCGGCTTTGGCATCCACGGCGACTTCCTGGACATCGAGTGAGCTGGCGTGAAGGTCAGCGCGCTGTCGCCCGGCGTCACTGCGACCGAGCTCCTCGAGGTGTCCGGGCAGAAGGGCAGCCTCTACCAGCGAGTGATGATGATGAGCTCCGCGGCGGTCGTCCGTGTCGGGATCCGCGGGATGCTCCGGGGCACCCCATCGGTGATCCCCGGCCTGATGAAGACGCTCGGCGCCTTCATGATGCGCTTCACCCCCCGCCGCCTACAGGCCGCGATCGCGCATCGAACGATGGTCACCGGCTGATCGTCGATTGCGGCCCGCGCCTCGCCACTGCCAGGATGGGCCCCCCCCACCCCCCGAACATAGGACTACCCATGCCGAAGCCCATCGTGAACCTCGACTCGGTCGAGTATGCCCGCACCCTGCAGCACGGCGAACGCTTCGACGCCCGGGTCGCCCCGATCAGTCAGGCGCTGGGCGCGAAGAAGCTCGCCTACAACGTCACGGCCGTCGCGCCCGGTAAGCGCGCCTTCCCGTTTCACAACCACCACACCAACGAGGAGCTCTTCCTGGTCCTCTCCGGCGAGGGCACCCTGCGCTACGGTCCCGAGGAGCATCGCGTCCGCGAAGGCGATCTCGTGGCGTGCCCACCGGGCGGCCCGGAGACCGCGCACCAACTCGTCAACACCGGCAGCGCAGAGCTGCGCTACCTCGCGATCAGCACCGCGATCGACACCGACGTCTTCCAGTACCCCGACAGCGGCAAGTTCGGCGTCGTCTCGGGCCGAAAGCCAGGGCAGCGGCCCCTCGACGCCCCCTTCGCGGGCTTCTTCGACGAGTCGAAGCGGGTGGGCTACTGGGACGGCGAGTAGCCCGGTCGAGAGAGGACTCCCCGCGTTCGCTGGTGTCACGGCCCTCGCGGCGTGCCCTCGTCGCGCCGCCGCTCGTCCTCGCGGTGGCCCCCGCACTTGACGACGTGGCCCCCCTCTTCCTGAACCTTGGTCGCGGTCCCGTCGGGGTCCACGGTGAAGCGCCCGCTCTCGGTGTAGCCGCCCATCCCCTCGCCGCTCCGGTGGTCGACGCCGCCGCTGTAGGTGAAGCGGAGCCCGCAGACGACGCCGGTGTAGGTGGCCTCGCCGTCGGTGTAGTCGGACGGCGACTCGGTGCACCTCTCCTCGAGAGTGTACTCCACCGCCATGTGGCTCGCCGAAGCCCGCCCGTCTACGGGGGGATCGACCGTCAGACAAACCGAGAACAGGCCCGAGCTCACGGTGGCGACGGTCATCGGCGTCGCCTCGTTCCTCTCCGGATCCGCGCTCCCGTCCATTTGAAGGCCCTCGTCCATCCCCAACGTCGATGGCCCGTACGACTCGCCGACCTGACAGACGTCGGCCACCGCCTCGCCCGCCGCGATTCGGGCGCCGAAGCTCGAGACGTGGGCCGCCTGCTTCTCACCCGGCCCGGTCGGGACGAAGTCGATGAGCGGCTCGCCCCGGCCCGAGCTCACCGCACCTCGATCTCCACCGGCTCGGTCTCGGCGCCGACGTCCTGGTTGTAGTAGCTGTAGACGCGGCTGCGCGGGGCCTGGGCGCGGATGGGGTCGCGGGCGCGCAGCCGGTAGCTGAACTCCACGGGCGCCTCCGGCCGGATCACGGTGAAGTAGATCAAGAGCTGGCGCTCCGTGCGCTCGTACCGACTGAAGACGCCGGTCTCGGCGAGCGCGTCGAGATCCGCGGTGACCAGGTCGAAGCCGGGGGGGATGCCCAAATCGACGAGCACCATGTCCGCGTAGGCGATGTCGCGGTTCTCCACGCGAACCGTCACCGCGAGCATGTCGTCGACCTCGAGCGAGGTCCGGTCATAGCTCACCTCGATCGATAGCGGCCCCTCCGGCGGCGGCGCGTCGGACCATGGGCGGTGGTGTCCCGCGACGATCGCGTATTGCAGCCGCCCGTCGCCCTGGATCTCCACCTCGACGAGCTGCGGCGGCCCCTGGGCGAAGGCCTCGGAGAGGTCCGCCTGCCGCATCACGTCGCTGTCGTCGGCGGTGATCCGGAAGCTCGCGTGCTCCTCCCCATCGAGGCGCACCCTCACGGTGGCGTCGGCGGTGTCGTCCGCCGCCCCGGAGAGCGCCTGGAGCAGGCACTTGATGGTCCAGACCGTGCCCGCCGTGGAGCCCCAACCGCCGTTTTGGTCCTTGCGGCTCACCAACCAATCCAGCGCCTCCTCGGCGACCGCGCCGTGGGACCCGGAGGCGAGGAGCGCGTGGGTCGCCAGCGCCGTGGTCTCGATGTACGCCGCCTCACCCGCGCCGTACGTCGTCGTCTGCTCGTCGGTCTCCCAGTGCCCCGGCACGTCGCCGGTCGCCTCGTCCACGGCCTCCGCCAGCCGGTCGAGGGCGCGCCGGGTCAACGCCCCGTCGGGCTCGAAGGCCACCAGGAAGTTGGTGAACAGCGCCAGCGTGTAGGTCCCCATCTCGTCGAAGTGCCCAGCGAGCCAGTCGCGCGCTCGACCGAGGGCCGGCGCCTCCTCGCCCGCCGCCGCCAACCCGAAGGCCACGTACGCCGTGACCGTCACCGGATCCGAGAGCTGCCCGGTCTCGTCGAGGCCCCGGCTGGCCACCTCCCAATGGCCGTCGTCCTCCTGCTGGGCCAGAACCCACGCGCGCGTGCGCTCCACCATGTCGGCGTCGACCATCCGCACCGCCGCGAGGTCGGCGAACTCAAGCAGCCCGTAGGCGGTGAGCACGATGTGCGCCGGGGCGTTCCCGAACCACTCGAAGCCGCCGCCATCGACCTCGAAGGTGAGCAGCCGCTGGTATCCAGTGTTCACGTATTGCGTCGCGGTGATCTCCACCTCCGGGGTCCCCGCCTGCGTATCGCGCATGTAGCGCAACACCAACGCGTTGGGCCACGTGGAGCTCGAGGTCTGCTCGAAGCACCCCGACGGCATCCGCAGCAGCGCATCGAGCCCCTCGACGATGGAGGCGAACAGACCCGGATACACCTTCACCAGCAGCTTGCCGGACCCCTCGACGGCGTCCACCGGCAGCGCGACCTCGCGACGCACGACGCCCTCGAGCCGACCCGACCACGTCTGGCGGACCGCCTGCCCATCGGGCTCGACCAGCACCGTGCGGGCAACCGCGTCCTGGAGCGCGTCGCCCCGCGCGACCACGAGCAACTCGTGGAGCCCGACCCGATCGACCCGCACCGGCACGCGCACTCCACTCACCTCGCCCGGGCCCAGATCGAGCACCATCGCCGCCTCGCCGAGGAGGGTCAGCCAATCCGCCGGCTGCACCTCCAGGCGTACGCGCTGGGGCACATCGAGGTAGTTGTAGACCGCCACCGGCACCGAGAACTCGTCCCCCCGGGTGAGCGTCGCCGGGAAGTCGATGTCGACGAAGAAGTCCTGGAAGACCCGGACGCCCGCGGTCGCGGAGCCGAGCAGCCCGCCCGCGGTGTTCGCCAGCGCGCTGACCCGCCACGTCGTGATGCTGTCGGCCAGGGGGAGCGCCAGCGAGGCGACACCGTCGGCGTCGGTGAGAAGCGCCGGCTCCACCAACAACGTCTCCGGGAAGTCCCGCCGTACGCGGATGCCCTGCGGATCGCCACCGTCCTCGGCCTGGGGTGGTGGCTCGCCCTCCCCCTCACCCGCGTTCACCCGGTCGTCGAAGTCGTCCTCGCCGCGAAGCACCGCCCACACCGAGCGTCGCACCTCCACGTCGTCGATGCTCCCCGCCTGTTCGTCCGGGCCGTGGCTGCGGACCACCACCATGTCGTCCTCGATCGCAGCTTCCAGGCGCTCGCCGAAGGGGTCCTGCGGCAGATCCCCCGCCGTCTCGACCCGCTCGCGCAGCGCCTCCAGGTCGTCGCGGCCCGCGTCTTGTGCCGCAAGCGTCGCGAACCACGCCTCGGCGAGGGCCTCGATCGCCGGTCTCACCACCGCCACGACACCGCGCTGGCTGAGCTCGAAGGTGTTGATCGCCACCGGGTGGGCGTCCCGGGCGTCGGTGGCCGACAAGAGCATTCGCGCCTCCGCCTGGGCCGTCGGGTCCTCGGGCGCGCCGGCGACGCCGGTGATCGTGGCGAGGCCGGGGACGCCGACCTGGTAGCGCGGCTCGGCGAGCTCGCCCTCGATGCGGAAGTAGGCGCGCTCCAGACCGGGGCGGAACTCGACCAGCCCGAAGACCGCCTCGTCGACCACCTGGACCCCGATCGCCGTCGGGCGCGCCTCGCCCACCTCGTCGGTCACCCGGAACTCGAGGCGCGCCTCCTCCGCGGGCGCGTATACCTCACGGTCAGCGCTCACCTCCACGTGCAGCGCGTCGGCGGGCTCGACATAGACCAGCGCGGCGTCGCGGCGCAGTGAGCTGCCGGCCGAGAGCGTGTAGGCCGTCACCTGCAGCGCGCCGGCGTGGTCCGGGGAGAGGTCGAGCGCGTAGCTCGCGATGCCGTCCTCGTCTGGGCTCATCGCCTCCGTCAGCAGCGTGCGCCCGGCACCCACGACGTCGACGAAGACGCGGTCCGGCGCCCCCACGGTGCGCACCTCGACCTGGAGCGTGTCGCCCACGCGGTACAGCGCGCGGTCAGTCCGCACCAGCACGCCGCCGGTGCCGCCGCCGGGGGTGGCGACGAGCCGGATCTCGGTGATCACCTCATGACCCGTGTCGTCGGTGCTGACGACCACCAGATCGAGCGCGGCGTCGTCCACCTCCACCGACACCTCGCCCATCCCATCGGCGCCGGTTTCGAAGGCGGGGAGCGCAGCGCCGTCGACCTCCACCACGTGGGTGGCCGCGGCCGGCTGCCCCGCGGCATCCGTGCAGCGGACGAGCAGTCGATTCTCGAGCCCGACGACCAACTGGCCGCTCTCGGGGACCACCACCACCTCGAGGGCGCCGCGGGCCACCCGCAACGTGCGCGTCACGTCGCGCCGCTGTCCCGCGCTGTCCTCCACCGAGACCGCCAGCTCGACCATCCCGCCCCCCTGCTCGAGGGGGAGCCCCACCACGTAGTCCGGTAGCTGCGCTTCGAAGGCGTAGAGGCCGTCCTCGTTGGTCATGCCTTGCAGCTCGGCGAAGACCGTCCGCCCGGCGTCGAGGGTGGCCGCCTCCACCGCGACGTGGGCGCCGGCCACCGCTTGGCCGAAGAAGTACCGCGCCGCGAGGATCCCGCGCAGGGTGTCGCCCGCGAGGTAGACCTCGCGCTCGAGCGTCAGGTCGAGATCGTACTTGGGCAGCGCGTAGCGCTCGACGGAGACCGCCTTCTCGGTGGTCTGACCCGCGACGGTGGCGGCGATTCGATAGCGCCCCATGTTCACTTCGCGCGCGAGCGTGAACCGCGTGGCGGCGACGCCGAAACCGTCGGTCTCCGTCTCGACCCGCTCGACCTTGTTGTCCTTGCCATCGAAGACCTCGAAGATCATGGGCTGCCCGCCGTCCGCTGCGAGGGACGGGCGGCGCAACGCCAGCGCGCGGAGGTGCATCGTCTGTCCCGGCTGGTAGAGGGGCTTGTCGGTGGTCAACAGCACCTTCGTCGCGCGCTCCACCGCCACGTCCGCGCGGGCCTGGGCGACCCCGTCACCGGCCTTGACCGCGACCACGAGCTCGGCCTCGCCCGTCTCGGTGCCCTCCGCGGTGGGCAGCTCCACCGCCACGTGGCCGTGGGCGTCGGTCTCGTCGACCAGCGCCTCGATCGCCTCGCCGTCCCGCTCCAGACCGACGGTGACGGACGCACCCTTCAGCGGCGCGCCGCTCCCCGGGTCGCGAGCGAAGACCTGGAGGTGGGTCGCCCCCCCGACCTGGAAGGTGTCGGTGCTCAAGAGCTGAAGCTCGATCTGTTCCTGGGCCGCGAAGAGCGAGCGGACCCCCCTCAGCCCCTCGCCCCCCGGCCAGGCGACCTCGTAGTCGACCACCCAGGCCCCCAAGACGGCCGGGTCCTCGCCGGCCTCGGGCACACCGAACTCGAGATCGGCCTCTACCTCCGTCAGGGTCTCGGACGCCTCGAACGACGCCGTCGCCGTGGCCACCGCCTCACCATCGCCGATCCGGAGCAGGATGAAGCGGACCTCGCCCTCGATGCTCTGACTGCCCTCCTTGTGCAGCCGGAGCCGGAGCGAGGTCTCGTCGGCCCCTACGCGAGCGCGCAGATCGCCCTCGGAGAGTGAGAGCGTGGACCCCTCGATCTGGTCGGGGCCCATGTCCGCGGAGCTGCCGGGGATGGCGGAGTCGTCGCAGGCAGAGAGGGCGAGGGTCGCGAGGGCGACGAGCGGGAGATGGCGCATCACAGAACTCCTCGTCGACCGACCCCGGACCCTCGATGTGTGCATCAGGCGTGCCGCCGCCGAAGCGGGCCCCGGCGCCGCGGACGACTACCATCCCGTAACCCGCGCCGACGATCGGCGTTACGGCCCCCTCGAGATCGTAACGTCGACCGCGTGGGCGACGCCGCGCCGACTACTCCTCGTGGACGGTCAACTCGAAGCGTCCGACGTCGTCCGCGTCGCCGCCCGTCACCCGCAGGTCACTCAGCAGCGCCGCCGCCACGTCGGCGTGGTCGGCGTAGCCGATCGAGACGTACATGACGAGGGGCAGGCGGACCTGGCGCGCGTCGTAGGTCACTCGATCTCCGTTGACCGAGATCGTGACGCGGTCGAGGTCGTCGGCTCGGGAGGGCACCACGAGGTGGAGCACCGGCGGATCGAAGCGCGGAGCCCCCAGGGCGCCGTCCGAGGTGACGACGTAGGGGATCTCGTGGCCGTCGAAGGCGGCCTCGAAACGAAACGTCCGAGTGATCCCGTCACTCCCGAGGTTGCCGACGAGCCGGACGTCGACGCGACGGGCGTCCTGCTCCACGAGGGGGTCGAAGCGCAGCCGCCATGTGTTGCCGCCGGCCAGGTCGCTCGTGAAGAGGAAGCCGTAGCCGCCCGTCTCCCCCTCGATGGCCCCGAGGAGCGGGCTGATCTCGTTGGTGATGCCGTCGTGCCCGAGCTCGATGGGGCGCCCGAAGCAGTCGAAGGCGTCGCCTCCGCCGTCGGCCCACCCGCAGCGTTCGAGAATGTCGTCGTTGGCGACGAAGCCCCGGGGGTCTTCGATCTCGATGGCCGCGCCTCGACTGCGCCACTCGGACAGGCCGAGCCCGTCCACGAAGACGAGGTACTCGCCCACCTCCGCGTCCTCGATTCGGACCGTCCGCCCGTCCTCACCTGACCGACACACGACCTCGCTCGCGGGGACGTCGCAGTCCCGCCGAACGGACAAGGTCCCGGCGATCTCGGTCCCCGGGTTCTCGAGATCAAAGACCAGATCCGCGCGCTCCTCGAGGACATAGCGAAAGACCTGCTCCGGCGCTCCGGCTCCGCCACAGGAGGCACGGAACGCGTCGTCGTCACCTTCCCGCGTCTCGCCAACGACGCGCCCGTCGACGATGAGGGGTGAGGCCACGTCGACGCAGAGCTGCGACTCGGCGGCGTCGCCGCGCGCGAGGCAGCCCGGGTCCGCGGGCCAGTCGAGCAGCCCGTCCTCGTCGTCGTCGACGTCGTTGCCACACTCCGGCGGCACGTCGGGGTCGGCCTCGTCATCGTCCTGGGGCCCCGCGCAGCCGAGGTCGCGGAGATCGACGGCGCCGTCGAGATCGTTGTCGAGCTCATCGGAGCAGCGCCGGACCACCCGCCCGCGACGCCTCTCATCGATGTCCGCCGCGAACCGGCAACCTCGGTCGTCGGGGAAGTCCGTGTCTCCATCCTGGTCTTCGTCGACGCCGTTGGCGCACCGGGGCGCCACGTCCGGGTCGACCTCGTCGGGGTCCGCGGCGTAGGCGCAGCCGGGATCCCAAGGGAAGTCCGTCAGCTCGTCCTCGTCGTCGTCGATGAGGTTGTTGCAGTCGCGCCGAAGGGCCGGATCGGCCTCGTCGTCGTCGGCGGCGGCGTCGCACCCCGGCTCGAAGGGGAAGTCGGTGATCCCGTCGTCGTCGTCGTCTTCGCCGTTGCTACATGCCGGCAGTTCCGGCGGGTCCTCCTCGCTGTCGCCCGGGAACGCGCAGCCCGGGTCAAACGGGTGATCCACGAGCCCGTCGCCGTCGTCGTCGACACGGTTGGCGCAGTCCCCCGGGGGGCCGTCCTCCCGGCCCCACCCCGCGGCGCGACACGAGGGATCCGCGAGATCGATCCGACCGTCGCCGTCGTCGTCGACGCCGTTGGCGCAGTCGGCGGGCGGGTCGGGATCGGCCTCGTCGGGATCACCGGGCCCCTCGCATCCGGCGTCGGTGGGGAAGTCGATCTGGCCGTCGGCGTCGTCGTCGGCCCCGTTGCCGCAAGCCGCGGGTTCGCCGGGGTCGACCTCCGTCGTCCCGCTCGCGTGGGGGCAGCCCGGATCGAGCATGTCGATGAGCCCATCCTCGTCGTTGTCCATGCCGTCGGCGCAGCTCGGCACGACGGGCGTCACGCTGATCGAGAGGTGCCACTCGCCGCCGGCCTCGCTGTCGACGAAGAGGTAGTACAAGCCGGGCTCCAGGCGACGCGAGAGTCGCGCCCGGGGCTCCACCTCACCGGCCGCGCAGACCAGGTCATCGGCGTCGTCACAGGTGGCACGGAGGTACAGGACGGTGTCCGCCTCGGTCTGCGCGTGGCGGGTGCTGACAACGACATCGCTGCCGATATCCACGAGCAGCGCATAGACCGCCTCCTCCCCGGGTCCGCCGCAGCTCCCCACCTGCGAGCCGGCCCCGCGCCCCAACACGCCGGCCGCGAAGACCCCGTGGCCGAGCCGGAGCACGCCGTCGACCTCGCATCCGAGGACCGCGGCCTCGTCGTCCTGGTGCGCGGCGAGGCAATCCGGGTCCTCGAGATCGACCTGTCCGTCGTCGTCGTCGTCTTCGCCGTTCCCGCAGGCCGGCAGCAGCGCGCTCAGCTCGTCGTTGTCCAGGCGATTCAGGCAGCCGGGGTCAGCGGGCCAGTCGATGTGCCCGTCGTCGTCGTCGTCGATGCTGTTGCCGCACGCCGGATCATCATCCTCGTTGCCGAGCAGGCAGCCGAGATCGGCGGCGTCGACCAACCCGTCACCGTCGTCGTCCAGGTGATTTCGACAGTCGTCGACGGCGCCCTCGAACCGGGTGCACGCGAAGGTGCACTGGGGGTCATCCAGATCGACGAGCCCGTCCTCGTCGTTGTCCCGCTCGTCGGCACAGCGCGGCACCTCGCCGAGGTCGCGGCTCGGCGCCCCCACCCCGACCAGCGCGCGCTCCAGCGCCAGCAGCGCGAAGAGGTGGGAGGAGGCGGCCGTCCACCCGACACCGACATCCTCGTAGTCGGTGCCCCACACCCCCTCCTCCGGTTCCTGCCAGCGAAGCAACGTGTGGGCGATGTCGAAGTAGTAGCCCGGGATCTCCTCCGGGAAGCCGAGCTCCGCCGGATCGAGCAGGCCGAAGCGCGGATCATCGACCGCCACCATCGCGCCCAGCGCCTTGGTCAGGTACCAGAGCATGATGTAGCGGCTCCGGACAGGAAAGGGCCCGACCTCGTCGAGCGTGTGGTGCGCTTGGAGCCACGCGAGCCCACGGATCACGGCCTCGTCGCGCGCGCTCGAGCCGGCCACCAGGTGCGACCACACGCCGACCGACGTCATCGCCGAGCTCGGCTCGACGCCCGGGCGATAGCCGAACCCACCATCCTCCGCCTGGGAGACGTCCAGGAAGCCCACCACGTTTGGGACCGGCACGGCCGCCGCCGGACCCATGACCTCCGCCGCCGCGACGAGCCCCAGGACGCCGAAGTGGGTCGTCGACAGATCCCCGGTGGCTTCGGGGGCCCGGTAGTTCCACCCGCCGAGGTTTCGGGGTGCCTGCTCGCCTTGGTTGGCCGTGAGGGATTCGACGCCGTTGGCCAGCGCGACGCTCGCCTGGACGTCGGCCCCGATCTCGTCGGGGCCACCCGTCCGAAGGTAGCGCGCGAGGGCCGCCGTCGAGCCGCCCGTCACGTACATGTAGGGAGCGGCTCTGGGATCGGTCAACGGGAGGTGGGCGTCGATCATGTAGCGCACGAGGCGGACCACCAGGGCCTGATCGTCAGGGTCGAGGCCGAGGTAACCCGCGCGAGGGCCGAACCCCGGGTGGGTCTGGCGCTCGAGGAGGGCGAGGACGGCCAGGAAGTTGTGGTTCCCGGTCTCGTCCTGGAAATGCCCGGTCTCGGCCTCCCGCGCTCGGAGATACTCGAAGCCACCGTCCAATGCCTGCTCGACGAGCAAGCCGAAGGGCGTGAGCGCCGCCTCCTCGCCCCCGATGAGCCCCTCGTCGATCTCGCCGTCGTGGTCGTCATCGAGCCCGTTACAGACCTCGCGCCGAGGCTCGCCGCAGTCGGGGTTCTCGGCGTCGGGGCACAGCGGGGCTCCCTCGCAGGGCGCCCAGGGCGACCAGCGCCCGGCCACGCACGCCCGGCCCTGTTCCCCCTGCCCCCCCGCGCCGCACGGCCGAACCTCCGCGACCTCGTCGACACACTCGTCGGGATCGTCGCATGCCCCCCAAGCCCCCCACTCGCCGGCCTCGCACCGACGCTGGATCGCCGCGCGCCCGTTGAGCCCGCAGGCCTCGGCGTCCTCGAGTCCATCGACGCAAACGTCCAGGTCGTCGCACGCCGACCAGGGGCTCCAGCGCCCGGCGGCGCAGGCCCGGCCCCGCTGGCCGCGCCCATTGAGGCCGCACGCTTCACTCTGCTCGGCGTCGTCTACGCACTCGTCGGGATCGTCGCACTCGCCGAGCGGCTGCCACCGACCCTCGACGCAGCTCCGCGCCTGCCTCCCGTTCCCCATCACGCCACACTCGGTCTCGCCCTGCTCGCCCTCGCGACAAGCGTCGGCCCCGATGCAGGCGCCCCAATCGGGCCACAGCCCGTCGGCGCACGCGCGCCGCTCGACGCCGTTCCCGTTGGGGCCGCACGCCCGCTCCTCCACCGCCCCATCAACGCAGGGCATGGGCTCCGCGCATTCGCCCCACGGCCCCCACACACCATCCACGCACGCACGTCGGCGGCGCCCGTTCTCACCGCACGGCTCGATCTGCTCAGCGCCATCGACACACGAGGGCCGCGCGGCGTCGGTCGCACCGACATCCGAGCCCCCCTCGTCTGGCGTCGACCCGTCGGTCGAGACGACTGCCGCGTCACCCGCGACGTCACCACCGGTGAACCCGTCGAGCCGCCCGGCGTCGGGGGACGAACCTCCATCGAGGCGCGGCTCCGATCCTCCGCCCGCCGGCGGCGCGCAGGCGAAGCAAGCCAACACCAAGCTGCACGAAAGAGCGCGTCCCATCCTGACCCCCGTCCTCGCAAACGCCTCGCACGGTCGCGCATCGCCCGGGGTGGTCTCAAGCCCGTCCTTGCAATCTCGCATCCGGGCGCCGCCCCACTCCCGGCCTTCGAGCCTGTCGCGAGTGCCGTCACGGTGCGTCGAAGGGTGGCGGGCCCGAGCACGCGCCGGCGGAGAGGCGTACGGCTACCGCTCCTTTCGCTTCCTCCGCTCCCGTGCCGTGCGACGCGCCTCGCGGGTGCGGCCCGACCGCTGGAGCGCTGACACCAGCACCTCCCAGGCCTCGTCATTGTCGGGCGTGCGTTCGACCACCCAGCGGGCCGCCTCCGCCGCCTCGTCGTAGACCCCCGCCGAGAGCGCCGCGATCGCGAGGTTCAGCCGGGTGACGGGCTCGTCCGGGTCGAGCTTGGCGGCCTCGCGCATGGCCTGGAGGGCACTGACGTGGTCCCCCGCCCCGCGCCGCATCTCGGCCTGCGACATGTAGTCCTCGGCGGAGACCGGGGCGTCTGCCAGGGCGGCCTCGATCTCGGCGACCTCGACCCGCCGAAACCAGCTCCGCCGCAGGCTGCGCTCGCCGTCGAAGAGGAAGCTCGCCGGCAGCGCCAGCTCGCCGCCTGTGCCGAAGAAGGAGGCCACCGCCGCGTCGGTCGCGATGCGCTGCGGATAGTCGACGCCGTGGCGCGTGAGGAAGGCGCGCACGGAGGCGAGATCCTTGGTCTCCGCGGACACGCCGACGACTCGGAGGCTGCCCCGGCGGGCCAGCCGGGCGAGGGCCGGCATCTCGCCCTCGCACCCTTCGCACCACGGGGCCCAGAAGTTCACCAGGACCGGCCCCCGCGGCGCGAGGGGCGTCGGTCCACCGTCGAGCCGCTTCACCCCCACGTCGGGATCGAAGCGCCGGCCGACGACGGGCCGGGTCGCCTCGGGCCACGCCGGCGACGGTCGCTCGACGGGGGGCCCGCCCTCGGTGATCGCGTAGCGGCGATTCGCGGCGAGCCCCCGGTGTCCCTCGACCCGCCCCGACGGCCACCGGATCTCGGCGTCGAAGTGCTTCGCGGCGCCGAGGCCGAAGTGCAGCTCGGGGGAGACCTGCGTGTGGAAGCCGGCCGTGAGCTCCACCCGCCCCATCCGCGCCTTCCCGGCGGCGCGAACCGTGACCGTCGCGCCCAGGGCGTGGGCCTCCGTCTTCGTCGCCGTGAGCCGAAGCCGCGCCCAGCCCTTGGGGGGCGAGTCGTTGAGCAGGAGCTGGAGGCCCTGGAGGCTCAGCAGCGCCAGGTCGAGATCGCCGTCGCCGTCCACATCGATCGGGGCCACCGCGCGCCCGTCGTGATCGAAGTCGAGGCCCAACGGCGCCGCGGCCTCGACCCGCCTCGTGGTGCCGGGGCAAGGGACGAAGAGTCGGTTTCGCTCGTAGCCGCTGAAGCTGCCGCGGAAGGTCGTCTGGGCCGTCCGTGTCTTCTCCTCCATGAGGTCCCACGCCGGCCGCTTCGCCTCGTGGCCCTTCGCTCCGGCGACCAACTGTCGCCAGAAATACGTTCAGAAGTCCGGCGCGCGCGGGTCGCTGTGGCTGGTCATCCCGTTGACCACGTAGAGCTCGCGATCGCCGTCGCCGTCCACGTCGAAGAAGGCCTGGCCCCAGGCCCAGCCGGCGCGCGTCATCGCGAGATCGGCGGCGACCTCCGAGTAGCGATCGGGGCCATCGCGGCGAAAGAGGGTGTTGCCCCGGGCCAGGAGCGAGAGGGCGGCGTAGGTGTCGGTGCGTACGGCGCCCTCGACCAGCGGCACGACTCGGTGCCCGGCCTTCGAGAACATGTTGGAGACGTAGAGATCGAGATCGAGGTCGTCGTCGAAGTCGGCGACGGTCACGCCCATCGACTGCCCATTCGCCGTCAGCGGGTGGCCCGTGGCCTCCGTGAAGTGGCCCTCGCCGTCGTTTCGCCAGAGCTCGTTTGTGCCGTAGTCGTTGGCGACGAAGAGGTCCTCGTCGCCGTCTTCGTCGACGTCGACGAAGGCCGCGGCGTAGGAGAAGGCGCGCTCGCTGAGCACCGCCGGCGCGAACTCGAGGGGCCCCGTCTGGCGGAAGAGGAGGTTGGGCTGGCCGTCGTCGGCCTGGAACATGTTGTGGCTCTTGGCCTTCTTCGAGTGGGGGCCGCGGTAGCCGCTGAAGAAGAGGTCGAGGCGCCCGTCGCGGTCGACGTCGGCCACCGCGATGTGCTCGTAGACGACCATCGGGCTCTGGTGGCAGTCCTGGGCGAACTCGGGGCCCCGAAGGGGAGTGAAGCGCTCTCCCTCGGCGCGGAAGAGGCCGAAGCGCGCCCGGCCGCCGCGGCAGCGGACGAGCTCGCTCGACACGAGCTCCCGCGTGCCGTCGCCGTCGAGATCGGCGGCGAGCAAGAAGCTGCCCACGTCGGTCTTGGGGAGGGGATCGTGCACCCGCCGGAAGCCACCGGCGCCGTCGTTGAAGAAGGCCTGGGAGGTGCGCAGCCGGTTCCATGCCAGGAGGTCGTCGGCTCCGTCTCGGTCGAGATCGATGACGGCCACGCCTCCGCTGGTCTCGAGGCGCAGCGTGTCGCCGTGGTAGCGCAGCGCCGTCTCGGTGAGGGCCGCACGGTGAAGGCCTACGCCGACCTGCCCGGAGACGTCGTGGAAGCGCGGCTCGCCCGAGACCTCCTCCAGATCGCCGATCTCGAGGGCCGAGGCGACCCAGGCGGCTTCGGTCTTGGTGAGCGCGGCCCTGATCTCACCGCGGCGAACGACGCGGCGCCCGCCATCCGATCCGACCAGCTCGAGCAAGAAGGTGGCCACGGCGATGTCGTGGCGCGGCGCCGCCAGCTTGAAGCGGAGGATGCCGAGCTTGCAGCGCTCGACGACCGCGAGGCCCTCGGCCAGCCGTTGCATCGCGTCCACCGGATCGCAGGCGGCCTCGGTCGGCGCCGCGCGTCGCACGCTCACCAGATCGCTACGCCCCGCGTCGTGCCAAGGTCCGACGCAGCGCGCCGTCGCTCGCTTCGCGATGACGCGCGCGACGCCGAAACGCTCACGGGCACGGAGGGCGCGGCAGAGCGGATGCGTCACGTCCTCGGCGACGGCGTCGGCGGTCTCCTCCGAGGTCGCGAGGTCACGCTCGAAGGGGATCGGCTCGACGATCGGTGGCGGCTGCGGCGGGGGCGGGGGCGGGACGTAGGGAGGCTCGGGCTCGGCGGTACACCCGAGCGTCAGCAGCCAGACCAGCGCGCAACGATTCGACACGGCGTTCATGATAAGACGGTTGGGCGTTGTGGCGGAGGAGAACCGAGATGCGTGCGCTGATAGTGATGTCCGCCCTGCTCGCGTGGGGCTGCGGCGCGAAGCAGGCTAAGCGCGGTGAGACGCTCGAGGTCGACGATGAGACCAAGGCCAAGCTCCAGATCGTCGAGTACGAGAAGAAGACGCGGGAGCTGCTCGACGCCAACCGGAAGCTCTCCGACCTTCGAACCCAGGCCGACGACCAGCGGCGGCGCCTCCAGGTCATCTGCGTCGACTACCCCGACCACCAGGTCTGTCGGCCGCAAACCCAGGCGATGTACGCCCGAGAAGCGTTTTGCAGCGACGAGGAGTTCACCGGCCACGTCGACGGGGTGGTCAACGCGTGCCACGAGGGGGAGTGCAAGCAGCTCGACGAGGCCGCGCTGATCAGCCGCTCCCAGTATATGTTGCTCACGCAACGATTGCCCCACTCGCTGGTGACCTTCCGCGCGGGGAACACCCGCCTCGATCGCCGCGACAAGGAGCAGCTCCAGACCTTCCTCGAGTTTCTCGAAGGGGAGAAGGGCTACGTGATCATCGTCGGGCGGGCCTCCAAGGACGGGAGCTGGCGACAGAACATCAAGCTGGCGCTGCGGCGCGCGGAGAACACCCGGCGCTACCTCGTCGGTGAGTTGGGGGTCGACGAGTCGCGGGTGGGCTTCATCACCTACGGCGACGAGAAGATGTACCTCACGCAGCTCGACGCTGAGCGGCTCACCGACAAGACGCTGACCGAGAAGCAGGCCAACCGCAGCGCGCTGGTCTTCAGCTACCCCTGCTACGAAGGGAAGCCCACGGTCCGCTCCTACGACAGCGGCTTCGAGTATTGAGGCGCGCGCTCGCCCTCGCGCTGTGGATGCCGGCCTGTGGCGCCGCGGCGCAAGAGGACCCGAAGCGCCCCGATCCGCGAGCCCGAATCATCGCCGAGCAGCGCGCCGAGATCCACGACCTGAAGCGTCGCCTCGACGCCGCGAACGAGGAGCGGCGGGGGCTCGTCGCGGCGTTGTCCGTCGCCGAGCAGCGCCTCGGCACGCGACCGTTCCAGCCGCGCACGCTGCACCGCGTCGCAGGCGAGCTCCGCTTCGAGCCCGGTCGCTGCACGGTGGTCCGGCGCCCCGGCGAGAGGGGGAAGAGGACGCGCTTTGGCCGCTTCGCGTCGCAGTTCCCCGCCTACGTGGTGGCCTACTGGGCGACCTGGTGCAAGCCGTGCACGACCAGACGAGAGCTGACGGCGCTTCGCCGACTGGAGGGGGACCTCGAGCGGATGGGCGGCGCGCTGTTCGGGGTCGCCATCGACGGCCTGGAGAAGGTC
The DNA here is from genome assembly GCA_964402225.1 of uncultured Nannocystaceae bacterium. Taxonomy (GTDB): domain Bacteria; phylum Myxococcota_A; class Bradymonadia; order UBA7976; family UBA1532; genus CAYOBQ01. The sequence goes on along the minus strand of CAYOBQ010000028.1, from coordinate 15,021 downwards.
CGCTCCCACCGGCGCGCCGACGAGTGGCACTACCCGATCTGGCAACGGGAGGACGCGCACATCGAGTGGCTCCCGAAGGCGTTCATCGACCGGGTGGGGCTGGGCCTGCCGCTCTTCCTCGTCGTCTCGCGCGAAGGCCGGATCCTGTATTGGCGCACAAAGCCCCTCGACGAAGCCGCCCACGAGGAGCTGCTCACCGCCACCATGAGGGCCCGATGACGCCCCTCTTCGATCCCGACCGCTACGTCGCCGCCTGCCGCTTCGCCGCCGAGGCACATCACGGACAGCGCTGGCCCGGCACCGAGTTGCCGTATCTTCTCCACCTCCAGCTCGTGACGCAGGAGGTCATCGCCGCGCTCACGGTGGAGCGCACCGAGCGCCCGGAGGACGCGGTCCTCTGCGCCCTGCTCCACGACTCGGTGGAGGACACCGGCGTCACCCTGGACGACATCGCCGCCCGCTTCGGAGACACCGTCGCCGCCGGGGTCGCCGCGCTGACCAAGGACGCGCGCCTGCCCAAGGCCGAGCGGATGCCCGACAGCCTGCGTCGCATCCGCGCCCAGCCGCGGGAGGTGTGGATCGTCAAGCTCGCCGACCGGATCACCAATCTGGGCCCGCCGCCCCCCCACTGGAGCGCCGAGAAGTGCGCCGCCTACCGCCACCAGGCACAGGAGATCCACGACGCGCTCGTCGACGCCCACGGCTGGCTCGCGGCCCGGCTGACCAAGCGGATCACGGGCTACCCTGCTAGGATGAGTCGGTGAGCTCCGCAGACCAATCGCCGGAACATCCGGTGCGTGCCGTCGATGACCGCCTGGTGGAGCCGGGGTCGGGCTTCGAGGTCTTCGCCGGGAAGATCCTGGCCGTGCCCCCGGCCGACGAACCGCGTGGGATTCACCACGCACGCATCGTGGCGCTCCTCGACGCCCACGTCGTCCCCGAGTACGAAGTCGCCGTCGACATGCTGACCCGCACCGCGGAGTTGGACGACATCGCTCCAAATGCGAGCGTATTTCCCCGAGCACGTGACCCGGAGACGGGCGGCCGTCAAATCGAGGAGCTGGTCTTCGATTTCGTCAACACGCAGCGACCGGGCGAGGGGGGAGAGAAGGCGGGGAGCCTCGCTGCCCGGGGGGTCCGCCGGATCTTCGGTGTCGACCTGGTGATCCACCGGATCGCCAGTTGGACGGCGGCCACCAAGACCTGGGAGATCCTGCCCCTCGACTTCGTGATCGAGGACCCGGTGCTCGCGACGCCGCTCCCCGTCCGCGCGCTCTTGGCGAGCGATCGCACCGACGACACCATCGTCAGAGCCCTCATCGACCGCGGGCATCCCGCGATTCTCGAGATGCAACGCAAGGCGTACGAAGCGGGGCGTGAAGAAGGCCGCAAGGAGGCCGCTGCGACTCATCGCGGAGCTGAATGATGACCGCAGAGGTGTCCATCAAACCGTCGACGCGGCACCCCTGATTGGCGGTTTTTGCTAGCATGAAGCGATGACCTCCGCCCGACGCCAGATTCGACGGTCCGAGCCTGCGATCGATGACCGCCTCGCGGCGCCGGAGTCGCGGTACGAGGTCATCGATGGAGAGATGCTATCCGTGTCGCCAGCCGACGAATCGCACGCAACTCGCCACGCACGCATCGCCGCGCTCCTCGACGCCCATGTCGACGATGCGTACGACATCGCCGTCGACATGCTCACGCGCACATCGAAGGTCGACGATATCGCCCCTGACGCGAGCGTGTTCCCCCACGCCCGCGACCCGGAGACGGGGTCGCGGCAGCTCGAGGAGATGGTCTTCGAGGTGGTCAGCAAGCAGCGGTTGGGCGACGCGGCGAAGAAGGCTGCCAAGTTGGCCGCCCGGGGCGTTCGCCGCATCTTCGGCATCGACGTCGAGCACAGCCGACTCGTCGCCTGGTCGGTCGCGACGGACACTTGGGAGATCCTGCCCACGGACTTCGTCATCGAAGACCGAGTGCTCAGCGCGCCGCTGCCAGGGCGCGCGCTGGTCGAGAGTCTACGGGCCGACAGAGCCATCATCGCCGCCCTCATCGCTCGTGGTCACCCCGCGCTGATGGAGATGCGCCGCGGCGGCTACGAGGAAGGTCGACAGGAAGGTCGACAGGAAGGTCAACAGAAAGGCGACGCTGCGGCTCGCGAACGACATCGCCTCGAGATGGTGTCCGTGCTGCTCAGGTCGTTTGCGGCACGCGGCCTCACGGTCGACCACGCCACGCGGGAGCGCATCGAGAGCGAGCCCAATAACGATGTGCTACTGCGCTGGCTGAGCGTCGCCGGGGGCTGCGCCCGCCCGGGAGACATCTTCTCCGCCTGAAGAGGTGTCCATCAAACCACCGACGCGGCGCTGTGCGCGGTCGCCGACTCATGGGCAACTCTTGACCCATTCGAAATCTCGGTTGACACCCAGTCGAAGCCGCGGCAAGGGTTAAGCAACAGTCAACAGCAGAGGATCCGTTCGATGAGCAAGTCCCACTCAATCATGCCCGCGTATTGCACCGCTCCGGTGTCGCGCGGCGACGTGACGACTTAGCACGCTCTTCGAACCATCCGCCGAGAGGCCGGTTCGCAGCGCGAGCCGGCCTTTTTTCGGTTTTGGGCCCTTGACCTGACACCGACCGCCGGCTCGCCCCTCCCCCCGAGGGGGGTCAGCCAAAGGGAGGTGTCCCGTGTCGCGGGACGAGATGAAAGCAGGGGGACGACGCGAGGTCACGGCGATGGCGTGGCCCCTCGCGGTCGGGATGGTGTCCTTCACGTTGATGGGCGTCGCCGACACGCTCGTGATGGGCTATGTCGGCACCATCGCCCAAGCAGGCGTGGGGCTCGGCGCCACCTTCGTGTGGACGTTCATGGCCTTCTTCCGCGGGGCTACGAGCGGCGCCCAGTCGATCGTCGCCGCCGCGGACGGCGCCTCGAAGCGGGACCGCGTGGAGCGCGCGGGCGGGGCCGGAGTGCTGATCGGCCTCGTCTCGGGTCTCGTCGCCGCTGGCGCCCTGGCGCTGGCGACGACCTACGCCCTGCCCGTGATGGTCGAGGATCCGGCGATGGTCGGCAGCGCCACGCGCTACCTCGAGGTGCGCGTCTGGGGCTTGCCGCTGACGCTGACGGCCTTCGGGTTGATGGGCGGCTTGCAAGGCAAAGGCGACAGCAAGGCGCGGATGCAGGCGTCGGTCGCCGGAAACGCGGTGAACGTGCTCCTCGATGTCGTCCTGGTCTTCGGGCTGGGTCCGTTCCCCCGAATGGGAGAGGCCGGAGCCGCCCTGGCCACGGTGGTGGGCGGCGGCGTCATGCTGCTGGTCTACGCATGGCGCTACTGGAGGCTCTTCGGTCGACCCCGGCTGCCCGGGGGGGAAGTCCTACGCTCCGCGTTGTCCGTCGGCTTGCCCGCCGGATCCCAGGCGCTGCTCGAGACGATCGCGTTCGCGACGATGAACATCGTGCTGGCCCGCGTCGGTCCAATGCACCTCGCGGCGAGCCAGATAGTGCTCAACATCGTGAGCGTGTCATTCCTGCCCGGCTACGCCCTGGCGGAGGCGGGTGGGATCCTGGTGGGCCGCTACGTCGGCGCCGGTCGCGGCGACGGCGCCCGCCGCGCGCTACGAACATCGCGCAACCTCGCGCTGATCTTCATGGGCGTGTGCGGCGTGCTCTTCGCCGTCGCTGGGGGGCACATCGCGAGCCTGTTCACGCGCGATCCAGAGGTCGTGGCGCTCGCAGCCCAGATCATGTTCGTGGCGGCGGCCTTCCAGATCTTCGACGCGGTGGCGATGGTCCATCTCAGCGTGCTGCGCGCCGTCGGAGACACGCGCTACACGCTGGTCGTCACCGGCCTCGCGTCGTGGCTCCTGCTGGTGCCGGCGACGTTCGCGCTGGGCCTGTGGGCGGGCTGGGGTGCCGTCGGTGCGTGGATCGGCTTGCTGCTGGAGATCTCGTTTCTGGCGGCGCTCACGGCGTGGCGGGTCCCGGGGATCTACGACGGGCGGGTGGTCCGAATGAAGCTGCTGTTGGGCGGCGGCTGAGCTACAACGGAGGTCGTTATCGACTCACCAGGAGGTAGAGATGGGGCGTCCGCCGAAGGACCCGTCGCGGGAGGCGACCGACGTGCGCATCCTGTGGGCCGCCGAGCGGGTCTTTGCGGAGCGTGGCTACGCCCACGCGCGCCTCGCAGACATCGCCGCCGAGGTCGGCATCCGGCGGCCGTCCCTGCTCTATCACTTCGCCACCAAGCAGGCCCTCTACGACGCCGTCGTCGGCCATGCCTTCGAGCGGGTCGGTGCGCGGCTGGCGAGCGCGCTCGACAGGACCGACGACCGCCCGGAAGCCCAGCTCGAGCGCATCGCTGGCTCGATGACCGGCTTCGCCGACGACAACCCCGCGGCGGTCTCCATCGTGTTGCGGGAGCTCGTCGATCCCAGCGAGGTCGGGGGGGCGCTCATCGTCGACGGCCTCGGCGCGATCGTCGACACGCTCACGGCCGCCGTGACGGAGGCGGCCCCGCCGGGGGTCCCCGTCCGCGCGGCGATCATGCAGCTCGTAGCGAGCTATCTGCTCCGGCGCGGCGGGGGGGCCGGGGACGCCCTGTGGGGCGAAGGGGACCACACCTTCGTCCTCGCACGCCGGCTCCTCCTCACCGACGACTGAGGCTGGAAAACGGGCGCGCCGTTCCATCAGTATGGAGCGCCCCTGGAGGTGGAATCATGCGTCGAGCTTGGATCGCGGCTGTCCTCCTCGTGGGTTGCCTCCCCGACGAGGCCGCCGATGGGGCGGGACCCCGCCTCGAGCCGGACGCGGCCCCGCTCGAGCCCGACGCGTCGGTCGGCCCGGAGGCCTGCACCTGGCCCGCGGACTGCCCCGTCGGAGACTGCGTCGACGGTCTGTGCAGAGACGAGCAACCCACCCGCTGCCCCGACGACGACGCCTCGACCTGCGCAGAGGGGGAGGTCTGCGGCGGCTTCGACGAGCGCTACTACTGCTTCCGTCCGTGCGAGCTCGATGGGAGCTGCCCGGCGCGCACCCGCCCCTGCACGGCCCACGTCGACTGCCCAGACCGGATGAGCTGTCACGACGACTTCTGCATCAACAACTGCGTCACGGACGCCGATTGCCCCGCCGGGGGCTACTGCCTGGAGGGCGAGTGCCGCCCCTACCCCGACCTGTTCACCGGCGATCCCCCCACCCCCTTCGGTGAGGCCGGGCAGCTCTACGCCGGCGTGGGCACCGCTCGCCTCGACTTCCCCGTCGGCGTCTCGATGGCCGGCTTTGGCGCCCGGTCAGGTCCGCGTACGCCCTACAACGTCTCCCTCGGCGGCAGCGACCGCGTCTTCGAGGGCCAGGACGTGCGCGCCGTGGTGTTGTCCACCGCCGACGACATCTTCATCCTGGTGCGCCTGCCGCTGAGCTGGTCGACGGACTACATGATGACGCTCACGGCCCTGAAGCTCCAGGCGCTCACGGGGGTCAACTACCACGGGAAGATCGTCACCGCGGCCACCCACTCCCACAGCCAACCGGCGCGCTACTGGAACCTCGTACCCGCGACCGGGTTCGGCATCTTCGGCTACGGCACCTTCTCCAACGAGATGGTCCACCGCTACACCCAGAGCTTCGCCGAGGCCATCGCCGCCGCCCTCGACGACCTGAGGCCTGCACGCTTCGGCTGGCACCTCGTCGACGACTTCGATCCACAGCACCGGGTGCACAGCGACCGCCGCAGCGAGAGCCCGGAGTTCCTCGACGACCGCCTGCTCGTAATGCGGGTCGACGACGCCGATGGGGAGCCCATCGCGGGGGTCGTCAACTTCGCGATGCACGGCACCCACATGGAGCACCCCTGGGTCACCGGTGACGCCCCCGGCGGGGTGGAGGTGGTCGCCACCGAGGGCACCTCTGCCGCCTACGGGCGGTCGGTTCCGATCCTCTTCGTCAACGGCAACGCCGGCAACGTGAGCCCCCGCGGCGACGACGCCTCAGACGTGGATTGGGCGAAGATGCAGCGTGTCGGTCACCTCCTCTGGCCCACCTTCAAGGCAGCCTTCGACACCATCGAGACGCGAGCCGATGTTCACCTCGAGGTGGTCTCTCGCCACGTCCCCATCGACTACGCGCGCCTCGGCTACCAAGCCGGGGAGTTTCGATGGAACGACGACAGCGTCCAGGAGTACGGGGCCTTCCGCTGCGTGACCGACTCGCGGGGCCCCGACGCGCCCTACGCCGACGGGGAGCTCGGCTGCTCGATCAACATCCAGCAGTTCTTCGGTGCGCCCATCGTGCAGATGGGCAAGACGCTGCTCACCGCGGTGCGCTTGGATGGGTTGGTGGTCACGACCTTGCCGGGGGAGCCCACCTCGGAGCTCGGCGCGGAGCTCTCGCGGCTCATCGAAGAGGACGCCGCCGCCGAGGGGCTCGAAGACCTCCGCGTGATGCAGTTCGGCTACGCCCAGGACCACCACCTGTACCTCCTGCGCGCGGAGGACTGGTTCTACGGCGGATACGAGGCCTCCCAGAACCTCTGGGGCTGGCGCCTCGGTCAGTACATCATCGACGAGAGCCGACTCCTGGCCCATCAGCTCTTCACCGACGATGAAGAGGACAACGAGACCGGCGTAAAGCCCACCTGGTGGCCGGAGCTCGAGGACGTGACGGTGACCCCGGTGGCGACCCTCGGGACACCCGGCGAGGTCTTGATGCAGCCACCGACGAACCTCGTGCGCGGCGCGCTCTTCGAGGCCGTGTGGACCGGCGGCCACCCGGGCGTGGACCTCCCCTACGTCGTGCTCGAGATCGACACCGGCGAAGGCTTCGAGACCGCGCGACGACCCGGTGGGCGGCCGTATGACGACGAGGGCTTCGAGTCGCTGACGATCTACCGCGGCGACTACGCGGGCGACGACACCTGGGCTCTGCGCTGGGAGCTCCCCTTCGATCTCGCGCTCGGCACGTACCGGTTTCGGCTCGAGGGGGAGAGCGTCGCGGGTCCATACGAGGCGAGCACCGACCCGTTCGCCGTGGCGCCGGCGACGCTGCGGGTGCACGGCGCGACGGTGGAGGGTGGCGCCGTCACGCTGGCGCTGGGCTACCCCAACGGCCCGACGAACGACACCGGGGACAACGCCTTCGACGCCCTGGAGATGCACGGACACTGGCTGCGATGGGGCGCGGAGATCGACACCATCGGCGGCGGGCGCCACCTCAGCTTCGCCCTGGGCGGTCCCCTCGTGGGCCCCGTCTCCGTCTCCGTGGACGGGGGGGCGCCCGCGGTGGTCGAGACAGCCCGGACCCACCGCGACGTGACGATGGTGATCTCCCGCACCGCCGAAGGCGCGGAGGCGACGGAGCTGGTCACCGGGTGGACCGTCAGCGAGGTCGTCGTCGAGGCGGCGGAGGGCCGCGCGCTGCTGGTGACCGACGCGCATGGCAACCGCGCCGAGGTGCTGGCCCCGTGAGGCGCCGCATCCTGTGGACGCTAGGACGGTGCGGCAGAGTCGCGACGCGGCGCGCTGCACGCGCCCGCCAACCGATTTCGGCGTTGCGAAACCTATCGATATCTTCGGATATCGCCACGGCTTCGCGCCTTGACCTCGGCCGGCGGGCACGCACATCGCTTGGTCGCTTTGTCTGCCGCGCCGTCCTGGTGGCCCTCACCGTCGCGTGTGGCGATGACGCACCCTCGGGAACGGCGGAGGGTGCCTTCCCCGAGGGCTTCCTCTTCGGCACGGCGACCGCCGGCTTCCAGGTCGAGATGGGCTGCCCCACGCTCCCCGCGCAGGCGTGCGAGGACCGGAACTCCGACTGGTATGCCTTCATCACCTCCGAGGACACGCTCGGCAGCGGCACCGCACACCTCTCCGGCGAGGCGCCCAGCACCGGGCCCGGTCACTGGGAGCTCTACGAGCAGGACTTCGACCTCGCCCGGGACGCGCTCCACAACAACGCCTACCGGATGTCCATCGAGTGGAGCCGGATCTTCCCGGAGGCGACCGACGAGGCGGAGGACATGGACGCGCTGCGTGCGCTGGCGGATCCCGAGGCCCTGGCGCACTACCACGCCATGCTGGCGGCGCTGCTCGCCCGTGGGCTCACGCCGCTGGTGACGGTGAACCACTACACGCTCCCGCGTTGGATCCACGATGGCGTGGGCTGCCACCTCTCCCCCGCCGACTGCGCGCCGCGCGGTTGGCTCGACCGTGAGCGAACGGTCCGGGAGATCGCCAGGTACGCCGCCTTCCTGGCCGATGAGTTCGGTGAGGAAGTCGACCTCTGGGTCACCTTGAACGAGCCCTTCGCGTTGCTGTTGCCCGGCTACCTGCTCCCCAGCGAGGAGCGGAGCAACCCACCCGCGCGCCAGCTCGCCTTCGAGGACGCAAAGACCGTCCTCGCGGGGCTCGTGGAGGGCCACGCCCGCATCTACGACGCCATCCACGCCCACGACGACGACGCCCGAGTCGGGGTCGTCTACAACCTCACGCCCGCTCGCCCCAAGGACCCCGACAACCCCGTCGACGTCCAGGCCGCGGCGAACTTCTTCTACATCTGGAACGACGTCTACCTCGATGCGGTGGTCCTCGGCCGCTTCGACCACGACCTCGACGGCACCGCGGAGCCCCGGGCAGATCTCGCCAATCGGATGGACTTCCTCGGCGTCAACTACTACACGCGGGTCACCGTCGAGGGCATCGACCGCTCGCTCCTACCGGCGCTATCACCGCTGCTCACGCTCAACCCGTTGACGCTGAAGCTCTGGGAGGACTACCCCCGCGGGCTCTACGAGATGGTCAAGCACGTCGACGAGCGCTACGACCTCCCGGTGATCGTCACCGAGAACGGCACCTTCGGCCCCGACGAGGCGCGCAGCGGGTTCCTTGTCCGCCACCTCGCGTGGCTCGCCCGCGCCATCGCCGAGGGCGTCCGCGTCGAGGGCTACTTCTTCTGGTCGCTGATGGACAACATCGAGTGGAACCACGGCTACGCCCTCCGCTTCGGCCTCTATCGAATCGATCCCGAGGATCCGATGAAGGCCCGGATCCCGCGGGAGGTCGCCGACGTGTACGGTCAAATCGCCGCCGACGGCGCCATCTCGGAGTCGCTTCGCGCCCGCCATCCGATCCCGTAGCGTGAACCCCGCCGACGCCATCGACGCCGCCCTCGAGCGACGCGCCGGGCTTCCGCTCGAGGCGCTGCGCCTCATCGACGGCCGCGGCGACGAGCTGCCCCGCTTCACCCTCGAACGCTACGGCGACGCGGTGCGCGCGAGCGGTGGACCCGAGCAGGCCCCGCTCCTCCCGCTGCTGCGCGCCCGCTTCGAGACGCTCTTCTGGCGCTTCGGTCACGGCGAGCAGGGCGGGCCGCCCGAGGCGGAGCGCGTGGTCCACGAGGCCGGGCTGCGCTTCGACGTACGGCTCCGCGGGCACCGCAACACCGGCATCTTCCTCGACGGCCGCCCCGCCCGCGCCTGGGTGCGGGCCCACAGCGAGGGCCGCCGTGTCCTCAACCTCTTCGCCTATACCTGCGGCTTCGGCATGGCCGCGGCGGCGGGCGGCGCGCGCAGCACGACCAACGTCGACGCGGTCCCCTCGGTCCTCGCCCGTGGCCGCGCGAACTACGAGAACAACGGGCTCTCCTTCGACACGCGCAGCTTCTGGCGCAGCGACGTCTTCGAGGCGCTACGCCGCGCGAAGCGTTCCGGCGCCCGCTTCGAGGGCATCATCCTCGATCCACCGCCCCAGCCCAGCGGCGGAGGTCGCGGCAAGCGCGTCGATCTGGCGCGACACCTGGGTCCACTGTGCCGGCGGGCGCGCGAGCTGCTCACGGACGACGGCTGGCTGCTGGTGCTCTGCGCGAGGCGGAGCCTCACCGACGACGAGCTCGTGACGCTCGCGGACGCCGGCGAGCCGACCTGGCGGGGGAGCAGCGGCGCGGACTTCACAGCCCAGCCGAAGCTGCGAGCCTTCGCCTTTCAGCCGGCGTCGGCCCCGCAGGGGTCGTAGCGAACGTAGCCGGAAGGGTCGCAGACGGGGCGGACGGTGTCGCCCGCCTCGCAGGGCGCCGCGTCGACCCCCGAGTCGGCGGCGCAGGGCAAGGCGTTGGCCTTTACGCATTGGGGCGGCGTGGCCTCCGGCGCGCACCGCTCCGACATCGCGCAGGCGGTCTCCACCCCCCCCCCGTCCGGGCCGCAGCTCACCACCGAGTTGCCCCGACAGGCCGCCCCACAGCTCTCCCCCGCGTCGGGCTCGAGCTCAACCGGGACGCACCCCACGAGCAAAGTTGCTGCTATCATCCCGCGCTGAATGACTCGTCTCATCGATAGCCACGCCCATCTGGACCGCAAGCGGTTCCACGCTGATCTCGACGCGGTGCTCGAGCGCGCCAGGGAGGCGGGCGTCGACACCGTCATCGCCATCGGCACCGATCTCGCGAGCTCGCGCCGCGCGAGGGACCTCGCCCACCGCCATCCGGGCGTGTGGGCCGCGGCCGGCGTCCACCCCCACGACGCCGATCGCTTCGACGACGCGGACTGGGACGCCCTGGCCGAGCTCTGGACTGACGCGCGCGTGCGCGCCGTCGGCGAGACCGGGCTCGACTACTTCTACGACCGTTCCGACCGCGGGCGCCAGCGTTCCCTCTTCCGCCGCCACCTGGAGGTCGCCGGTGGCGTCCAGCGCCCGGTCGTCGTCCACATCCGCGACGCCTTCGACGACGCCTTCGACGACATCGAGGCCGTCGGCGTCCCGGCGGGCGGCGTCGTGCACTGCTTCGCCGGGGGTCCCGCGGAGTGCGAGCGCGCGCTCTCGCTGGGGTTGCACATCTCCATCTCGGGGATGGTCACGATGAGCTTCGCCGACCCCATCCGCGCCGCCGTCTCGTTGATCCCTGAGGGCCGCCTCCTCGTGGAGACGGACGCCCCATTCCTCGCGCCGCTCCCCCATCGAGGGCGCCGCAACGAGCCGGCCTTCGTCGTCGCCACGGCCCAGCGCGTCGCCGAGCTGCGCGGCGTCTCCTACGAGACGCTCTGCGCCCTCACGGTGTCCAACACCGAGCGACTCTTCGGGCTCGAGACGTGAGGTGGCTGGCGTTGGTCTTCCTGGCGGGCTGCGTCGACGGCACGACGGCGGGCCCGCGGAAGCTCCCGAGGGTGGTCGATCCACCTCCCGCGCGCGACGACGGGGTGGACGCCGACGCGGGTCACGCCGCCGGCGACGTGGGCGCCGACGTGGCGCCCACGCCGGCGGACGCGGCGCCAGACTCGTTCGTCGACCCCGATTCGGCGGCAGACGGGTACGCTGCGCCCGACGCGGCCCGCGACGTCTTCATCGAGCCGGACCTGGAGCCTGACGCCTTCGTCGAGCCCGACTCGGCGCCCGACGCCGCGCCCCCGGCCCCCGACGTGGCCGTCGCGCCCCCGGGGCGACGAGCCTGCGGACGCGGCGAAGGCTGGACCCTCTTCGAGCTGCACTGGGACGGCTCGACCAGCGCCCGCGTCGACCACTGGGATGCGAGCTGCGAGTACTCGGGTCGCATCAACGACGCCTGCGGAGCCTTCGCGAGGTGCGGCCCCGGCGACGGCATCGCCGGCTGCAACGTCGAGCTCGTCGACGGCGGCGAGGGTCTCCTGGTCGACGGCAACGACGACCTCCTGATCCGCTTCAGCGTCCTTGGCCTGCGCTTCGGTGGCGCGACCCTCTACTTCCAAGCCCGCGGCACCCGCGGCGGCGGCGAGGTCGAGATCTCATCGCCGCTCTACGGCGGCCTCGTAGGCCCCGTCGCCGGCCAGTACGAGTGGCTCGCTGTAGATTGGGGCGGGCTGCTGCGCATGGGCGACGACCCCGGCCTCACGGCCATCGGTTTCGACGCCGCCCGGGGCGACGTGGCCATTCACGCCGTCGAGCTCTGCCTGACGGAGTAACCTCCCCGAAACCCATGAGGAGCTGAGCATGAAGTGTGCTGGTAAGTGGATCGTGGCCTTGGCGGCGAGCGCCGCGCTGGTGGGCTGTGGAGACGAGGACGGCGGCGGCGGCGGGGCGGGTTCTGGCACCGTGGCTGAGCCCTGGACCACCTACTGCGTGGCGACGTTCACCGAGGACTACACCTTCATCGATCCCTTCGGTGACGTCGATCTCGAGGTGCAGGCCGGGGAGGCCTACTTGATGGGGGACTACCGGACCTTCGCCGGCGAGCTGCGGGCCGACATCCTCTACCTCACGTCGGCCGGCCCCGTGGAGTTCACCGCCGAGTTGGCGGCGGGGGAGACGCCGCCGTTCACCACCGACTGCGAGGTCGATGCGAATCAACACAACCTCGGCGTCTTCGCCGACACGACCCTGTATGGGGACGAGGCGCTGACGGAGGAGATCTGCCAGCTCCCCGCGGGCACCATCGTGGAGAACCAGGGCACGAGCTACGCCCTGGTGGGGGAGATCGACTTCCTCGGAACCTCACCCTCGACGTACCGCGTCACGCTCGGGGGGCTGTCGGAGCGGTGCGGCGGCGGCGAGGAGGCCTTCGTCTCGGCGCCCTGGGTCAAGGTGGGCTCGACGAACCACTCGGTCGTGCCGCTCAAGGGCTTCCTGGCGCCTACTCCAGCTCCTTCTCAATGAAGATCCCGGCGCCGCCGTTGACGTTGCCCTCGGCGTCGATGGTGCCGACGCGCTCGAAGGTCGACAGCACGCCGTCGCAGTCCAGATCCCCGGTGGCCCGGGCGGTGAAGCCGCGACCGTCGGAGATGAACTCGTAGCGGTAGCGGTGCGGGCCGACGATCGAGAAGCCGAGGGACGACCAGGTGGGGGCGCGCCAGGTCTCGCGAGTCGAGGAATGCTCGACGCTGTCGCCGCCCCGACAGGCCGTGCTCGGGGGCGTGGGGCCGGCGCTCTGGGGAAAGCTGTGCGGGAGGAGCTCCCCCGTCCGGGTCGCGTATTCTTCGGTGTAGTACATCACCGCCCCATCGTAGAGCTTGCGCAGGTTCATCAGCGGCTCGGTGGTCTTTGCGCGCCGCTGGTACTTCACGAACGCCGGGATCGCGACGGCGGCCAGGACGCCCACGCTCGCGATCCCGAAGCCCGAGGACTGGAGACGGCGCGCGGCGGCCCGTCCGTGCCGGGTCTCCGGGTAGTGGGCGGCGAGCTTCGCGAGCAGAGCGTTTTGGGTCAGCGCGTCGCCCCCGAGTTGGGCCCGGAGGGCGTCGTCGAAGAGCTTCCGAGCGGCCTCGCCGTCGGCGGCGCCGCGCACCGCCACCGGCAGCGCGCTCTTCGCCTCGGGCGTCAGCGGTCGTGATGTCTGCGGTGCGGCCGGGGTCTCGCCAGGCTGTGGCGCCGGGGGCGTGCCGCCCATCGGCTGGCAGGCGAGGCAGCTCATGGCGACGGCGAATCGAAGCGGGGAACTCATAGCCAACTCCACCAGACGCGCGCGCGCCCTCCGGTCTCGGTGAACGTCAACGAGGCGCCGAGCTCGTCCAGCAGCGCCGCACCGAGCGTCGCCAGGACCTGTGCATCGAGGATGAGCTGGGCGTCGCCGGTGGCCCACATCTCGAAGCCCGACGCCATCGACAGGATGCCAAGGACGTCCCAGGCGATGAAGCCATGGGTCCCGCGGGCGGTGAAGGAGGCGGGCAGCTTCGCCGCTTGGACCTTCCCCTGCGTCACCCGCGCTACGTCCACCGGATGCATCCCCAGCACCAGCCTTTTCTGGTGAATCGCGAAGGGGAAGCCGAGGTGGGTCTGGGGTCCGCGGCCCCCGTCCTGGATGGTCACCTCGATGCGCTCGACCCCCGGCGTCGCGCTGTGCCCCAAGCCCAGCCCGACCTCCTCGACCCCGGCCGCAGCCGCGACGATTGAGTCCATCAGCGCCCGCCCGGCCGCGTCGTCGTTGAGCCCCAAGACGATCACCGGATGGACCAGGCCGCCGGGGAACGAGACCACCAACGACCCCGACCACCCCGCGCGCAGCGCCTCCCAGACCGCGCGGACGGGCGGGGGCAGACGATCGATCTCGCGGCGCCCCATCGTGTCGACGGCGCCCAGCAGCTTGGGCCCATCGAAGGCGACCTTGAGGACCCCCGACGAGCGCGCGTCCACGGTCTCCAGGCCGGCGGTCTCCGGCCCTTTCGTCAGCAGCCCGGCAAACGGCGCCATCGCCAGCGGGTTGGCGACCACCTCGGCGGACACGACGAAGCGCCCCCCGTCGACCTTCGCGGCGGCCCACACCTCGTTGATCGGCGCTCCCCCGCCCATCATCTCGGCGAAGAACCGCCCCCGCGCGACGCCGAAGAAGACGCCATCCGTCGGCGCTCGCTTGCCGTCCATCCAGGGCGGCTTGCCGGGGGCCGCCTCGGGGACCACGCCGGTGTCGCAGACCACGAAGCGCCCCCGCTGCTTGCAGGTGAGCGCCGTGTTGCCCAGCACGAGGCCGTTATCGTCTGCGCGGATCGGCGCGTCGATCGAGGCGGCGATCTCGGCGACCCGCTTCGTCGCTGATGGTGTGGCGTCTGCCCCAAAGACCAGGCGCCCTTCCTTGGGGCCCAAGACGAAGACCGCCACCCCGCGATCGAGCTTCAGCGTAGATCCGAACTCGCCGGCCCCCGGCTGCACACCGCCCACCTCCCATGCCCGCAGCCGCTTGATCGCGTCGCGGACCGCGGGGACGTCGCCAAAGCGCCCCTCCGCCGCATCAAGCAGGCCCTCCATCGCCGTCGCCCCGCGCGACGCCACCACCAGGCCCGCCTCCGGCGGCGTCCAGTCCAGCACATCCTCGGCCTGGGCCGGCATCGCCAGCGCCAACAGACAAGCAAAGCTCCGCATCGCGACTCCATCGGATCGAGAGCCGGGGAGTAGCACGCGGTCCCGACGCTATCCAGGGCGCTGAAGCGCACATAGCGACCGAGTCGCGAGCCGGCCCGACCGCAGCAGGAATCGTCGTTCGGGCCGGTGCGCGGCCAAGTGTCCAAGCGACCAGGTGAGTGGAAGTGGATGAGACCTACATCGGTGGCGAAGAGGCTGGGCTGCGCGGCGGCC
>CAYOBQ010000027.1:0-63823 GCA_964402225.1 uncultured Nannocystaceae bacterium | reverse complement strand
GCGAAGCCGTAGCGATATCCGAAGATATCGGTAGGTTTCGCAACGCCGAAATCGGCTGGCGGGCGCGTGCAGCGCGCTTCCTGCCGCGGGCGTGGCGAACCGGGGACCCGCGGCGTTGCGCGCCGCCCTCGACGCCTACCACCAGGCCCTCGAGCGCGGCGTCGAGCCCCGCATGCTGCGCGAGTCGCTCCTCCTCGCCAGCCAGCGTCGCATCGGGCACTACCGGCATTGATGTACATCGGCGGCGGAGACACCGCCAGACACGATTGGTGAAAGAGGCATGGCCCCGGGGGTGCATCTCATGGATGCAATCGCTGTGAGAAGGCCATGCCGCAAGACGTCTACGTGTACGGGGACAGCAACACCCTCTCGCTGTTCCGTGAAGACCAGACCAGGCTCCTGTGCGAGCCGGAGAACTGGCCCGAAGCGGTGCGCAGGGGGCATCTGCTGGCGTGGCTGGCTCAGGCGGACTGCTCCGGCACGATGCGCATCTTCGTGGACGAGCCCCTCGACAAGGAGGTCGAGCGTCAGTGGGTCGCGCGCTACAGCCGGCGTATGGATCTCGACGGCCGGCTGGTCGCCGTCGGACACCTCGACGCCGACGGGCTGTGCGACGTGGCCGAGAACGGGTACGAGGAGGCGGCGGACGAGGACTACGTCGAGACGTACGCATTCGACACACCGAGCGGCCTGTGCCGGGTCGAGATCTACGTCCTGGCGAGTTGGGCCTCCGTGATGTTCGAGGGCTACCCCGAGGTCGAGGCCGAAGAGGACGATCTGATCAACTTCGCGGTGCGAATCGTGCCGGACGCCGACGCGCCGAAGGCGCCCGACGACGACCCCTGGATCGGCTTCGACCAGGAGCCGATGCGGCCGTTCCCGGCGGAGCCGATCGGGGTGGGCGGCCAAGGGGTGGTCATCCGCCCACCGGACCCGCCGAGGGTCCACGGTGACTGGGTCGCGACCAAGGGCCGTGGCGAGGTCGAGGAGCTGACGGCTGCGTTCGTCGGCGCCGACGGACAGGCGGGGGCGGCCCTCGGTGGCTGGGGGAGCATCGAGCTGGTCTGGGAGGGCGAGAGCCGACCGGCGCTGCTCTTCGAGGATGTGACCTACTCGCGTCAGGTCACCGTCGCTGACGGGCGCGGCGCGGTCCACGTGATGACAGACGACCACGAATTCGGCTCCGAGAGTTGCTTTCGATACACCCGCTGGGACGCGGCTGGCGCGGTGAGCGAGTCGCTCTGGAAGGGCCTGTCGGCGATCGAGGCCAACGATCTCGAGGTCAGCCACGGGCTGGCGTGCGGTCCCGACGGCGCGATCTACGCGGCGCTCGCCGGCATCGACGGAGGCGTCCACCTGGCCGTCCGCGGAGCCGATGGTTGGAAGAGCCGCCGGATCGCCACGTGGAGCGAGGCGGACCCTGCGGAGGAGCAGGACCGCCGCCGACTGGCGCTGACGGTCGCGCCGGACGGAACGGTGCACATCCTCTACGCCAGGCCGGACCTTTCGTTGCGACACCTGCGCTGGAGGGATGGCGCGGTAGAGGAGGAGCCGTTCGGGAGCAAGAAGGAGGCCCGGGAGCTGGCGCTGGCGGCGGGTCCGGACGGCATCGTGCACGCGCTCACGGCGCGCCGTAGCTGGGGCAAATACCGCCTGGTGCACCGGGCGTTCGAGGAGGGGCGTTGGTCAAAGGCGGAGGTGATGAAGGGGGACGGCCACCAGTCGCGGTGCCCGAGCGTGGGGGTGGACGGGGAGGGACGGCTCCACGTGTGTCTCCTCGAGCATCGGGGGCGCGTGGACGACGAGGAGGCCGAACGGAGCGCGTGGTACGCCGTCCGCGAGCCCCGGGCGGGCTGGACGCGGACCCGGGTGGTCGAGCGCTGCGGCTTCGACGTCGATCTGGCCTTGGACGCGACAGGCCGCCCGACGGTGGTCTTCGTCTCACCGGCCGGCGGAGACCTGTGGTTCGTGCGGCCCCGCGCGCGCTGACGATCCAATAGACACATCTTCCACGATGAGCCCTCCGAATAGAGGTGGGGTCACTCCACATCGACGGTCCAACGGTGGCCCACGCCGATGCGTAGGCCGCGCACCGCCGGGTGCGAGTCGCCGCCCCTCGCCAGCCATCGCCGCATGGGGCACTCTGCACCCTGATGTGCGCGCTCCTGCCGACCCTCCTGCTCCTCGCGTCTGAAGGCGCCCACGACACAGCGCCCGTCGACGCGAGCCTCGATGGCTCCGCTCCCGCCCCCGATCTCGGTCCCATCGGTGGGGAGCGGCCGGTCGTCGTCTTTGCCCCCGGCGGGGTCGCGCCGGAAGGCGGCTCGAAGGCGCGGCCCACATCCTGGTGCCCAACGACACGTTCCTCGACGAGGTCCTGCGCGCGTTGAAGCTACGCCGATGACCGTAGGGGTCCTCGTCCGCTGTCGCCCCGGGGCGCCCCGCGCGCCCGAGCTCACCCCCATCGGCCGCGCCGCCCTGCTCGCCGAGGCCGCCGGCCTCCCGACGATCGTCGGCGACGATCTTCGAGGGGGCGTCCTCCGCGGCCTGCGCGCTGTCCCGGGTGGGTGGCGGGCCGCCTCCGCGCCGCTCGTGGCCTGCTACGACCGCTACCCCTCCCGGAGCCGGCCCGACGCCTTCGCGGCGCGGGTCGAGGCGCTGGAGGGCGTCCCCCTGGGCAACCCCCCCAGCCTCACGGCCCTGTGCCGCGACAAGCTCCGCTGCCAGCGGCACCTCGAGGCCGCGGGGATCCCCATGCCGCCCGTCGAGGCCATACGTTCGAGCTTCGCCGCGCGCCTCGAAGCGTGGGGGGCCGCCTTCTCAAAACCCCGCCACGGCTCCTTCGGTCGCGGCGTCTGCCACCTGCGCCGGGGCGACGCCCTCCCCCCGGGGGCGGATCTCCTCCTCCAGCGCGCCGTCCCGCCACCGGATGGTTGGGCCTCTGTCTGCGTGCGGCTGCTCGCCCAGCGCACCCCGTCGGGCTGGCACCTGACGCCCCCCGTCGCACGACGCGAGACCCGCGACCCCGTCGCCAACGTCGCTCGCACCTCCGAGGTGGCGCCCTACCCGCTCGCCCCCCCGATGGAGCGAGCCGCCTACGCGGTATGTCGCGCCCTCGACCGCCCCCACGCCGTGGAGCTCGGCCTCGACTTCGCCATCGATCCCGCTGGCGTCCCCTGGCTCATCGAGGTCAACGGGCGCCCGAGGGGCCGCCTCGAGCACCTGGCCCGTCGCTGGCCCGAGCGATTCGCCGCGGCCCACCGCGAGGCCCTTCTGCGACCGCTTCGGACCCTCGCGGCGTGGGTCGGCTGAGCCGGGCATTTGCTTCCGCGCTCTGTGGACATCATAGTCCGGCATTCTCTGACCAACCCTGGGAACACGATGCGCACCCCACTCCTCACCGCCTGCTCGATCGCCCTCGCGCTCTCCGTCGCGGCCTGCGATGGCCACGACGACGAACACGACCCCTCGGAAGGCAACCACGAGTCCGAATACACCGGCCAAGAGGGCCGGCGGATCAAGAGCCTCTCCGCCGATGACATCGAGGAGCTCGAGAACGGCGGCGGTTGGGGCCTCGCGAAGGCCGCGGAGCTCAACGGCGTCCCGGGCCCCGCGCACCTGCTCGAGATGAAGGCCGAGATCCGGCTCAACGAGGCACAGGAGGCGGAGATCCAGGCGATCTACGACGCGATGAAGGTCGAGGCCGTCGAGCTGGGCAAGGAGCTGATCGCCCTCGAGGCGACGCTCAACGACGCCTTCGTCGACGGCAGCATCGACCAGGCGTCGCTCGAGAGCTGGGTGGCCGAGATCGCCGACGTCCGGGCTCGCCTACGGGTCGTACATCTGTCCACGCATCTCAAGACCCCGGACATCCTCACGGCCGAGCAGATCACCCAGTACAACGAGCTGCGCGGCTACGGCTCCCAGGACCCCTGCGAGAACATCCCCGAGGGGCACGACCCCGACCAGTGGCGGATGCACAACGGCTGCGAGTAGGCACCGCCCCCGGCGCGCCCGCGCGTCATCGGATGGCGGTCACCTCCACCCCGAGCTCGAGGTCGAGCCAGGCTCGGCCCGCGGTCATGACGGGGAGGCGGGTCTCCGGCTGGCGAGGCGTCGGAGGGCCTCGAGGCCGCGCTCCAGGATCTCGTCGGGGGCCGCGAAGCTGAGGCGGAAGTGGGTGTCGCGGCGGCTGAAGGTGGAGCCGGGGACCAGCACGAGCTTCTCGCCGAGGGCGGCCTCGCAGAAGCTGCGGTCGTTGCCCCAGGGGACCTTCGGGAAGAGGTAGTAGGCGCCGCCGGGTCGGGTGACCTCGTAGCCCGCCTCGAGGAGGGTAGAGAAGGCGTGGTCTCGCTTGCGCCGGTAGCGCTCGACGACCGGGCTCATGTCGACATCGAGGGCGGCTCGGGCGCCGGGCTGGAGGGGCGTCGGGGGGCACGCGTAGAGGAACTGTTGGAGCGTGCGCATGCGGTCGATGAGGGCGGCGGGCCCGACGGCCCAGCCGAGGCGCCAGCCCGCCATGCCGTGGCTCTTCGAGGGTCCGCCGACGAGCAGGCAGCCTTCGCCGAGCAGGGCCTTGAGACCCGCGTGGGGCGCGTCGTAGCTGAACTGCGCGTAGAGCTCGTCGCTGAGCACGAAGACGCCGCGCTCCCGGCACAGCCGCGCGACCTCCGCCACCTCCTCGGGGTGATACGCCGCCCCCGTTGGGTTGGCCGGGTTGTTGAGCACCAACAGCCGCGTCCGGGGGGTGATCCGCCGTTCGATCTCTTCGGCGCGCAGGCGGAAGTCCGGGTAGAGGTCGTAGAAGACGGGCTCGCCACCGGCGATGCGGACGGCGGCGCCGTACACGATGAAGTGCGGATCTGGCAGCAGGACCTCGTCACCCCGCCCCACCATCGCCAGGACCGTGGTGGTGATGGCGCCCGTCGCGCCGCTGGTGACGAGCACCCCCTCGCCCTCGCCGGCGCCGTGCGCCGCCCGTAGGTGAGCGCGCACCGCGTCGGCCAGCGAGGCGCCACCCTCGGTGGGCGTGTAGCGTCCGCAGCCGGGACCCCGGAGCGCGTCGTGGGTCGCGACCTTGACCGCCTCGGGCACGTCGAAGTCAACCTGGCCGATCGACAGGTCGATCGCGTCGGGCAGGCGTCGGGCGATGTCGAAGAACTCGCGCACGCCCGAGGGCACGACGTGGTCCATCCGGGGGGCGAAGCGCATGGGCCAAACTAGACCGATTGCAAATCGGCATTCCAGTACCTTATTGTGGTTTGGACGATCCGGCGGCGTGGGGATCAAGGCCAGAGGTCTCCGTGCATCCACTCCTCATCGATATTGCGGGGCACACCGAGTGCCTGCTCGGCAACGAGGCGATCGTTCGGGGCGCCTTGGAGTCCGGGGTGGGCTTCGCCTGCGGCTACCCGGGCACCCCCTCCTCCGAGATCACCGACGGCTTCGCCCAGGTCGCCGTGGCCCGAGACATCGCCTTCGAGTACTCCGTCAACGAGAAGATCGCCCTCGAGATGGCCTTCGCCGCGAGCCTGGGCGGGGCCCGGTCCATCTGCGCGATGAAGCACCTGGGCCTGATGGTGGCCGGCGACCCCCTCTCCACGATCCCCTACATCGGCGTCCGCGCCGGCCTCGTCATCGTGAGCGCCGGCGACCCCTCCTGCCACACCAGCCCCAACGAGCAGGACCAGCGACACCTCGGGCCGATGCTGCACATCCCCACGCTCGATCCGAGCACCCCGCAGGAGGCCTACGAGCTGACGCGGATCGCCTTCGACCTCTCCGAACGTAGCCGCCTCCCGGTCCTCTTGCGCGCCACCACGCGCGTCTGCCACACGCGGGCGCCGGTCACGTACGGCACCCTGCGCGCCCCCGAGGTGCGTGGCTTCGAGCGTGATCCTCGCCAGCTCGTCCCGATCCCACCGAACGCGCGGCGCATGCGCGCCGAGATCGGCCCCCGACTCGAGACCGCCCGCGCCACGACCGAGGCGCTGTTCACCCGCCGTGGTCGTGGCCCCGACGTCGTGCTCACGGCGGGTTCGCCAGCGGCGACGACGGCGGAGATCCTCAGCGAGCTCCCAGACGGCGTGGTCCTGGCGACGATGCCGGGCGTCTTTCCCCTCCCGCGCGGCCCGCTCCTGGATCTGCTGGGAGCGACAGAGCGCGTCTTGGTGCTCGAGGAGCTCTCGCCCTTCGTCGAAGACGCCGTGCTCGCCTTGTGCGCCGAAGCCCGCCTCACACCGCGGGTCCTCGGCAAGCGCAGCGGCCACCTGCCGACGGCCTTCGAGTACACGCCCGACATCATCCGCCACGGGCTCCACGACGCCCTCGACCTGGGCGCGACGCCCCAGGTGCCGCGCCCCATCGAGCCGGTACCCCCGCGGCCCCCGGTCCTCTGCGCGGGCTGCCCCCACCGCGCCTCCTTCTTCGCGGCCCGGGCCGCCTTCGGCGAGGACCGCCTCTACTTCAACGACATCGGCTGCTACACGCTGGGCGTCGACGGGCCCCTCGGCGTGGGCGATGCGCTGCTCTGCATGGGCGCCGGCTTCACGCTGGCGGCGGGCGTGAGCCGCGTGACGGGGGAGCGCACGGTCGGCTTCCTCGGCGACTCGACCTTCTTCCACTCGGGGATGCCGGCGCTGCTCGACGCCATCAAGCAGGACGCGAATATGGTGGCGGTGGTCCTCGACAACGAGGTCACGGCGATGACGGGCTTCCAAGAGAGCCCCCTGGTGGAGGTGAGCGCCGGACAACCGTCGCGCCGGGTCTCGATCGAGGGCGTTGTCCGGGCCCTCGGCGCCACCCACGTGTCGACGGTGGATCCCGCCGATCTCGGCGCGACCATCGCTGCCTTCGAGCGGGCGCGTGACGCCTCGGGGCTCGCCGTCGTCGTCGCGGAGCACCCCTGCCCGGTCTACGCGCGCCGGATCGCGACAGACCGCGTTGAGTCGCCGGTCTTCGAGGTGGTCACCGAGCTGTGCGCGACTTGCGGGCGAGACGAGCTGCGCTGCGGGCAGTGCACGACGCACGGCCAGGAGCGCGCCATGTCCCTCGCCCGCCTGCGCGACCCCCGCGACGAAGCACCGCAGGCCGTCGCACCGTGCGCCACACGCTGCCCCCTCACGCTCTGCGTGCAGGGCTACGCGAGCCACATCGCCGCCGGCCAGTACCAGGACGCCTTCGAGCTCATCCTGAGTCGCACGCCCTTGCCCCACACGGTGTGCCGCGTCTGTCACCGACCCTGCGAGTCCGCCTGCGTGCTGGACGCAGCGGTGGCGACCAACGATCTCAAGCGCTTCGTGATGGACTGGGCGACGGAGACCGGCGCCTCGTGGACGCCGCCCCGGGCCAAACCGAACGGACGTCGGATCGCGGTGGTCGGCGCCGGCCCCGCGGGGCTCGCCGCGGCCCACGACCTCGTCCTGCGCGGGTACGGCGTCACCCTCTTCGACGCCGCCGATGCGCCCGGCGGTCTGCTGCGCACCGGCATCCCTGGCTTCCGCCTCCCCCCCGACGCCCTCGACCGCGACATCGAAGGAGTCCTCTCGCTGGGGGTGGAGTTCGTCGGCGGCATGAAGCTCGGGACCGGGTTGAGCCTGGAGCGGCTCGAAGCCTCGTACGACGCGGTCTTCCTCGGCCTCGGCGCGAGCCGGCCGCGCCGGCTGGACCTCGAGCCGGCGACGGGCGGACCCCAGGTCGCCTTCGCCCTCGACTATCTGGCTGCGGACACGCAGGCCGAGCGCGTGGTGGTCGTCGGCGGCGGTAACGCGGGCATCGACGCCGCTCGGACGGCCATGCGGCGAGGGGCCCGGTCGGTGATCGTCGTCTTCCCGGAGTCACTCGCCACGATGCCCGCGCTGGCCGATGAGGTCGCGTCCGCCGAGGCGGAGGGCGTCGAGCTGCGCGCCGGCCTGCGGCCGAGGACTCTCGCGGGCCATGGCGCCCCCGGCCTCGTCTGCGAGGGCGATAATGAGACGACCATCCTGGCCGCAGAGCTGGTGGTCATCGCCATCGGCCAGGTGCCCGATCTCACCCCACTCCGCGCCCTCGAGAGCACGGCGGACCGGCTCCTACGGGTTGACCCGGACTCTCGGCGTACCTCGTCCCCGACCGTCTTCGCCGGCGGCGATCTGGTCGGTGGGCCTCGCACGGTGACGGACGCGATCTCCGACGGCCAACGCGCCGCCTGGGGCATCGACGCGGCGCTGCGGGGCCGCGAGATCGCCGACCAGCGACCTCCGCCACGTCACACCGAGATCCCGCCCGGCCCGTCGCCGCGATCGCCGAGCCGGGCGCTGAGCGAGGCCGAGGCTCAGACGGAGGCGGCTCGCTGCCTGGTCTGCGGTCGCTGCGGCAACTGCCGCGCCTGCCTCGACCTCTTCGGCTGCCCCGCCTTCTTTCTCGACCCGACCGGCGCCATCCGCATCGACGCCGAGCTCTGCGACGGCTGCGCGCAGTGCGCCGATCTCTGCCCAAACGGGGCCATTCGGGCCATCGGGGGAGGCGCGTGAGCAGCAAGCTCCTGGTCGTCGGCGTGGGGGGGCAGGGCGTGCTCACGATCGGGCGTGTCCTCGGCGACGCGGCGACGCGCGCCGGCATCCCCGTCGCCGTCGGTCAGCTCCACGGGATGTCGCAGCGGGGCGGGAGCGTCCAGGCGACGGTCACCATGGGAGACGGGGCGAGCGCGTTCATCGGCGCCGGGGAGGCTGACGTCGTGCTCGGCCTCGAGCCCCTGGAGGTGAGCCGCGCGCGGCCGAGCATGTCGGCTCGAACGCAGGTGCTGATGAGCCGCGGTCGGGTGGTGCCCCACACCCTCGCCCAACGTGGCGAGGCCTACCCCGACCTCGAGACGCTCCGAGAGGGCGTCCGCGCGATCACCGAGCACCTCCTGGAGCTCGACGGCCCGGCGACGGCGAAGCGCGCCGGCGACGCGCGGGCGTTGAACACGGTGATGCTCGGCGCCCTCGCTGGCCGCGACGTGCTGCCCCTCGGCGCCGAGGAGATCTGGGCGGCCCTCGAGCGCCGCTGTGCGCCCCGGACCCTGGACTTCAACCGCCGGGCCTTCGAGCTCGGCAGGGAGGCGGTGAGCCCGTGACGGAGACCGAGACCTACCGTGTCGGCGTCGACGTCGGCGGCACCTTCACCGATCTCGCGCTGTGGTCCCCGAGCGGCGGGCTGCGGACGTTCAAGACGCTGTCGACGCCCGATGATCCGTCCCTGGCCGTCAGCGACGGGCTGGCGCTGATGGCCCGCGCCGAGGGCGTCTCCCCAGAGACGCTGGCGGCCCGGATCGGGTTCGTCGTCCACGGCACCACGGTCACCACCAACGCCGTGCTCACGCGATCCGGCGCCACCTGCGGGCTGCTCACGACCGCCGGCGTCCGCGACGCCCTCGAGATGCGGCGAGGCGTCCGAGAGGCGCAGTACGACAACCGCTACCAGAACGTGGTGCCGCTGGTGCCGCGTCGGCGCCGCCTCCCCGTGGCTGGGCGGCTGGACTTCCGCGGCGAGGAGGTCACGGCCCTCGACCCCGCCGAGGTCGCGGCGGCGGCCGAGCAGCTCGCGGCGGACGGCGTAGAAGCGGTCGCTGTCTGCTTCATGAACGCCTTCGCCAACCCCGCCCACGAGCAGGCGG
Source organism: uncultured Nannocystaceae bacterium (assembly GCA_964402225.1). GTDB lineage: Bacteria > Myxococcota_A > Bradymonadia > UBA7976 > UBA1532 > CAYOBQ01. The sequence goes on along the minus strand of CAYOBQ010000027.1, from coordinate 54,189 downwards.
CGGCGGAGCTCGTCCGCGCGGCGCTGCCCGACGCCTACGTGAGCGTGTCCTCGACGGTGCTGCCCACGATTCGATTCTACGACCGGGTCTCGACCGTCGCCCTCGACGCCTACGTGGGCCCGGTGCTGCAGACGTACCTGAGGCGGCTGACGGAGCGCCTCGCCGACGTGGGCTTCGGCGGCGTGCTGCTGATCATGCAGTCCAACGGGGGCGTCTGTGGCCCCGATCTCACGGCGCGACGGCCGGCGGCGACCTTGCTGAGCGGTCCGGCCGCGGGACCCCGCGCGGCGGCGACGTACGCGGCCCTCGCCAAGAGCGAGGACTGCGTCGTGATGGACATGGGCGGCACGAGCTTCGACGCGAGCCTCGTGCGGGGCGGCGCGGCGGCGATGAACCACACCGGGGCCATCGACCGCCTGCGCATCGCCCTGCCGATGCTCGACATCACGACGGTCGGCGCCGGCGGTGGCAGCGTCGGCTGGCTCGACACGGGGGGACTTCTGCGGATGGGGCCCGCGTCGGCGGGGGCCTCTCCGGGGCCCGCCTGCTATGGTCGCGGCGGCGAGCGCCCGACCTGCACCGACGCCGATCTGGTGCTCGGCTACCTCGATCCTGGCTTCTTCGCTGGCGGGAAGCTGCGCCTGGAGCCCGACGCGGCGCGCGCGGCCATCCGAGCGCACATCGCGGAGCCGCTGGGTCTCACGCTCGAGGAGGCCGCGGCGGGGATGTACCGCGTGATCAACACCAACATGGCCCATGGCGTACGGGAGGTCACCGTCAAGCGCGGCCTCGATCCGCGAGAGTTCCCGCTGGTGGTGGCCGGGGGCGCCGGCGGCGTCCACGCCTGCATGATCGCCGACGAGCTCGAGATGCCCACCCTGGTGGTGCCGCCGACGGCGTCGGTGCTCTGCGCCACCGGGATGTTGCTGTGCGACTTGCAGCACGACTTCGTGCGCACCTTCGTCAGCCCCCTGGAACGCATCGACCTCGAGGCGCTGCGGGCGGTGGTCTCGGAGCTCACGGAGACCGGGGCCCGCCTGCTCGATGACGAGGGGGCGCGACACATCGAGCATCGACTCGCCCTCGATCTGCGCTATCTGCAGCAGTACCACGAGGTCACGGTCTCCATCGGTGCCGCGACGCTGGCGGCGGGGGACTTCGAGGCGATGGCGGAGGCCTTCCACGCGGAGCACGACCGCCTCTACGGCTACAGCCTTCGCGACGAGGGCACGCCCTTGGAGCTGATCAACGTGCGGGTCCGCTCGCTGGGGCGCGCGACTCGGCTCGAGTTGCCACGGCCGGAGAGCGGAGGCGCTGATTCGCGGGCCGCGCTCAAGGGCCAGCGCCGGGCGTATGTCCCCGAGCAGGACGCCTTCGCCGAGGTGCCGGTCTACGATGGACACGCGCTGCTCGCGGGCAACCGGATCGACGGACCCGCGCTGATCGAGCGAGCCGACACCACGCTCTTCGTCAGCGCACGCTACCGCGCGGAGGTCGACGCCCACGGCAGCGTCGTCCTCCGGCGCCGCACAGACGAGGTCGAAGCATGAGTGAAGTCGAGATCGATCCCGTCCTCGTCTCGATCCTGGGCCGCGCGCTGAAGGCCATCACCGACGAGATGAGCCTCACGATGGAGAAGACCACGCGCTCCCCCATCCTCTGCGAGGCGAAGGACTTCGTCACCGGCCTCTACGACGCCGACGGCCGGATGCTGGAGCAGACGGAGAACCTGCCGATCCTGAGCTTCTCGCTCAGCCCCGTCTGCCAACACATCGCCTCGAAGTTCCGCGGCAACATCCACCCCGGCGATGTCTTCTTCCACAACGATGTGTTCACGCTCGGCAACCAGAACAACGACGTGGCGGCCTTCAAGCCCATCTTCCACGAGGATCTGCTGGTGGCGTGGGCGGCGTGCAAGGGGCACCAGGCCGACATCGGGGGGAACGTCCGCGGCGGCTACAATCCGAACGCCACGGAGGTGTGGCAGGAGGCCCTGCGCATCCCCGCGGTGAAGGTCTTCGAGCGCGGAGTGCTCCGCCGCGACGTGTGGGACCTCATCTTCGCCAACATCAGGCTGCCCATCGTCGAGCAGGACATGCTGGCGGAGATCGGCGCCTGCACGGTGGGGGAGCGGCGGCTGCTGGGGCTCATCTCGAAGTACGGCCGCGCCCACTTCCAGGCCCACACAGACGCGCTCTTCGACGCCACGCAGCGGATGATGGAGGCGGAGATACGAAGCATCCCGGACGGCACCTACGAGGGAGAGGCCACTGTCTACTTCGACGGCAAGACCCCCGGCTCGACCTACCAGATCCGGGTGCGCATCAACGTCCGCGACGAGCGCATCGCCTTCGACTACACAGACACCGATCCGCAGACCGACGGCTTCGTCAACGGGACCTTCACCTCGAGCGCGTCGGCGACGATCCTGACGTTTCTGCAGATGGTGAACCCGGACATCCCGCACAACGAGGGGATGCTCCGGCCCATCGAGATCAAGATCCCCGGGGGCACCCTGCTCAACGCGGCCTACCCGGCGGCGACGACCTTCGGCAACCACCTGTGCCCCCCCAACGCCGACGCGATCATCCGCGCGCTGGCGCCGGTCATCCCCGAGCGCGTCACGGCGGGCTGGAACCAGCTCCTCTGCTCGCTCTCCACCGGCCACAACCCGCACCGCGACGCGACGTATGTGGACATCTGCTTCATGGGGCTCAAGGGCGGATCGGGGGCCACCGGCGACTGCGATGGCTACGACCACATCGGGATGATCGACGCCTCCGGCGGCATCCTCGACCAGGACTACGAGATGTTCGAGCAGATGACGCCGCACTTGCTTCTCGAGCACGAGCTCCTCACGGACTCCGCTGGACCGGGGCGCATGCGCGGCGGGCTCGGGGTGCGCACGCGCTACCTCGTGGGGAGCGACGACACGCAGCTCGTCACCTTTGGAGACGGCGACTTCGAGCCGGCCTTCGGCCTGTTCGGGGGCGGGGATGGGACCCTGAACTACATCGAGCTGCGCTACCCCGACGGGCGGATCCACCGGCCAACCAGCAAGGACCTCATCACCGGCGTGCCGGCGGGCACGGAGTACGTGCAGGAGGCGGGGGGCGGCGGCGGCTATGGACCGCCCGCCGAGCGCTCCGCGGCGAAGGTCGTCTGTGAGGTCAAAGACGGGATCATCTCCCTCGCGGCGGCGCGCGAGGCGTACGGCGTAGCGATCGATCCAGAGACGCTCGAGCTGTTGGAAGCGGAGACCGCCGAGCTGCGGACGGGGGGCGCATCTTGAACCTCGAGCTCAACGAAGAGCAGCGGGCCATCCGCGACACATTCCGCGCCTTCGCGGACCGCGAGGTGGCCCCGCAGGCCGCGGATCTCGACGAGAACCCCCGCTTCCCGCGGGCGTTGTTCCTGCGGGCGGGGCGGATCGGCTTCTTCGGGATGCGCTACGCGGAGCCCGAGGGCAGCGGGGCCGACGCGGTGTCGTACGTGCTCGCCGTCGAGGAGATCGCGCGGGCGAGCATGTCGGTGGCCTGCGCCTGCACGATGCAGTCGCTGATGGGCACCTACTTCCTCCACCGCTTCGCCCCTGGAGCGGTCCGCGAGAGGTTGCTCGGGCCGGCGCTGCGCGGGGAGATCGTGGGGACGATTTGCATGACCGAGCCGGAGGCGGGATCGGATCTCGCGGCCATCGCGACGACCGCCACCGAGCGTGACGGGGCGTGGCACATCACCGGCAGCAAGACCTGGATTACCTCGGCACCCGTGGCGGATATGTTCACCGTCTTCGCGCGGACCGGCGCCGAGCGCACGTTGGGGATCTTCCTGGTGGAGCGCGGCGCGCCGGGGCTCGTCGTGGGGCGTAGCATCGACAAGCTGGGCGTGCGCGCGTCGATCACCTCCGAGGTCTCCTTCGACGACACGCCCGCCACCTGCGCGCTGGGGGCGGTCGACCAGGGGTTGCCGTACCTCAAGGAGATCCTCGCCGAGATTCGGGTGATGACGGCGGCGCTCGCGGTGGGGGTCGCGCGCGCGGCCTACGAGACGGCGCTCGCGTACGCCGCCGAGCGCCAGCAATTCGGGCGGCCGATCAACCGCTTCCAGGCGGTGCAGGCGCACCTCGCGGAGATGGCGGTCGACGTGGAGGCGGCTCGCCGGATGACGATCTGGGCGGCGTGGCGCGCCGAGCGTGACGGGCCCGGTAGAGCGACGGCCCACGACGCGGCGATGGCCAAGCTCTTCGCCTCCGAGGCGGCCAACCGCGTGTGCGAGCGCGCCTCGAGGGTGCTGGCGAGCTACGGCTATGCGAAGGACTTCGCCGTCCAACGCTACCTTCGGGACGCCCGCTTCACGCTGATCGGGGGCGGCACGTCGGAGGTTCTGCGAGGCGTGATCGCCAAGGGGTTGAGCGTATGACGACGCGGGTGCTCGTCGCCAAGCCCGGCCTCGACGGCCACGATGTCGGCGCGAAGGTGCTGTGTCGCGGGCTGATGGAGGCGGGGATGGAGGTCATCTATACGGGGCTTCGGCAATCGCCCGAGGACATCGCCGCCGCCGCCGCCGAGGAGGCCGTGCACGTCGTCGGGCTGTCGATCCTCTCGGGGGCCCATGTGCCGCTGGCGCGCAAGGTCGCCGCTGCCCTCGATGCCCGGGGCCTGGGCGGCGAGGTCCTGCTCCTCGTAGGCGGCAACATCCCACGGCGCGACGCCGAGACGCTGCGGGGCTTGGGCGTCGACGGTGTCTTTCCCACCGGCTCGGCTATCGACGGTGTCGTGGATTACATCCGGGAGCGCTGCGAATGAAGGACGTCCGCTGGGAGTCTGGGATCGACATCGCGCCGGTCTACACCGCCGACGACGTGAAGCCCGAGGGCATCGGGATGCCGGGGGCGTATCCGTTCACGCGGGGCATCCACCCCGGGATGTACCGCGAGCGGCCGTGGACGATGCGTCAATACTCGGGCTTCGGGACCGCCGCCGAGACACGAGAGCGCTTCGGCTACTTGCTCGAGCACGGCCAGACGGGGCTCAACGTGGCCTTCGATCTGCCCACGCAGTGCGGGCTCGACTCCGATGATCCGATGGCCGAGGGGGAGGTCGGCCGCGTCGGCATGGCCGTCGATACGCTGGCGGATATGGAGGAGGCCTTCGCGGGGATCGATCTCGATCGCATCACGGTCTCGCTGACGATCAACGGATCGGCGGTGCCGATCATGGCGATGTACTTCGCGATGGCCCGCAAGCGCGGCTTCGACCTGCGCACGCTCCGGGGCACCGCGCAAAACGACATCCTCAAGGAGTTCGTCGGTCGGGGGACCTGGATCTTCCCCGTCGAGCCCTCCGTGCGGTTGGTCACAGACACCATCGAGTTCTGCGCCCGCGAGGTCCCCAAATACAGCCCCGTGAGTGTGTGCGGCTATCACATCCGAGAGTCCGGGGCGACGCCGGCGCAGGAGATGGCCTACGGTCTCGCCATCGCCCGCGCCTACGTCGACAGCGCCATCGCGCGCGGGCTCGGTGTAGACGACTTCGCCGGACGGCTCTCCTTCAACTTCGATGTCTTCGGCAACGTGTGGGAGCAGGTCGCCAAGTTCCGCGCCGGGCGGCGTCGCTGGGCCCGCATCCTGAAGGAGGAGTACGGCGCCACCGATCCGCGCACCATGCGGCTCCGCATGATCGCTGGCGGCGGCGGCGGCGGGCTCACCGTCGAGCAGCCCGAGAACAACATCGTCCGCGGCGCCTACTACGCGCTCTCGAGCGCCCTGTCGGGGACCCAGACGATGGCACTTTGCTCCTACGACGAGGCCTACACGATCCCCAGCGCCCACGCCGCGCGGTTGTCGCTGCGCACCATGCAGATCCTGATGCTGGAGGCGGGCCTCTGCGACACCGTCGACCCCCTCGCCGGCTCCTACTTCGTAGAGGCGACCACCGACGCCATGGAGGCGAAGATCGTCGAGATCATGGCGGCCCTCGACGCGGAGGGCGGTGTCGTACAAGGGATCGCGTGCGGCCGGGTCCAGGCCGACGTCAGCCGTCAGGCCTACGCGCGGGAGAAGGCGCTGCGCTCGGGGGACCACCCCAAGGTCGGCGTCAACCGCTTCGTGGAAGATGGCGTTGTCGGGGGCGCCGAGACCGACGCCCGCGACATCGAGTTCCACCCCTACCGAAGCGATCAGGCGGAGGCGCAGCTCGCGCGGCTCGAGGGCGTGCGAGCGAGCCGCGACGAGGCGGCGGTGGAGGCGGCGTTGGCGCGGCTGAAGGCGGACGCGGCCTCGGACCGGAACGTCATGCCCGCCGCGATGGACGCGGTCGACGCCTACGCCACCGTCGGCGAGGTCTGCGGCGCCTTGAAGGCGGTCTTCGGCACCTACGAAGAGCCGGTGAGGTTCTGATGTCGCGCCCCATCGTCCTCAGCGTCGAGCAAGCGCTCAGCATGTCCTACGCGACGCTGCGCCTCGTCCACGAGGGCTTCCGCGTGATCCGCGTCGAGGCGACGCCGGTCGCCGGGCGCCCCGCCGCCGGGGACCCCAACCGGTCGATCGGCCGTCCCGTCGCCGGCGCCGACCGGCACAGCTACTTCGTGGCGCCCAACGTCGGAAAGGAGGCGATCGCCATCGACCTCAAGCGCCCCGAGGGCCGCGCGCTCTTGTCGCGCCTGGTCCGCGAGCTGCCGGTCGACGTCTTCTGCACCAACACCATGCCGGCGCGGCATCGCAAGCTCGGGATGGACGCCGAGACGCTGCGCGCGGTGCGCCCGGAGCTCGTCTGGTGCTGCATCTCGGCGATGGGCCTGGCGCACCCCGATGTCCCAGGCTACGACCCCGTGATGCAGGCGGCCTGTGGCTACATGGATCTGACGGGCGCCGCCGATGGGCCGCCGATGCAGTCGGGGCTGCCGATCACCGATCTCAAGGCGGGGGACGAGGCCTTCACCCAGATCGCCTTGGCCCTGTGGCGGGGCGGGGGCGCTTGCATCGACATCTCGATGGCTCGCTGCGCGGTCTCCTGGCTCCACACCTTCCTGCCGATGCTCGACATGGACAGCCCGCCCTCGGAGCTGCGCCGCTCGGGCAACGAGCACCGCCAGTTCATCCCCGTCAACGCCTATCCCACGGCGGACGGCTTCATCTATGTGGCCATCGGGAGCGACGCCCAGTGGGCGCGCCTCGTCGCGCAGCCCCTCTTCGCCGAGCTCGACCAGGCGCGCTTCGCGACCAACGAGCTGCGCCGCCAGAACAAGGACGACCTGCACGCCGGCATCGGCGCCTCGACCGCGCCGTACGGGGCTGCGAAGGTCGCCTGCGCCCTCGTGGACGCGGCCATTCCCCACGCGCCAATCACCCCCATCGAGGGGGTGGCCGAGCTCCCCTTCGTGGCGCCGGACCTCCTGCGGACGACGGCGCCGGACGGGCGCGAGATCCGGCTGCCACCGGCGGCGGTGCGCACCGACACCCTCGACGCGATGGGCGGCGCGCTCCCCTTCGCGCCGGCCTACGGCGAACACACCGACGCGCTGCTCGCCGAGGTCGGATTGGACCCCGCCGGTGTGGCTCGACTCAGAGAGGGAGGGGTCGTGGCATGAGAGATGTGGCGTATCACCGGCCGGCGACGCTGGCCGAAGCGCAGGCGCTCCTCGCGCGCATCGAGGGCGCCCGCTATGTGGCGGGCGGCACCGACGCGATCGTGCGGGCCAAGAGCGGCGTGGAGCGGCCGAGGGCGCTGGTTTCGCTGCGCGGGGTGGCCGAGCTGGGCGGGATCGAGGTCGGTGAGGGCCTCCGTATCGGGGCGACGGTGACCTTGGAGGAGATCCGGCGCCACCCCGTCGTGCAGGCGCGTCACCCGGTCCTCGCCGCCGCCCTCGGGTCCATGGGCAGCGTTCAGATCCGCAACACGGCGACCCTCGCGGGGAACCTCTGCAACGCTTCCCCCTGCGCCGACGGGGCGCCGCCGCTGTTGGTCAGCGACGCGCGGCTGGCGATCAGCGGGGCGACCGGCGTCCGCGAGGTCTGCGTGGGGGACTTCTTCCGCGGTCCGCGGGCGTCGTGCCTGGAGCCGGGGGATGTGTTGACGGGCATCGAGATACCCGCGCCGGACGCCGAGACGCGCTCGATCTTCTACAAGAAGGGGCGCGTGAGGATGGATCTGGCGCTGGTGAACTACGCGGCCTCGGTCACGATGGATGGCGAGATCTGCCGGGAGCTTCGCCTCGCCACCGGGGCGGTGGCGCCGACGCCCTTGCGATTGGAGGCGGCGGAGGCGGAGCTGCGCGGCCAACGCCCCACGCCGGAGCGCATCGAGCGGGCGGCGCAGGCGGCGATGGAGGCGGTCTCGCCGATCACCGATCTGCGCGCCACCGCCGAGTATCGCCGGAGACTGGTGGGTGTGTTCACTCGACGGGCCCTGGAGGCGTTGCTGTGAAGCAGGTCCTTACGTTTACGCTGGACGGCGCGGAGGCGACGACCGTCGTGTCCGGGACCGAGCTCTTGCTCGACGTGCTGCGCGATTCCCTGGGCCACTTGGGGACCAAGGAGGGCTGTGGTCGCGGGGAGTGCGGCGCCTGCACGGTGCTGGTCGATGGGCGCGCCGTGAACGCGTGCCTGTTCCCGGCGTTGGAGGCGGAGGGCCGCGACGTACGGACGATCGCGGGGCTCGGCGTCGGCAACGTGCTGGGGCCCGTGCAGCAAGCCTTCGTGGACCGCGGGGGTATCCAGTGCGGTTTTTGCTCGCCGGGGATGATCCTCTCGGCCCACGCCCTGCTCGCCACCAACTCGGAGCCCACCGACGACGAGATACGAGACGCGTTGGTCGGCAACCTCTGTCGCTGCACCGGGTACGTGCAGATCATCGAGTCGGTGCAGGCGGCGGCCGCAGTGATGGGGGAGGAGCAGTGAAGTACGTCGGCACCGATCTGCAGCGCCCGGACACCCCCGCCAAGGCAGCGGGGCGCGCGGAGTACATCCACGACCTCGCGCGGCCGGGGATGCTCTACGGCAAGATCCTGTTCTCCGATCAGGCCCACGCGCGGATCGCCCACATCGACACATCTCGGGCCGAGCGTCTGCCGGGGGTCCGGGCGGTGATCACGGCGGCCAACACACCGCGCGTGCACGTCGGCTTCTTGCGCGACAACCGCGCCCTGAAGGAAGGGAAGGTCCGGCAGCAGCGCGACGAGGTGGCCGCCGTCGCCGCCATCGATCCGGACCTCGCCGCCGAGGCGGTCTCGCTCATCGAGGTCGAGTACGAGCCGTTGCCAGCGGTCTTTGACCCCGCCTCCGCGCTGCGGCCAGGCGCCCCGCTCATCCACGAGGTCGACGGACGGGGCCGGCCTCGGGAGAGCAACCGCCTCGATCTGCACTTCGCCCACCACTCCGGCGATCTCGAAGCCGGGGAGCGCGCCTCGGCGACCATCGTCGAGGGCACCTTCGAGACGCCGCGCATCCAGCAATGCTGCATGGGCACGGCGGGCTGCATCGCCGAGTTCGACCTCCAGGAGAACCTGACGGTCTGGGCCAAGACACAGATCCCGTTCCTCGCCCAGCGTGACTTCGGCCGCGCGCTGATGGAGATGGGCGTCGGCGGCACGGCGCGGGTCATCGTGCCCGCCCTCGGGGGCGGGTTCGGTACCGGCCTCGACACCCATTGCTACGAGTACATCGCCATCCTCCTCGCCCACCGCGCGGGGCTGCCGGTGAAGATCCTCTACGACAGGGAAGAGGAGTTCGCCTATCTGTCACCTCGGCAGTCGGCGACGGTCCACATCCGCCATGGCTGTGACGCCGAGGGGAAGCTCACCTTTCGCCAGATGAGGGCGACGCTCGACAACGGCGCGTATACTTCGTGGGGCGCGACCTACCCCTCGGTGATGCTCCTGCCGGCGACCTCGCTCTATCGGGTGGAGAACATCTCCTTCGAGTCTGAGCTCGTCTACACCAACAACACCTACTGTCAGGCGATGCGCGGGTATGGAAACCCGGAGCTGACGTGGGCGCTCGAGAGCAGCCTCGATGATCTGGCCCACGCGGCGGGCATCGACCCCTTGGATCTGCGACGGCGAAACGTGAATCAGCCCGGCGAGACGACCCCGATGGGGCTGAAGATCACGACCTGCGCCCTCGACGCCTGTCTCGCTCGGACGGGGGAACGTCTGGGCTGGGGGAAGCCGCGGGACAAATCGCCGGAGGGTCCCATACGTCGTGGGTTTGGGCTCGCCTCGCTGCTGCATGTTGGGGGGTCGGGGCGCATCTACCGGTCCGACGCCAGCGGGATCATCCTGCGGCTCGATGACTTCGGCACCGTCTACGTCTACTCCGGCGGGGTGGAGATGGGGCAGGGCTTCCACGCGGCGGTGACGGCGATGGTGGCCGACGCCGTGGGGGTGCGGCCGGAGCGGGTCTTCATCAACCAGACAGACACGGCGACCTGCCCCTGGGACGTGGGGACCCACGCGAGCCGGGGCGCCTTCACGGCCGGCAACGCCATCGCGATGGCGGCCTCGAAGCTGCGGGGGCGGATCTTCGAGCTCGCCGCGGAGGTGCTGCCCGAGCTGCTCGCGCGTAAGGCGCCGGCGGGGGCCTCCCTGGAGGTCCGGCCAGACGAGCTCGAGCTTCGCGACGGCGAGCTCACGGTCAACGGTCGTCCCTGGGCGCTCGTGCCGCTCGGGAAGCTGCTGCGGGCCATCCACTTCCGGGACGACCGCAGCGAGATGCTCACGGTCGAGGCCTTCTACGAGCCGCCCAGCGAGCTGCCCGACTGGGAGCGCGGCGTGGGCAACATGTCGGCGACCTACGCCTTCGGCACCCAGGGCGTCGAGGTCGAGGTCGACTGTGAGACGGGGGATGTGCGCATCCTGCGGATGGTCGCGGTCCACGACGTCGGGCGCGTGCTGCACCCCCAGGCGCTCGAGGGCCAGACCTACGGCGCGCTGGCGCAGGGCGTGGGCTACGCGCTCTACGAGCAGATCCTCACCGACGAGGGGCGCATTCAGAACCCCGACTTCCGCGACTACAAGATCCCGACGGCCCACGAGATGAGCTTCCCCATCGAGCTCGAGTTCATCGAGACCGACGACCCCGCCGGGCCCTTCGGCGCGAAGGGCGTAGGCGAGCCGGGCCTGGTCCCCACCGCCCCCGCCATCGCCAACGCCGTCTTCGACGCGATCGGCGTGCGGATCTACGACCTCCCCATCACCCCCGAGAAGGTGCTCGCCGCGTTGGACGCGAAGGGCTGAGCACCAAGAGAGGACCGACGATGCCCCTGGAGCGCGCCTACATCCCCTACGGAGCCTATTGGAGCAGCCCGTTTTGCCGGTGGCAGGGCGGCATCGGACACGTGCACTCGATGGAGCTCGCGGCGGAGACCGCCAGGGGCGCCCTCGAGGCGAGGGGCATCAGTCTGGAACACATCGACGCGCTGACGCTCGGGATCACGGTGCACCAGCGGCACAGCTTCTACGGAGCGCCCTGGCTCGCCGGGATGCTCGGCGCCCCGGGCCTGACGGGGCCAACCATCGCCCAGGCCTGCGCCACCTCGGCGCGGATGGTCGCCGCCGCGGCCGCCGAGGTCGAGGCCGGCCTCAGCGAGTGCACGCTCGGCGTCGCCTGCGACCGCACCAGCAACGGACCCCACGTCTACTATCCGAACCCCACGGGGCCCGGTGGCATGGGGCAGGCGGAGGACCCCGTCCGGGACAATTTCGGCCGCGACCCCTACGCCGGCTGCGCGATGGTCGTCACCGCCGAGAACGTCGCCCGCGAGGCGGGGATCAGCCGCGAAGAGCAGGACGCCATCGCGCTGCTGCGTTACGAGCAATACAAGGCGTCCCTCGCCGACGACCGGGCCTTTCAGCGGCGCTACATGGTGCCCATCGAGCTGCGCCGCCGCGGCAAGGTCGTCTCTCGGATCGAGGGCGACGAGGGTGTGCAGGAGACGAGCGCCGAGGGCCTCTCGCGCCTGCGCACGGTCCAGAAGGAGGGCACCGTCACCTTCGGCACCCAGACCCACCCCGCCGACGGGAACGCCGGGCTGCTCGTCTGTAGCCGGGAGCGCGCGGCGGCCCTCAGCGCCGACCCGGCCGCCTGTGTCCAGCTCCTTGGGTTTGGCTCGGCGAGGGTGAAGAAGGCATTCATGCCGATGGCCGTCGTCCCCGCCGCCCGCGAGGCCCTCGGTCACGCGGGCCTGAAGCTCGATGACTGCACAGCGATCAACACCCACAACCCCTTCGCCGTGAACGACGCCTACTTCTGCCGCGAGACGGGCGTGGCCCCCGAGCGGCTCAACCGCTACGGCTCACCCCTCGTCTACGGGCACCCCCAGGCCCCCACGGGCCTCCGCGCGATCATCGAGCTCATCGAGACCCTCGCCGAGGCCGGCGGCGGCGTCGGCCTCTTCACCGGATGCGCCGCCGGCGACACCGCGATGGCCCTGGTGCTCCGCGTCGGCTGACTCCGTCGCGGGCGGACCCGTGGGCATCTGCGCGCCCTCAATCGCAGTCGATGGGTCCGAGGGGCAGGGTGGGGTCGGCCGCGAAGCCCATGAGCAGGGGGCTGCGGTGTTGGGTACCGAGCCAGTGGTGGACCTCTTCGCTGGCGCCGCCGATGGCGGTGTTGGCGCCGGGGCCGGTCTCGCAATGGCGTAGCCGGTGGCGGCCTCGGAGAGGGCGTAGTGGGCCTCGATGGCGTCGCGTTCGGCCTCGAAGCAGTCGAGGCTCGGGTCACACGTGGGCCGGAACATGCGCAGATCCACGGGCATGGTTGCGCAGGGGAGGACCTCGATGGGGATGGGGTCGCACGGGGTCCCCGGAGGACGGGGGGCGGCGGTGTCCGGGTCCAGGTCCCGTGCCGCGCGGCGCGGTTCATCGTTCTCCGATAGCATGCGCCGGTGCGCTATGCAGTCCCATGCTTGGCCCTGGTCGCGCTGACAGGATGTCTGGAGGGTGGCGCCGAGCCCGACGGGCGCCCAGGGGATCTTGCGGTCCCCGACGGGCGGCTCCCGGACGGGCCGCTGCCGGACGGGCCGCTCCCCGACGGGCCGCTCCCCGACGGGCCGCTCCCCGACGGGCCGCTCCCCGACGGGCCGCTCCCGGATGGGCCGCCGCCGGCGGTCGCGGTCAACCCGCTACCGGAGCGACCGCCGGTGCAGACCTGTCGGCTGCCGGAGGCGCCAGACATCGGTGACTACGACACCGAAGAGGCCTTCCCGGCGCTGCGGTTTCAGCGACCTGTCTGGGTCGGGGTGGCGCCCGGCGACGCCGAGACGATGTACGTCGTCGAGCAGGGTGGCACGATCTACGCCTTCGACCGACGCCGTGAGGTCGTGGAGGCGGAGGTCTTCCTTCGGGTCCCGGAGGTCACCCGCGACGGCAACGAGGAGGGCCTGTTGGGGCTCGCCTTCCACCCAGACTACGCCGCGAACGGGCGCCTCTTCGTCTACAACTCCGTGGGGCGACCCGATTGCCCCGACGATGCCCGCCGCTGCAGCCGAATCAGCGAGTTCCGGCGTGACCCCGAGAACCCGCGGCGGGCACAGCTCGGGTCGCAGCGCGTCTTGTTGGAGGTCCCGCAGCCGAGCTCGAATCACAACGGCGGTGACCTGCACTTCGGGCCCGATGGGCGGCTGTACGCCAGCTTGGGTGACGGCGGCGGCGCCGGGGACCGACCCAACAACGCGCAGAACACCAACAACTTGCTGGGCACGATCCTGCGAATCGACGTCGATGAGGTCCCCGAGGGCGCCACCTACGGCATCCCCCCCGGCAACCCCTTCGCCGACGGCGTCGGTGGGCGCCCCGAGATCTGGGCCTGGGGCCTGCGCAACGTGTGGCGCATGGCCTTCGATCCCAGCACTGGCCTGCTGTGGGCCGGGGACGTCGGGCAGGGCGCCTTCGAGGAGATCGATGTCATCGTCTCGGGGAACTACGGTTGGCGCGGCCGGGAGGGCTTCGTGTGCTTCGATGATCCGCTCTGCGACGGCGACTACATCCCACCGGTGCACGCCTACCCCCGCGGCGAGGGGACCTCGGTGACGGGCGGGTTGGTCTACCGTGGCGCGCGCCTCCCCGCGCTGTGGGGCGCATACGTCTTCGGGGACTACGGGTCGGGGGCCGTCTGGGCGCTGGTGGAGGGGGAGGCGGTCCGGCTGACGTCGGTGGGCGCAGGCGCGGTCACGGCCTTCGGGCGCGATCACGACGGTTCGCTCTACGTCGCGAGCTTTCGGGCGCGCGGGATCCTCCGGCTGGTGCGGCGCGAGCCCGTGGCGGGGGCGCAGATCCCGGAGCTGTTGAGCGAGACCGGGTGCTTCGCCGACACCGCGGCGCACACGGTGGCGCCTGGGCTGGTGCCCTACGAGGTCAACGTCGCGCTGTGGAGTGACGGGGCGCGCAAGCTTCGCTTCGCAGCGCTGCCAGCCGGCGAGCGCGCGCGCTACCGGGGGGCCGATGGCTTCGAGATGCCGCGGGGGACGGTGCTGCTCAAGACGTTCCTGGCGCCGGGAGGGCGGCGAATCGAGACGCGGATGTTGACGCGGCAGGCCGGCGGATGGCGGGGCTTCACCTGGCGCTGGAACGACGCGCAGGACGACGCGCGGTTGGTGGTCGGGGGGCTCGACGAGCGGGTGGACGACCTCGATTGGCGCTATCCTTCGGAGGTCGAGTGCGACCAGTGCCACACCGACGCGGCGGGCTTCACGCTGGGGTGGCGGGCGCGGCAACTCGCCGGGCTCTTCGAACGCGACGGGGTGGTCTACGAGCAACTGGCGGCGCTCCAGGCGCGCGGCTATGTCGAGGGTGTCCCAGAGGCGCCACCGGCGTTCCCGCGACTCGACGACGAGGAGGCCCCGGTGCCGGACCGGGCGCGGGCCTACCTCGATGTGAACTGCGCCAACTGCCACCGGCCGGAGGGGCCGACGAACTCGAGCATCGATCTTCGCGCCCGCCGCCCGCTCGCCGACGCGGGGGTGTGCGACGTCGAGCCGGAGCTCGGGGCCCTCGGCCTCCTGGACGCTCGCGTCATCGCGCCGGGGGCCCCCGCGCGCAGCGTCCTGCTCCAGCGGATGGCGCGCCGCGGCCCGGCGCAGATGCCCCCCCTGGGGACCGCGCGACCCGACCTGGACGCCCTCGATCTCGTCGAGGCGTGGATCGGCGCGCTCGCCTGCCCCTGACCCAGGCTCATTCTTCGGGGCGGATGATCCGTAGCAGGAGACATGAACGCGCTGGGCGACAACACGGTCCTTGTGGTGGACGACGCGGAGCTCCTACGCCGCACCGTTCGCCGAATCCTGGAACGACAAGGCTTCTTCGTGGTCGAGGCCGCCGACGTGGCCTCCGCGAAGAAGATCGTGGAGGAGCAGCAGGTCGGGCTGGTCCTGTGTGACGTGAACATGCCGGGGGAAAACGGGATCGAGCTGGTGCGGCACCTCCGCCCGCTGATGCCCGAGACCTCCGTGGTGATGGTCACCTCCGTGGACTCGACCTCGGTGGCCATCCAGGCCCTGGAGCTGGGCGCCTTCGGATATGTCCTCAAGCCCTTTGCGCGCGACGAGCTGATCATCCAGGTCGACAACGCGATGCGGCGCCGGACCCTGGAGATGTTCCACCGGCGCACCCGCGAGGCGTTGCGCGAGCGGGTGCGGGTGCAGACGGCCAAGGTGCTCGAGTCCAGGGAGGAGCTGGCGTTGCGGCTCGCCGCCGCGTGTGCCGCGCGCACCGACGAGACGCGGGCCCACATCCGGCGCATCGGGATGTACGCCGCGGAGATGGCCCAGCTCCTCGGATGGGAGGAGGACGAGGTCGAGGATCTGCGCGTCGCGGCGACGATGCACGACGTCGGCAAGGTGCTGCTCCCCGACTCGATCCTGCAGAAGCACGGACCGCTCGACGACGAGGAGTACGCCGTCGTCCGCGACCACACGATCTCCGGCGCGGAGATGCTCGCCGGCTCGGACATCCCGATGCTGGAGGTCGCCGAGCGCATCGCGCGCCATCACCACGAGCGCTGGGACGGGTCCGGCTATCCCGACGGACTGGCCGCTGAGGGCATCCCGATCGAGGCGCGGATGGTGCTCATCGCCGACGTCTACGACTCGCTGGTGCACGAACGTCACTTCCGTGGGCCCTGGGAAGAGGACGAGGGGGTCGCCTATCTCCGGGAGCGGCGGGGCACCTGGTTCGACCCCGCGCTGCTCGACCTCTTCCTCGATCACATCTCCTTGATGCGCGCGATCAGGTTGGGCAACCCCGACTGATCAACGCTGGGAGTTGGCGATGATGAGCTGGCTCATATTCGTCACGAAGGCCCGCAGATCCTCGTCACGAAGCTTCTTGACGGCGAGCGTGTAGTCCTCGGTATGAGACTCGACGTGCAGCGAGCGGGTGTGGATGAAACACAGCGCGGTGGCCTTCGCGGAGCCGGCCTCGACGATGTCGGCGGTGGAGATGATGTTGACGGCTCGCACCTTCGCGCAGCCGCACATCACCGCCCGCGACTCGATCATGATGAGGCGCATATTCGTGAGGATGAGGAACACGCGGATGTGGCCGCCCGTGACCTTCGTGACGAAGGCCTGCCACACGCCGATCAGCTTGAGGATCGGGTTGGAGCCGAGGAAGAAGCCGTCGGCCTGCACGGCGTAGATGACCTCCTCGCCCTGCATGAGCTGGACCTCGTTGAGGGCCTCGTGGGCCTTGGGCGTCAGTTCACCGGCCATCGGTCTCTCCTATGAGTGCGTGACGGGTCACGGTCGATCCGTCGATGTGGAACAAGACGCCATCCTCGCGGTTGACGAGGACCAGGCTCTCGCCGCGCGCGCGCTCCTCGTCGGCGAAGCGACGGGTGAGGGCGCGGCGCTCGGCGCGAGAGAGGCCCGCGCGTCGCAACAGCTCGTGGGCCACGACCCGGAAGCAGGGATCGGTGCAGTAACGACGGACCGACTCGGGGCGGAAACGACCGGCGGCGATGCGGCGGGTGCCGAGCATCGTGGCGCGGAGCTTGCGGCCGAGCCGCCCGTTGATCTCGGCGGCGAAGGCCACGAGCCGGAGCGCGACGACCGCCAGCGGCCCCCACAACCACCAGGCGGCGGGCCAGTGGACCGCGAGGGCGGCGACCACCACCGGCGGCGCGAAGCCCAAGAGCAACGCGTAGCGTTGGTAGCTGATCCAGAGCCGGACGCGTTCGGTGGCGGGCATCGAGCGTTGGGATAGCGGGCGCGGGGCCGCGAGGCAACTACTTCGAGTTCAGGGTGAAGCAGTCGAAGGGGACGCCCCCGAGGTCTACGGCGCAGCCGCGCAGCGCGCGCCCGTCCACCCGGAACCGGGCGTAGGCGTGGATGCTGCGGCTGACGGACGCGGTGTAGCCCTGGTGGTGGCCTGGCCCGATCGTCGGGTAGAGCGGGGCGCCTCCGCTCCCGAGCACGAAGTAGGACAGCCCGCCCGCGCTGGTGCCGCGCTCGTAGAAGTGGTCGTGGCCGCTGACCAACAGGGTCAAGCCCGCGGCCTGCAACTCCGGCAGCACCTTGCGGAGGCCCGCGTTCCCGGTGCGGACGGGGTGACTGCTGAACGGGCCTTTGTGGACGAAGCCTACGACGTGATCGATGGCCGGGTCGTCGCGGGCGGTCTCGAGGGCCT
The DNA here is from genome assembly GCA_964402225.1 of uncultured Nannocystaceae bacterium. Classification (GTDB taxonomy): domain Bacteria; phylum Myxococcota_A; class Bradymonadia; order UBA7976; family UBA1532; genus CAYOBQ01. The sequence goes on along the minus strand of CAYOBQ010000027.1, from coordinate 36,570 downwards.
TCAACAGCCACGCTCGTTGCGCCGGATCGGGGCCGAAGCCCCCCGAGACGTTGACCTCCCCGTCGATGGCGACGAACCGCACATTGCCCCAGGTGAAGGCGTAGTAGAGCTCGTTGCCGGGGAGTTCGAAGTAGCGGCGGAACTGCTGTCCGTGGGGGTCCTGGATGATCTCGTGGTTGCCCAGGACAGGGTAGAGCACGCTCTCTCGCAGGAGCGCCCGCTCGATGGTGAAGAACTGGCGCCATTGGTCAACGGCGCCGCCGAAGCCGACGAGGTCACCGGTGTTGATCAGCACGTCCGGCGCCGCGATGCGGATGGCCTGGGTCACCGCGGCGTGGGCCTGATGGTCGGTGCGGTTGTCGCCGTAGACGACGAAGGTGAAGGGGCGGCCGGGTTGCGGTGGCGTCGTGAAGCGCCCCTTCGCGGAGAGCTCGCCGGCCCTGACCTCGTAGGTGTAGACGCCGCCGGGCTTCAACCCCTCGAGGCGCGCGCGGGCCATCCCGTCGCTGGCGGTGGCCGTGGCGCGGCCCTCGAAGCCGCCGGGGCCGCGTACGACGACCTCGCCGCCGGATCCCTCCCAGAGCACGGTGGCGGCGTCGGGGGAGACCGCCTGCACGTACGGTCCGAGCGTGAACGCGAGGAAGAGGGTGATCACCGCGGGGCGGCCTCCGGGTTTGCGACGTAGGCTATCTGCGCCAATGGACGCTCCGAACGCAAGACCGCGAGTAGTCCGGCGACGCAGCGCCCGGCCATCCCCACGTCGGGATCGGGGTGGGCGCGGGTGCGCTCGGTCCCGCTGCCGAAGTGGTGGAAGAGGCGCAGGCGGTCCGAGAGCGCCGGATCGCGGAGGGGTGAGTCGTCGGGGAGGGGCTCGGTGGCGTAGACGTCGAGGGCGGCGCCCCCGAGGTGCCCGCTGCGCAGCGCGGCCACGAGCGCGTCCTCGTCGACCACCGGGCCCCGGGCCGTGTTGATGAGCAGCGCGCCCCGCTTCATCCGGCGGGGATCGACGAAGTGGTGCGTCTCCGCGGTGAGCGGGACGTGGAGGGAGACCACGTCGGCGCCTTCGAGCAGGGTGTCGAGAGCCACCTCGCGCGCGGTACGGCGGGGCGCGAAGCCCTGGGTGCAGCGCAGATCCATCTGCGCTTGCAGATCGGCGGCGAGGGGGTGGTGGCCGCAGAGCAGGAGATCGACGTCGAGGCCGACGCAGCGCGCGGCGAAGGCCCGACCGATTCGTCCGGTGCCGACGACCCCGATCGTGAGGCCGCCGATCTCGCGCCCGAGGAATGGCAGGGTCGGGTGCCACCCGGTCCATCGGCGGTCCCGCACCAACGCCTCCGAGGCCGGGAGCTTCCGCGCCAGGGCGCCCAGCATGAAGAGGGCGAACTCGGCGGTCGCGCCCGTGAGGACGTCGGGCGTATGCGTCACGACGACGCCGAGCCGCGTCGCCGCCTCAAGGTCGATGTTGTCGAGACCCACGGCGTCCTGCGCGATGACCTTCAGCCGCGGGGTGAGGGCGGTGAGGAGCGGTGCGTCTATCCGGTCGCGCAGGGTGGTCACGAGCCCATCGACCTCCAGGGTCTGCAGCAGCGCATACGGCGGCGCCTCGGGCCCCTCGTAGACCTCCAGCTCGAAGCCGGCACAGCGCACCCTCTCGAGGGCCGGGCCCAGCTCGCAGGTTGCGAAGACCTTGTTAGCCGGCAGAGCGCGCCTCGTCTGGATCCCCGGCGAGCTTCGCCAGGAGGCGGGCGCCGGTGGTGGTGATCTCGTCGTAGAGAAAGCGACACCGGGGCTCGGCGCGCTCGAGGTAGCGGGCGAGGACGTCCCGTCGCTCCTCGTGGCGCCGGGCCTGGGCCCAGAGGCGGCGGACGATCTCGACGTCCGCCATCAGTCGAGTCAGCCGCTCCGCGTGGAGCATCGCGAAGGCGAAGTCGCGCTTCGGATCCCACGCCCTTCTAAACGTCTGTGGCCAACTCGTGACGGGGACGCCGCGCAGCTTGTCGGTGGCCGTGCGCTGCATCAGGAATTGCTGGGCGGCGAGCGCGACGCCGGTGAGCTTCGCCACGCGCTTCTCCAGGGGATCGCGGGCCGACAGCGCGCGCCAACGTGCCTGGGCGACGCGGGCCACGAAGGCCTGCGGGTTCTTCAGGATGCGCCCCAGGGCGTCCTTCATCGCCATCAGGGCCTGGATCTGGCTGGTGCCCTCGTAGACGGGCAGCACCATCGCGTCACGGAGCAGCTTCTCGGCCCCGTATTCCTTGGTGTAGCCGACGCCGCCGTGGATCTGGACACAGCGCCGGGCGATCTCGACGGCCTTCTCGGCGCCGAGGTACTTCGCCAGCGGCGTGACGCGACGCGCCTTGGCCTGGTGGCGCCGGAACAGCCCGTCGAAGCGGCGCTGCTCGGCGCTGCCCGGCTCCGCGAGCAGGTCGCGCCCCAAGCGGTAGCGTTGGGCGAGCTCTTCGTGGAAGCCGCCGTACATCGCCAGGGCGCGCAGGCCCTGGATGTCGGTCTCCATCTCGTCGAGGTAGTCGGCGACCATCTCGTGCTGGTCGATGGGCTTGCCCATGCTCGGGCGCTCGGCGGCGTAGGCGCGGGCGAGGCGCAGCGCCGCCTCCGCGAGGCCGATACCCTCGAAGCACACCCCGATGCGCGCGTTGTTCATCAACAGCAACATCTGTCGGAAGCCGCTGCCCCGCTCGCCGATGAGCTGCGCGGGCGCCCGGTCGAAGGAGATGGCCACCGTCGCCGAGCCGTGGTGGCCGAGCTTCTCCTCGATACGGTCGAAGCTCGTCCCGCCCGCCGCCGTGACCAGGAAGAGCGAGAGGCCGCCGAGCCCCGCCAACGGGTCGTCGTCCCCCGCCGGAGCCGGCTCCGTCCGGGCCAGCACGAAGTGGTACTTCGCGTGGCCGGAGGTGATGAAGACCTTCTGCCCGGTGACGAACCAGTCCCCCGCCGCGTCCTGCTCCCCCTTGGCGCGCAGCGCCGCCAGATCGCTGCCGGCGTCGGGCTCCGTGAGATCCATCGAGGCCCAGGCCCGCCCCCCCACGATCTCGGCGATCTCCGCCTCGAACCGGGTTGACGCCACGCGCCCCGTCGCTCGGTCGTAGACGCTGGTCCCCTCCGTCGCCGAGTACAAGAGCAAGGCCATCGCCATCCCGCCGTGGAAGCCGTGGTGGGCGCAGACCGACACGTCCGCGCGGGCGAAGAGCTCGATGGTGCACATGTAGATCAGCGCGGGGCAGTTCATTCCCCCCATCTCGCGCGGCACGCAGAGGCCGTGCAGATCGAGGCGCCGGATCTTGTCGAAGATCGCCTTGAGCGGCTTCGAAAAGGCCACCTCGCCGTCCACGAAGTCGATCCCCAGGCGGTCGATCTCCGCGGCGCGTGGCGCGACCTCGTCGGCGACGAAGCCCCCCACGAGTTCGAGCACGTCGCGATAGAAGTCGACGGCCTCCGCCGCCGTCCGGTGCCCGTCGGGGAAGCGGTAGCCCTGCTCCACCAGCTCGGTCAGCTCGCCCCAGTCGATAGCCTGCTCGAAGTAGTAGCGAAGGTCGTCGTTATCACTGAAGAAGTTCGCCACGACGCTACTCCGAGCTGTGGGTCGGCGGGGTCATCGCCGGGTGATCTTGGGGCCCACGTAGACCACGTACAGCGGATCTTTGGACGTCATGGGCCACGAGAAGTGGATCCGAAACTGCGGGGGCAACTTCACCTTGCCGTGCCATGGGCAAAACACAGTCGCGTCGGCGTCCTCTGGGTGTTTGAACGTGAGCTGCCGTGTGAAGCTCGTCTTCTCCGAGTCCGACGAATCGGAGAACCACGCCTTGTCGCCCGTAAAGTGGTCCTGATAGAGGCGGCTACCCTCTGGGGTTCGCGAACAGTCCGCCGCGAAGCAGCCCTTCATTCGGTCGAGTGTGTTCAACAGGACACGGACTCTCGCCGCCACGCCCGGTGAAAAGGGGTGCCCCCGCAGTGGCTCGAAGGCGTCAGCAGCGAACGTCAGCCGACCGCAACGTTCGCGCGAGCGGGTCGCCAGGTCGGTCCACGATGCGACGGGGCTGGGGTGCCGGTCGAGGGCCTCTTCGACGGAGTCGAGCGTCCAGTGATTCGGGATGGATGTGTCCTCGCACGTGCCGTCATCTCGTTGCCACCGGACCGGGATTGGAGTCATCAACCAGGACGACGAATCGAAGCTGACGAGCTCCCGTCGCGATCCCCTGAGCATGCACCACGCAGCCTCTCCGATAGCGCTGTCAGTGACGACCTCACCGCCCGATTCGAGGTAGTCGTCCCCTCGATGGAGACGGTCGTCCTCCCAATGAGGGCCTTGTTTCGTGATCCAACTCATCAACGCGCGTTGTTCACTCTTTGGCATGCACCCCACGGCCTGCCGCATCACGGTGTCACAGGTGACCTTCGCCGCGGCGAGGCGACGATGGCAGAACAACTCGTACCCATGCTGGCGAACTCGCTGCCGAATCTCCATAACGTTGGCGACGGCCCCTTTGAACGACGCCAACTCGTGGAACTGCCCATCGAGTGACAGGTCGTTGACGAGGAACTTCACTCACGCTCCCCAGCCCGCGAAATGGTTCATGTCCTTGTCGAATTGATCGAAGAAGCCGTCTGGCCAGACGTCGATGTTGCCTTGGGCATCCAGCCTGGGGCTGATCACTTGCTCGTCGTAGGATGCGCGATCTCTGAAGAAGTGAAGGAGGACGTCGTTGGCATCGATTGTCTCGGCTTTGACCGCCCGCCGAATGCCGTTGAGCACATGGTCACTATGGGTCTCTACGAGGACCTGAACACCCGCCGCCGCGATCTCGGACAGGAAGGCCCCCATCCTCGCCTGGCCGGCAGGGTGGAGATGCACTTCGGGGTTCTCGATGAGGAGCAGGTCTGATTCCCCCACCGAGAGGGCGGCCACGACGATCGGTAGCACTTGGGTGAGCCCGAAACCAACATGAACAGGGCGGTGAAAGCTCGTCTCGTCGGATGTGCGCAGACCGAGCGTGACGCCGTTGGCTTGCGGGATGGGTTGAACCTCCAACGAGCAGCCGGGAAAGAACCGGCGCATGCGCGCCGATACCTGGTGCAGGCGCGTCGGCGCGACGCCAGACACCACGAGCTTCGGGGAGACCTGCTCGTCGCGGCCCCAGTGGAGCAGGCTGATGGCGTTTTCGCCGCGGGGTCCGACGACTTGAGTACAGGTGGGGTCCTCGAGGGGGTAGACCTCGCGGGGCCCGACCCGTTCAGCCGTGAGGTAGGCCAGTCGGCAGATTCGGGACGCAAGCGTCGGATTCCCTGTGTCGTCGTCTTCGGGCAAGAGGAAGTGCAGCGTCGAGGGGTCCGAGTAGTCCTTCTCTTGGAGTCCCACGGCAGCGACCCTGGCCGACATCGCCCGCCGGTCCTCCCCTTCGAATGTCCAGCGGACGGACCAGTCCCCGTCCGCGAGGCCCACTCCGAACTGCCACCGGCCCGTCACCTTGTCGACCACGTCCGCGACCGTCCCGAGTTGGAGTTCGGTCCCATTGAGTAGCAGTCGGGTGGACCACTCGTTGTCCTTCATCGTCTGATGTAGGAGGACGAGGGCTTGTAGCACAGACGACTTCCCCGACGCGTTCGACCCCGAAAGAACCGTCAGGTTGCCCAGCGGGAGCTTCAGTAGCTCGAAGCACTTGAAGTGCGTCAGATCAAGGCGAGTCAGCATCGAACACCCCGCGAAACAGCGCATCACCCACCGCGAATCTGTGTTTCACCTGGGCCGTCGTGTTTGGGCCGTACGTGATCGACTTGATGAAGGCTTCGTCCTCCATCAATGGGTAGAAGGCGTCGCGTAGCTCTTGCGCCCTCCCCTCGACGACCGGCTCAGAGAACCGGGACAGCCCGGTCGACATCACGTCCCAGAGGGACGCGTTGAGGACGCTTCGAGTATCGTTCGAGCTACGGTGCTTACGGAACGCGTGTTTGCCGAACACCCTGAAGTTGTTGGTCAGGCTCGTCCTGAACTGAGCACCGAGTTGGTCCAGCCGTGCCGTCGTGAATCCGTTCATCAACTTCAACGCGGAGGCCAGAAAGTCGTCCATGTCCTGCCGGTAGTCAGACCGTGGGAGCAGTTGGAATGCGCAGAAACGGTTGACGAACTCACGATCACGCATAGTGGGGCGCTTCAGGCTCCTCCCCGTCGCATCCAGGAAGAGGTTCGTGTCGGCTTCCTCCCTCAGAAACCGCGTCGCCGGCCCGTTGTACAGACAGTTGCGCATTTGCTGGCGAGTCAGAGGGACGCCGCTGTTCACGCGCTCGAAGATGTCGAGTCGTGCTCGCTCCGGCACCTTGGCGTCGATGATGTAGAGCGTCAGGTTGCAGTCCTCGACCCGATTCTGAAGCTTCGGGGAGAGGTCGGCAAAGCGCTTTCCGTCCAGCTCGGGCTGGCTCGGGAGCCGCAGTTGGAGATGGCCCGTGTGGAATCGTTTGAACGTCGACAACCGTTGGAGTCCGTCGACCACAACCATCCGACCCTCCGAATCCTCTGCTAGATAGAAGACCGGAAGAGGGATACGCATCAGAACCGACTCGATGAGCTTGCTCTGTAGCGCGGGGCTCCAGATGAAGTCTCGCTGAAAGTCCGGGTCCATCACGAAGGAGCCCTTCTCTATCCGGCGAAGGATATCGAAGACGGTCCTCGATTCCGTGCGGATGAGGACCGTGTCGATCGGGTAGTCACCCCAGGTGGCGTCCTCGCTGTCACCGAGGCCCTCGGGCTCTTCGGGCTCGGCCGGTCGTCGGACTTCAAGCGCCATCGGGTCTCCTGCTCGCTCCGCGCGGTTCGCTCATTCTGCCGAAGACGGGGTCGGCGGCCAAGGGGCCGCCACGACGCTACTCCCAGAAGCCCACGGTGCAGGCGCCGCGTTGGTCGGAGTTCAGCCCTTGCCCCTGGGCGTTGAACTGTGGTCCGGCGTGGCACCAGTGGGTCGGTGAGCTCATGTGCGGCAGCCGCCCGAGCCCGACTTGCCAGGGGTTGATGATCCGGCCGCGCACGTCGTCGGCGAAGGCCAGGCATTGGCTCGCCGTCTGGTTGTTCAGCGTCCAGAAATGCCAGCGGTGACCCGCCGCGTCGACGTGGATCTGCTCCACCCCCCGGTCGTTGGGCTCCTGGCGGTGGGGCATGATCGCCAGCCGACACATCTGCTGCCCGTTCCTCGGCGTGACCACCAGCCGGTGCCAGTCGCGGTCTGCGATCAGCGCGTTGTCCTCGTCCTCCACCCCCACCCAGCCTTGCCCCGGCTGGTTCTGCCACGCGATGCCGGCGTAGAGCTGGGTGCCGGTGCGGTTCGCGAGGGCGTCGCACTCGTCGTAGGTCATGTCCCCGTACTCGCGGAAGTCGATGGCGCCCTGAGCGTTGCACCAGATCTGGTCCTGCTGGTCGGGGTTGAAGTCCTCCGAGAGGTGCGGGTCCGTCGTCGCCTCCACGTCCCCCGCCCCGCGGCAATCCGGGTCCGCCGGCCAGTCGATCTCGCCGTCCTCGTCGTTGTCGATCCCGTCAGCGCATTCGGGGACCTCCATCGGGTCGAGCTCGCTGTCGTCGAGGCCCTCCTCGCACCCGATGTCGGCGAGATCGACGTCCCCATCGGCGTCGTTGTCGCGCTCGTCGTTGCACTCGCGGATCAGGCTCTCCGTCACCACCGTGGCCACCAAAGGCGGTGTCGGCGCGGGCACGCCGTGCTCCACGATGATGAAGTAGGTACCGCGGTCGAGGCCTCGGAGCCCAAGCGGTCCCGCCGCTTGCGCGCGCTTGCAGCCCAGCTCCGTCTCGGCGTCGTCGCAGGTCGTCCTCGCGTAGATGGGCGCCGGGACAGGCTGCCCGTTCGCGGTGAAGGAGACGTCGACGTTGGACGGATCGGTGAGCGTGAGGACCAACACCGTCTCGGGGCCGAAGCCACCGTCGCATCCCGGCTGCGCGGCGCCACCGCCGACGGCGGCCTCGAGCTCGAAGTCGCCGCCCTCCTGACCGACGCGCACGGTCGGCGCGTCGAGGGCGCACAGCGGCGCCTCCCGCGCACCGCCGGCCGTGAGGCAGTCGGCGTCGTCCGGGTGATCGATCGCGCCGTCCCCGTCGTCGTCGATCCCGTTAGCGCACGCCGGCGCCTCCGGTGGGTCGGCCTCGTCGGGGTCCTCGAAGTCCGCGCAGCCCGGATCCGCCGCGTCGACGCGCGCGTCCCCGTCGTCGTCGATCCCGTTCCTGCAATGGGGCGGGTGCACCGCGTCCACCGTGAGCTTGAACCGCCCGACCCGGTTGCGGCTGCCGGTGTCCACGACCAGGAAGTAGGTGCCCTGGGCGGGGTTCGCGAGCGCCAGCTCGACCCCGTTTCGCTCGCCAGCGCCGCGGTCGCAGAAGAGGTCCGACGGCGAGATGCACCGCGTGCGCAAGTACACGACGACCGGCGCCTCGGTCTCCGGGTGGTTGGTGTTGAAGACGAGCCGATCCAGGGCGGCATCGACCCGGTAGCTGAAGACGACCTCTCCACCCGCGGCGCCACCGCAGCTCCCCACCAGGCTCGCCGCGGCGCCCGCAAGGTCGCCGACATAGCCGTCGGGGTTCTCCTCGATGAAGCGGTTGAGATCGACGACCTCGCGCTCCGCCCCGCAGGGACTCTCCTCCCGAGGGTCGGCGGCGCTGTCGCACCCGCTGTCGTCGGGGTAGTCCACCGCGCCGTTGCCGTCGTCGTCTTCGCCGTTGGCGCACTCGGGCACGCGGAACGGGTCCTCCTCGTCGGGGTCCCCGCGCCCCTGGCACCCGGGATCGTCGGGATAGTCGATGCGTCCGTCTCCGTCGTCGTCCACGCCGTTGCCGCACGCGCCGCCCGCGACCCGGTCGGTCTCGTCGTCATCCCCCGCCGAGTGGCACCCCGGATCGAAGGGGAAGTCGACCGCCCCGTCCTCGTCGTCGTCGACCCCGTTGGCGCACGCCGTCTGCGGGTTCTCCCCGCGCTCCGTGGGATCGGCGCTGCTGCTACAGTCGGGATCGAAGAGGTCGAAGAGCTCGTCTTCGTCGTTGTCGAGGCCATCATCGCATTGCGGGAGCGGGGGAACGAAGGCGTCGGGCTCGGGGCCATCCGGCGCTGGCGCCATGTCCGTGGGGGGCGCCCCGTCGATCTCGCGAAGATCCGGTGTCGCGGCGTCGACGGCGGCGTCGGGTGGGGGCGCTCCGTCGAGGAGCACGGCGACGCCACGATCGGGATCGGGCGCCACGACCCGCATGTCGACGGCGGGGTCGTCGCCGCCCCCGCCGCTGCCGGGGGGGACGCACGCGAAGAGCAAGAGCGAGCAGGACGCGGGCAGGAGTCTCATGGGGGCCTCAGCCAGGCTTGGGGATGACCCACGCCTCGTATGCGACGACCAGGCCGAGCAGCCCGAGCATGAACTGGTCCGTGATGCCCGTGGGGGCGAAGCGCTGTCCGCCGAGGAAGGCCCCGGCCGCGATGACCGCCGCCGCTACCTGGAGCGCGCGTGATCGTCGGCGTTGGTTTCCGGCGAGGGCCCCCTGGCCGACGCCGAGGCCGATGGCCAGGGCGAGCAGGGGGTGGAGGTTGCCGAGGTATTTCCCTAAGACCGCCCAGATCGCGACCCCGGCGACGCCACCGGCGACCCCACCGAGGACCGCCGTCGGCCACGCCACGGGGCTACTCACGTCGCCGTACTCCGCGGCGAAGGCGGCCAGCCCGTCATAGCAGTCGGTGCACAGGATCCGGCCATCGTCGGCGGCCTCGATCCGCGCCTCGTCGGATTGCAGTGCCTTACCGCATTCTACGCAGTCGGCTTGGCTCACGCCGTCGCACCTCCCGTTTCGTCCTGGAGCCACACGCTCAGCTCGTCGGCCCCGCGCAGGACCGGACGTCCGCAGTCGGTGGCGCGTCGAGCGTGCACGTCCGCCTCGGGCCACGCGTCGTCGACATAGACCGCGTCGGCGGTGACATAGAGCGCCGCCTCTCGCTCCGGGGCGAGGCGCGCGTCGACCACCAGCACGGATACCTGCTCTTCGTCCCCCGCGAGGGCCGCCAGGCGCTCCACCGCGGCGTCGCCGTCGCCCACGCCGCTGCGCAACCAGAACGCCACCCCGCGGTCGGCGGCGGAGCTCAACGTCGCCAGCAACGCCGCCAGCGCCGAGTCGTCCTCCCAGGGCGGGACGATCAGCACGTTTCGCTGCGCGGCCTCTTCGATGCGTAGCGGCCGGGTGTCCGGGCGGTAGCCCTCCTCGGCGCCGAAGTTCACGAAGTGGCGCGCCCGCTCGTAGGGCTCGGACACGTCGGGGAGCGGACCCGGCACGGGCGCGAAGCCCCAGCGCACCTCGAAGCGCTCGCTCGTCCCGTCCGCTGGGGGCGGCGCCCCCTCCACGGCGACGTCGTCGACCCCCCGTACTTCGTAGCCGGCGGCGCGGACGCGCAGGTGGAAGTCGTCTAGCTCGCAGCCCCGCAGCGTGGTGTCGAAGCCACCCGCGCGGTCGAGCACGCCCCGCGTGAGGAGCATGAGCCGGCCGTCGAGGCGCGCGCCCGTACCGGGCACGACCACGCCGGTCTGGGGCGCCTGCTCGGCCCACCATTGGAGGCGCCCCAGCCAGCCTTCGCTCACCACGGCGCGCGCGTCGAGGAGCGCGACGAAGTCGCCGTTGGCGCGGCTGAGCCCCTCGTTGAGCAGCTTCGCGCGACCCAGGGGGCGCGGGTTGTAGCGCACCTTGATCTGCTCGTCGGCGTCGCGCAGCGCCCGCAGGTAGTCGGCCATCGGCTCCCCGCCGCCGTCGGCCAGGACCACCAGCGCGTAGGGCACGAAGGTGTGCTCGCGCACGGCGTCGACGCAGCGGCGCGTGGTCCCTACGTCGTCGCTGGCGAGGATGACCACGTCGCTACGACCGCGCGCCGCCTGGGCCACGCCGAGCTCCGCGAGGACCGCCGCCTGCCCGCCCCGGACGGCGGCGTCGAAGAGCGTCGAGCGCTCGTAGCGCTGGTAGATGCGCTGGAGCGACCGCAGATCCGGCGCCTCGGCGAGCGGCGCCTCGTGGCTGATCACGTGGCTGTGGGCGATGGTCTCCTCGCGCGCGAGTTGGATGACGAAGTCCCAGTCGGCGAGGGCCACCTCCGCGAAGCGCGCGCCGACATCGGCGGCGTGGAGGACGCCACCGAGGGGCACGATATCGCGCGCGAGCACGTGGGCCGCGTCGACCTTCGGCGGGAGCAGCGGGTAGGTCCGCGCCACCGCGCCGGCGCCGTCGATCCGAACTCGAACCGCCTCGGCGCAGGCCACCCGCGCGCCGTCCGGCGAGACGCGCCCCACGAGGAGCGAGAGGTGATGCGGATGCCAGACGGCGCCGTCGACCAGCCAGGCGACGTAGGCGCCGGTGGCCGCCTCGAGGGCGGCGTTGCGGTCGGTGACCTGGACCACCTCGTAGTCGACGTAGGTCTGGCGGCGCAGGCTCTCGCGGGCGGCGGCGTCGGCGGTGCACAGCATCACCGTCACGCGTGGCCCCGTCGTGGGCAGCGGGATCTCCCCCGACTCGAAGTCGTAGATCCGTTCGACCAGGCGCGCCCGGGCGGTCTCGACGTCGACCTTGTGCCCGCTGGCCCCCGTCCGGCGACGCAGATCCACCGCCAGCGCGAGGGTGTCTTCGCGCTGTGGATCGAGGCGCGCCGCCATGCACGCTGGCTGGAGCGCCTCGTCGGGTTGGCCGCTGGCGTCGAGGATGCGGGCGTGGAGGAAGCAGCCGTCGAGGGTGTAGCCGTGGGCCTCGACGTAGCCGCGCAGCGCCTCGTTGGCAGCGGCGATGTCGCCCGCCTCGAGTTGACGGGCCACCGCGTCACGGCGCGAGATCGCGTCGCCCAGCTTCTCGCGCAGCTCGCCGAGGCGCTGGGACGGGCGGACGCGCAGCGCGTCGACCTCGTCGAGGAGGCGCCCGGCCTCGGCGGTCCGCCCGGAGACGAGCAGCGCGTCGAGCAGGGCCGAGACCGCGTCGTCCAGCAGCAGGTAGCGCGGCGCCGCACGTACGAAGCGAGCGGCGTTGTAGCCATCCTTGTAGAGCAGAAGCGCCCGCGCGACGCGGACGTAGCCGAAGGTGAGGGCAGCGGCGGGCTGCGACCAGTCATCGTCCGGGTAGAAGGCCGGGAGCGGGTGCCGGGTGAGCAGGCGGCGGATGATCTTCGAGTCGTAGCTGAGATCGATGGTCGAGCCGAAGGAGACGTTCCCGTCGTGCTTCCGGTAGCGGTAGACGATCTGGTCGACCTTCTTGAACTGGGCGACGGCGACGGCGCGGGTCCAGAACTCGTAGTCCTGCGCCCGCACGAACTCTGGATCGAAGCAGCCGACTTGCTCGTAGAGGGATCGGCGCGTGACGGATCCACCGTCGGGGATGCAGGAGCCGACCAGCGAGGCGCCGAGGAGGCGGTCGCTCCTGCCCGTCCAATCGTTCGGCTCGTACGGGTTCAGGTCGCGGTCGCCCTCGAAGAGCATCAGGTTGCCGTAGAAGACGTCGATCTCCGGGTGCTCCGCGATCTGAGCGGCGTACATCTCGAGCACGCCGGGGACCAGCAGATCGTCGTCGGCCATCCACAGGACGTAGTCGCCGCGGGCCTGCTTGATGGCGCGGGTGCGCGCGTGGCTGCGCCCGCGGTTCTCGGGGTTGACGAAGAGGCGGATGCGCGGATCGTCGTAGCCGCGGACGACGTCGGGGGCGCCGTCGGTCGAGCCGTCGTCTACGATGACGTACTCGAAGTCGGCGAAGCTCTGGGAGAGCACCGAGTCGATGGCTTCGCCGATGAGATGGGCCCTTTGGTAGCTGGCCATCAGGACCGAGATGAACGGTCGATCCACCGGCTCGGAGGCGTCGAGGGGGACGCCGAGCTCGGCGAGCCAGGCGTCGACTGTGCCGATGGCGTCGTCGATTGCGCCGGCCATGAGCTGGTCGCGCAAGCCGAGCAGGCGCACGCCAGCGTCGATGTCGATGGGCGCGGGGCCCGTCGGCGGCGGCGGCGCGGGTTCGCCCCGCTTCTTGCGCTTCTTCCCCACGTCAGCCGGCGAGCCAGGCGCGGACGCGGTCGATGACCTGGGCCTTCGTCAGGCCGAACTTGCTGGCGAGATCGGCGGCCGGGGCCGAGGCCCCGAAGGTGTCGACGCCGATGCGCAGGCCATCGAGGCCGGTGATCGCGGTCCAAGGATCGGTGGAGCCGGCCTCGACAGTGGCGACGCGGGCCCCGGAGGGGAGCAGCGCGCCCTGGTAGGCGGCGTCTTGCTGGCGGAAGAGGTCGTAGCAGGGCATCGAGACGACGCGGACCCGTCGACCGTCGGCCTCGAGGGCGTCGGCGGCGGCGACGCAGAGCTGGAGCTCGGAGCCGGTCCCTACCAAGACGACCTCGGGATCGGCGCAGTCGTTGACCGCGTAGCCGCCGCGCCAGACGTCGCGGGGCTCGAAGCCCGCGTGGCGCTCGATGGTGGGCACGCCCTGTCGGGTCAGCGCGAGGGCCATCGGCGTCTTGTGCTGCCCGAGGCCCCAGGCCCAGGACATCGCGACCTCGAGGGCGTCCGCCGGGCGGAAGTAGCAGAGGCCCGGGATGATGCGGAGGGCCCAGTGGTGCTCCACCGCCTGGTGGGTGGGGCCGTCCTCGCCGAGGAAGACGCTGTCGTGAGTGAAGACGAAGATGTTCGGGAGGTGGCTCAGGGCGGCGAGGCGCAGCGCCGGACGCATGTAGTCGCTGAAGACGAGGAAGGTGGCGGTGAAGGGGCGCAGACCACCGTGGAGGAGCATGCCATTGGTGATGGCGCCCATCGCGTGCTCGCGGATGCCGAAGTTGAGCTGTCTGCCCTCGAAGCTGAAGTCGTACTGGTCGCTGGCGCCCGGGTGGCCGACGGGAGCGGAGCCCTTGATGTTGGTGCCGTTGGAGCCGGCGAGATCCGCCGAGCCGCCGACCAGCGCGGGCACCTGCCCGAGGGCGCAGTCGATGGCCGCCGCCGACAGCTTCCGGGTGGCCTTCTCGCCCTGGACGCCGGCGACGAGCGTCTCGGCGAGATCGGCGGGCACGGCCCCCGACCAGAGCGCGTCGTAGGTGGCGGCGCGCTCGGGGTGTCGCGCCCGCCAGGCGGCGAACTGCGTGTCCCACTCCGCGCGCGCGCTCCGTTTGCGGGCGCCCGCCGACTCGAAGAAGGCGCGGACCTCGGGTGCGACGGTGAAGGGGGGCGCGGTGTACTCGAGCTGCGCGCGCGTCAGCTCGAGCTCGTCTGTGCCGAGGGGGGCGCCGTGAGCGGCGGAGCTGTCGACCTTGTTGGGGCTGCCGTAGCCGATGTGCGTGCGGCAGACGATGAGGACCGGCCGGTTGGCGTCGCCGGCGTCCGTCAACGCGCAGCGCATCCCATCGGCGTCGTGGCCGTCGGCCTCGATCACGTACCAGCCGAGCCCCTCGAAGCGGCGGCGCACGTCCTCGCTGAAGGAGAGGTCGGTCGTGCCGTCGATGGTGATGCGGTTGTCGTCGTAGAGCCAGACCAGGTTGTCGAGGCGCCAATGCCCGGCGAGGGACGCGGCCTCGTAGGCGACGCCCTCCATGAGGTCGCCGTCCCCGCAGATGGCGTAGATTCGCTGCGACATGACCTGGAACGGGTCGTCCGGCACGTCCACCCGCGCGGCGATCATCTTGGCGGCGAGGGCCATCCCGACGGCGTTGGCTACGCCCTGGCCGAGGGGGCCGGTGGTGACCTCGACGCCCGGCGTGAGCCCGACCTCGGGGTGCCCCGGGGTGATCGAGTCGAGTTGGCGGAATGCCTGGATGTCGTCCATCGAGACGTCGAAGCCCCACAGGTGGAGCAGGCCGTAGAGCAGCATCGAGGCGTGCCCGCCCGACAGGACGAAGCGGTCGCGCGCCGCCCAGCCGGGGTCCCGCGGATCGAAGCTCAGGAACTCGTCCCACAGCACCAGCGCGAGGTCGGCCTGACCCATCGGCGCTCCCGGGTGGCCCGAGTTCGCCTTCTGGATGGCGTCGGCGGCCAGGATGCGGATGGTGTCTGCGACCTGTCGGCGGAGAGCGGGGGTGAGCTCCATGGTGTGCCTCGCGAAGAACGATTGAGCGGTCGCGCGATTCTGCACACCCACGCCGCGCGCGACAACCGCGAGCGTTCCCGCTGGCCGGATGGCAGAATCCGACAGGGCCCTCGAGCGGAGAGCCCGAGCCCAGCGGCGAATGCGCGGAGAGTATGAGCTGGACGGTCTACTACATCGTCGTCGAGTGGTCGCTGCGGGTGGTGATGGTGCCCGTCGTGGCCCGGCATCAACGGGCCAACGCCGCCCTCGCGTGGCTCGCCGTGATCTTCGCCTTCCCGATCCTGGGCTCGACGCTGTACCTCATCCTCGGTGAGGAGCGCCTGCCGCGCCGGCGCATCGCGCGGCGACGAGGCCGACTGGAGCGGCGCCCCAGCCCCCAGGCCACCGACCATCGGGCGACGGATCTGCCGGAGCCCATCGCGTCGATGAGCCGCGGGCTCGGCCGTCACCCGATGGTCCGCGGCAACGTCGTGCAGACGATCGCCGACAAGTCGCAGAGCCTGGAGGCGCTGATCGCGGCGATCGACGCCGCCACCCACCACGTTCACCTCATCTTCTACATCTACGCCGACGACGCCTTCGGCCGGCAGGTCGCCGACGCCCTCTACCGTGCCGTGGAGCGCGGCGTGGTCTGCCGGCTCCTCGCCGACGGCGTCGGCTCCTTCGGCTTCCACCGCAAGTTCGCCGGCCAGATGCGCGCGCGGGGGATCCACGTCCAGGCCTCGCTCCCCGTCGGCATCGCGCGCCTCTTCCTGGCCCGCTTGGACCTGCGCAACCACCGCAAGCTCGTGGTCGTCGATGGCCGCGTCGCCTTCACCGGCTCGATGAACATCGTCGACGCCGACGCGGGGCGGCACCCCAAGTACTGGCGCGACGTGATGCAGCGCCTCGAAGGCCCAGTCGTGCGCCACCTCCAGGAGGTCTTCGTCTCCGACTGGCTGGCCGACACCGACGAGACGCTCGACGGCGTCGAGCTCTGGCCACCGCAGGAGGTGGCCGGCGAGGTCACGATGCAGGTCGTGGAGAGCGGCCCGCTCTATCCCAGCGAGGCGTTCGTGCACCTCGTCGTGGCCGCGATTCACCTCGCGCGCGAGCGGCTGGTAATGACGACCCCCTACTTCGTGCCCGCCGAGCCCCTCGAGGTCGCGCTCCAGATGGCCGCCGCCCGTGGCGTCGAGATCGATCTCGTGGTCCCCGCCACCGCGGACTTCCGCATCGTGAGCGCCGCCGGTCGCGCGTACTTCGGGCGCCTGCTGCGGGCGGGCGTGCGCATCCACCAGCACGAGCACGGGATGATCCACACGAAGTCCGTCACCGTCGACGACGCCTACGCCATCGTCGGCTCCGGCAACCTCGACCTGCGCTCCTTCTACCTGGACTTCGAGCTGAACCTACTGCTGCTGGGCCCCGCCGTGACC
Source organism: uncultured Nannocystaceae bacterium (assembly GCA_964402225.1). Lineage (GTDB taxonomy): Bacteria > Myxococcota_A > Bradymonadia > UBA7976 > UBA1532 > CAYOBQ01. Next base: position 20,082 of record CAYOBQ010000027.1, on the reverse strand, counting down.
TGCGAGGTGCGCGAGGTTCAAGCCCGCTACATCGCGGAGTCGCGCCGGATCGATCCCGTCGCCTGGATGGAACGACCTTGGTGGCGCTGGATGCCCGAACACGCCGCAAAGCTCCTCAGCCCGCTCTTGTGACGGGGCAACATTTTTCACGCCAGCCGGACACCGGCGGCGCGGTAGCGTGCCGGCCGATCGCCTGACTCCCCGACCGGAGGTGTCCATGCTGTTGCTCCTCACCGTCGCGCTCTTCGCCCCCGGCGACGCGGCGGCTCTGCAGGCCAAGACCTGGCTGCAGAGCCACGCGCCCCTCGCCGGCGCCGAGTTGAAGCGCGCCGACGTCCGGTTGCGCCGCGACCGCGCCATCGTCCGCTTCAGCCAGACCTGGCGCGGAAAGCCGGTCCTCGACCGCGACGTGACGGTCACCGTCCGCGGCGGCGAGATCACGCGGGTCAACGGCCACGCGACCCCCATCCGTCGGTTCCACGAGGCCACCATCGACGCGGCCCAGGCTCGGCGCCTCGCCGCCAAGGCGGTGCACGGCCACGAGGCGGCCGCCGTGGGCGAGGTTCGGGAGGTCGTGCTCGCCCTCGGCGATCTCGGGACCGCCGGCTTCGAGGTGCAGGTGCCCAAGGTCCTGGGCGCCGTCGCGGTGCGCATCGACGCTCATGCCGGCCGGGTCGTCGGCGTGCGCGACAGGGTGCTCCGATGAGCGCCGAGACGAAGGGCCGAGTCACCGGCTTCATCGCGCTCCTGCTGTTCACGGCGGCTTGCGACGACGGGGGGGCGAGCGCGGATCTCGAGGCCCCCGACGCCGCCAGCGCCACGCCGGACGCCGCCGAGCCCACCCCGGACGCCGCGACCGAGCCTGCGCCCGACGTCTTCGTCCCGAGGCCGCACCTCGCCGAACCCCAGGGCAACGTCTTCCTCGACGACCCCCTCACCAACGAGTGGGAGACCTCCGTCGTCACGCTGCACGAGACGACCACCGACGACGGGGCGCTCACCAGCGAGTGGGTCAACGTCTTCAACTGCCTCAACGAGGACGGCGGCGTCATCGCGATGCCGATGCTCGGCAACTTCCAGCTCACGGTGCAGATGTGCCACGAGGTTCAAGTCGCACGTCCCGGCCCCGACGGGCACTACACCCACATCGTCCCACCGTTTCTCGAGTCCGATCCGAACGACCTCTTCGCCGAGGTCCAGATGTACCACCACGTCAACCTAGTTCACGATTACTTCAAGGATGTTCATGGGTTGACCGAGCTCGACTACCCGATGACGGCCTTGGTGAACGTGCAGGTCAAGCTCGATCCGCCGCTGCCCATCCCCGGCTTCGAGGCCGGGCCCGACGGCTGGGTCCAGCTCCCCAACGCGGCGTTCTTCCCGGAGGAGGCGTGGGCCCAGTTCGCCGCTCAGTTCGGGTTGCCGCCGCGGGACGGCGATCTCATCCTCTTCGGCCAGGCGGCCCCAGACTTCTCCTACGACGCCCGGGTCATCTATCACGAGTACACCCACGCGGTGGTCGGCACCGAGCGACTCCAGGCCGCCGCCGTGCCCGACGCATGGGGCCTGGACAACTCTTCGGCGTCGATGAACGAGGGCCTCGCCGACTACTTCGCAGGCACCCTCGCGGGCGGCCCGGAGATCGGCGTCTACGGCATCGGCGAGCTCCAACCCAACCTCGTCCGCCGGCTCGACGATCCTCGTCGCTGCCCCGCTGACCTCGTCGATGAGATCCACGCCCAGGGGCGAATCGTCGGCTCGACGATGTGGGCCGTCCGCGACGCCGTGGGCGCCGAGGTCGCCGACGCCATCGCCTACGGCGCCCTCGAGCAATTCGGGGTGGCCACCACCCACGACGGCGCCGCCGAGCTGATGCTCGCCGAGGCGTCGGAGCGTGGCGTCGAGGCCGAGGTTCGCGCCGTCTTCGAGGCCTTCGGCTTCGGCGGCTGCGAGCGCAGCCTGGAGTGGAGCGCATGGAGCGCCGCCACGAGCCGCGACCAGCTCCCCCACGTCGTGGAGGGGCGTGGATCCGGCGGCCTCGCCGGCTTCCCCGACGGCGTCCCAGCCTACAAGCAGTTCTTCATCGACGTGCCGGAGGGCACCCACGCCGTCGAGCTCGGCTGGCAGGTTGGGGGCGGCGGCGGGGCCATCGGCGGCCTCGGCGGCTCCCCGCGGCCGATCGATCTCGCGCTGCGCAAAGACGCCCCCATCCAGTTCAGCTATCTGGGGTCCATCCAGATGGCCCACGACGCGCTCATCGACGGCCCGATGGAGGGCAGCCGGCAGACCATCACGCTCACGGGGGGGTGCTTGCCCGACGGCGGTGGCCGCCTGCACACCCTGTGGCTCAACCCCAATGACAACGCGATGAACGTGCTCTCGATGAACGTTGAGTTCATCGACGCGGGCCAGGAGCTCACCAACCCCTTCGACTGCGCCGGCGAGTAGGAAGACTCACGCGCGCAGCAAGGTGATCTCGCGCCCCGAGGGTGTCGCGGCGGTGTCGAGACAGGTGCGCTCGACGATGGCCGACCGATCCTCGCGACGGTCGAAGAGCACGAGCACTCCGGTCTCGAGGCAGAGGCGGTCGAGGTAGGCGTCGAGCTGAGCCAGGCCGCGCGTGAGGGGATCGGCCTCGCCGTCCCGCCACACCTTGAGCTCGAAGGCGATCCGCTGCCAGACGCGGACGCCGTCTGATTCGTAGGGCCAGCGGACGAGCAAATCGACCCGGCCACGACCGACACCGTACTCGCGGTCGATGTATCCGCCGCCGTTGACCACCCGCTGCATGTACGCCATCAGGACGAGCTGCGCGGCGGCCTCGTGGTAGGCATCGCGCCTCGTCATCCACTCTCCGTGCTCGACCCAGAAGCCCGTGAACTCGCGCAAGAGCACGTCCGTGTCGAGGCGTCCGTCCGGCGCAATGAAGGCCCGGTTATCCTCGAAGGGGACTACATCCTCGACGGCGGTGGAGAGGACGCGGGCGATGATCTCTCGGTAGATCGGGTTGGCGACGCGCACCGGCTTCTTCGGCGCGATGAGGCCGAGGTCACGGACATAGCGAACTGCGTCGTCGTACTCGGCGTCGAACTCGGGGTGGGTGCCGCCCAGGATGGGCTCCATCACCGCGCGAACGCGGGGCTCGTGCAACCGCGCGACCAGCGAGTCGAGGTGCGTCTGCCGCGCGAGCACCAGGCGCTCCTTCGCCTCGTCGAAGTGCGCCGACGTGATCGCCTCCGTCGCGGGCACACCGATGTTGCGGACAATCTCACGCGCCAGCGAGTTGGTGAGCCACGGTTGCCCCCGGCAGAGCTCCCAGGCCCGCGCCAACCCCTCCTCGGTGAAGACCTGCCCCGTCTGCGCGGTGTGCTGCGCGTAGAGTTCGCGAAGCTCGGCTTCTGTGAAGTCGGAGATCCGCAGCGAGTCGTCCTTGATGTTGAACGGACTCGAGGTGCCCAGCCGGCTCGGATCGCCCCCGCTGGCAGCCTTGTAGTCGCGCACGTCGCGCAGACCACACAGGATCACCGCCCAAGGTGCCCGTTCGGGCCGGGATGGGTAGCCTTCCCGGAGCTGTCGGAGGACGGAGCGCAGGCTCTCGCCCCGAAGCGCGTCGATCTCGTCGAAGAAGAGCACCAGCGGACGCGGACAGGCCCGAGCCCACGCCTCGAGAGCGTTGCTCAGCATCGTCGCGCCCGGCGCCTCGGGCCAGCTCGGCGGGCGGAGCGCCTCGGGCAGCTCGGCCCGGGCGGAGCGCCGGACGACGTCGAGGACGGCCTCCTGCGCCAACGCGATGTCCTCCTTCGCCGACTCGCCGAGCTCGCAGGAGAAGTGGAGCGCCGCGTAGCGCCCCTCGGCCGTGAGCCGGCGCGCCAGGGCCCGCAGCGTCGTGGTCTTGCCCGTCTGCCGGGGGGCGTGCACTACGAAGTAGGCCTTCTCCTCCACCAGCAGCCGGGCCTCGGGCAACCGGGGCTCCGGTGGCAGCATGTAGTGGTCCAGCGGATCGCAAGGCCCGGAGACGTTGAAGCGTCGCATCCCTTGAGCCTACCACGCCACTGCACCGCACCTGTGAGCGCGTCTGGAGGGCCCTGCTCCTCCCATGCGGTTGACCGTTCGGCGAGCGACGGGGACGATGAGGCATGGGCTTCATCGCCCCTTTGGGGACCTCGGACTTTCGCAAGCTGCGCGAGCGGGGGGCCACCTACATCGACAAGACCGACTTCGTCTCGCACGTCCTCCGGCTGGACGGTGAGGTGAAGCTCTTTCCCCGGCCGCGGCGCTTCGGAAAGACGCTGAACCTCAGCACGCTCCGCGCGTTCGTGGAGCGCAGTGAGATCGACGCCAGCTCGCTATTCGAGGGGCTCGCCGTGTGGGAGGACGCCGCGGCGCGAGCCCACTTCCAACGCCATCCCGTCGTGCACATGACGTTCAAAGACGTCAAGCGGGGCACGTGGTCGGCCTGTCTCGAGTCGATCGGCATCGAGATCGCGCGGGCGTTCGATTGTCATGGGCCGCGCCCTGCTCGAAGGCGACCTCGAGTCCTTCGAGGGTCTGCTGGGCATGTTGCTGCGCGACGCGATGTCCTTCCACGACTTCGGCAAGGTGCCGCGGGAGCGTATCTACCATGCCTTTCTGGCGGGTCTCCTGCTCCACCTCGAGCCGGACTGGCGCGTCCGTTCCAACCGCGAGTCCGGGTTCGGCCGCGTCGATGTCACCGTCGAGTCGAGCCTCGACGCGGCACACGAGCAGCTCGAGGGCCGGGCCTATGCCGCCGAGCTCGTCGCGGCCGGCGCCGGTCCGGTCTACGAGCTCGCGGTGGTGTTCGACGGCAAGCGTGTCCACGTCCGCAGCCGCGGCTGAGGATGACTACTTCTCGGGCGGGGGCCACTCCCCCTGCTCCCACCGCATCCACAGCTCCCATTCGGGGCTCGTGCCCTCCACGTCGTCGACGTCCTCGTCGGCCTTCAAGTCCCGGGTGTCGAAGTGCTCGTGGTTGTAGAGGTCGCCGAGCTCCGTGCGCTCCTTCTTCTTCTGGTCCTTCAGCGCGTCGTCGTCGAGCCCCTGCTGAGCGCCGCTCTGGCCGACCGACATCGCCGTCCGGGCCTGGCCCATGCCCAGGACCGTGAGCAGCGTGATGGGGTGGTAGGCGTAGACGAGCCCGTCCTTCGGTAGCTTGGCGTGCTTCGTGACGCCCGCGTCCCACCACAGAAACGGGCGGAAGAGGGCCTTGTGTCTCTTCTCGTCGCGCAGCGCGTACCACTCGAAGTCGACCCCGCCGCCAAAGAGGTCGCGAAGATCGGTCTGCTCGCTCCACTCGGTGACGTGCCGGACTGCGAGTCGGCGCAGCTCCCGCGCGCTGCTCCGCTCGGCGTAGGCGTCCCGAACCTCCGACGGGGCGAGGGGGTAGCCGCCTCGGACGAGGCCATCGAGCTCCTCCGGCTCGACGACGAGGCGCCGCCAGACCGCGCGCGAGTTGCACAAGAGCCCGTTGTCGTCGTCGTCGTCGACCACCTCGAAGGTGCGGTCCGACTTGGGGAAGAGGGGTCGCTTGGAGATGGTCGCGACGTCGATCATCGGCAGGGGGGCGCTGTTGGGGTCAGAGCTGAAGACGCCCGCGTGGCCCACCACCTCGCCGGCCTCCACCGGGACGTCGAGCAACGCCACCCAGCCCCGCCTCAGCGCGTTGGCCCCGGGCCAGGAGCGCGGCTCGTCCTGGTCGTCGGGGAGATCCGGCGGGGGCTTCGTCGCGAGGCGCTTCATCCAGGGGATCGGGCTCTCGCTGCCCATCTCCGGCTGGAAGCGCACGTGTGAGAGCACGGTGAAGAACTCGAGCTTGCGGTCGCCGACCTCGAGCTCATGGCCGAGGACGACGACGTTGGCGTCGCCCAGCTTCGGCGTGCGCTCGGCGTTTCTCGCGACGAGGACTCGCCCCTTCGCCGGGGCCAGGACCGGTGCCCCCTCCTTCCTCAACTGGAGGTGGGCGCCGGTGTGCCACGCCTGGTTGACGCCGACCGGGAAGAAGCCGCCGTCGCCGGCCTCGATGTGCTCGAAGTACCCCTGCGCGAGGTCGCTCGCGTGCCGCTTCGAGACCTGACCCAGGTTGCGTTGGCCCGGCAGGGTGATGGGGTAGAAGACCCGGCTGGCGCGCACGCCGACCAGCATTCGCTCCCAGTCGAAGCCGGGCCCGGGATCCCACTTCGACGCCTTGAGGTGCCAGTGGGCGACGATCCCCGAGAAGTCCTTGGGGTTGGTGAGGCAGCGCGCGACGACCCGGCCGTCTTCGCCGATGGGAGCCTCGCGGCGGATGCCCTCGCCGAAGAGCTGGAAGATGCCCTCGAGCACCGCCGCCAGGGACTCGTACTGTGCGTCGGTGTAGCCCAGGCTCTTGTGGACGCCGTCGTTGATCCGCTGCTGGAAGACCTTCCCGCCGGGGTCGCCCCGTCGCAGCCGGTCGCGGCGCACCGGGTTGTTGAGATCGATCCCGATGCTCTCGTGGTTGTGCCCTGCGACGTGGATCGCGACGTCCTGGAGCGCCATCGGTTGGTACACCGTGCCGTCGCGGTCGATCATGATGTGGGTCGACAGGCGTCGCTGGCGTAGCACGCCGAAGCAGCCCCGGCTGGTGCCCATCCCGTCGTGATGCAGCACCACCTTGTTGACCCGCTTCTTGCGCGTCTGGGCGGGCTCGAAGGGGTAGCGCACGAGCCTCGAGCCCGGCGTGTAGAAGCTGGGGGCCGCGGCCTCGTCGTAGCGCACGACGGGCACCCCGATGTCGTGGCTGCTCTGGGAGTTGAAGACCAGAAGACCCATCAGACCTCCACCCCGAAGACGAACTCGCACTCGCCGACGCGGATCACGTCCCCCTCGCCGAGCGGTGACTGCGTGACGCGCTCGCCGTTGAGCCAGGTGCCGATGTCGGTGGCGAAGTCCGTGAGCAAGAACTCGTCGCCGCGATCGCGTAGCCCGCAATGTTCGGCCTGAACGCCGCGGTCGAGGACCTGGATATCACAGGTCGGCGCAGCCCCCAGCGTCACCAGATCCTTGTCGAAACGGTGGACCTGCCCGGCCCAGATCCCGCTGCGTCCCGTCAGCCGGAAGCGCATCGGCTTCACCGCGGCCTGGGCCTGCGCGCAAAAGAGGCACTCGGTCCAATCGGGCATCATGACCTGGCCGCAGACCGGGCACGGCCTTCGGGCCGCGAGGGCCTCCGCCCGGGCCGCCGCGGCGGCGCCGGCGGCCTTCCGCCGCTTCTTCATCCGACGGATGAGCACGACCAGGACCACCAGCGCGATCACCAGCGCTACGCCGCCGATGACCAGCGCCCGCGCCCACCACGGCCACCGCTCCCAGATGTCGCTGACGGTGTCGACCACGCGCGCCCAGAAGCCGAGGCGGTTCCCGATCCGCGCGGTGTACTCCCGCGAGGCGTCCGTCGCGCCACCGCGCAAGCGGACCTTGACCAGGAAGTTGGCGCGGTCGCCCCGACTCAGCCCCGGGTGGTCGACCTCCAGGGCGTAGCGCCCGCTCATCTCCGCGAAGGCGGCCTTCACATGATCGGTGACGGCTTGCCCCGTCGGCGCCGACCGGTAGGTCCCCCCCGTCTTGCGCGCGAGGACCTCCAGCGCCCGGAGGTGCTCGGCGTCCTCCGCGAAGCCGACGGCCATGACCCGCACTCCGCGCCGTCCCGCGAGCCGAATGAGGACTCGCAGCCGCTCGTGCACGTCGGCGCTGGGGTTGGTCTCGAGGTGCCCGTCGCCGACCACCACCAGCAGCCGGTCGGCGGGGAAGTCCTCGTCGCCCTTCAGCTCCGGCAGCACGTCCTCGTCCTCGGCGTCGACGCCCTCCTTCAGCGGGAAGGCCTCCAGCGCTCGGGAGAGGGCCTTGAAGAGCCGGGGGCGCTCGCTCTCGACGCCGTGGACGTCGCTGAGCGAGTTCGAGATGCCCCCGGGCGACTTCGACCACCCCTCCTTCGGGAACCGATCGAGATCGCCGTGGTGCACCAGCGCGAAGGCGCGCGCACCTTCCGGGAGCGCCGCGAGCGGCCCCTCGAAGGCGGCGCGCGCCGCGCGCCACGGCTCAGGTTGTCGCGCGTCGAGCACCACCGCCACCGCGATCGCCTCCCCCAGATCGCCGGCCGTGCGGGCGTCGACCTCCCCCAGCACCCGCCCGTCGGCGTAGACCGAGAAGGCGTCGACCCCATCGGGGGGCAGGGGGCGGTCGCGGTCGTCGAGCAGCGTGATCCACAGCCGGACGGTAGGCAGCGGCGCGGGCTCGTAGCGATCGATCTTGATGCGCGCGCCAGCCTGTCCCACCAGCAACAGCGCGACGGCGAGCGTTCGGATCACGCCCCGTATCCCACGCGAACGGTGAGCACCGACACCGCGACCGGTTCACCGATCGGCCGCTCGCCGGCCAGCGGCGTGCACCACATCACGGTCCACTCTCGATTGGTCCTGATCCGCGGCGCTCGACAACGGCCGTGGGCCGGCACCCGAGTCGGCGCGCAGCCCGCGGCGCTCACCTCGTAGGCGTCCGCCCCGGGGCAGCGCAGCGTCACCAGCGCCCCCGGACGCACGCGCGTGGCGCTGACCCGGGCGGTCGCGCGCCCCGCACCGGGCCACACCACACAGGCGCCGGCCAACGCCCCCAGGAGCTCCCGCCGATTCATCCCCACGCCAGATCCATCCGAGAGTTCTAGCACAGCGCCCGTTCATCCCAACAACGACGTGGCGACCGCGATCGCCACCAGGCTGAGGGCCGCCGCGAGCAACGCGAACGGGCGGCGTGTCCCGCCGCGGAGCGCGAGCTGGTCGGCCACCATGAGCAGCGCCACCGCCCCCAGCTTCAGGTGGAACGACGAGACCCTCAGCAGCGCGGGCTCGCGGTGGAGCAGCCAGATGCCCGTCAGCGCGGTGGCGAAGAAGCCCGGGGCGACCAGGAGTCGATACAGCAGCGGCGCCCGGCCCCTCGGGCTGAAGATCAGGATGAGCAGGGCGCCGGTCCACACGGCGGTCGCGACCAGGTGCGCTACGCGGAGACCCGCCTCCATGCGGGCGTTCTAGCACAAGGCTACGACGCGAGCGCCAACTCGTCCCACAAGGCGTCGCTGTCACCGAAGCCGGGGGCCACCGAGCGGATGTGCTCCAGCAGTGGACGGGCCTCGTCGGGGCGCGCGAGGCGGATCTTGATCCGCGCGAGGTTGAGCTGAGTGTTGAGCCGCTTGGGCTGAAGCCTCAGGGCGCGTTCGTAGAGCTCGGCGGCGCGGGCCGTGTCCCCCTGGTGCTCGGCTTGGAGCGCGACCTGGTTGAGCACGGCGACCGTCCGGGGGCTCTCAGAGGGGAGCTGAAACGCCGCGACCATCGCGCCGCGGATGTTGCCCCCGCGGACCAGGGCGACGACGTCGGCGTGGGCGAGCCCCTTCGCCGGGAGCCCGAGCTTCTCGCGGACCGCCGCGCCGAGGGCCGGCTCTTCCTCGGTGGCGGCCTCGAGCATTGCGTGGAGCGCGGCGACCGGGTGATCGCCCTCGATGAACCGCTCCACCGCTGCCCGCCGGGCCGCGTCGTCCTGGATCCGACGCAGCGCGACATGAGCGGCGCCCGTCGTGCGCGGCTCGGTGTCGAGGATCCGGCGCGACTCGCTCAACGTGAGCTCGCCGAAGGGGGGGACGCCCAGGTCGGCGCATGCTTGTTCCGCGTGGGCCCGCGCCGTCGCGCGCTCCGTCGGCTGGAGGCGCGCGGGGGGCGGCGGCCATTCGTCGAGTGCGCCCCGGAGCTCGAGCAGACCGGCTTGGGTGCGCGCCGCGGCGGCGAGCTTGGCGACCTCGGACATCGTGAGCGGTCGTTGGTTCGACTCCAGGAACCGCGCCATCCGCGCGGCCTGGTCGGGTGCCGCGACCCCGAGCCCCTCGAGCAGGGCGAGCTCGGCCGTCGGCACCTCCCCGGGACCGCTGGACAAGGCGCCCTTCACGGCGTCGAGGGTCGTCGCCGCGAGGGCCGTCTCCGAGTAGGTGGCGCCGGTGCTCTCGAGGATCTCCAGCGCCCCCTCGAGGTGCCGTCGCTCGATCTCTCCCCCTGGAGCGCCGCTCCCGACGATGTCGTCCAGGCGCTGCGAGAGCGTGCGCATCCGTCCGCGCTGGGCCGGGTCAGCCTCGACCGCCGAGGCGAGGGCGTCCTCCACCAGCCGATTGACGTCGGCGGGGGGGGCGACCGGTGGGGCGCCGTCTCGGCTCGCGGCCATGATGAGCTGGCCAGCCGTCTCCTCGGCGTAGGGGTCGTCGCACGACAGCAGCGTCCCCAGCGTCGCGACGTCGGCGGGCTCGAGGGTCCCCGCGTCGCGCGCCCGGGCGAGCACGTCTCCCATCACCTCCAGCCGCGCCTGAGCCAGCGCGTCGTGCTCCCGCGGCGTCCCGATGAAGTGAGCCGCCACGGCGCGCAGTCGCTCCTCGGGGAGCGCGTTGATGGGCCCCGACCTCAGCCGGAGCATCTTCGCCAGCCGCTCGACGAAGCGCTGGACCGGCGCTTCTGTGAGCACCTCGGAGGCGCTGGCGCACAGGGCCTGGAACTCGGGAGAGCCGGCGGCGCGCGCGTCGCGTTCCCGGGCGCGCTCCACCACCTTGCGCAACACGGCGCCGACATCGGCGGCGGCGCTCAGCAGCTTGTCGGCGGCGCCCCGCAGGCGCTCGAGCAGGTCCGTTCCGATGGAGTGGCTGGCCGCGATCTGGGCGACGGCCTCGCCGAGGCAGGCCCGACGGGCGCACTCTGCGAGGCCCGCGTCGATGGTGCGGCCGGCGGCGCTGTCGAGGGCCTCGAGCACCCGCCTCACGCGGTCTGTGCGCCTCGCGAACCGAGTCGAGCAGCGGCCGGCGAGGCCCGCCATGCGCTCGCGCCACTCGGGGTCGCCGGTGTGATTCCAGAGCTGTCCGCCGCCGCGGAGGAGCGCGTCACCGCCCATCTCGAGGATCTTGAGGCGGCTCGCCGCGATCTGTCCGCCCCGGAGCGTGAGCAGCTCGCGGCAGAGCTCGCGCGCGTCCACGGGGCTGCCGAAGAAGGCGTCGTAGCCGAGCTGGAGGGCGCGGGCGGCGTCGTCCCGCTGCCACGCGCGGGAGAAGGTCATCAGGAAGGGCGCGCGCAGGCCCGCCCGCTCGAGACGCCACACCAGGTCGCAGGCGCCTTGGTCCGCCAGGCCCCAGGGCAACACCACCGCGTCGAAGACCTCCCCGGCGTCCATGCGCGCCACGGCCTTCCCCGCGCTGCGCGCCCCGAAGGCGAGGGCCCCCGCACCTTCGATGCCTCGCTTGATCGCGAGCAGGCTCGGCGGGTCCTCGTGGAGGATCAGGAATCGTGCGGGCTCGGTCAGGGTGGGACTCCGATTGCTCACCGCGAGAGTGGCCTATACCCTCCTGCCATCGGCTCATCTCGTCGGGGACTTGACGTGCACCACAAGCGAAGGCCGGTCACCGCCGGAATCGCGCTCTGCCTGTGTCTTTGTGGACCCACCTTCGCGGCCGAGGAGGCGCCTGGCCACCGGCTCGCGGTGGGGGGCTACCTCGGCGCGCAGCTCTACGACGCGCAACGCGACCTCACGGGCGAGGGGACGGTCGTGGAGCCGATCGCGGCGCCCATGTTGGGGGCGCGCGCGACGCTGTCTGTCCCCTGGCTGCTCGTCGAGCTCGAGGCCGATCTCGCGTTCTTGTTCGGGCGGTTCGACGACGACTCGGGGTTTCAGGCTGTCCAGGGCCGCTTCGAGTTTCGCTACGACATCGGCGAGTGGGCGGTGCGCCCCTTCGTCGCGATGGGACCCACGGTGGTCGCCGCCTCGACCGACGACTTCGGCACCGACGTCGACGCCGGGGCGTCAGCCGGCGGCGGTCTGGAGTGGCCGGCGAGGGAGGGGCTGGTGCTCCGCACGGACCTGCGTTGGCTGTTGGCGGACGGGGTAGACGGCTCCGCCAGCGATTGGGAGTGGAGCCTGGGCGCCGCCGTCCCGCTGTGAACCCCTATCCGTGGCGGCGGGCGAAGTCTTCAGCCAAGGCGACGTCTTGCTTGGGGCCGGCGATGAACCCACAGCGGTCGTGGAGTTGGTCGGGCTGCACGTCGAGCACATGGCCATCACCGATGCTGGCGCCTCCGCCCGCGATCTCGGCGATGAAGGCCAACGGGTTGCACTCGTAGAGGAGCCGCAGCTTGCCGCGGCCCGTGCGCGTGTCGATGGGGTAGAGGAACAGCCCGTGGGAGACCAGGTTCCGGTGGAAGTCGGCCACGAGTGAGCCTACGTAGCGGGACGTGAGGTGCTGCTCTCCCGGCGTGTTGCGGGCCTTCAACTCCTCGACGTACGGCTTCACCCAGCGGGGCCAGTAGGCCTCGTTGCATTCGTTGATCGAGAGCATCCGGGTGGGGCGGTCGAGACGCATGTTCTTCCGGGCGAGGAAGAACTCACCGCAGGAGGGGTCGAGGGTGAAGGCATCGACGGTGTTCCCGGCGGTGTAGGTGAGCAGGGTCGAGGAGCCGTAGATGAGATAGCCCGCCGCCACCAGCTCGCGGCCGGGGCGAAGCAGATCAGCGGCGGACGCGGGACCCTCGCTGATCTTGGGGTAGATGGCGAAGACGGTGCCGATGGTGATGCCGGACTCGATGTTGCTCGAGCCGTCGAGGGGATCGAAGGCGACGACGTAGTCCCCCGCCAGCTCGTCTTCGACGACGACGATGTCGTCCTCTTCCTCCGACGCCATCGCGGCCACGCAGCCGGAGCGACGTAGCACCTCGATGAAGGTGTCGTTGGCGATGTCATCGAGCTTCTGGACCTGCTCTCCCTGGATGTTGGTCTGGCCGGTCCCGCCCCACAGCTCGATGATCCCCGCCCGTCGGACCTGGGCGCTGATCAGCTTGCCCGCGACCCCGATCTGCGTGAGCAGGGCAGACAGCTCGCCCCGTGCGCCGGGGTGCTGGGACTGGTTGGCGAGGACGTGCTGGGTGAGCGTCAGGCGGAAATCGGCTGAGGATGACATCATTTCAAGTCGTCGATGGGCGTCCGAGCGGGGCGCTTGGGCTGGGGTTTGGGCTTGGGCGGCGCGGCCACCGGCTTCGGCGGCGGCGGGGTGGCCGCCACGGGCTTCGGCGTCGGCTTCGTCTTCGGACGGGGCCGCCACTTGCGGGTCACCTTTGGCTTGGCGGCCGGCTTCTCCCGCGCGAGCGCGGCGTGGAGGACCACCCCCTCGGCGGCGACCCTCTTCACCGTCTCGGGCCGATGCCCCTCGGCGGAGAAGGTGGCGCGCAGGTTGGCGCCCTCGGCGACCTCGAAGCTGCCAGGCGTCTTCACGGCGAGCTCCTTCAGCTCGCCGCCGGCGTAGATCTCGACGGCGACCGCCGTGACGACGGGCTGGGCCGTGACCTTGACGGCGACCATGGCCGGCGGCTTCGGCGCGGCCGCGGGCTTCGCTGCCGGTGGGGCGGGCCTCGGTTGCGCCGCCGCGACCGGGGCGGCGGTGGGCTCGGGCGGTTGATCTGGCAAGGTGCCGTCGGCGAAGGCGCCGGACTGCCAGGCGAAGAAGCCACCGCCACCGAGAAGCAGAACGACGCCGACGGCCAGGAGTGGCGCCTTGGACGCCGGGCGCGGGGCGTCCGGGAGGGATCCCGCCGGCAGGCTGACCTGACCCATGATGCCCGAGCCCAGCGTGAGCTGCGGACCGCTCGAGGGCGGCGCCGAGTGCTGACCCGAAGCGAGTGATGGGCTGCTCGCCGACGCGCTGGGCGGCGCCGGCGCGACCGGGCCGGTGAAGGAGGTCCGCGCGATGCCCGAGGCGTCGAGGGCCGAGACCAGCGCCTCGTTCATCTCGCTCGCCGATTCGTAGCGGGACTCCCGGGGCTTGGCGAGCGTGCGGAAGACCACCTCGCGCAGGGGATCGGCCACCTGCACGGGGGGATCGAGGGCGGTGAAGTCAGGGGGGGGCTCTTGGATGTGCTTCACCAGCACCGAGAGGGGGCTGTCGCCGTCGAAGGGTCGTCGTCCGCCCAGCATCTCGTAGAGCATCACGCCGACGGCGTAGAGGTCGGCTCGGAGGTCACAGACCTCGCCGCGCGCTTGCTCCGGCGACATGTAGCCCGGCGTGCCGAAGACCTGCCCCGTCTGGGTGAGCCCGGTGTTGCCGGGGTTGCCCTCCGTGAGCTTCGCGAGTCCGAAGTCGAGGACCTTGAGGAAGTCCGGGTTCCCGGCGCGCGGCGCGACCAGAACGTTGTCGGGCTTGAGGTCGCGGTGGATGATGCCGAGCCCGTGGGCCTCCGAGAGCGCGTGGAGGATCTGACCGGCGATGCGGACCGCCCGGGACGGGCGCATCACCCCCTCGCGCTTGAGCAGCGCCGCGAGGGTGTCCCCCTTCACCAGCTCCATGACCAGGTAGAGCAGCCCGTCCTCGGTCTGCCCGAAGTCGTGGGTGGTGATCGTGTTGGGATGCGAGAGGGCGCAGGCGGCCTTGGCCTCCTGCATGAAGCGCTTGACGGCGTTGACGTCGGTGGCGACGCCCTTGGCGAGGACCTTGATCGCGACCTCACGACCGACGGCCGTCTGGGTGCCGCGGAAGACGGCGCCCATGCCGCCCTCGCCCAGCTTGCTGTCGATGCGGTAGCGGCCGTCGATGACCATCCCGAGGAGGCGGTCTTCCTGCTCCTGACTGGGGTCGTGGACGACGAGGAGCGTGGCCCCATCGTCGGGGCAGGTGCGCTCGGCCTCGTCGAACTGCTGGTCGCAGGTCGGACAGATTCTCACGGGCGAAACCTACCACGCGGGCGGGGGGTCTCGCGCCTCACTTGAGGTCGTCGAGCTCCTCTTCGGGCTCTGGGGCGGCGGGCGCGGACCTGGGCGGCGGTGCCGGGGCTCTCTTCCGGACCGGCTCTGCCCGCGCCTTGCGGGCCGGTCTCGGCGCCGCGGGCTCCGGCCGGGCGATGAGGTGTTGCACCAGCTCCCGATCCCCGTCGGAGGTCCAGGACACGGTGGCCGGCGCGTGGCCCGCGAGTTGGAAGGTCGCGCGAACGTGGCTCCCGGCGGAGACCGAGAGCCGCGCCGGGGAGTCGGCAAAGCGGTGGACGACGTCGGCGGTCGCCCCCGGTGAGCGCACGGCGACCTCGACGGCCGCGCCCCTCGGCGTCGAAGCGAGGGCGACGGTGTGCGCCGCCGGCGCCGTCTTCACCGGGGCCCTCTTCTTCGGTGGAGGAGCCGCCGGCGTGGGCGGTGGCACGATGGCGGTGGTCGGCGTGGGCGCCTCGGGGGACGACATCGCCCACACGGCCAGGACGAGCAGCAGCAGAGCCCCGGCCGCGATGGCCGCGACGCGCTTCGGAGACGGCTTGACCCCCATCGCCTCGAGGTCGACGAGCTCCGTCGACTCCGACTCGAGGCCCACCGCGGGGGGCGCGTCGCGCGCGTGCTCGGCGACCATCCGCCGCAGCTTCTGCGATTCGGCGTCCGAGAGCTCGGCGGTGGGCGCCATCCCCGCCTCCGGCGGCGGCGAGAGGCTGGGATCGGTGGCGTTCGGGTCATCGAGCTGCGTCGCGCAGGGGTCCGTGGCGAACTCGTGGCCGTGGGACTCGAGCCCTGCGAGCAGCGCGTCGCGCATCTCGGCGGCGGACTGGAAACGGTCCTCGGGGCGCTTCGATAGGGCGCGCATCACCGTCTGTTGGAGGGCTGCGCCCAGCTCGACCTGCGGCGCCGCTTCGACAAAGGAGGGCGGGCGCTCGCGCATGTGCTTCATCAACAGCGCCATCCCCGAGTTGCCGCGGAAGGGCGGGTGGCCGGTCAGCATCTCGTAGAGCACGACGCCCATGGCGTACAGGTCGGCGCGATGGTCGGCGCGCAGGCCGCGGGCTTGCTCGGGGGAGATGTAGACGGGGGTGCCGAAGACCTCGCCGGTCTTGGTCAGCGTGGCCTCGGCGCTGACCTTCGCGAGGCCGAAGTCCACGACCTTGACGAAGTCGATGTTCCCCGCGTGGTGGGACAGCAGGATGTTCTCGGGCTTGAGGTCGCGGTGGTACACGCCGCGGCTGTGGGCCTCCTCCAGCGCGTCGAGGATCTGACGGGCGATGTGCACCACGCGCTCGGGCGGCAGGGGTCTCTGCTCTTCGATCAGGTTCGCGAGGTCGCGACCCTCGATGAGCTCGAGCACGAGGTACAGCGTGGCGTCGGCGAGCTGTCCAAAGTCGTGGACCGTGACGACGTTGGGGTGGGTGAGGACGCTGACGGCCTGAGCCTCGCGGTGGAAGCGCTTCACCGCCATCGGGTCGCGGGCGATCTCCTTGCGGAGGACCTTCACGGCGACCGGGCGCCCCATCGTGGTCTGGACCGCACGGTAGACGGTACCCATGCCGCCGCTGCCGAGCGGCTCCCCGATTCGAAAGCGCCCATCCAGCACGGTGCCGGCCGGCAGATGGGCGCGAGTGGTGCGCGAGCTCGGCATGCCGTAGAGGGCTACGAACCTAGCCGCTGTGGGCGGGACGGTAAAGAAGGTGGGCCCCGCGTTGATCGGTTGGGGCTCGATGCGCCATCCTGCGGAGCCATCGTTCATCCGGGGAGCATGCATGCGGACGCGTTTGTGGGGCTTGGCCGCCCTCTGCGTATTCTTTGGCTGCGTCGAAGACGCGGCGCTAGACGACGCTGGCGCCGACGGCGACGGTCTCACGACGGACGTGGGCGTGGTCGTCAGCCCTGACATGGCGGTGGTCCCCGACCCCGACATGGCGCTGGTCCCGGATCCCGACATGATGGTCGTCCCGGATCCCGACATGGCGGTGGTCCCGGATCCCGACATGCGGGTCGGGCCGCCCCCTGATGTGGGACCCCTCGACGGCGAGGAGTGTGACCCGAGGGAGCTGGCGCGGGCGTGTAGCCCGGGGCAGTTCTGCGTCCACGTGCCCGGCGCCCAGGCGCACGTCGGCCGATGTCAGCAAGGGGACGGGTGCAACGTGGTCAACAATGAGGGCTGCGACGATCCCGACCGCCCCTACTGCCACCTGCGCGGCGGCGGCACCTTCTGTCGCGCCCCGGGCCAGCTCCGCCAAGGCGACGACTGTGTCGACGAGGACACCGACATCCCGCAACCCTGCGTGGAGGGTCAGGTCTGCAACAACAGCGTCTGCCAGCCCGCTTGCCGTCCGGGGGCCGCCGACAACATGTGCCCCGACGAGGGGCGCTGCGCCGACCTATCGGAGGCCACCGGTGTTGCGGGCGCCGGCTTGTGCGCCCCCCGGGGCTGCAACTGGTTCACCGGCGCCGGGTGCGACGAGGGCGAGAAGTGCACCTACGCGATCCGCAACGACGGCGCCATCGTCGGCTCCTGTTTCCCGTCGAACGGCCCCGGCAACGCCCCCGGAGCGCCCTGCGGCGGCGCCGACGGCGGCGGAGACAACTGTGCGGAGGGGCTGCTGTGCATCGGTCCCCCCAACGGCAACCGAATCTGCCGAATCCTGTGCGACACCGCCGGCTACGAGGCGCCTTGCCCCGAGTTCCAGGTGTGCCGCGAGGCGCTGGTGACGCAGCGCGGACCGGTCCGCGGCTACGGAATCTGCATCACGAACCAGTAGGCCAGTTCAGATCATCGTGTGCAGGCCGCACTCGGTCTTTCCGTGCCCCGACCAGCGGCCGGACCGCTCGTCGGTGGGATCCTCCGCGGCCTGGGTGCACGGGCGGCAGCCCACCGAGGGGTAGCCGGCGTCGTGGAGCGGGTTGTAGGGCAGGTCGTGGGCGAAGACGTGACGCCAGACGTCCTCGCGGGTCCATCGCGCCAGGGGGGCGATCTTCGCCAGCGAGCGGCCATCGGCCTGCGGGCGGTGCGCCACGACGGGTGTTCGGGAGCGGCTGGGTCCCTGGTCGCGCCGCAGCGCGGTGATCCACGCGTCGAGATCTGCCAGCGCTCGCTGGGTGGGCTCGACCTTGCGCAGGGCGCAACAGCGGTCCGGGTCGACCACGAAGAGGCGGTCTCCGTGGACGAGGGCCTGAGCTCGGACCGTGAGGCGCGGCTTCACGACCTCGATCTCGAGCGAGAGGCGGCGCCGGACGCGTTCGACCATCGACAGCGTCTCGTGGAAGTGGAAGCCGGTGTCCACGAAGAAGACGCGGGCGCCGGGGTTCAACCGGCTCGCGAGGTGCATCAGCACCACCCCACTGGGCCCAAAGGCCGTCGACATCGCGACCCGGTCCCCGAAGGTGGTGTATGCCCAGGCGAGCACCTCTTCGGTGCTGGCGCCTTCGAGTAGCGTGTTGGCGAGCGTCATGCACTCGATGATGCTGAAGACGCGTAGTGGTGACAAATCTTTTTCACATAACCCCATCGGAATTATGGAAACAGAATTCAAGTACGTGGAGACGAGCTGCGTGACGGACGATGAGCTGACCCGCCTCGTCAACGAGTGGACGCGATTGGGTTGGACCTACGATGGCGTGCAGTTCGCGATGCGCGACTCATCGAAACGCCCCGCGATGGCGTTCCTGCTGTTCACCCGCCCACGATGACATTGCACTGAATCGTCGGTGCGATGTCGGGCTCACTCTGGATCGGCGTCGGCCGGATCGGGGGCTTGGGGTTGTGAAGCGGGCGGCTCCGCGGCGGCGAGCGCCCTCTCGGCGACGCGCTTGACGCGCTCGGAGTCGGAGCCAGCGGCCGCCCGGAGGCGCTCGAGATCACCGCTCGCGGCGAGGGCGCGCACCGCGGCGACGGCGAGCGGCTCGATCTTGCCGGTCTCGAGGTGGGTGGCGAGGGCTCTGCGCGCGGGCTCGGCGTCCCCGCCGCGCGCGAGGGCGAGGAACGCGGCGGCGCGGAGCGGGACCACGGCCTTCGCGTCACCCGCGACTTTGCGCAGGGGCCCGCGCAGCGCAGGCAGGGCCACGCGGCCAGCGGCCTCGATCGCGGCGAGCGCCACGGTGGGATCGGCATCGGCGAAGGCGGCGCCGAGACACTCGGCAAGCTCAGGGTGCTCCGCGAGGCCACGGGCCGCGGCGGCTCGGACCTGGGGCCAGGCGTCGCCTCCGAGGGCGGGGCACAGCCGATCGGCGGCGACGCCCGCGGCGGCGGCCATCGCGCGCACTTCCGGGTCGAGGGCGCCGGCGGCCACGCCGAGGGCCGGGCTCCCGAGTTGGCGCAGGGCGCGGGCCGCCTCTCGGGCCAGGGCGATCGCTTCCGGCGTGTCCAACGCGAGCAGCAGGCCCTTCAGCGCGGCGACGGCGCCCTCGCCGCCTGGGACGGTGCGGCAGAGGTGGCGAAGCGTCAACGTTCTGCCGCACCGTCCTAGGAGCGCCGCTACTCGGACCGCGAGCACGCGGTCCTCGAAGGTCGCCTCCTCGTCGGCGACCACGCCCGCGACGGCGCTCGTCAGGGACGAGCCGCGCGCCGCCTTCAGCTCGATTGCATCCAAGGAGAAGACCGCGCGCAGGGCTTCCGTGCGCCCCTCGGGGACTACGAGGGCGTCGGCGAGCGGCGGCTGGGCGAGGAGCACGAGCAGCGCGATCATTCGCCGAAGACCGTCGCTTCGAAAGTCCACAGGAGGGCGTCGGGGGCGCGCCAGGCGTCCGTGGGCAGGCCCGCCTTGGTGCAGAGGTGCCGCAGCAACGCCGCGCGATCCCAGCCCTGCTCTGGAGCGACCTGGGGAAGGAAGACGCCGCGCCGGTCGCCGCGCTCGATCTCCACGCCGTGGCGCCCGACCTCGATGTCCATGGGATCGGCGCAGGGCCGACGCGTGGAGAGGATCGAGAGGGAGATCCGAAGTCCTGGGACCTCGGCCTCCGTGACCGCCGGGAAGCGAGGATCCTCAACGGCCGACTGGCGGGCCATTCGCGCCACCGCCTCCGGGAGAGGCACCCGTCCACCGAAGCAGCCGATGCACCCCCGCAGAGCCCCGGAGCGCTTCAGCGTGACGAAGACACCGCCGTGCTCGGCCAGGTCGTCGCGGTGCAGAAGGGGCGGGGTCGGGGGGGCTGGCCCTCCCCCCCCCGCCGCCTCGAGCGCGCGCCGGGCGTGGTCGAGGAGGGCGACTCTGGTGTCCGCGTCGAGTTTCATTGGGTGCATATCCCGATTCTGACGGAGGGAGTGTGGAGGGCTTTCAGCACTCA